>CAIMCD010000035.1 GCA_903839405.1 uncultured Chlorobiaceae bacterium
AACCGAAAGATACAGATGTCCCACGTCCGGCATTGCCTTTCATCCGGCCTCTTTGTGTCTTTCTATATTTAACTCTCTTTGGCATTAACATACCGGCAACTCCATTCGTTTTCTGATTGTATTGGATCTCATAATTTAGGCACGCTTGGTACGGCGGCGACGCTTGGTACGATTATCGCGGGCCCGTGCACCGGCATCTCCACGTCGTTCCTTCATCCTCTTCATCTCATCCTCTTCAATTGCGTCGATACGCTGAACCAGCACTTCACCCTTATAGACCCAGACCTTTATTCCAATGGTACCGGCAATAGTATGCGCTGTAACACTTGCATAATCAACATTTGCACGAATCGTGTGAAGCGGGATCTTGCCTTCCTTGTACTGCTCGGCACGGGCAATTTCAGCTCCACCAAGACGACCGGCACAACGAATTCTGACACCCTCAGCTCCAGCGCGCATGGCCTGCTGGATCGCCTGCTTCATGGCTCTTCTGAACGATACGCGATTTTCAAGCTGGTAAGCAATATTGTCGCCGATCAACTGCGCCTCGATTTCCGGCTTGACAACCTCAACAACATCAATCTTTACCTCTTTACCGGTGATACGGCTCAGTTCCTGAGAAAGATTGTTGATCTCCTCGCCCTTTCTGCCAACAACGGCACCCGGACGGGCTGCATAAATATTGATCTTGACATGCTTGGTTGTTCTCTCAATAATAATGCGAGCAACACCAGCTCTTTCCTTCTTTAAACGGGCAAGGACATAGGTTCGGATAACATGGTCCTGCTTTATTTTTTCCGAAATAACAGGGCTGTCATCGTACCAGCGGGAAGTCCAGTCCTTGATAATTCCGAGCCTGAATCCAGTAGGATTAACTTTCTGACCCAATGCGTTCTCCTTGTTTTATTTTGTTACTGGATTTTTAACCTTATCAATGACTATCGTCAGATGATTTGATCTTTTACGTATCCTGAAAGCACGACCCATCGGAGCCGGAAGTGTTCTTTTGAGTGTCGAGCCCTCGTCTACAAAGACCTCCTTGATGAAAAGCTCCTGATCGGTAACTCTTCCATCCGGATTCAACTGTGCATAATTTGCAACGGCTGACTTCAAAGTCATCATGACGTTCCGTGAAGCTGCCTTGGTTGAGTTGAGCAGAATAGCTTTCGCCAGATCAACCTGCTTCCCCCGAACCAGACCCGCTACAAGACGCATTTTCCTGGGCGATGTTGGCGTATTCCGTAAAATTGCTTTAGCTTGCATGATATCTTTACCCTTTCGCGTTATTCAATTTATTTTTTCTTAGGAGCTGATCCGCCTTTTTCAGCCTTACCGCCAGCATGCCCGCGAAAATTCCGTGTCGGGGCAAACTCTCCAAGCTTGTGACCTACCATGTTATCACCAACATAGACCGGCACATGGTTCTTGCCATTATGCACAGCGATCGTATGACCGACAAAATCAGGTGAAATCATTGAGCTTCTGGACCAGGTCTTGATAACCTTCTTTTCACCCTTGCTGTTCATATCAAGGATCCGCTGTTCCAGTTTTATATCAATGAACGGTCCCTTTTTAAGTGATCTTGGCATAATTTCTCTGCTTGTTGTTGTTAACAGCTATAGTTATTTGGCGTTTCTGCCGCGTACAATCAATTTCTGTGAAGCCTTCTTCTTGTTTCTGGTCTTCAGGCCCTTGGCAAGCTGACCCCATGGGGACATCGGATGCTTTCTTCCACCGCCGGACTTCGATTTACCTTCACCACCACCCATCGGGTGATCGACCGGGTTCATCGCCATACCTCTTGTCTGCGGCCGTATTCCAAGCCAGCGGCTTCTTCCTGCCTTGCCAAGCACCACATTTTCATGATCAGCATTGCCAATCACACCAATGGTTGCGCGGCATTCAACCCTTACCTTGCGGATTTCGCCGGAAGGAAGCTTCAGGGTAACATAATCACCTTCACGAGCGGCAAGTACAGCAAATGCTCCTGCTGAACGTACAATCTGGCCACCCTTTCCGGCCTTCATCTCTATATTGTGAATATCGGTGCCAAGCGGAATGTTTTTCAGCGGCATGGTATTGCCTACCTTGATCTCCACCTTGTCACCACTCTCCACCTTGTCGCCGACTTTCAAACCTTTCGGGGCGAGAATATAACGTTTTTCTCCATCATTGTAATGCAATAATGCAATTCTTGATGAACGATTCGGATCATACTCAATAGCAGCCACCGTTGCCGGGATGCCATCCTTGGTGCGTTTGAAATCGACAATCCTGTAATGCCTTTTGTGCCCGCCACCTCTGTGCCTTGAAGTTTTGCGTCCCGCAGCATTGCGGCCACCCGACTTCTTTAGGGGCACAAGCAGGCCTTTTTCCGGCGTGCTCTTTGTGATTTCATCGAATGCAGGGTATGACATGAATCTTGACCCTGGCGTTACCGGCGCTAATTTCCTTATAGCCATTTGAATGTATGATCTATCCTTTTTATAATTTCTATCCTTCGCTCTTCTGGGTGGCGCCCGAGTAGTAATCGATTGCCTGACCCTTTGCAAGAGTGACTATAGCTTTCTTCCAGTCGCTTTTTTTACCGGTAATCAAACCTTTACGAGTATGCTGACTACGGGATCTCCCGAGGTAGTTGATCGTGCGGACTGATTTTACCTCAACACCGAATTTCTGTTCTACTGCTATCCTGATATCGGTCTTATCTGCATCAGGTTTGACAATGAAGACATACTGTCCTTTCTTCTCTGTCAGCCCGGTGCTTTTCTCTGTCAACCAGGGGCGCAATAACGGGTTTTTCATCTCATTCACTCCTTTTTGCTGGAAAACTCCAATTACCCTAAAATATCTTCTATTTTTTTCAACGAGGTCTTATGCAGTAACAGGGTATGGCTGTTAAGGATATCGTACGTTGAAGCCGCATCGGCAGTCATAATGTTGAGCACCTTGATATTTCTTCCAGACCTTGCAATAAGGAGATCATATTCCGGAGTAAGCATCAGGGTCTTTTTCTCGGAAAGACCGAGGTTCTTCAGAATATCGGCAACCGGCTTGGTCTTGAGCTGATCGAGCTTGAAATCCTCAACAATAAGAATCTGGCCAGCAGCAGCCTTGGCGCTCAACGCTGAACGGCGTGCAAGTAGCTTGACCTTCTTGTTGACTTTCTGCTCGTAAGCATGGGGTGTAGGTCCAAAGATGGTACCACCGCCGATATTGAGCGGAGAACGGCTGGAACCCTGACGGGCATTACCGGTACCTTTCTGGCGTAACGGCTTTCTGCCGCCACCCCGGACTTCACCACGCGTCTTCGACTTGTGGGTTCCCTGCCTTTTGTGTGCGAGGATCGACTTGACGTCGAGGTACATCGCATGTTCTGATACTTCTGCGCCGAATATATCGTCACGGAGCGTTACCACTTCCCCGGTTTCAGCACCGGCGGTATTTAAGACTTTAAGTTCCATAGCTTCGTGCATTCAGCTTTTACTTTTTTGTAGAAACAATCTTTACATAGGAGTTCCTTGGCCCAGGAACAGCTCCCTTGATAACAATAAGATTGGACTCCGGCATGATCTTGACAATTTCAAGATTCTTGACGGTAATATTGTCCGATCCCATGCGTCCAGCCATTCTGGTTCCCTTGAAAACCCTTGAAGGATCTGATGAGCCGCCGACGGAGCCCGGAGCTCTCAGCCTGTCCGACTGACCATGTGTTCTCGGGCCACCGCTAAAGCCGTGACGTTTGACCACACCAGCAAAACCCTTTCCTTTTGAAACACCGAGAACGTTGACCTTTTCGCCTTCCTTGAACGACTCGACACTCACCGGGCTACCGAGCACAAGTTCCTGACTAAGCTCAGAGAAATCAAACTCGGCCAACATGAAACCAGGAGTAACTCCAGCTTTTTTATAATGGCCCTGTAATGGCTTGCTGACTTTTTTCTCTTTTCTTTCCCCGATACCGATCTGATATGCATCGTAGCCGTCCGTATCAACAAGCTTAACCTGCGTCACAAAGCATGGACCCGCCTGGATAACCGTGCAGGGTACAGCCTCGCGTTTATCATTAAATAAACGGGTCATACCGATTTTCTTTCCAAGAATCGCACCCATATCAATAGCTTTTCTAATTCGTTAAGACTTAATTTCAACATCGACGCCACTCGGAAGCTCAAGCTTCATCAGCATATCAATGGTTCTGGATGTCGGGTTTATAATTTCGATCAGCCTCTTGTGGGAGGAGAAAGAAAACTGCTCACGTGACTTCTTGTCGACATGCGGAGACCGGTTCACGGTATAGACATGCGATTTTGTAGGCAGCGGTATCGGACCATAGATGATGGCATCGGTCTGCTTGACTACATCAATAATCCTTAAAGCCCACTTATCAACCAGACTATGGTCGTAAGACTTGAGCTTGATCCTTATCTTTTGCTGTACAGCCACTTGTCAACCCTGTTTCTATGTTATCAATAAAATAAAAGGGGGCGGGTTTTAAGACCCGACCCCGGGACGCTATACAATCGAGTTACTCGATGATCTTGCTTACCGATCCTGCACCAACCGTACGGCCACCTTCACGGATAGCAAAACGCAGGTTCTCATCCATGGCGATAGGAGCGAGCAGTTCAACTTCAACCGAGAGGTTGTCGCCAGGCATAACCATTTCAACACCTTCCGGCAGGGTTACGTTACCCGTAACGTCTGTGGTACGGAAGTAGAACTGGGGACGGTAACCGTTAAAGAACGGTGTATGACGGCCACCCTCTTCCTTTTTAAGAATGTAGACCTCAGCCTTGAACTTGGTGTGCGGCTTGATGGTGCCTGGTTTGGCAATAACCATACCACGCTCGAGTTCGGTTTTATCAACACCCCTGAGCAGAAGACCGGCGTTATCGCCTGCCTGACCTTCATCAAGAAGCTTCTGGAACATCTCAATACCAGTAACAACTGATTTGCGGGTTGGGCGGATACCAACAATCTCAACCTCTTCGTTGATCTTGATACGGCCTCTCTCGATCCTGCCGGTACCGACAGTACCACGACCGGAGATAGAGAACACATCTTCAACCGGCATCAGGAATGGCTTGTCAATATCGCGAACTGGCTCGGGAATGAACTCATCAACGGCATCCATAAGCTCCATGATGGATTTCTCACCCTCTGGATCGCCTTCAAGTGCCTTGAGTGCAGAACCCTTGATGATCGGAATATCGTCGCCAGGGAAATTGTACTGGGTCAAAAGCTCGCGAAGCTCAAGCTCAACAAGCTCGATAAGTTCAGGATCAGCAATGTCAACCTTGTTCAGGTAAACAACAAGAGCAGGAACGTTAACCTGACGGGCAAGCAGAATGTGCTCACGGGTCTGGGGCATAGGACCATCAGTACCGGCTACAACAAGAATCGCGCCGTCCATCTGGGCAGCACCGGTGATCATGTTTTTAATGTAGTCAGCGTGACCAGGACAGTCAATGTGTGCATAGTGACGCTTTTTGGTCTGGTACTCAACGTGCGCCGTTGAAATGGTAATACCGCGCTCACGCTCTTCCGGAGCCTTGTCGATACTGCCGAAGTCACGCTGCAATGCAAGACCCTGCTTTGCAAGAACCGAAGTAATTGCTGCAGTCAAAGTTGTTTTACCATGGTCAACGTGGCCGATGGTTCCGATATTGACATGAGGTTTATCCCTTTTGTAGGACTCTTTTGCCATAACTTATCTCCCTGGTCTGTTATCTGTTAGTATTTATAATAGTTGAAACTGATACTGCCGCGGCTCGCTTAATCCGAATCCCTGCTTACCCGCTTCTCTTTCAAGGTCTCCGCAACATTGCGCGGCACCTCACGGTAGCAATCAAACTCCATCGAATAGTTTGCCCGTCCCTGACTCATTGAGCGAAGATCGGTAGAGTAACCAAACATGGCCGAAAGCGGCACCTTGGCATTGACAAACTGAGCACCGGCCCTCTGACCCATCCCCTCAATATGACCACGACGGCTCGACAAATCACCCATCACGTCACCGAGATACTCTTCAGGAGTCACGACCTCGACCTTCATGATTGGCTCGAGCAAGACTGGATCAGCTTTTTTCGCCGCACCCTTGAAACCAATGGAACCGGCAATCTTGAAGGCCATTTCGGAAGAGTCAACCTCGTGATACTTACCGTCAAACAAGGTAACCCTAATATCCTGCATCGGAAAACCTGCAACAACACCATCTTTCATGGCCTGCTGTATACCTACATTGACCGCCGGGATATACTCTCTCGGAATAACGCCACCCTTGACAGCATCAACAAATTCATATCCTTTTCCTTCCTCAAGCGGCTCAACCTTCAAATTGACCAGACCAAACTGGCCCTTACCGCCCGACTGACGAACAAATTTACCTTCAAACTCAACCGAACCGCGGATAGTCTCACGATAAGCAACCTGCGGCTGACCAACATTGGCTTCAACCTTGAACTCGCGTTTCAGGCGATCCACCAGAATTTCCAGATGAAGCTCGCCCATTCCGGCAATCAACGTCTGACCAGTCTCATCATCAGTTTTGACCTTGAAGGTCGGATCCTCTTCAGCAAGTTTTGCAAGCGACATACCAAGCTTGTCGGAATCGACCTTGGTCTTCGGCTCAATTGCAATCTCTATAACCGGTTCAGGAAAAACCATCTTCTCAAGAACCACAGGGAAATTTTCATCGCAAATGGTATCGCCGGTACGAACATCCTTCAAACCGACCGCCGCCGCGATATCACCAGCATAAACACAATCCAGATCCTCACGCTTGTTGGAGTGCATCTGCAGCACACGACCGATACGCTCTTTCTTGCCGGTAACGGTGTTGAGCACATAACTGCCAGCTTTGAGGAAACCTGAATAGACCCGGAAAAAGGTGAGCTTACCAACAAAAGGATCGGTTGCAATCTTGAAGGCAAGACCTGCAAACGGCTCCTCATCCTTCGGCTCGCGGCTGACCGCTTCCTCGGTACGCGGATGGTGACCCTCAACCGCCCCGACATCAACCGGAGAGGCAAGGTACTCAACAACCGAGTCAAGCATGAACTGAACACCCTTGTTCTTGAACGACGAACCACAGAGCACGGGAATAATGCTGACCTTCAAGGTCGCCTGACGCAGAACGTTGCGAATCTCGGCTTCAGTGATATCATCACCGTTCAGATACTTTTCAAGAAGCGTGTCGTCAACCTCGGAGACCGCCTCAAGCATATTAATGCGCCATGTCCTTGCTTCATTCTGCAGGTCATGCGGAATGTCAACTTCATTGTAGGTGCTGCCATCTTCCTTGTCGTAGATGACGCCCTTCATTCTGATAAGATCCACGAAGCCGGCAAACATCTCGCCCTCACCAATCGGAATCTGAAGCGGCACCGGATTGGTGCTGAGTCGCTCGCGAATCGACTTGACCGTATCAAAGAAGTTTGCGCCGGTGCGATCCATCTTGTTGATATAGGCAATCCTCGGAACGCCATACTTGTTTGCCTGACGCCACACCGTCTCAGACTGGGGCTCTACACCACCAACCGCACAGAAGAGCGCAACAGCGCCGTCCAGCACGCGCAGTGAGCGCTCAACCTCAACCGTAAAGTCGACGTGACCAGGTGTGTCGATAATATTAATTCTGTGTTTGACGCCGGTATAATTACCAAACTTCGGAGTCCAGAAACAGGTGGTAGCAGCAGAGGTAATAGTAATACCGCGCTCCTTCTCCTGATCCATCCAGTCCATCGTTGCTCCGCCTTCATGCACCTCGCCCATACGATGCAATCTGCCGGTATAGTAGAGAATCCTCTCGGTCGTCGTTGTCTTACCAGCATCAATGTGAGCCATGATGCCAATATTGCGTACTTTATCTAAATCAACCAGCCTTGCCATAACACAAATTATTTATCAACACTATTACGAAACACTTAGAACCTGAAATGAGCAAACGCCTTGTTGGCATCAGCCATCCTGTGAACTTCATCACGCTTTTTAACCGAAGCGCCCTGCTCGTTTGCTGCATCCATCAATTCAGCCGCAAGCTTTTCAGCCATTGAGCGACCGCCGCGACGTGAAGCATACTGTTTGAGCCAGCGGAACGCAAGAGCTCCCCTGCGGGAAGGCTTGACCTCCATAGGAATCTGATAGGTAGCACCACCAACCCTCTTGCTGCGAACTTCAAGCACCGGAGCAATATGACTCATAGCCTTGCGGTAAACCTCCAGAGGATTCTCGCCACTCATCTTCTCCTCAATGATAGCAAATGCGTCGTAGACTATCTTTGTAGCCACAGCCTTCTTACCATCAAGCATCACAGCATTGATAAAACGAGCAACACTTTCGTCCCCGTAACGGAAATCAACACCGATTCTTTTATAGCCGCCTTTTTTTGACATATTCTTCTCTGAATTTATGATTCGACTTACCTGCGCTTACCTTTAACAGGAGCAGCAGCACCAGCCTTAGGCTGTTTGGCCCCATACTTCGACCGACTCTGTTTGCGATCAGCTACACCGGACGTATCCAGTGAACCGCGCACAATATGATACCGTACACCAGGAAGATCCTTTACCCTGCCGCCACGGATCAGAACAATCGAGTGCTCCTGCAGGTTGTGGCCTTCGCCGGGAATGTAGGCTGTAACTTCAATCTTGTTGGACAACCTCACACGCGCAACTTTCCGTAACGCTGAGTTAGGCTTTTTTGGAGTCGTCGTGTAAACACGAGTACAAACACCGCGCTTCTGCGGGCATTTCTCAAGCGCCGGTGACGCTGTTTTAGACGCTTTTACACTTCTTCCGAGCCTGATGAGCTGCTGAATCGTCGGCATACTGAAACTCTCTTTCTATTTAAAAACCTCTGATTACAAAAAACGCAATGCATAAAAATCCATAAGGACAGTCAATGTACGCGAATTATGAAAAAAAACAAACCATTATTGAACATTTTTCTTCTCTTGCGATAAAAATACTCATCGCACCCGTAACCCCTTGTATAACGATCAAAACAGCACCGCACAACCTTTTCGGGCTTTTCGCGGACGAAAGCCTCACGGTGAGGAGCGTTACCGGGATCACCAACTGAACTCAGCAAAAGGAAGTTTTGCAATCTTTGGATGGTGAAAACTAAAACCGGAAGCCGGACGGCATGAGTTCTTTGCATCAGCAAAACCTACACGACTTTCCTGCTCAACCGCCTGCCAATCACACCTCCGACCACCATCAGCAGCGCAACGATAAATGCAGCAAGGGAGATCTTTTGGCCGAGTTCAAAGAGGCTTCGGTCGTAGGTGAAGCGCACCTCACGGCTTCCGGCAGGCACAATAACCCCGCGAAGCAGGCCGTTCACTTTTACCATTTGGGCACTCTTACCATCTATCTCCACCCTCCAGCGCTGGGGGTAGTAGACCTCGCTCACCACAAGAAAAGCCTCACGGGGTGCTGAAACCTTCAGAAGCATACGCTCCGCTGTCGCATCAAGTGCGGTGACCGCAGCCGGGGCAAAGGTGCGGCTGCGGCTCCAGAGCGAGCCATCCACCAAGGCCACGCCGGCAGGAGTATCGTCACTTTGCAGGCGGGCAAAAAGCTCATCATCGCTGCCAACCGGAATTACCCTCGTGGCAAACCATGCTCTCGGAAGCGCGCCCTGCAGCCGGTAGACACTCACCGGCACCGGGCCGGTAGCAAGCTGGAGTTGGCCGCTTTTAACCAGCTCCAGCGCCGGGTGGTCAATTGGCTGGGGGGTGATGATGTAGCCGACGTTGAGCATCCGCAGCACACCAAGGCTTGCAAGGTTCTGGGTTTTTGCAAGCAGCTCCTCGTAGAGCTTCAGCTTTGCGGGGTGGTAACCGCCCACCGACTCAATGCCCGAGAGGGCAAACTTGTTCTCCGCAAAGAGCGGGCCGGCAGGATAGATTCTGAAGGGGACTTTCTGCGCCGCAAGATAGCGGGTAATCTCATCCGGCTCGAAGCCGCGCTCCACCGTTCTGCGCTCAGCCAGCACCGGGGTTCGCAGCGAGGCGGTTGAGGGGTTGACAATCTGCAGGTCACTCCAGAGGAGATCCGCGAGCGCAACAAAAAGCAGCAGCGAAACCGCAACCGTGCGCTTGAGCCGGTTGGTAACCGCAAGCAGCACCACTCCGGCTGAGAGAGTTGCCACAAGCGTCACCGTCCAGAAGCTCCCTTTCAAATTCTCCCACCGCACCTGGTTCACCATAAAGGAGAGATCAAAGCTCTCAACCGGAGGAGCTGGAAAGATCGAACGGAAAAATCCTTCAAGGTTCTGCTCAAACGCCAGGAAAAGAATAATAACGACCGCAAGCCCGAGCGCTCCGAGGCGCAGCGGCTTGAGCAACCCGGCAATCGTTGGACGCTCAAGCAGTTCATTCACCCCACGGGCCGCAAGCAGAGCCAAAACCAGATAGAGCATGATGAGCGCCATTGATGGGACCCTGAAGTGGCTGAAGAGCGGCGCTGCATGGTAGAAGAGCGAGAAGATGGGGCTAAAAAAACTTCCGAATGAGAGCAGCAGTGCAAAACAAAGGCCGGTCAGAAGAAAGCGGGTCAGCGACTCCTTCCGGCCGATAACCGCACCGCCTATGGCAAGCAGCAACACGGCTATCCCTGCATAGTGGGGAAAGTCGGTAAAAGGCATAAATCCCCAGTAGGTCACTCCGCCAAAGCCAAAAAAACCCGGCACCAGAAAGGTGAGCAGCTCCAAGGGGTGCATCGACCAGAGCGTTGCATACTCCCACGCCGCCGCTCCGCCACCTGCAGCCACCCCTCTCACCGACTGGGAGGCATACTGCGAGGCCGGGAGAAAGATCGATGCCGACATGCCAACCCCGCACCCAAGCGCCACAATTAACAGCAACAAACGACGTACGATGAAGGGGCCGCCCTCCTTTTTTTGCGAATCACGACGTGAGAAAATCAGAAAGAGAGCGAGCAGCGCCGTCAGCAACCAGCTATACCAGGCAATCTGGACATGAGCCCGCTGCAACTGAAAGCCGGCAATCAGGGCAAGGGTGCCCGCGTCGAGCAGCCGGCCACGATCCAGAAGTCGCATGGTGGCCCAGAGCATCCAGGGCATATATGCCGCACTCATCAACTGGCTCCCGTGACCATGCACCAGCATGGTGGTCATAAAGGGATTGAACATAAAGAGCGCACCGCCGAAAAAAGCCGCAACCCGTTTCAGGCGAAGCTCCCCAAGGAGCATAAAAACCCCCAACCCGGCAAAAATGAGATGGAGAAGCTGCAGAAGCGTAGCGTCAGGATGGAAAAGGGAGAGGAGCAGATTGGGATAGTAGAGACCGCTGAGATAGCTGAAGGCCTCCACCGTCGGCATACCGGAAAAGACCCACGGCTGCCAGAGCGGATAAAGGCCGCTGGCCTCCTGCAGCCGCTCGAGCGCCATCGAGAGCGCCTGTGGCACCAGCGAATCGGGCGAGGCCGGAACCTTTGAAAGAAAAACCAGTTGGTAAAACGGGAGAATAGCCAGCACCGTGTAGCCGGCCAGCACCATAACGAGAGGGAGGATATTTTTCTTCACAACGCTTATTTTCCCGGTTCCTTGTTAAAAAACGGCAGTGCTTTCAAGATAATCTCCCGCTCCTCCTCTTCCAACTTCAGGCTGAGCAGCACGATAGTATAGCTGCCAAACGAAAGTAGAGCACCCAGCGAAAGCGCGGCAAGAGGCGGCAGGGAGAGCAGCCAGCCTCTCAGAAGCAGAAGCAGGAGGCCGGTCAGGAGTGCTGCCGCAAAGGGTTTCCAGAGCGCTTTTGAGAAGGGGTGAATCTTCAGGAAATAACGGGTCTCGGCAAGGCGAAGCGAGGAGAGCAGAAAAAACACAAACAAGGAGGCAAGCGCCGCGCCGTTTATCCCCATCCGAGGAATCAGGAAGAGGTTAAGGGTAACCTGCAACCCAAGGGCCAGAAGGGCATTAAAAAGGCTGAGGCGCGCATAGCCCGTCATGGCGAGCACCGTGCCTGATAAGCCCAAAGAGGCCTGCAGAAAAGAGGCTCCGGTCAGTAGCAGGAGAGCGGTACTGCTGGCGGTAAAGCGTGCACCAAAGAGCCCAAGCACCGGCTCGGGCAGCACCATAAAGAGCAAAAAGGGCGGCATCACCACGGCCACAATCCAGCGCGTCACCATCTTGTAGATCTGCCCGATCTCCGCCCGCTGACCTCCGGCATGGAGTTCAGCAATCATCGGAGCGGCAATGCCCGAAAAGGCAAGCAGCACGGAGCGGATCAGCCCTGCCGTCCGGGCGGCCGGATGGTAGAGCCCCACAGTTGCCGTATCGGTAAACAGGCCAAGCATCATGACATCAAGCCAGTGGGTCATCATGCTCAAGAGCGAGACCACCATAAAGGGCAAGGCGTAGGAGAGCATGGCCCGGTCGATGGAGGCGTGGAGAATATCCCCCCGCAGCAGGCCGCACTCTTTGGCGAGCAAAGGGCGTATCCAGAAAAATGCCGATACCCCTGCAAGCGCAAAAGGAAAGAGCAGTGCCGCCGCCTGACCAGCCGTATAACGAAAGAGAAGGGTTAGGAGCAGCAGTAGGAGAGGGCTCAAGACCTGGGTAGCAATAATTTTCGGCTGGAGCTTGCGGAAGCCCTGCATGGCATGGCCGAAAAGCACGGTCGCCACATTGAAGGGAATTGCGGCCGCATAACAGCAGAGCGCAAGTTGCAAAAGGTTGCGCCCATGAAGCTGCGTAGCAAGAGTGCCTGAAAAGAGCAGCAGCAGCAGGAGCACAACGAGTGAAAACAAGAGTCCGCTTTTAACGGCTGAACCAATCGCTGCCCTCTGGCCCGCCGGATTGGAGGCCTGCATACTGACAAAGCGCACCAAAGCGGAATCAAGCCCGGCAAGAGCCACCACCTCGGCAATCTGGATCACCCCGATTGTCAGGGCATAAATGCCAAGGGCATCGGCTCCAAGCAGCCGTGCAACCAAAAGGTTATAGCCAAACCGGATAAGCTGGCCGAAAAGGAAGCCGGCAAAAGAGAATCCCGCCTGGCCTGCAATAACCCGGTTGCGGTTCACGGGAGCTGCTCCTCCCGAGCCCTCAGCAGCTCCTGCACCATTCGGGCGGCAAGCGCGTCCCAACTGTGCTGCCGCGCAAACTCCTGGCGAAGCTCCCGCCGCTGGTCACGGAGCGCTTCCGGCACCATCCGTACAAACTCTTCGGCTGAATCGGCTACATGCACCACATCCCTGGCCCGCTCAACCGCACTGCAATAGTTCATGGAAAGCACCGGCACACCCGATGCGGTATACTCATAGAGCTTGTTCGGGTGGGAGACCCCTTTGAGCTGGTTGCGCAAAAGAGGAATCAAGGCCACGTCAAAGCGCTGCACCCATGCTGGCAGTTCGCTATACTCCACCTTGCCGAAATAGTGCACATTCGTTAGCCGGTTGATCGCCTCCTGCTTTTTCCACCACTCCCGCCCGTAAGCCGGGCCCAGCAGCACAATCTGGTACTCCGGCCATGCACGGGCCGTGGCCGCAAGAAGCGGAACATCGAGCCAGTCCATCGCCCCGGCATATCCCAGAATCACCCGGCCCACTCCTCCAATTCCGGCAAGCTGGACGGGAATCTCACGGCGGGGGGTAGCAAAATGACTGAACTCAACGCCGTTGCCAAGCTCAATTTGGCGTACACCTTCCGGCAGTGCAAGACGCTCGGTCAATTCACGACTTACGCTGAAAAGCAACTGCACCTTTGCGAGGAAGGTGTCGAGATACCCTTTCAGCCAGGGTGGAGTGCCGGGAAAGGCAAGGTGATCATCATTGGCATCATAAAAACGGAGCCGGCACCGCATGACTGCGGCAATCCTGCCCCAGTAGATATTCGAGAGGCCGATAATCCTCTCGGAGGAAGCAAATCCAAGCAGATTCACCCACGAGAGCATCACCACCAAGCCGGGCAAAGAGAGGAGCTGGCGCAGAAGCGGGTTATCGAGCCAGCGGCCAAAGCGGAAGGGGACGCTCTTCAGAAACGGCACCGTCACCACCCACACCCTCCCCCGCTTGACCGGCACCCAGTGGTGGCGCCGCCCAAGGGCGAAGGGTTCGATGAACAGAATTTTCCACTCTTCCGGAAATCGCGCCAAGAGGCGCTGTTTCCGGGTTGAGAGAAAATCCCACTGTATTTCGGAAAACCAGACCAGCCTTACCGGGCCGGAAGGTTTGTTCCTACTGCTGAACGGCAAGTTCATATATCTGTACCTTTTCATACCAGGCCCGCAATAGCGGCTTCACTCCCCTGCAATAAAACCACGGTTGGCGGATACGAAACTCCCCCTTCCGGACTACCCTGAACCCCGCACGCTGAAAGAGCGCATGGGCCGCAGCTCCACTCATCTCATGAAAGTGATCAGGACTAGCCAGAAACTCCGGCTTGTGCAGCGGCATCGAGACAAAAAGCCGCGCCCCCTCACCCCTGAGTACCCCTTTAACCTCAAGCAATGCATGGAGCGGATTGTAGAGATGCTCCAGCACCTCAAAAGCGGTCACCACCTTATACTCCCCCTCAAGCCTTTCAAGATCAAGATCCACCTGTGTGTTCGTAAAGGGAGCACCGAAAAGCTCTTCAAGCATACCGGTCAGGGGAGTCCGCTCGCCCAGATCAAGCCCAACTGAAAAAGCCGTGCCAGCAAGTGCCGAGTGCTCCAGAAAGCTGAAGGTTTTACGCCAGCGAATTCCGTGAGCCTTTTCAGCGAGATAGGCTTCATCAATCACCGTCCGGTAGCGGCTCTCTGTCATGCGCCCTCCCCCTGCTTCACCTGTTTCGAACGCTTCATTCTCACACCCTCCCCCAGACTCGCCACCGTACGCAGCGGCAGGAGCAGGAGATAGAGGCAATATGCGCTCCAGGCCCGATGCTTCCGAAACAACCGTAGCGTTCCGAGCGTTTTTTTCCACCCCTTCCGCAGAGGGCTCGCCGGAAGCGAGGCTGAAACCTTGTGCCACACCCTTGACGAGGGCACGTAGGTAATGCTCATCCCCATGGAGCGAATCCGCAGGGAGAGATCCACATCCTCCGCATACATCCTGAACGATTCATCAAACCCTCCAACCTCCTGAAAATCCCGAGAGCGCATGGCCATGCAGCACCCTGTTGCATAGCCGGTCGTTCCCGCACGATCAAACTCCGGAGCATCGGCTTTGCGAAGACCCCGATGGCGGATAAGGCCGGTAGTGAGATTCACCTCTCCTCCGGCGTACCAGAGGGTTTCAGAACGGTCAAAATAGAAAATTTTCGGCACCGCAATTCCCACTGCCGGATCCCGCTGCAAGGTTTCAATGAGCGGCTTGCAAAAATCAGCATCCACAACCGTATCGTTGTTCAAAAAAATTACATACTCTGCTCCTGTCTCAACCGCCCGGCGGAAACCGGCATTGTTGCCGCCCCCGTAGCCAAGGTTGGAGGAGAGCTGCAGAAGTTCGGTTTGAGGGAACTCCTTGCGGATTCGCTCCACCGATCCATCGGTTGAGTGGTTATCAACCACCAGCACCCGCGAGGAAGAGTCAAGGACGCGGGCGAGCGAACGGAGGCAGCAAATGGTATCCTCCCCGCCATTCCAGTTGAGGAGCACAATCGTGGTCACCGGCGCCATCGTCATTCGGCTGAAGCTACTCTTTCAAGAAAACTCCCGGCCCTGGATGCAAAAAGCTCCCAGGAGGAGTTCCGGCAAAAGGCTTCAATGGCAAGGCGCCGAGCCTCCGGACTCTTACGACTCTCCAGAAACTCCCCGACCGCCGCGGCAAACCCTTCCGACGAAACGTCACGGGCAAGCCAGCCGGTTTCGCCGTGCTGCACCATCTCTGCAAGCGCACCTGCCGGAGTCACAATCACCGGCAAGCCGTGGCCGTAGGCAAGCTGCACCACGCCCGACTGGGTTGCCGTCCGGTAGGGCAGCACAACCGCGTCGGCAGCAGCAAAAAAAAGAGCACTCCGTCCGCCTGGCACATATCCCGGATAGAGCCTGACGCTCGCGGCAATGCCAAGCTCCTCAATCTGGCGGCGGTAGCCAGCCTCGTCTTCAAGAAACTGCCCGGCTACCAGAAGCTGAAGGTTTGGCTCTTGTTGCAGGATGGCCGGCATGGCCCGAAGCAGCAGGTCAAGCCCTTTGTAGCGGCGCACATAGCCAAAAAAAAGCAGCACCGGAGCATGATCGTCAAGCGCAAGTTCCCGGCGGGCATCCGATAAGGAAGGGAGTTCTCCCTCCGGCTCATAGATCGGGTGAAAGAGTTCAAGGAGAGGAATACGGGGCATGAGCGTGCGCGCCTCTTTGGAGACCTCGCCCGAAAGGGTTATCACCCCGTCAACCGAAGCCGCAAGAAGGCGACGCATCAGCGGTTCAAAAAAAAAGGAGTCGTGCGAAGAGAGGTTATGAAGCAGCACCACAACCCGGATACCGGTCATCCGGCGCATCAGATAGAGAAGCGGAGCAAGCAGCCCGCTCCAGTAGGCCACGAGCAGGAGATCGGGCTGGATTGAACGAACAAGAGGAGCCGTGGCCAGCCAGGAAAATGGGTTGAAAAGCACCAGTGGGCTTTTGGAACGGGAAGCGGAATCCGGAGATCCATCGGTTGCGCCCTTCGTCAGAAAATCCGGATAGAGCGCCCTGAAGGGAACCGGCACAACATCATAACCCTTTGCGAGAAGGGAGTGCGTGACTTGTCCGCTGAAACGGGCAATACCGCCTTTCAGGGGAAAAAAGGGCGAGATGAATGCGATCCGCAACGCTTTCAAGGATGTTCCCTCTCAGTTGTACAACTATTGCTCTCCAAACCCCTGCTCAAAAAACTCCACAAGCTGGCGAGAGGCCTCTACAGCATCCTCTCCATTAAGCTTGAGCGTCAGGCGGGTACCTTTCGGTGCCGCAAGACTCATAACGCCGATAATGGACTTCGCATTGATTTCAACGCCCTCCATCTCGATAAAAAAATCGGACTTAAAGCGGGAGGCAAGCTTGACCACCGCGGCGGCAGGCCTGGTATGCAAACCGGCCTTGTTTTTAACGATCACTTCCTGAACAATCACTACGTTTCCTCTGCCTGTTTGATGATGATAGAGCTTGAACTATGCCTGAGCTGGTTATCTCTCTCAAAGAAAAGCAGTAACGCAACCCAGGCATTTTTTACAGTTGCTTGACCATTGCAACCTCGTCACAAGCCATAAGCTTGGGACAATGGGTGCAATCTCTCCATATTTTCTGGGGAAAATACTCCTTCTGGATTTCGCTGTAGCCGACCCGACTAAAAAAATCACGGTTGAGCGTCAAAACAAAAACCTCCCTAACCCCCTCCTCGCGCAACACCGTCTCGGCCTTTTCTACAAGCAGACGGCCGATACCCTTCATTTTATGACGATTAAAAACCGCCAGCGAACGAATTTCGGCAAGCTTCAGGGTGTAGAACGCAATGGCACAGCAGCCGATCACCTCGCCCTGATACTCCGCAACAAAAAAATTCCGAATATTCTCAATGATATTTTCACCCGAACGCTCCAGCATGATTCCCTGACGGGCATACTCCGCCGTGATGGCGGAAATTGCCGCAGCATCGGCCAAACGGGCATACCGTACAACAAGCGCTTCCTGCTGCATACTCAGCCGTTCACCTCATCCAATGGTTCTTCAGCCCTGGTTCGCCCTGATACCTCTTTCCAGAGCTCATCCTTGAGTTCCTTGAGACCCTCGCCCGAAACGCTTGAAATCGCCATCACCTTCACGCCCTCTTCCAGAAAAGGAATCTCAAGCGCCTCATCGGCAATATCCATTTTGGTAATCACCGCTATCCTTGGTTTCTGAAGCAGCCCCTCGTTAAATTTACCCAGCTCACCGAGCAGCATCCGGTACTCCGCCGCAATGTCCGCCGAATCGGCCGAAACCAGCACGGCAAGTATTTTGGTGCGTTCAATATGGCGAAGGAACTGCAACCCGAGCCCCTTGCCCTCGGCCGCGCCTTCGATAATGCCCGGAATATCCGCCATCACAAAGGATTTGTACTCCTCATAACGCACAATGCCAAGGTTCGGCACCAATGTCGTAAAGGGATAATCGGCAATTTTGGGTTTCGCGGCACTGATCACGGAGATCAGGGTAGACTTGCCGGCATTGGGAAATCCTACCAGACCAACATCGGCCATCAGCTTCAGCTCCATTTCGAGCGTCAGCTCGTCACCCTTCTGGCCCGGCTCCGCATGACGGGGCGCCTGATGGGTCGGGGTGGCGAAATGCTGGTTGCCGCGCCCTCCCTTGCCCCCCCGGGCAATCATGATCTCCTGATCTTCACCCGTCAAATCAGCCAGCACCTCACCGGTTTCGGCATTGCGGATAATGGTGCCGCAAGGGACATCAACCACAATATCAGCTCCATCCCTGCCAGTTTTGCGCGCTCCCTTGCCATGCACCCCGCGATCCGCAAGGTACTTCTTCTTATACTTGAAATCGAGCAAGGTTGTCAACTGCCGGTTGGTTCTCAGCCAAACATGGCCTCCACGACCGCCATCACCACCATCAGGGCCGCCCTTCGGCACAAACTTCTCCCTGCGAAAACTCACACACCCCTTGCCGCCGTCACCGGCCTGAACAAAAATAGTTGCACTATCAACAAACTTCACTCACACACCTGCCTTTTGAAATATTCTTTCTACTTTACCTGTTATCATAAACAACACATCTGAACAAACACAAAATATGGCAGCACACCATTCCGGAAAACCCGCTATCGAGGAGCTGATTTCACGGCTTGAGGAGATCACCCGCAATATCGAAAATCCCGAGACCGGCCTTGAAAACTCGATCGCCCTCTACGAAGAGGGGCTTACCATTGCCGCTCAGTGCAAAAAAAGGCTGCAGGAGGCCAGAAAAAAAATCGAGGTTATTAATCCTGATCTTGCAAAAAGCTGGCCTGAAACACCCCGCATCAAAGATCTCTTCGACACCGAATCCTGAAAAAGCGGCTCAAGCCTCAAGCCGCTTCAGCAAAACCTCATTGACCATCTGGGGATTAGCCTTGCCCTTCATCTGGCTCATGCACTGACCCACAAAAAAGCCGAGCAGCTTGGTTTTTCCCCCACGATAGGCGGCAAGCTGGCCGGGATTGGCTTCCAAAATAGCGTCAATCACCTTCTCGATTGCGCCGCTGTCTGAAACCTGCGCAAGTCCGTCACGCTCAACAATATCGGCCGCACTGCCCTCGCCCTGCAACATCAATTCAAAAACCTCTTTGGCAATCGTGTTGCTGATCACTCCACCGCCAATGAGCCGAATAAGTCCGCCGAGCCTTTCGGGCGTCAGCGAAAACTCCGCAATATCAAGATACCTCTCTTTCAGAGTACGCATCACCTCACCCATCACCCAGTTGGAAGAGGCCTTGCCGTCGCCCGACACCCGGACAGTCTCCTCAAAGTAGTCGGCCAGCTCCCGCTCCACCGTCAGCACGTTTGCATCGTAAACCGGAATACCATACTCGGTGGCAAAGCGGGTAGCACGCGCCTCGGGAAACTCGGGCAACTCACTGAGCATACGATCCAGCATCTCCTGATCAACAATCACCGGCACCAGATCGGGATCCGGGAAGTAACGGTAGTCGTGGGCGAACTCCTTGCCCCGCATTGAACGGGTCTCACCCTTGTCGGCATCCCAGAGACGGGTCTCCTGCACAATAACACCGCCGCCCTCCAGAATCTCCCGGTGGCGCTCGACCTCATACTCAATAGCCTTCTCAACATTCTTGAAGGAGTTCATATTCTTGATCTCGGTACGGGTGCCATACTCCTCCGCTCCCACCGGCCGCAGGGAGACGTTGGCATCGCAACGCAGGCTCCCCTCCTCCATATTGCCATCCGAAATACCAAGATACTTGACAATCTGGCGCACCTTCTGCAGATAGGCCGAGGCCTCCCTTGGGGTACGCATGTCCGGATAGCTCACAATTTCAAGCAGCGGCACACCGCTCCGGTTGAGGTCAATATAGGTCTCTTCACCAATATCGTGAATCGACTTGCCGGCATCCTCCTCAATGTGAATCCTGATCAGGCGAATCTCCCGCGCGCCCTCTCCGGCATCAATCGAGATTGAGCCCTCACTGCATATCGGCTCTTCAAACTGCGAAATCTGGTACCCTTTCGGCAGATCCGGATAAAAATAGTTTTTGCGGGCAAGCACCGAATGGGGCGCTATGGTGCAGCCGGTTGCAAGGCCGAGCTTCACGGCATCCTCAACCACACGACGGTTGAGCACCGGCAATGCTCCGGGAAGAGCAAGGCAGACCGGGCAGACATTGGTATTGGCCGGTTTGCCAAAGAGCGCTGAGCAGCCACAGAAGGCCTTGCTGACGGTATTGAGCTGACAATGGACCTCAAGGCCCACCACTAATTCATACTTCATTAAAAAACTGTGTTAATGGAAAAACACCGGTCGCGATTCGCCATCTCTGTCCGGAGTCCTTCAATGCTTGTAAAAACTAACCTATTCTGGATTAAACGAGAACTTCTGCCCGCCCACCGTTGCTTCAGCCATAATCCCGGCCTTCGGAATAACAAACACGGCCACACCATTGGAATAATCAATATTGGTCGACATCCCCGAAGAGACCACGACGGCCGCAACCTGGGCATTCAGCTCATAATTCCCTTTTTTGAAATTATCCAGATCCTGCTGGCCTTTAAAGAAAATAATTTCCGAAAACGACTGACCGCCAAGCTGAGGACCCACATTGAGCTGGGTAATCGAGGAGCGTCCCACAAGCTTGTTCTGCTCATAAACATACCCCTTGCCATGTCCCCCGCCCAGTATCATGAATCCACCCTTGAAAACATCAGGAAAAACCGCATATCCATAAGCTTTATCAAAAAACCGGTCAAGAGAGGGGCCATGTTTTCTGAAATAATCAACCGACAGCCTTGCCCGCTCCTCATCAGCAGGATCCCATCCGGCTCTGGCGGTAGAAAAAAAACCTCCTGCAAGCATAAAAGCAAGAGACAAAACTTTAATCATCTTCATATGCACTGCCTGTTTTTGTTGTGTAATAAACCGAAAGCATAGAAAACATACAATGAGATACAAACCATAATGTACAATTTTCATCCCAATAAATCACTGCAGCTCAAACTGCCCACCCGAAAGAGTCTCAATGGCCCTCGCCTTAAGAAAAAATGCAGGGGCAACGTGTAGGGGCGAAAAAATTTTCGCCCTTACATTTGCCCCTACGATTCCGGTCGTAATAAACTCTCTTTTCCTGCTCTCTGAATACCCTCAAACTCAGATATTTGTTTGATCGCCTGATGGAGGATTCTTCCGATCTGCTCATAATACAACGACTCGGCAGTTTTTTCTGGTGCAGAGAGCTGCGCTTTCATCTCGCCCTTGCCGGTTAAATACCATGTACCGTTAAGCCCAAGAGTAACAATTTCTTGTAACAAATTTGATGGGAAACAACCGTTCGTTGCAGAGATATAGCTTGAGGTTTCCGGCCAGTCGCTTCTGCGTACTTTGCCTGATTTAAGCCCAGCGCCTTTATAACCGCTTTCAGGTTCCTGCCGATATCTTTTTCGTCAAGTAATTTTATTCTCTCCATCTTTAATAATTTGTCGTAATCCTTTTTGAAAATTCAGATTATCAATCACTCTGCCCTTTGAGAACCCTCCATTCTGTCGGGATGACAAAAAAACGTAGGGGCGAAAAATTTTTCGCCCTTACACTTCGCCCTTACATTTCGCCCCTGCGGTTCCAATCATCATTGAACCCGCCGTAATCCCTTGTAGGGGAACGGCATGCCTTGCCCCTAGGTGCAGGAAACAGCCTACTCTCCTCCGGCTTCGAGTTCGCGTTTGAGGGCTTCGCGCTCGATTTCTAAACGGCGGATCTCGCGGTTGAGTCGGTCGAGTTCTTCGGGGCTGCTGTCAATTTCAAGGCGGAGGCGCGATGAGGCCTCGTCAATAAGGTCGATGGCCTTATCGGGCAGAAAACGGTCGGAAATATAGCGGTTGGAGAGCTCCGCTGCCGCCACCAGTGCCGCATCCTTGATACGCACACCGTGGTGGATCTCATATTTCTCCTTGAGACCACGCAAAATGGAAACCGTATCCTCCACGCTCGGCTGATCGACCACCACGGTCTGGAAACGGCGTTCGAGGGCGGCATCCTTTTCAATATGCTTGCGATACTCGTCCAGCGTTGTGGCCCCGATGCAGCGCAGCTCACCTCGCGCCAGTGCCGGCTTCAGGATATTGGCCGCATCCATTGAGCCTTCGGCCGATCCGGCACCCACAAGCAGGTGCAGCTCATCGATAAAGAGAATAATTTCGCCGTCGGAGGACTGCACCTCGCGCACCACCGCTTTCAGGCGCTCCTCAAACTCGCCCCGGAACTTTGCGCCGGCAACAAGCTGGGCAATATCAAGCGCGGCAATCTGCTTGCTTTTCAGGTTTTCCGGCACGTCGCCATCCACAATGCGCTGCGCAATGCCCTCCACAATCGCGGTTTTGCCAACTCCTGGCTCGCCAATCAGTACCGGATTGTTCTTGGTGCGGCGGCTCAGAATCTGCAGCACCCGGCGGATCTCCTCGTCACGACCAATGACCGGATCGAGCTTGCCCTTACGAGCCTGGTCGTTGAGGTTGCGGGAGTATTTTTTGAGCGAATTATAGCTCTCCTCCGCGCTCTGACTGGTTACGCGCTGCGTGCCCCTGATGGTAGCCAGCACCTTCAGAATGGCGTTGCGGTTGAACCCAGCGTCCTGCATCATGCGCGAAACCGGGACACCGGCTTCACAAAGTGCAATAAGAAGATGTTCCGAGCTGATATAGTCATCCTTCAGGCTTTCGGCCTCTTTGAGGGCCACGTCAAAGACCTTGCCAAGGTTCTGCGAAAGATATTGCCCTGTACCCGACGATCCGGTAACCTTTGGAATTCTCTCAATTTCACGTTCAAGCGCGGCATGAAGGGCATCGACGGGCACTTCAATCTTCTGGGCTATCTGTACAGCAATACTGCTCTGGTCATCAAGCATGACGGAAAGCAGGTGTTCCGGTTCAATCTGCTGATGCTGCCGGCTTGCGGCAAGCGTGCCCGCCGCCTGCAGCGCCTCCTGGGCTTTCAGGGTAAATTTGTTCGGATCAAACTGCATGATGATGATTATTTTTTTGTTGTCGGTTCATTTGGACTTCACCGCTACCTCTTGCAGTCAGGCTAACTGCTCCTCTATAACAAAGTAAATGCAAAAAAAGTTAATGATGCAAGCCTCCCGTTTCACCCTTTTATGGCATGAAGTTCAACTAAAAATGTGCAACGCAACCACCATTTTGAAAGCCCCGGCACCACCCTTGTTGACTATCTGATCACCCGCTCTGTTATATTGCAGATTGTATTCCGTTAACCACAAAAAGAGAAGGATCGTGAAGCAATGGCTGTTATGACCGAGTTTTTAAACCTGATTGTACCCATCAGCGTTATTGAGGAGAAGTATCCCGGAGGATGGGAGCGCTGCCTGAAAGACCACAGCGTCGCCATTGGGGGGCGAGTCTGGTTTGATGACTATCTTTTTCGGGACGGGGCGATGAGCCCTGAAGGTATTGAGCTTTTGCTCAAGGCGTGGTGGAAGATGGGATTTGAATGCTACCGCGAAAAAGATGGCAAAAAAGAGTGGCTGGATCTCTGTGTTTATGGCAACCGGATGGAGAGTTCCTTCATGCCATGTGAGTGGCTGGCCGAAGATCCCCAAAGCCAAAGTGTTTACCTGAAGGGAACCGAAATAGGTGAAATCAAGGGGCGTGACTGGGATCTGGTTGATGATTGGGAGGCCATGAAATTTCCCTCCATCTGACGAGATGCAACTGAAAAGGCCGCTCCATCGCGCTTGCTAGTTGCGGCCTTCAATAAATAATGAGCCAAGCAGAAGTTCAGGAGTTGCGGACTGAATCCCGGGCAGAGTCCTCAAAAGGTGCCGGCATGTTTTTGGCGACCGCGTTAACCACAAGCTTGAGAATCTGTGCACTGGTGGAAAAGAGTTCAGCACTTTTTTCCTGAATGTAGCGCTGGGTTGCAACCTGCTCCTTGAAAAGCTCAACGCTTGCAGGGTCATAATTGCCCTCACTGACAAAGGCATCAATCACCTCTTCAGCTTCATCAAACGGCAAGCTGAAAACCTTAAATCCAAGTCTGGCCCTTTCAAGAGGGTCAAGAACTTTCTGACCAGTGCTCGGCTGCTCCATAACAATCCTGTTTTGCGTCTAAGAAAATGCACTACTTTCGGGTTGATTATAGGTAGAAATGTAAACAATTTTTTTCAACAAGAAAGCGCCCTGTAACCCCGTCAGGCACAATTGCAGCTCGCGCTTTACCTCCGGCGCCGCCAACCTCTTCCGATCATGGTTTCAGCAACAAGCAAAAAGAGGCCCGCTGCAAGAAAAAAACGGGAGAGCGGTTCGCGCTCCAGAGGTTCCATAACCCAGTGGGAGGCTGCGGCCATGCGGTTGATGCGCAAAGAGAGTTCACCACCAACGCTCTGCTCCGCCCGGCTGTGAAAGTAGCTGCCGCCGGCTTCACTCGCCAGAGCCTGCAGCGCCTCGGGCCTGAAGCTGGTCATCACCACCCGGCCATGCTCATCCCGCTTGAGCCCGTCACCGGCGCCGCCTGAGGGAATCACAACCGGAGAGCGGGTACCGACCCCTATCACAAAGAGATGAATGCCCGCCTTTTTCAACTGCCGGGCAACACCTTGCACCTCACCGGCGTGATCCTCACCATCGCTTAAGAGCACAACAATCTTCTCCCCCTTTATCCCCTGGGCCACGCTGCTTTCCGATGCGGGCTCCAGAAGCGTTCGGGCAAGTTCAAGAGCCGGGCGGAACGCGGTGCCCTGCTCCTCAATAAGGTCGGGCGAAGCCATAACGAGAAGAGCATCAAACGCTTCACGATCGGTCGTAAGCGGGCACTGCACCAGAGGAGAGCCGGCAAAAAGCAGCATGGCCCGCCTTCCCCCTTTGACCGCATGGGAAATGCGCATAATCTCCTGCTTGGCCTGACCAAGACGGTCGGGCAGCACATCACGGGCTCTCATGCTCCGCGAGACGTCAAGCACAAAAACCAGATCGGACCCCTTGCGCACAACCGGCCGCTCCCCACTGCTCAAGCGGGGACCACTCATCGAGAAGAGCAAAAGGGCTATGCCGCAAAAGAGTAACACTTTTTTCACAACCATGACCCACAAGCGCACCGTGGGCATCATGCGCTCACTCATTTGCGGCCCAACAAGTGCTTCGCGCGCCTGAAGCTCGCGGATGACCCCGTAGCCAAGAATCACGGCAAGAGGTATCAGAAAAAGCAGATACCCAATATTGTCAGGCCAAAGGAAACTCATCGCATAAGCTGTTTACTGCCACCATTCCGATTACTCCCCGGCTGAAACCCCGCGCTCTGCAATGGCTACGGAATCCTCAGCAATCGGGTGTTTGAGAGCACAACTTCAACAAAAAGCAGCACAACCCCGAGAAGCAACAACGGTAAAAAGAGATCGGAACGGCGCTCCATAAGCGGCCCTGCAAAACGGGTTTTTTCCATCCGGTCGATGGTTCGAATGGTCTGGTCAAAGGAGGCCCTGTCCTCCACCCTGAAATATCCGCCATGGGTCGTTCGGGCAACTCCCTGCAGCGTCTCTTCCGCATTGAGGCCCGGTGTTGCTGCCTCGCCGGAGGACGCAGGATGCTCATCCACCGTTTTAAAACCGGCGTTGACCACATAAATCCTCACCCCGACACTCTGGGCAAGCTCGGCTGCGGTTGCGGGCCCAACCTCACCAGCATTGTTTTCGCCGTCCGTCACCAGAATAACCACCTTGTGGGAGGAGCTGGAACCCTTGAGCCGATTGAGCGCAATAAGAATGGCACTGCCAATCGCGGTACCATCATCCTGTATCACCCCCGGCGTCATCCGCTCAAGCAGCATGGCCAGAACTTCATGATCGCGCGTCAGGGGGCACTGGGTATACCCCTTTCCCCGAAAGACCACAAGACCTATCCGGTCACTGGAGCGGCGCAGCACAAAGTTCCGGGCAACCTCCCGGGCCGCATCAAGGCGACTGGTACCGCCGGCATCCCGCTGCAGCATCGACTCGGAAATATCAAGCGCCAGAATAACATCAATCCCTTTCGTTTCAGCTTCACTCTGGCGAAAGAGCAAACGGGGGCCGGCAAGCGCTAACACAAGGAGCAGAAAGGCGCTCCACCTCAGCCACCAGGGAAGTTTGCGCAGCAACTTTCGGGCATCAAATCCCGACTGCTTCAGCCGCTCAACACCCGCAAAAAGCAGGGCCGGTGTTTTAGAGCGTCGGATATGCAGCAACCATGCAAGAGCCGCAAAGAGCGGCAAAAGCAGCAGCCACCAGGGATCGGCCACTTCAAGGCGGGGTATAGCGATAAAGCGCTCCTGCATAGGCAATAATCATTTACCTCAAAGATGCAAAATTCCCTTTGCATCTCCCACTCTTCCTGCTGCAGGCAAACAGGAAGAGTGAAGTTCCTGGGTACTAAAAACCGAAGCCGGCTTTGATGTAGATGCCATAATCATTCATCAGCCGCCCATCGTCAAGACCTTGCGCAAAGGCGATGCTGGCCGCATAGCGCGACTCAATGAAGGAGAACCATAACCCTCCACCAACACTGCTGTGCCATGCGCTGGAATTTTCTCCGGAAAGAAAGACCCGGCCGCTTTCAACAAAGGCCAGAGGGCCGTACATGACCGGCACAAAAAGCTTGAACTCCCCAAGATGGAGGCGAAGTTCCGAACCGCCGTAGAGTGAAGCATCACCCGCAAAACGCTGCTTGTCATACCCCCTGAGCGAGTTGGAACCACCAAGATAAGCCGCCTCATAAAAAGGATAACTACCCCAGATTTTCTCGCCACCAACCCTGAAGGCCACTCTGGAATAACGGGATGACACGAGCGGAATATAGGTTCGGAACTCACCCCGGATTTTTTCAAACTCCTTTTCGTTTCCAAAAAACGGCGGATAGTAGCTCCCTTCAACGTCCGCCATGATGCCACCAAGCGCGGCGGTTCCGCCACCATGAGGCCCTTTCGGCTTGACCGCAGAAAGGGCAATAACGTCACCGCAATCCCTTGAATCGTAATGAAATCCAACAACAAAACTTCCAGCAAAATCATGATTGATGCCGGGAACGGTCGCCCGGTTCCGCTCAATAAACGAACCCGCCGAAGGAGTAAGGTTGATCCATTTCGCCTTGACTCCGGCGCTCCAGCTATATGGTGTATCCATCGGGTAGCGGAGTGAAGCTGCGAGGGTTGTGACCTGGTTTAACACCTCGAAATCATCTTCGGTAAGGCCACGATTCCTGAAGTAGGTTTCGTTGCCAAGCCCGTAGTAGTTAAGCAGATCGAGCTGGGTCGTACCGGCTTCAAGAGTGAGGGAGGTATTACGCAGCAGCGTCCGGAAATCGCCCTTGTAATGAAGATCATACCGGTAATTATTCCGGGTGGCAACCCCGCCGGTCAAGGCCATGGTATAACGGTAGGGCAAAGCGCGGAAACCGTAATCCACAAGAGCCACCCCCGTTCCGGCATAGAAGCCGTAATGCGGTGAGTAATCAACCGTGAACGGTATACTCATATCGCGGCCTGCATCTCGCGGCACAGCATCATATTTCTCCTGATCATCAACCGGCGCTACAACCTTCTGGCGGTCAACCACCGTATACTGGCCACCCTTGAACTCCGATTTATCCCCGTCATCATAAAAAAACGTCATGTTCGCCAAGGTGGAAGAGGAGGCTGAAAGTGCTGGCTGGGAAGTATCTTCAAAGCTGTCCTCGCCCTCACCGCCAATGACCCGAACCTTCACACCACCCTTCGAGACCGGCCCCTGAACCACGGCCCGGTCATCGCCGCCCTGCAGGTAGAGTCGCACCTCTTCAGTCTCCAGAGGAGTGAAGAGCCGGTGATAAAAAGGTTTGCCTTTCTCTGCACCGCTCTTGGCGTCCCGCTTGAAAATTGCTACATCTACCCCTCCATCCGCCTGACGCTCAACGCGGGCATATTCCGCTTTATTGCTGGTGAAGACGTCCACATCACGGGCACAGAGCAGATAAAATTCACGCGATACCTTTTGCAACTGATCCCTTCTTGAACGGAGATCGCTTTCAAGCTCCGCTCCCGCTTTTTGATACATGGCCGGCGGCATCTGCATAACCGCTTCATGAATCAGCTTGTCGGTGAGCCTGTGCTCCAGATCGCGGGTAACGGCGTCCCACTCGGGCCACGAAATGCCGGAGAGCAGACGGCGGTCAAGGGGGTGGCCGAGGGAGCTTAAATTTTTGATTGCAGGATAGTTCGGCCCGAACGCGCTCATCCGGGGAGCTGCCTTGGCAATAATGCGGGCATAGAGACCATCGGCGTGGTAAAAGGCCTGGTCGCGATCACGGGGAATAGGCAGCCAGCGGGTTTTACCATCTTTTTTATAACCGGCCCACTTCCACTGGTCGGAGTGGCGATCCCAGTCGCCAATAAAGAGATCCATCAACCTTGCACGCAGGTAGGCCGCGCTGTCGAGAGTGTTGTCGTTATCCTTTTCGAGGTTATTGTAGAGCGCATAGGTACCCGAAATTTTATCCGCACCCATGAACCCCTTGCCCGGACTCTCGCTTTCAATGGGGCGCTCCTCTATGGTGCCCGCGAGTCCGGCAAATTCATCATAGTACTCACCAAGATGAGCCTTGTCGTAAGGCAGCACCACAAGCTTCGGCGTAATGTGATAGATATCTGTTGCCTCCATCAGGGGCGCTACAACAAGGTTGGCCACAGGATTGGAGCTGCAGGTCTGATCCTGAAGCAGATCGGCAACAACGCTGCTCTTTAATTTGGGAGGAAGGGCGCGGGCCGGATTTTTGTCAAGTGAGCGAAAGCGGTACTCCTTGCCGTCAGCGCCTTTAAAGCTCAGGGTCATTGTCTCCCCGCCACCACCGGTTTCAAAGGGATGCAACCCGCCGGCAAAGGTTGCAAGGTTGAGCACCGGCACCTCAATCGGAGTTGTCCAGAGTGAGCGCCAGCGCTTGCCAAAAATTTTGGTATGCAGCGATCCGGCCTCGTAACCTGCACCGGGAACAACCGTTACCAGCTCTTTGCCTGCAAGCTGTGCCTCCGGGATTTTCGCTGGTTGGGCACTTGCCTTCGCCGGGCTTACGGCGGAACACAGAACAAGCGCAAGGATAGAGAGTACGCCCCTCTGAAATAACTTCATGGCAGATGTTATTTAATAGTGAAGGTTCCCCAACTCATAACCAGAATTACATCATATTTACATATTATCCCACTAAATACCAAAGATTTACAACAAGAGGATTTCAAGATAAGAGTCGGAACACCGAGCATCATACAACCCAGCCCGCCAACAGATAAAAAAACACGCTATCAGCAGTGGAATAAACCAAATACCTGCGTACATTATCTTCAAGCGCACCCAGCAAGAGCAGCATGTGGTTTCTTTATCGGTTATAATTCAAAAATCCGAAATGTAGGCGGATCCATTTACTTATTGTCAGGACAAGACTATGAGTACGCCAGACAGAGATACTCTTTTGCTATCAGCCGATCAGCTTTGCATTCGCATCGAGACACTTACAACAAGCATGATGGATTTTTGGAAATCCTCTACCGGATGGGCACCCGTGGAGGCGGCAGGCATCCTCTCCAAGTCAAAGCTCGAATGGCAGGCATCACTCTTCTACCAGCCTCCGCCGCTGGGTATCGGCGGCGTCAGACGGCGACCTGATTCTTGCATGGGCCAACCTTGGCGCGCTTGTCGAGGGCCAACTGATGCTGTTCCTATCCGTTTACTACAATGACTATTCAGTTGATGCTGACGCAATTCGTGACAAAGACAGAAAAGACAGACTGATTGCTCCAGACAGTTCCTCCTTGGAACCCCTCCGCCAGTTTTTCGTCAAGCGAATCTGGACTGTCGATTGTGATTGGAATTCTTATGTTGAGCGAATTCAGCATCGGAGAAATGCGATTCACGCATTCCGTACCAGAGATATTGGGACGTTCGAGGATTGGAGGAATGAACTACCTATCCATTTGTCATTTGTCAGGGACATCAATAGTCGTATTCCGTATCCCGACACGATCTGTGAACCAAGAGAATACTACTGACAGGAAAACAAGCGGATGGAGAAAACACGCCGCGCCTAAAATAAATTTTCTGCCCCAAAGCGCTGCTCATCCGCTTCCCGTTAAACCACAAAGAACGCAATACCTAGGTTGTTCATGCTACTCAACAGCGTAACATCACAGCAACATTCTCACCCAATCACCACCACTTCATCCCTCTCCCGGTCATCCGCCAAAGGCGCTTCACGCTTGCCTCGCCGCTCAGGATGCAACCGCTCCGGCTGTATGAACATAAGGCCGGAGGCCCTCTGCAGGTTGTTTTTTTATTGCATTAAATAAAATGGTATGTTCAGCCTTCCAAAAATCTGAGCGTAACCATTGCAATGAGGTGTTACGCCCGGACCTTGTCGGAGATGAGCACTCATTGCACAACAAGCTCCCTGAAAAAAACACACAGGTTTCAGGGATGAAGCGCACCATTGTCGTTCGTCAATCTTGAATGGAGTTATGCAGGAATGAAAAAAGAATCCCGTATCCTTTGCAAGTCTCTGGAAGGTAAAATCATGTCGGCAGATGAGGCCGCAGCTCTTATTGATTCCGGAGAAAATGTAGGCATGAGCGGATTTACCGGCTCCGGTTATCCCAAGGCGGTGCCGCTGGCACTTGCCAATCGCATTGAAAAAGCCCATGAAGATGGCGAGAAATTCCGGATCGGCGTCTGGACCGGCGCGTCCACCGCACCGGAACTGGATGGCGCTCTCGCCAAGGTTGACGGCGTGGAGATGCGTCTTCCCTACCAGTCCGACCCGGTTTGCCGCAAACGCATCAATGCCGGAGAGATGGAGTATCTCGATATCCACCTCTCCCACGTAGCCCAGTTCGTCTGGTTCGGATTCCTCGGCAAGCTGGATGTTGCCCTGATTGAAGTGACCGGCATTCTCGAAGACGGACGACTCATTCCCTCATCCTCGGTTGGCAACAACAAAACCTGGCTGGATCGGGCCGACAAGGTGATTCTGGAAGTCAACTCCTGGCAGAACCCGCATCTTGAAGGGATGCACGATATCTATTACGGCACCCATCTGCCGCCCGACCGGATGCCGATCCCGATCATCAGTCCGCATGACCGGATCGGTGAACCCTACCTGCGTTGCGATCCGGCAAAAGTTATTGCCGTGGTTGAAACCCATAGCCCCGACCGAAATTCCGGCTTCTCACCACCTGATGCAAACTCCCGCCTGATCGCCGGCCATATTCTTGAGTTCTTTGAACATGAAGTTAAAAAAGGGCGCCTTCCAAAGAACCTGCTGCCGTTGCAGTCGGGTGTGGGAAATATTGCCAACTCGGTTATGGAAGGGCTGAACAAGGGGCCGTTCGATAATCTGATTGCCTATACCGAGGTGCTGCAGGACGGTATGCTTGAGATGATCCACTCCGGCAAGATGATTTCGGCTTCGGCAACCGCCTTCTCCTTGAGCGATGCGGCTCTGGTGGCTCTCCACGACAATCTTGATGAGTTCCGCCACAAGATCATCCTCCGCCCACAGGAGATCAGCAACCATCCGGAAGTGATCCGCCGCCTTGGCATTATTGCCATGAACGGCATGATTGAGGCCGATATTTACGGTAACGTCAACTCCACGCATGTGATGGGCACCTCCATCATGAACGGTATCGGCGGCTCGGGCGACTTCGCACGCAATGCTTATATCTCCATCTTCATGACCCCGTCGCAGGCCAAGAACGGCCAGATCTCCTGTATTGTACCGATGGCGTCCCATGTTGATCATACCGAGCACGATGTGCAGGTGATTGTGACCGAGCAGGGACTGGCTGACCTGCGTGGCCTCTCCCCCAATCAGCGTGCGAAAGTCATTATTGAAAACTGTGCCCACCCGGATTTCAAGCCTGCACTGCGCGACTACCACAACCGTGCATACAAGCAATCATTCGGCAAACACACCCCCCATCTGCTCGACGAGGCCCTGAGCTGGCACCAGCGCTACCTCAACACCGGCCGCATGTAAGCTCTTTCGTCAGCCCTCACGACCCATTGCCCAATCTGCTTCCGGATATCCCTCTTCCGGAAGCAAAGGGCTCTATCTGAACAGCGTGCTGAACTTCCGGCTTCTACACATTGAGCAGCCGGTGTATGTCGAGCAGGTGAGTATCGATGCTGTGATTGAGTTTTACGGCCTTATTGAAGGGCACATGGACAAGCGCATGGTTATTGAGTCCGACCATAATACTCTTCTGATCATCAAGCAAGGCGTCAACCGCCGCAACGCCCATCTTGGTGGCATTGACCCGGTCATTGGCCACCGGACTCCCTCCCCGCTGGATATGGCCCAGAATTGAAACGCGAACATCAAGCTCGGGATGTTTCTTGCGCACCTCTTCGGCAATCTTTACCGCACCTCCGGTTTCATCCCCTTCGGCAACCATGATAATGCCGCTGGTCTCCCGGTTTTTGTACCCTTTTTTCAGAAACTTCTTCAGCTCTTCAATCTGCTCTTTCGATTCCGGAATTAAAATAACCTCGGCACCACAGGCTATGCCGCTGGTCAAGGCCAAGAGGCCAGCTTCATGGCCCATCACCTCAACAAAGAAGATCCGTCCGTGAGAGCGAGCCGTATCCTTGATTTTATCAACCGCTTCCACCACGGAGTTCAGTGCGGTCTCATAGCCAATGGTATAATCGGTGCCATACATATCATTATCAATCGTGGCAGGAATACCGACAAAGGAGATATCATACTCCTGCGACATCACCAGCGCTCCGGTAAAGGAACCGTCACCACCGATCACCACAACCGCATCAATTTCGGCTTTTTTCAATTGCTGATAGGCTTTCTGGCGACCTTCAGCGGTTCTGAACTCAAGACTGCGGGCGGTTTTCAGCATGGTGCCCCCCAACTGCAGAATTCCTCCGACGTCCGATGATTTCAAAGGGATAAAATCACCCTCAATCATCCCCTGATACCCGCGGCGGATACCGGTCACTTTAAGTTTATTGGCAATTGCGGCGCGCGTTACCGCCCGAATGGCCGCATTCATTCCCGGAGCATCACCTCCTGAGGTCAAGACACCGATCTTTTTCAGCTTCTTCCTTTTCAGAGATACCGCCTCGCCCGTCTCATTCGTTGTCACACTCATCTGTTTTTTCTCATTATTTGTCCCGTCAAAAAAATCACCCATACCAGCTCCATCGGTAACTCCGCAAAACCCGGCACCAGAGAGCGTGCCAATGTAACGTTTTTTGGCGGTCAACAACATTTTCAATCGATTACGACTGAGGCTGAAAGCATAATGAAGAGAGGTCGTGATAAAGCTGTAAAAAATAGTGTAAAATAGATAACTTGTATGGAGTTTCTCCAATAGTGCAAAAAAGTGAGGGAACCGATGAAAACTGATAACAAAGAGTTTATTGCGTCTATTCATGAAAAGTTCACCACCTTCAAAACCCTCTCGGCCGAGTCCGGTGAAGGTGCAGCGTGGGAAACAATGGTGACGGGCTTGAAAGCAGAGGAGCAAAAGCGCATGGCACCGTTTGTTGCAAAATCCTCCCTTGCCGAGGGCTTCAAAATCGGGATTCCGTTTTTTGCGAGCATGGGCATGGAGATGGATATCGTGGACATTTCAAACCGGGGAAGTGACGCAGCCCTCGAAATACAGAAGTATTGTCCCTATCTTGAAATCAGCAAAGAGTATGGCTTTGAGACTCCCTGCCACATCGTCTGTGAAATGGATATTGAAGCCATTCGGCGAGCCTTCCCGGAGATGAATGGTGAAATTTTGGCACGGCAGGCTGCAGGCAGCTCGGTATGCATCTTTAAATATGAGCGCCCGGCCAAATAAACCCTTTTCGGCTACCCTTCCGGCTGGCGGCTTGAGCGGATAACCTCTTCGGCCTTCTGCAGGGAGTGGCGGGACTCGTCGATATCGGGCCGGCTGTCGGCAAATTTGACCAGGTCGGCCTGCTTGAGGAGGTTCATGATGCTTTCAAACCCGGCAACACCAAGCTTTTTAAGGTCACGCTCAATCTCCTGCGTCACGGCTTCAAGCGCCCGGATACGGTAGTGGTTTTCAAGAAAGGTGCGCATGATGTTGCTCAGCTCTTCATAGCACTCGTGCGGCGGCATACCGGCCGAGAGCCGTGAGTTAAGCTTGCGAAGCTTCCTCTGGGCAACTTGGCCGGAGTCGACCTTTTCAGCGCTCATCACGGTGCGCTTGAGAAAAAAGACCAGGAGGAGCACCACCCCGGCCGCGCCAAGCACGGCAAGAACGAGTGGCAGAATCAGCAGAAGCGGGATTGATGGCTTGACGGGAGGGCTGATGGGCCTGAGCTCATGCATGGTGGAGTCGGTCAGCGCCTGAACAAAGACCGAGGCCGTGGGCGTATAGGGAACCCTGCCGGAAAGCTCTCCTTTGCTGTTATGAAACACAACGCTGAACGGGGGAAGAGCTAGCCGACCACTGCCAAACACGGCAAGCTCATACTGGAAGCTCTCCACTCCGATACCAAGCGACTCTTCTGAAAACGTGCGTTTGCGGCTGATGAGCGCGAAGGGCTCCACCATAAACCGTTCAACTCCTTCCAGTGAAACAACCTCGCTCTTTGGATGACGCACCTGGATGGTGCAGTGGAGGTGGTCGCCCACAAAAAGGGTATCGGGCGTGAGGGTGACGGTTATTTCGGGCGGCACCCTCCCTTCTGCGGCGCGAAGTGCTGCGGGAGCGGCTAAAAAAAAGAGAGGGAGCAGCAGGAAGAGAAGCCGGTTGAGGTGCCCTGCTGCCGTGCCCTTAAACCTTGCGTTCACGGTAGCGGAAAAACGAGTTCAACTCCCCGATAAAAGAGCGGTCAGTATCCAAAAAGAGCGAGTCGATACGCATCCGCCGAAGCCGCTGGCGAAGCTCTTCCTGCTGACGGGCGTACTCGCTGGCATAGCGGGCCAACTGGCGGCGGCTCGCACCGTCAAAGGTGAGGCGCTGGCCGGTTTCCGGATCTTCAAGATCAAGCAGGGCACTGGAGGGTATGGCTTTGTCGAGCGGATCACTGATATGAACCAGCACAAAGTCGTGACGGCTATTGAGCAGCTTCATACCCTGTTCATAATCGCTATCAACCAGATCGGTCAAAAGAAAGATGATCTCCTGGCGCTTGCGGGTATAGCGGATAAAGGAGAGGGCGGCGTTGATATCGGTTTTACGGCTCCCGGGCTTCAGGCGCAAAAGCTCTTCAAGAATCACGAGCACATGATGACGCCCTTTGCGGGGCGGAATATAGGTTTCAACCTGATCGGTAAAGACCAGAAGGCCAACCTTGTCGTTGTTCTGGATGGCGCTGAAGGCAAGCACCGCGCTCACCTCAAGCGCCAGCTCCTGCTTGCTGCGTTCCCGGCTTCCGAAAAGCATTGAGGCTGAACCGTCAACAACCAGCATCAGGCTCCGCTCCCGCTCCTCGGTAAAGAGCTTGACGTACAACTCATGCTTGCGGGCCGAGGTGTTCCAATCGATAGAGCGGACATCGTCCCCATACTGGTACTCGCGGACATGACTGAACTCGATCCCTTTGCCTTTGAACGAGGAGTGGTATTCGCCACTGAAAAGCTCGCTGGCCATGCGTTTTGAGCGGATCTCAACGCGCCGGATAACTTTCTGCAACTCCTTCAGATACTCTTTACTCTTTTCCATACGACTCTCCAGCTCCGGTTCTCTCTCCACGTAAAAGCTCACGCCTTATGGCACCTGCACATTCTGCAGGATCTGGCGGATAATATCGTCGGGCCGGATGTTGTCGGCCTCGGCCTCATACCCTGGCCTGATGCGATGGCGCAGCACGTCGTAGGCAATCGCCTTGACATCCTCCGGGGTAATATAGGGGCGGTGCTGCATAAAGGCATGGGCCTTGGCAGCAAGAAGCAGAAAGATCGAGGCCCTTGGCGAGGCACCATATTCAATCAGGGCTTCAAGCTCAACCATGCCATACTGCGCCGGTTTCCGGCTGGCAACCACCAGATCAACAATGTAGCGCTGCACCCTCGGATCAACATAAATGCGGTCGATCAGGGCTCTTGCACGAAAGATATCATCCGCCTGCAAGACCGCCTTAAGCGGCTCTTCACTGGCGGTGGTTGCCGAGCGGAGCATGATTTCAAGCTCCTCATCATAGGTTGGATAATCAACCATGACCTTCATCATGAAGCGGTCAACCTGCGCTTCGGGAAGCATATAGGTACCTTCATGCTCAATCGGGTTCTGGGTAGCCAGCACCATGAAGGGACGCTGCAAGGGAAAAGTCTCGCTGCCGATCGTCACCTGGCACTCCTGCATCGCCTCAAGCAGCGCCGACTGCACCTTGGCCGGTGAACGGTTGATCTCGTCGGCCAGAATGACGTTGGCGAAGACCGGGCCCTTGCGGGGATAAAACTCCATCTCCTTGGGATTGTAGATCATCGTACCGACCAGATCGGCCGGAAGCATATCCGGGGTAAACTGGATACGCTGGAACTTCAGATTCATGGCTGCAGCAAAGGTGCTGATAATCAGGGTTTTAGCCAGCCCCGGCACCCCTTCAAGCAAAATGTGACCGTTGGCAAGCAGGGCAATAAAAACCCGCCGGATCACCTCGTGCTGACCAATAATGCGTTGTGAGAGGGCTCGCTCTCCCTTTTCAAGAAAACCGGATGCCTCGGTTATCTGGCGTCCCAGCTCTTCCAGCTCTACGGCAGGCTGCATAGTTCCTCCATTCTATCTCTCGCTTGTTAAACAACTCTCCCTGCGCTGCCAGCGCTCAACTCTCTTTGCGGCTAGTCCGTTGACCGAAAAGAAAGATACTCACCACATGTTTCCCGCGGCCGGCTACCGCTTCTGGTAGAGACGCTGGAAACCAAAAACAAGAAGCGCAACCCCGCCGATCAAGGCCGGCCATGTATAGAGGTCAGGGATGTACATAATGCTGTTGAGAATACCAACCTCGGGCGCAAGCAGCAAAATAAGGTCTGCACCGCCAAGGATCAACAGCAGATGCAGAATGCTTACCTTGAGCGGCGGTTTGCTATTATTCTCGGGTTTGTTAGCTTTGCCCATAGCTCTTTCAGAAATAGTGATACCATGAATATTTTAGGCATAGAGACCAGTTGTGACGAAACATCGGCTTCCGTTCTCTCCGGTGGCCGGGTATGCTCAAACGTGGTCAGCTCGCAGCGTTGTCATACCTCATTTGGCGGCGTAGTACCGGAACTGGCTTCAAGGGAACACGAACGGCTGATTGCCTCCATTGTTGATGCCGCCATAACTGAAGCCAATATAAGAAAAAATGAGCTCGATGTCATAGCGGCTACTGCCGGCCCTGGTCTTATCGGAGCCGTGATGGTGGGTCTTTGCTTCGCCCAGGGCCTTGCCTACGCCCTCCGCCTCCCTTTTGTGCCGGTCAATCACATTGAGGCGCATATGTTTTCGCCCTTTATTGATGAAGGCTCCGCCGACGCGGCTCCCGAAGGGCCATTTGTTTCACTGACCGTTTCCGGAGGCCACACCCTGCTCTCGGTCATCGAGAGCGACCTCTCCTATGAGGTGATCGGCCGTACCCTTGACGATGCCGCCGGCGAAGCATTCGACAAAACCGGCAAGATGCTCGGCCTCGACTATCCGGCCGGCCCGGTGATTGACCGGCTGGCAAAAGGTGGTGACCCGCTCTTCCACGAGTTCCCGAGAGCGATGACCTCACGCTCGCAAACCAGCAAAAATTATCGGGGAAATTTTGATTTCAGCTTTTCGGGCCTGAAAACCTCGGTGCTCACCTGGCTGAAAAAACAGAGTCCTGAGTTCATTGAGCTGCACATGCCGGATATTACGGCTTCAATCCAGCGGGCCATTGTCAGCGTGTTGGTTGAAAAAACCATTGCCGCCGCTGAGAGCCGCAACATCAAGGCAATTTCAATTGCAGGCGGTGTCAGCGCCAACTCGGCTTTGAGAAAAGAGATGCAAGCGGCTTGTGACCGATATGGCTTCCTACTCTATCTTCCCTCCGCCATCTACTCTACCGACAACGCGGCCATGATTGCCACACTTGCCCATCTGAAACTCTCACGGGGCATGAAAGCCGAACACCGGTACAATATCGCGCCGTATGCAAGCTTTGCCTCAAAGGGATAGAGGGCGTGATTGAAATAATTCTATAAATACATTACATTATTGTTCGCTGTAAAGAAATTGTCACGTTTTTTACTCTAAATATCCCGACGGTTACCATGCACCATACACTCATGACCCTTTTCCTCTTTGCTCCTCCCGCAGGAGGCCAGACGCCAAACCCCTTCATTCAGCTTGTCCCTCTGGTTCTTATCTTCATCGTCTTTTATTTCTTTATGATCCGCCCCCAGCAGAAAAAGCAGAAGGATCGGGATAAAGTGCTCGACAGCCTGAAACGGGGTGACAAGGTTACCACCATCGGCGGCATACACGGTACGGTTTCGGGCATTGATGCCGAAAAGAAAACCGTGCTTGTTCAGGTGAATGAGACGACAAAAATCAAGTTCGACCGCACGGCAATTGCCAACATCGAAACACAGGAATCGGGCGATAAACTTACGACCAAGGAATGAGTAGCACCATGCAGCCAACACCAGCAACATTGGTATTAGAAAACGGATCGGTTTATAAAGGCACAGCGTTCGGCCATATCGGAGAGGCCGGCGGCGAGGTGGTTTTCAATACCTCGCATACCGGATACCAGGAGATTCTTACCGATCCATCCTATGCCGGCCAGATGGTCGTCATGACCTATCCACTTATAGGAAACTACGGTATCAATATTTCCGATAACGAATCAAAAAAAATATGGGCTTCGGCCTTCATTGTGCGTGAAGTGTCGCAGCTTTACAGCAACTACGAAGCCACCGAGAGCCTTGACTCCTGCCTGAAACGTGCCGGGGTAACCGGCCTTGCCGGTATCGACACCCGCCGCCTGGTGCGCGAGATCCGTGAAAAGGGAGCCATGCGCGGCATCATTTCCGTGGTGGACGAAAGCCCGGAAGCCTTGCAGGAAAAAGCCCAGGAGCTTCCTGAAATGAGCGGCCTTGACCTGGTTAAAACCGTGACCGCCGCGGAAAACTATACCCTCGAAAGAGCCGATGCCCGCTACCATGTAGCTGCATTTGATTACGGCATCAAAACCAATATTCTCCGTATGCTCCACCAGGCGGGGTGCAAGGTGACTGTGCTGAGGGCTGGCACAACGGCCGAAGAGCTGTTGAGCCTCAACCCTGACGGGGTCTTTCTTTCAAACGGCCCGGGCGACCCTTCGGCCGTCGGATACGCCATTGAGACCATCCGCCAGCTTCTGGAGTATAACCGCACCACCCGGCCGCTGCCGGTTTTCGGCATCTGCCTCGGCCACCAGCTTTTGGCTTTGGCCTGCGGCGCTGAAACCTACAAGCTGAAATTCGGCCATCACGGCAGCAACCATCCGGTTAAAAACCTTTCGAACAGAAAAATAGAGATTACTTCACAGAACCATGGATTTGCAGTAAACCAGGACTCTCTGCCTGAAACGCTTGAGCTGACCCATCTCAACCTCTACGACAATACAGTTGAAGGGATACGCCACAAGGAGCTTCCCTGCTTTTCGGTGCAGTATCACCCCGAATCCGCGCCAGGGCCGCACGATTCCGGCTACCTGTTCGAAGAGTTCACCTCACTGATGGAGCGCGGGAAAAACTGATAGCAATGACTCTCTTTAACTATTCAACCCCTTTTCTGAAGAGATGAAAAAAAGACTGTTCACTCCAGGGCCGACCCCGGTCCCTGAAAATGTCATGCTCCGCATGGCCGCTCCGATTATCCATCACCGCAATCCCGAGTTCATGGAGATTTTGACCAGGGTTCACGCGGATCTCAAGTATCTCTTCAGAACAACCCAGCCGGTTGTTGTGCTCAGTTGTTCGGGCACCGGCGGCATGGAGGCTACCATTTCAAGCCTCTTCAAACAGGGCGACAAGGTCATCACCATCAATGCCGGCAAGTTCGGTGAGCGGTGGGGAGAGCTGGTACGCGTCTTCACCGGTAACTGCATTGAGGAGAAGGTCGAGTGGGGAAGTGCCATTCAGCCGGAAAGATTGGCCGAACTGCTCAAGGAGCACCCCGATGCCAAAGGGGTTTGCCTCACCCATTCAGAAACTTCAACCGGCACTGCGGCCGATATCCAGACCCTCAGCGCCCTGATCCGCGAAAACTCCGAAGCGCTTGTGCTGGTTGACGGCATTACGGCCGTTGGTGCACACGAATTTCATTTTGACGACTGGGGCGTCGACATCTGCATCACCGGTTCACAGAAAGGACTCATGATGCCTCCGGGACTTGCACTGGTTGCCATTTCCGAAAGAGCACAGGATATCATTAACGCCCAGAAAGGGTTGCCGCAATACTACCTGAGCCTGAAAAAAGCCCTGAAGGCCCACGCCGGAGACGATACCCCTTTCACGCCGGCCGTCTCGCTGGTAATCGGCCTCGATGAGGCATTACAGATGATCAAGCTGGAAGGCATTGAGAACATCTGGAAACGGCATGAAAGCCTTGCCAGCGCCTGCCGTCAGGGCTGTAACGCTCTTGGCATGAAGCTCTTCAGCAACTCCCCCTCGTTTGCCGTTACTCCGGTATGGCTCCCTGAAGGTGTGAAGTGGTCAAGCTTTAACAAGGCGCTGAAAAACAGCAACGGCATAACGGTTGCGGCCGGTCAGGATGAGTACAAGGATAAAATTTTCCGCATCTCTCATCTCGGCTTCTACGATGAGCTCGACATGCTGACCGTCATCGGCGGTATTGAGCGCGCCCTCTACGAGATCAACTTTGATTTTGAAATTGGCGCCGGCGTCAGCGCGGTACAGAAGGCCTTCCTCGGTAACTGAAGCGAAACACACCCAAATGGAACCATCCCGCAATCCAGAGCGGGGTGGTTCTGAGGGACTCCCCTGTTGATCACCTTTACCGCTGAAATGCACATGGTTCACTCCTTCCGACAAACAGCGTTCATGCCATGAGTTGGCCGCACGCCATCCTGCTTCTCTTCACCCTTGCAGCGTCAATGCAGGAGATGCTTCAGAACTATCGCCTTCAATTACAAGGAAATGCACTCTATGCACAGCGCGCCTACGGCCGGGCCGAGAGTGTTTTTCGCCAGCTCCTCACCACACTCCCTGAAGGCCAAAAAAGAGCCCCGGCCCGTTTCAACCTTGGCTGTGCACTCTACATGCAGGCAAAATATCCTGAAGCCGAAACCCTCTTTGCCAGCGCGGCCAAACCGGCCATCACCTCAGATGATCTCCGACTTCAGGCCCTTTTTAACGAGGGCAACACGCTCGCCATGAGAGCAATTTCGAGCAGCACCAAAGAGAGCAAAATCAAGCTCTTCCGCCAATCACTCGACCGGTTCAGATCGGTGTTGCTGGCTGATAAAGAGAGAGGCGATGCAAAAATTAATTATGAGGTGGTCCGCCGTTACCTGCAGGAACTTGAAACTCCGCCCCGAGGCTCATCATCCAGCCTTAAAAAAAGCCCGGCCCCTCAACCAGCTTCCGGCATCGGTAGTGCGGTCGCCGAGCGGCTCCTTGAGCACTCCCGCGAGGAGGAGTCGGCCCTGATGCAGCGGCTTCCGCAACCGGGAGCAAAGTCGGCAAAAAAGAACACCCTCGACTGGTAGAATGACCATGCACACTGCAAAAAAAGTTCTGCTCGTCTTTCTGCCATCCGAAAGCGGTGTTGACGGAGCCCGCTCCCTCTACAGCAACGAGGAGAGCAACCCCCTCTCAGCATGGTTCAACCACTCGCTGAGAAGCGTCATCAAACGTAGCCAGTTTGCCATTCCCCCGCTCTCGCTCATGATCCTCAGCTCCATAGAGGTAGCGGGTGTTGAGCAATCGATCTGCGACATGCGTTTTGAGGAGTTCCCCTTCAATGAGCGGTGGGATCTGGTGGGCATCAGCGTCCAGACCGGCATGGCAAAAAAAGCTTTTCTGCTGGCTGACCAGCTCCGAGCACAGGGTATTCCAGTGGTTCTCGGAGGCGCCCATGTTACTCTTTTTCGGGACTCCTCTGCTCCCCATGCGGACACGCTGGTAGTTGGTGAAGCCGACGATCTCTGGAAAGAGCTGCTGACCGATCTGAAACACGCCACCCTTAAACCGCTCTACCAATCAGCCACATACCCTGACCTCGGAGAATCGCGCCCGGTCTATAAAGAGTCGCTCATCAAAAGTCGCTACTTTACCACCAACCTCATCCAGACCGGAAGAGGGTGCCAGCACAGTTGCGACTTCTGCAATGTCCATCTCCTCAACGGCCACGCCCTGCGCCGAAGAAGGGTCAGCGACGTTGTCCGGGAAGTTGAGCGCTTTCAAGAGGATGACCAGAGAATATTTTTTTTTGTTGACGACTCCATCAATGCCGACCCGGCGTATGCCCTTGAGCTCTTCCGGCGTCTCATCCCGCTGAAGATCCGCTGGTTCGGCCAGGCCACCACCACCCTTGGCCAGCAGCATGAGCTGCTTGAAACCTTTGCCCGATCAGGGTGCAGGGCACTGCTTGTCGGCATAGAGAGCATTGAGCCGCAAAGCCGGCGGGCCCACAAAAAAAACCAGAACCGGACAACGGAGCTGGTTCGGGCCATCACCACCATCCGAAATGCCGGAATAAGCCTTTACGGAAGTTTTATTTACGGTCTTGATGGCGACACGCTTCAAACTCCAGCGGCCATACTGGAATTCATCCGTGAAACCCGGCTCGATGTGCCGGGCATCAATATCCTGCGCCCGATTCCGGGCACACGGGTATTCGACCGGCTCCGCGAAGAGGGGCGGCTGCTCTTCGATCCCCGCGACATCACCGCGTTCCGTTACACCTTCGGCCAGGAGATGCTCTATCGCCCAAAAAATATTGAGCTTGATGCCTTTATCGAAAGCTACTCCGCCCTTACCCGACAAGTCTTCACCGTAAAAAATGCGATCAAAAGAGGCATGGGAGCCCCGGATGCAAAAACGGCCGTCCTGCTCTTCAATCTCTTCTATACGCATCTCTACCGACTCTCCCGGCATGACTTGCAGTGTCAGCGGGAAAAAGAGTTCACCGAAAAAACCATTTTGCCATCCGCCGAATAATTTTTAAAATGTTAATCTGAATTTTCTCAACCACTCCCGGCACAATAACCTCAAAACCCGTCACCATTATGACCATGAAACCATTTCTGCCTTTTTTGACCGTCAGCCTTTTTTGTCTCGGCGCCTGTGGCCTTGAAAAGCCACCTGCCTCTCTCTCCTCCCAGTTCCCCAAAGAAGCCGCCCCTGCCGCTCCAGCCGCCGCTCCAGCTCCGGCCCCTGCTGCTGCACCGGCCAAGGAAGCCGCACCGGCTGACCCGAAACTTGCCGCCGGAAAAACCGTCTATGATGCAGGCTGTGCAGGTTGCCACGAGGCTGGCATGATGGGAGCCCCGAAACCTGGCGACAAGGCTGCATGGGCCGCGCGCATTCCACAGGGCCTGGATGTGATTACGAAAAAATCAATAGCAGGCTTTACAGGCAAAGCAGGCATGATGCCGGCAAAAGGTGGCAATGCCGCTCTGACCGACGAACAGGTTGGCAGCGCCGTCGCCTACATGATCGACAAATCGAAGTAACTTCCCTGCGGGAGGGTGCTATTCCCTCCCACCACAGGGTCAATCCAAAAGCAGCAATTGCAAGGGAACGTATTCTGATGGATGGCTTTAACATGCCAACGTCACGGCTTATAACAATCCAGCACAACAGAACGGTACCCGCTTATAACTTTGTAACCTCATTCCAGGGGAGAAAACTCCAATGTCCCGTTTTATTTCAGCCGCCCTTTGTGCTCTCTTTGTATTTGCAATGAGCGCAACCGATGCCAAAGCGGCCTATAATGCGGCTGCCGGCAAGCCCATCTACGATACCAACTGCGCCACCTGCCACAAGGATGGCCTGATGAACGCGCCTAAAATTGGCGACAAACCTGCATGGGCACCCCGCATCAAGGGTGGTCTGGATCTGATGACCATCCATTCAATCAAAGGCTTTCAGGGCAAAAAAGGGATGATGCCTCCAAGAGGCGGCAATATCAAACTGAAAGACGCTGATGTCGCCAACGCTGTTGCTTATATGGTCCAACTGAGCAAGTAACCCTTTTGTGCTTCATGACACAGGCAAAGGCGGGAGACCATCCCGCTTTTTTTTCGTTTTGGATCTATAAAACATTAAAATTTGCCCGTAGCAAAGCGGCAATTGCAAGGTGATGTATTTGGATTGATGGTCTTAAAATGCTAAAATCAAGGTTTATAACATTCCAGTACAACAAAAAGCTACCCGTCCATAACTTTTTAAACTTATTCCAGGGGAGAAAACACCAATGTCTCGTTTTATTTCAGCCGCCCTTTGTGCACTCTTTGTTTTTGCAATGAGCTCTACCGCTGCCAATGCCGCCTATAATTCAGCTGCAGGCAAAGCCACATACGATTCAAGCTGTGTGACCTGCCACAAGGATGGCTTGATGGGAGCCCCTAAAACAGGCGATAAAGCCGCATGGGCGCCACGTATAGCTCAGGGCGAGGCTATACTTGTCAGCAAATCAATCAAAGGATTCACGGGCAAAAAAGGCATGATGATGCCGAAAGGCGGCAATCCTAAACTTACCGACCAGCAGGTTGGCAACGCTGTCGCCTATATCGTCCAGCAGAGCAAGTAACCATTTTGTGCTTCATGAGGCTTTTGAAAAGGCGGGACAATCTCCCGCCTTTTTTTTGCATTTTGCATCCATAACCCTGAAAAAAAGCGAGCAGCGGAAGCAGCAGAGCAACTCTTTTTCGACCATAATCATGCACGACACCCCATACCTTGGCTATGCCGCCGGCATCATCACCACCCTCGCCTTTCTGCCCCAGGCCATCAGGATTCTCAGAACCCGCCAGACCCGCGACATCAGCCTCATCTGGGCAGTTGCCATAAACGTCGGCACCATGCTCTGGCTTCTCTACGGCATAGAGAGAGGTGATTGGCCAATGATTGGCGCCAACACCATTTCACTGCTGCTGCTCATGACCATCCTTTTCCTCAAACTACGCTACCGGTAAGCGAGGGGGAGGTTGCACTGGAATGGAAAATCCTTTAAAATATTGTACTATCTCCTATATCCAGAGCAACCTCTATACACCACCATTTGTTTTACCATGAACACTCTTCATATCGGCTTTGTAGGAACAGGCAGAATTGCCCGGGCGCTTATTGCAGGACTCAGTAACCGTCAGCATACGGTGATTTCAGGCTTTGACAAGGAACCCACCGCTCTTTCTTCCATTTCGGCCGACTATCCCGTTCAACCCTGCTTGTCGGCTGAAGAGGTTGCAAAAAAATCACAGGTCATCATTCTTGCCGTCAAACCATACCAGATTGCAGAGGTACTCGGTGAGCTGCGCCCCTCGCTCAGCTCCACACACCTCCTCATCAGCGTGGCAGCCGGAATTTCCTCAGAGTTTATCAGGAACCATGCCATCGAAGAGCTGAAAGTGATAAGGGTTATGCCCAATACTCCCGCCTTCGTGGGTGAAGGAATGACCGCAATCAGTAGGGGTAAAATGGCTTCGGATGAAGATCTGGCCGTTGCCTCAGACCTCTTCAGCGCCATAGGGAGGGTAACAACTCTTGAAGAGTCGCAGATGGATGCCGCAACTGCCCTCTCGGGAAGTGGCCCGGCCTATATGTTCCATATTCTGGACTCTTTGGCCGAAGGCGGAGTGCAGTGTGGCTTAACGCCGAAGGAGGCCCTGCTCCTCGGTGCACAAACCATGCTCGGGGCAGCAAAAATGGTGCTTTCCAGCGAGAAAACTCCCGAAGAGCTTCGTCGGGAGGTCACCACACCAGGCGGCACAACTGAGGCCGGGCTGAGGGTTATGGATGAAAAAAATATTCGCCAGATCCTGATTGAAACCGTAGCCGCGGCGGCGACTCGCTCCAGAGAACTTATGAAATAAGTGGTTATGGCAGCCTCTGCCCGTTACTGGTACCGCGTTTTTTGTCTCTTCATGATGGCGATGCTCTCACCTTTCTCCATCGCCGGAGCGACAGAAAAGCCGGAACAAAAACCCTTCCTTGCTTCCTCGATAAGCAGCACTACTCCCTTTGTAGGTCAGGAGATCCTCTTGACCTACACCCTTTACTTCCGTGATGTTGCGCCGAAAATAGTCCGCGAAAACTCCCCCTCCCTTCAGGGCCTCTGGGCAAAGGAGAGCGGGCAGGAGCGCTATATCCACAGTACGCAGGCAGAGGTTCAGGGCATAGCCTTCCGAAGGGCTGTGGTCAGGCAGTTCAGGGTGGTGCCGATAAAAAGCGGCAACTTCACGGTAGCAGGATACCGTATGCTCTGCAGTACAGCGCAGCAAAAGATGGGTGCAAATGGAGAGGAGCTGCATGAGCTGAATCAAGAGCTTACAGCACCCGGCATCACCATCTCAGCCCGTGCGCTGCCTGAACCGGTGCCAGAAGGATTTTCCGGTGCTGTCGGCACCTTTACACTGGCACTTCTGGCGGACAAACCAACCCTCAAAGTCGGAGAGCCGATTACGGTAAAGCTGGTGTTGAATGGCCAGGGAAGCCTCTTTACCTTGGCGCTGCCCAAGCTGCACCTCCCGGAGAGCTTCCGCCAAAACCCTCCGCAAAGAACCACAACCCTGAACAAAGAGTCAGAAACCACATCAGGTTCAGTAACCGAAACCGTTGTGGCCTGGCCCCAATCGGCGGGTGAGTATCACCTTCCCGCACTCTCTCTGCTGCTCTTCAATCCTGAAACCAAGCAGTTCAGCACCATTCATACCCAACCACTCACCTTACAGGTTGAGGCTGCCGCACACACCGCCAGAGAAAACGATGGAACCACAAAGAGTAGTGAAACCGAAAAAAACGAGACTCTTTCGCCACTCATCACCCCCACCGCAATCGCGCTCTTCCTGCTCCTGGTGGCTGGAGCAACTTTTCTCGCCTTGAAAATACACAGGAGCAACACGAAAAAAAGCAAACTCCAGACCGGGCAACATGCGGAAGAGGGAGAATCGGCCGGAAACCTGAAACGACAACTCCTCTCCATGCTTGAAGAGTCCGGCATCAACACTCCGGGAAGCCTGACCAGAAAGGAGCTCAACCATGCGCTGCTGAAGAGTGACCTCCCGGCTGAGCTCCGCTCGGAAATCCCGGCACTGCTTGACGCACTCGATCGTCTCCTCTACTCTCCCTTTGGTGCAAAAGAGTCAAAAACCCCTGATCAAATCACGGCAAGGTGCAAGGCCCTCATGAAAACCATGAAAAGCGACATGCTCTCCCGCTGAAAGAGAGCATGGCCAATACTTTACAGGAAGCCTGACCAGGGAAAGAGTGTGCAGAGTATCTCCGAACCGGCAGGAAGCGGCTCCCGAGAGGGTTCGGCTTCAAGCAGAGCGTTTGAGCCGATGAGCGAGGTAAGCATATGGGATTCAACCTGTTCTGATATCCTGCACCGCAGACGCCCCTCTTCAGGGTAGAGATGACCGGGAAGAAAACGGTAACGCTTTTTATCGGAAGGAAATGGTTCAGCAAGTATTGCCCGGAGTTTGGCTGGAGCCGCTCTCCCCTGAAGGGCTGAGAGAGCCGGAATGCAATACTCCACAAAACAGACCAGGGCCGAAACCGGACTGCCTGGCAGGGAAAAAACCGGAATACCGCTTTCGCTGCAACCGAAGTAGAGCGGTTTGCCGGGCTTTTGGGCAACACTCCAGAACTTCTTTTGCACACCAAGTACCGCAAGTTCCTGCTGAACAAAGTCATACGCTCCGGTAGAGATTCCTCCCACGGTAATGAGCAGATCGCACGCCTCAAGCAACCCGACAAGTTCGGCATGCAAGGAGTCGCGGGTGTCTGGTGCAGCAGAAAGAGCGACCGGCTCTATACCAACTGAACGGCAGGCCGCTTCAAGCATAAAAAGGTTACTGTTATAAATCTCGGCTCCCGAAACCGCTTCACCGGGCATACGAAGTTCATCGCCCACGGTAAGCATGGCAACACGGGGTTTACGGTATACTTCGGCGGACGACAAACCGAATGAGGCAAGCAGTGCAATTTCAGGGAGAGAGAGTATGTCGCCTTTATGAAGGAGCACCTCCCCCGGCTTCACCTCCTCGCCGCTGTGGCGGACATTCGCCCCCTTTTGCACGGGGCGGTAGATCTCAACAAATGCCGAACCAAAACCACTGGTATTTTCAAACGCCACAACAGTATCGGCCCCTTCCGGCAACGGTGCCCCGGTCATGATCTCGGCAGAGCAGCCAGAAACAACCCGCATGGTTGAGGAGCGACCGGCGGGAATGATCTGGGTGACATGCAGCAACACCGGAGAGTCAACCGAAGCATGGCTGATATCATCCCACCGCACGGCAAAACCATCCATTGCGGCATTGGTGAAACGCGGCAAGGCAAACGGAGCCTCCACATCACGGGCAAGCACCATGCCCTGAAGATGACGAAGCAACTGCTCCTCAATTCCTGGTGCGGGAAGCGATTCCTGAATGAGGCGGTGGGCCTCCTGAACGGTTATCATCATGAGTGACGCTCTTATTGAACCACAATCCAGTGCTTGAACCCTTCAAAAATCTTGTCGAACACCCCTTCATCACGACTTGCTGAGAGAGCGCCCCCGTGGCTCTCATGACCGACAAGGGTAAAATAAATGGCCTTGTCGTAAAAGTAGTTCAACTGATGGGAAAATTCGATGGCACGGTTCAGGTCGATCCCTTCGGTAATAATGCCTTCATCAAGAATGTAGTTCCAGAGCAGATCCCGTTCAAGCATAAGCGAATAGACCATCTCTGCGGCCTTGATGCCCGATTTCGCCCACTGCAGACCAATGTCACAGAACTCTTGGGCAATATCCCGGTCGCGCCCCTCGTTTTTGCCAACCCACTCGCCAAGCTTTCTGAAGCGGCTGTAGACACTGTCATGAAGAATCTCCCGGGAGAGCTTGCCATATCCCGCAGTCAGGGAGTTGGATCGGACACTCTCGACCCACAGCAGGGAGAGGGATTCCGCATGGTCTTCAACAAGACGGATGAAGCGATTGATAAGCAGCATGGTAAAGAAGATTTATAATCAATGGAGTTCTTCACTACCGTAAAATTACAAATCTTCTTCAAAGAGTACAAAGAAAACCGCATACTCCCACTTCTCCTCCAACTGAACGGAGGAGAGGACAGTGCTGGTGACGGAAGAGCACTCTCGGCCAAAGCCGCTTATGCGCTACGCTTGCCGGAAGTAAAGCGGGAAACCTTGGACGGCGGCTTCCTTTTCGGTTTTCTTTTCTGCAGTTTGTTTCCGTCGGCACTTTTCGCAACGGAATAGATACCCGGACCGTTCACACCAAAAAGGTCTGAACCGCTCTGATTTCTGCTTTTGTTAAACCGGTTTTTGCGATACTTCTTTTCAAGGTCAGCGTACGGACTGGGCGGGTCTGGAGAGGTATTGTGGTTATTAAAATTCGGTTCGTCAATGACCTCATCTTCATCATCCAAAACCACGTCGGGATGAACGTTTTTAAGCAACTTTTTTCTGTTTATGTTCACGAATCGCGAGCATTCTTATTTACTCAGGATTATTACTGAAGGGAATTTAATTTACAATTTTAGCAGCAAAATGCAAGCGCTACCGTTATTGATTTGCTGCATAGGAAGTTTCATGGAAAGTTTTTGCATTGTTTGTTGCCAGTTAAGTATTAAATTTTAAAAACTTCATAACAAATAAACCGGAGCACTATCAATGGACATTCGCCGCTGGATTCTGGCTTTTCTTCTTCCTCCTGCCGCAGTCATGAACAAGGAAGCCGGCACCATCATGCTGACCGGACTGCTTACGCTGCTTGGCTGGGCACCGGGTGTTGTTGCCGCACTCTTCATGATCATCCAGGAAAAGCGCAAAACAGTCGCCTGATAGTTTTTTTCGAGGGATCCACTGCACCTCTTTTCTCTCTTGCAATCGCAGCCCTGCAGATTAACCGTTTTCAGGAGAAGAGAGAATTCTCTCTTTGGTTGCCTCCTTGCGGCAGAAGTGCCGCAGGCTTCAGGGCTTTGGATTGCAAAGAGAGAGGCAATAACAACTCTCCGGAGCAAACACTATGGAGAAGACACTGTTTCACCCTGTTGAAATCGCATTCTGCGGCTATTACAAGCATGGCTGCCATCAAAAAGTAAGCCACTCATGAAACTGCTCGTTGCTATCGACCTCTCGGAACAATCCCGAAAAATCATCGACGAAGCCCAAAAGCTTGCCAAACGCCTGCAGGCAACGGTCGTGCTGCTCCATGTCATTGCGCCCGCCTCACCCGCCATTGAGCTGCCATCAGATGAAGAGATAGTGCATTTGCCGGATATAGAGCCGGATGATGAGGGAGGCCGAGAGTCGATACAACTGCAGAGCTTGGCAAAACAACTGCAGGAAGATGGGATCGAGACCTCCGTCGCCATCGTGCACCATGAGGAGGCTCTGGCAATTATCGGTGAAAGTGAGAAACAGCAGGCTGACCTGATCATGCTTGGTTCCCACGGACACGGGGCGCTCTTCCATCTGCTTGTCGGCAGCGTTTCTGAAGGGGTTATCCGGCGCTCCACCTGCCCGGTCATTATTGTGCCGTTAAAGAGGCCTTGACAAAGCGCACCAGATGCACCAGAAAAAAGACAAGGCCCGAAACAACAATAATCGTGGCTCCGGAGGCAAGATCAAAGAGGCAGGAGAGCCAGAGCCCCGAGAGGCTGAAGAGAGCTGAAAGCACCACCGAAAGCACCATCATACCCGGCAGGGTACGGCTGAAGAGGCGGGCAATGGCCGCAGGAATGGTCAGGAGAGCGATCACCATCACAATGCCCACAACCCGCATCATGATCACAACGGTCAGGGCAATCAAGCAGAGCAGCAGCAGGTAGAGGAGGGTGGTCTTCACGCCCGAAACAAGCGCATACTCCTCGTCAAACGAAAGGGCCAGAAACTCCTTGCTGAGCAGCCAGACCACGAGCACAATCACCAGATCCAGCAACACAATCATCCAAAGATCCGAGGTCGGTACGGTCAGGATATTGCCAAAGAGATAGCTGAAGAGGTCAGGAGCATAGCCGGGTTTAAGTCCGATAAAAATAACCCCGACGGCCATGCCGATCGCCCAGAAGGTGCCGATGGCGGTATCTTCTGCCACATTGCCCTTTTTACTCAAGAGGCCGATACCAAGTGCCGCAAGAAGCGAGAAAGGAATAACGCCAAGGAGTGGATTGATGCCGAGGTAGTAGCCAAGCCCGATGCCGCCAAATGCGGTATGAGCGATACCGCCGCTGATAAAGCCAATCCTCTTGACCACAACATAGGTGCCGATAATGCCGCAAGCTACGCTGGAAAGCAGCGCGGCAAGCAGCGCATTACGCATAAAATCGAAAGCAAAAATCTCGGGAAACATGGCATTACCTTTCGGGTTTGGTTCGATTTACAAGGAGTTTGGAAACAAAGCTCCCTCCGGCCGATAAACCGAAGAGAGATCGTGGCGCTCCAGCGTGACATTCAGCTCAACAATGCTCTCGACATAACGACTTATGGTTGAGGTATCGTGGCTGACCAGAATAATGGTGAGCTTTTTTTTCAGCCGCTCCAGCAGATCGTAGATCGAGCTTTTCATTTGGGGATCAATGCTGGCCGTTGGTTCATCGAGCAGCAGCAACTCCGGCTCTCCGGCAAGAGCGCGGGCAATGAGGGCCCGCTGCAGCTCCCCTCCGGAGAGCGAACCGATACGGTGCTCGCTGAGTCGCTCCAGACCGGCGAGCTGCATCGCCTCATCACTTTTCTGGCGATCAAGCGGGTTATAGTGCTGAAACAGTTTTTTTTTCGATAGCCGACCCATCATCACCAGGTCGCGCACGCTGATGGGAAACTCCCGGTCAAAAAACAACCGTTGCGGTACATAGCCAATACGCCCCGGTGAACGGCCCGGCGGCAAGCCAAAAACACGCACGCTGCCCGACGAAGGGCTCTGAAGCCCCAGAATTGTCCGAAGAAAGGTTGTCTTGCCTCCGCCATTAGGACCGATGATGCCTAAAAAATCCCCCTCCAAAACCTGCAGTGTCACCCCCTCAAGCACCTTCATACCACCAAGGGTGACTGAAAGCTGCTCACATTGAACAAGTACACTCTTCATTGCATGGATTCAAGAAAGGTTGAAGTTGCACGCCGGAGATTGTGTTGATAATCGGAAGCCAGCGGATCGACACTCCGGGTTATACCGCCGATCTCCCTTGCAATAGCCTCGGCCTGGGAGGCATTGAACTGGGGCGAGAGCAGCACCACCCGGATGTGGTTTGTTTGGGCTTTTTCAATCACCCGCTGCATTTGCTTGGGGGTGAGCGTCTTGCCCTCCTCTTCGGCCGCAATTTGTTCGAGAGCGTAGGCATGGGCATAATATCCCCATGCCGGATGGAACACCAGAAATCGACGGTTCTTCAACGGAGCAAGCTTTGAGCGAATCTCCCGGTCAAGCGCCTGCAGCTCGGCCACAAGCGCTCCAGCGTTCGCCCGGTACTCCTCCTGGTGCTGCGGGTCAACCGCCACAAGCGCCGCTTCAACGTTGCGTGCAATAATAATACCGTTCAGCGGAGAGAGCCAGTAGTGCGGATCATAACGACCGTGATGAAGGGCATCCTCTTCATCTTTCATGGGAAGCAGAGTGATATGCTCAACCCCGTTACACACCTTCAGGGCGGGGTTAAGCGATAAAAAGCGCTGCATCCAGTTAAGCTCAAACTCCACCCCGGAGCCCGCCTTGATAAAGAGAGCTGCATCGGCAAGCCGCGCCATCTGCCGGGGCCTGGGTTCATAACTATGCGGGTTTCCGCCCGGCGGCACCATCACGGAGAGGGCCACCCTCCTGCCACCAATCCGTTCGGCAAAGTAAGAGAGCGGTGCAATCGAGGCAACAACCTGCAGCTTATGCGTCTGCCTCTCCTCGGTGCATCCGCAAAAGAAAAAAAGCAGCAAGAGAAGCTGAACCCTGAAAAGCCGCGAGAGAGTCTTGTTCATCCTGAACCCTCCGACTCCTTGACGGCACAGGGAGCGCAAACTCCGCGGAGCTGCACCAGATGCCCGACAAGCCGAAAACCATCAATCATCATCCCCTCCTGATACAAGCACTCCTCCACCTGGCCGACCCGGCCGCATGAAATACAGATGATGTGATGATGGTGGTGCTCTTCGTGGTGCGGTTGAGAGCAAAGCGCATAGCGCCGTTCACGGCCAAAGCCGGCAACCCGGAAGAGCACACCGCAATCCGCCAGCGCTTCCAGGTTGCGGTAGACCCCCGGAAGTCCGCAGCGAGGAAACTCTGCTTTCAGCCGTTCATGCAGTTCAACCGGTGCAAGCGGCCCGGAGGAGAGGGAAAAATGGGCAATCATCGCCCGACGACGCGGAGTTAGCTTCAGTCCGGCATCCTTGATCAAAGAGTGAGCTTCCATCATAACCTAAACAGAAAAAGTTTCTATTTAAGATGGTACAAAAAAAAGAGCTGAACCGTTCCTAAAACAAGAAACGGCGGCAACAAAGCAATTCCGTTAACCGAAAGAGATGTGTTACCGCCAGAGAAAAAAGCTTTTACGGAAGCCGGTTCAAGGCACTGACAATGGCCTTGATCGACGCAAGACTGATATTGGAATCAATACCGGCACCAAAGGAGAGGCGTCCATCAAGGCAGACAATCTTGATGTAGGCTATGGCAAGAGCCCGGGCGCTGTGGCCGATGGCATGCTCGGCATACTCCTCAACGCTGAACTCAAGCCCGCTTTCACGGATAAACCCTTTGACAAAAGCATCAAGCGGCCCATTCCCCTGCGCTTTAAAAATGAACTCCCGATCCTTCATCTGCACAATACAACTGATGAGGGTCGCCTCTTCATCCGGATGCAGGGGATCGGAATCGTCCCAACTGATATTGCACTTTTTAAGGGAGACCGGCTCCTTGAGTTTCACATACTCCGAGTGAAAGAGATCATGAATCTGCTCCGATGAGAGCTCAGTGCCAGTTCGGTCAGCTACGGCCTGAACCGCTTCGGCAAAATCGGGCTGCATCCATTTCGGTATCTGAATCCCGTAATCCTTCTCAAGCACATAGGCCATCCCGCCCTTGCCGGACTGACTGTTAATGCGCACAATAGCCTCATAGCTGCAACCCACATCCTCTGGATCAATCGGCAGATAAGGTACCTCCCACAAACCATTCTGCGAGATGGCGTGCGCCTTCATTCCCTTGCTGATCGCGTCCTGATGCGAACCCGAGAATGCCGTGTAAACCAGCTCTCCTGCATAGGGATGGCGGGAGTGGATATCCATTCGGGTACAGCGCCGGTAGACCTCGCGCACACGGGGCAAGTCAGAAAAATCCAGTTCAGGATCAACTCCCTGGCTGAAGAGGTTCAGGGCCATCGTGATGATATCCATATTGCCACACCGCTCGCCATTGCCAAACAGCGCTCCCTCTACCCGGTCGGCTCCGGCCATCACCGCCAGCTCCGCCGTGGCAACGGCCGTGCCCCGGTCATTATGGGCATGAACGCTGATCAGCACCGCATCGCGCTGCTTGATATGGCGACAGAACCACTCGATCCGGTCGGCATAAATATTCGGCTGCGACATCTCAACCGTCGAGGGAAGGTTCAAAATAATTTTCTCATCCGGTGAGGCTCCCCAGCTGTCCATCACCGCATGGCAGACATCAAGCGCATAATCAAGCTCCGTGCCGGTAAAACTTTCAGGACTATACTCGAAGCGTATACCCCGGTTCCCGCTCTCATCCTTCAGGCGACGCACCAGCGCTGTGCCCTCAATGGCAATAGCCTTGATCTCCTCCCGGTTTTTGCGGAAGACGACATCGCGCTGCAGGCGTGACGTGGAGTTGTAGAGATGCACAATGGCGTGCTTTGCGCCACTGATCGCTTCAAAGGTCTTGCGAATCAGGTGTTCGCGGGCCTGGGTCAGCACCTGGATGGTGACATCGTCAGGAATGAGCTTATCCTCAACCAGCCGGCGAACAAACGCAAACTCCGTGGCGGAAGCCGAGGGAAAACCAACCTCGATCTCCTTGAACCCTACAGAAACCAGCAACTGGAAGAGGGAGACCTTCTCCTCCACATTCATCGGTACCGGAAGCGCCTGATTGCCGTCACGCAGATCCACACTGCACCAGATCGGCGCCTGCGTGATGGTATTGTCCGGCCAGCTCCGTGCGGCAAGGGCAACCGTGGGATATGCTGCGTATTTCTGATACTTCATTGTTTTCATTGCTCCTTATCCTCCATTTAATCCTTTAAACGAAAAAAGCCACCAACCCGTGAAAAGGTGGCGGCTTTAACAATGTTCTTCTGGCAAAAAAAACACAAACAAAAACGCGCCTCCCTTTCAGAGATCCCTCCCCCTCAGGAGGAGTAGAGCCAAGGCAAGCAGCAGGTTCTTTGTGTTCAATGTCGTCATGATCGGCTGATAATAAAACATCGCCCGTGTAAGCGGCAGTAAAATCTCTATTGGTAAAAATATAAAAAAATCCCTGAAGCTTCCAATCAGAGAATTACGGCGCCGTCAAGGCACCAACTTCACCGAGAATGCTCATAAGCGGCGTTCCGGCAAGATGATCGGAAAAGGTAATGCCTTCAAGGCGAAGCTGCTCAAGAATGCCATAAGCCGTCTGGATCGCCGCTTTTTCAGATCCACAGAGAAACGGGCCGGGGCTATTGTAGTCGCCGGTTGCAAAAAAGTTTGTACATCCGCACCAGTTCATGCAATACGCGCTGAGCGTGCAGCTCTGGCAGGCATCATTAGCCGTCGACTGGGCGTCATGATTGCACCTTCTAAGCGTGGCAATGCCTTGTGTGACGTTACCCAGACAGTGAACACTGCCATCATCCCCGCCAATAAGCCGTTCACAGGGATAGACATTTCCGGAAGGAGCAAAAGCAAACTCCCCCTTGCCCATCCGGCATTTCTCCATTACGTGATAGCCGTTGCGGAGTATCACCACAATCTTGCTGTCGATGAGGCTGATATGGCGTGGTTCGCCAGCCCGGTAAAACTCCATGTACTTTTGGCCAATAGCACCGTAGAGCCGAGGAAGCTGCAGCAGATCCGGCTCACTCCATCGTGCTGAAATATCGGGGTTCAAATAGATGTTCCTGACGCCGAGTCCGGCAAGGTAATCAACTGTTTCCGGCAGAAAACACAAGGTCTCAGGCCGATAGACGGCATTGATCGGCATAAACGGAAAAAAACGCAATGCATGACGAATATTTGCTTCAACAACTCCGGAACTGCCGCGGCCATCCGCAAAAACCCTTGAAGCATCCTGAACCGCTGGAGCACCGTCACAGCTTATGCCGAGCGTAATCTGAAGTTGCTGAAGCTCCGTGGCCAGCTCATCCGAAAAAATGGTGCCGTTCGTGACAACAGAAAAGAGCACGGGATGACTCTTGTAGAGCGGGTGACGGGTAACCATGCCGACAATGCTTTTAAGCAGCTCAAACTCAAGCAAGGGCTCGCCCCCGAAAAAGCCGATATCGATCAGCTCCCCCGGCGGAGTATGCTGAAAAATGAATGCAACAATGGAGGCCGCCGTCTCGCGACTCATAACAGCCTCGGCCTTCGTGATGTAGCAATAGCGGCAAGCAAGATTGCACTGCTGGGTAAGGGCAAGGGTATATTTCATGGACAGCAATAAATAATCGTTCAATGGAGGCGTGAAGGTACGCCTCCATTGTCAGATGTTCACAGATGACCCAATGCGCTGAACGATTCGCCGATTTCCATAAAGTGTTCAAAGCCAATCGTATTGGCGCTGGCTATCTTTTGGCTGAACTCCTTCAAAAGCGGAGCTGAAAAGGCGTTCCACTGTTTTGCATCAAGAATGTAGAGTTCGCCCCTGTAATGCAGATGGGGGGTTCTGCGACCTCCCCGGATATTGAGGATGTAATCGACGGTGATGGCTTGTTTGCCTCCGGCAACAAGCGATGCCGCAATAGGATGGGCATCAACCCGCAATGCCTCGTGTGTAACGGGTTGCAACTTGTTTGCCTTGATGAAGGCAGCAATCAACTGTTCTTTTTGCACCCAGAAATCCGCAGGGATTCCACCGCCAAATCTTCCCGGAAAGAGTGTTTTTGCCATTATGTTTCTCCGTTTGGTTCAAAACATGCCTCTACGTAAAGAAATACTGCACTCCTTATCGCCCATTGCAACAACACTCCTGCCGCAGAGAGGCCGTAAAACAATACCACAATCACCAAGAAAAAGAGCGAAGTAAAAACAGAAGAAGAAGTGTAACTACAACGCATAAATGTAACAATAAAACACATCAAAAGCCAAAAGAATCGAACAAAAGAGTTCGCTGGGATCCGGTACTCATCCTCTCGTTTACGGCCTCCTACCCCAACCGGTCGGCCTGGCGCCTTAAGAGCCGCAGGATCTCTTTCTGGTTTTTGGCTCCAAGCATCATACTCCGCCACTGGGTGTCGGAAGCAAGTTTACTGATAGCTCCCAGGAGGCGGATATGACTGTTCGGATCGGAAAGCGGGGAGAGCATCAAAAAGATGATCCGCGCGGTTTTGCTGGACTCCCGGTCGTAAATACCAATCTTGCTGACACCGACGGCAAGAAGCGGTTTTTTCAGATGCTCAAGTCGTGCATGAGGGATGGCGATCTCCTCGCCAACAAAGGTGCTACCCTGCTTCTCCCGTTCAAGCAGACTTTGCAGTGCGCTTGCTTCCTCAATGTCCAAATTTGCCTTGCAACACTCCTGAAGAAGCTGCAAGATGGCCTCTTCTTTTTCCAGAACACTCTCCCACAAGAGCACCCGCGCACCTCGCAGCGGCTCTTTCCATGCCTCCGGAAGCTGGTTGCCAACCCGGATACTCTCCCTGAGGCCGGCAAAATATTGCGCAGGGGTTTTTGTGGCCTCAACAACACCACTTTCGGCCCTGGTGTCGAGCACAATCACGCTGATGGAGCGGCACTCGCTGATCAACCGTTCAACCACGGTTTGCTGACCCCGGATGCGCTGCCACCACGGTAGTTTTCGGCCGGAATTGCCAATAATAATGTGACCGACCCGGTACTCCCTCGCAAACTGCAGAATGGTTTTAACCACATCGTCACCCTTGTAGGTAAAGACCGTCGCCCCGAGCTGCTGGGCAAGAACAAGCGTATTGGAGAGCATGCGCTGTACTTTGGCATCAATATTGGCCGGGCTGTCCGAGAGGGTTTGCACATAGACCGCATACCAGTTCCGGTTGAGCCGTCCGGCTATACGCGAAGCATAGCGCAGAATGGCTTCACAGTTCTGCGTTTTTGAACTGAGGCAGACCATCAACTGATCAGGATTGGATAAAGAGTCATCATGAAACTGGTTTCGCCGCTTCGCATCAAGCTGTGCTGCCAGCTCCCTCAAGGTTAGCTCACGAAGCTGCTCAAGGTTTTCAGGCCTGAAAAAGTTGGAGAGGGCCGCTTCCCGCCGATCCGGAACATAGACCTTTCCCTCCACAAGTCGCTGACGCAGGTCGTCGGTTGTAATATCAACATTGACCAGTTGATCGGCCAGCCCCAGAATCCGATCGGGCACCCGCTCCTTGACCTTTACGCCGGTTGCTTGTTCTACCGTTTCATAAAGGCTTTCGATATGCTGGATGTTCAGGGTTGAAATAACATGAATGCCGGCCGCAAGAATCTCCTCAACATCTTCATAGCGCTTGCTGTTCCGGCTTCCGGGCACATTGGTATGCGCAAGTTCGTCAACCAGCACCACCGCCGGACGACGCTGGAGAATGGCATCAATATCCATCTCGGTAATTTCAATATCACGGTAATGCAGGCTTTTTCGTGCCAGGATTTCAAGGCCCGAGAGCAGAGCCTCGGTCTCCTTTCGTTTATGGGTCTCGACAAGGCCGACAACAACATCAATGCCACTCTCCTGCAAGCGTTTTGCTTCCTGCAGCATCTGCCATGTTTTACCAACTCCGGCAGAGTAGCCCAGATAGATTTTGAGTTTGCCCTGTTGCGACTGCTGAATCAGACGCAAAAAACTGTCGGCCCTGTTGCTCTCCATAGCGTTCTTGGAATTCAATCTCTGGTGGCTGAATTACTTTGGCAATCGGTCAAGCGACCGGTTGAGTTGCAAAACATTAACAAGCGACTCATGCACGAGCGGAATGGTTGTTTTTCCGTTTGCCGGATTATCAAGCACCGCCATAACCTGATCCAGAGAGAGGCCCCTTGCTCGCGCCACTCTCGCGGCCTGAAATCTGGCCGCAGCAAGAGAGATGTGAGGATCAAGCCCACTGCCCGAAGCTGTAACAAGATCAGTTGGAAGATCTTCACCTTTTTTCAGCGCAAATGCCGCAAGCAGTTTTTCACTCCTCTTGCGGAGCGCAAGTGAAGCGGGCGAGAGATTGCTCCCTCCGGCTCCTGCGGCGTTCCAGGAGGCGGCCGAAGGACGCGACCAGAAATATTTTGGCTGGGTAAATTGCTGGGCAATCAGCTCACTACCAACCACCACTCCTTTATCCGAACGGAGAAGAGAGCCTGATGAGGAGTAGGGTGCAAGCTGAGCAGCAAGAAGAACAAGTAAGGTATAGAACCCGCTACAGACGATGACGCTCAATGGAAGCAGACGGAGTGAGACACCAAATTGCCGGGTGAGCTGCGAGAGTGATAGCGTTGTTTGCATGGTGATATAATCGTTGGTTTATACAAGACCGGTCAAGGCAATAAGCATGTCAATCAGTTTGATGCCGATGAAGGGCACCATAACTCCACCGACGCCGTAGATAATCAGATTTTTTCGAAGCATGGCATCGGCTCCCATTGGACGGTATTTAACCCCTTTCAGCGCAACCGGAATCAAGAGCGGAATAATGATGGCATTAAAAATCAACGACGACAGAATGGCACTTTCCGGCGTTGCAAGATGCATGATGTTCAGCACAGCAAGTCCCGGTATGGCAAGCACAAACATGGCCGGAATAATGGCAAAATACTTGGCGACATCGTTTGCAATAGAGAAGGTGGTCAAAGCACCACGCGTCATGAGCAACTGTTTGCCAATCTCGATGATCTCAATCAGTTTGGTTGGATCACTGTCGAGATCAACCATATTGCCCGCCTCCTTGGCCGCCTGGGTGCCGGAGTTCATGGCCACACCGATATCGGCCTGTGCAAGCGCCGGCGCGTCATTGGTACCATCTCCCATCATCGCAAGCAGTCGTCCGCCCTGCTGCTCTTTTCTGATATAGGCCAGTTTATCCTCAGGACGCGCTTCAGCAATATAATCATCAACGCCGGCCTCCCGGGCAATGGCTGCTGCCGTCAGCGGGTTGTCGCCCGTCACCATGACCACACGCAAGCCCATGGCACGAAGCCGCGCAAAACGGTCCGAGATGGCGGGCTTGAGTATGTCCGACAGTGCAACAACGCCAAGAAGTTCACTTCCTTCTGCTACCACAATGGGCGTCATCCCTTTGCGCGCAACATCATCAACCACACCCTGCAAGCTCTCAGGAATATTGCCCCCAAGTTTTGCAATATAGTGTACCAGCGCATCCGAAGCCCCTTTGCGCAAACACTTCCCATCCGGCAAATCAATGCCGCTCATGCGTGATTGCGCCGCAAAAGGCACTACTTTTCCATCACTCTCACCGGTAGCCTTGATACCAAGCAGTTGTTCCGCCAAGGTAATAATGGATTTTCCTTCCGGCGTCAGGTCGCCGAATGAAGCCTTCATGGCCACCGATGCCAAACGCTCCCTCGAAATACCAGGTAACGGGAGATAATCCGTGGCCTGACGGTTACCCATCGTGATCGTGCCGGTTTTATCGAGCAGCAGGGTATCAATATCACCGGCCAGTTCTACGGCTTTGCCGCTCTTTGCCAGCACATTGGCCGAAAGTGCCCGATCCATACCGGCAAGCCCTATGGCCGAAAGTAGGGCGCCGATAGTGGTTGGAATAAGGCAGACAAGCAGAGCCACAAGTGTTGGCACCGGAAGGGTGATCCCAAAATATTTTCCAATGGGCCAAAGCGTACCGGTTACGAGTAAAAAGGCCAGGGTAAGTCCGGCAAGCGTTACCGTCAACGCCAGTTCATTTGGTGTTTTCTGGCGAACTGCTCCTTCAACAAGAGCAATCATTTTATCCAGAAAAGAGTGACCGGCTGAAACGGAAATACGCACCACAATACGATCCGAAAGGACTCTTGTGCCCCCAACAACACCGGAGCGGTCACCGCCAGCCTCTCGCACAACCGGGGCCGACTCTCCGGTAATTGCGGATTCATCAACCATTGCCGCCCCTTCGATCACCTCGCCATCTCCGGGAATGGTTTCACCGGTTAAAACAATAATTTGGTCGCCTTCACGGAGAGCATCAGAACTGACCATCTCCTCGCGGCCATCCTTGACCTTTCGGGCCAGAGTATTCTGTCGTGTCCGTTTGAGACTGTCCGTCTGCGCCTTGCCCCGGGCTTCCGCCAAAGCTTCGGCAAAGTTTGAAAACATCACCGTAAGCCACAAAATGATCATAACGGCAACCGTATAAATTTGGTGCGGAGCGCCGGAAAATGCATTCAAAAGAGCAATAAGCGTTGTCAGCACCGCGCCTGCTTCGGTAACAAACATAACCGGATTTTTCACCATTGCCCTCGGATCAAGCATCCCGAGTGAACGGCCAAGGGCTCCCAGAACCTGCTGTTTATTAAAAATTGAGGCCGTTCTCGTCTGACGCCGCTCAATTTTGGCAGACTCAGGACTACCGGGTAAGGAATCAGTGTGCATCATGATGGTTATTAATTGATTCTTTCGATGAATTGTCAATCGCTCAATGCATGACGGCTGTAAGATGATCGGCTACAGGGCCGAGTACCGCGACCGGCAGAAAAAGCAGTGCCCCAATAAAGACCACACTCCCGAGAATAATGAGCCCAAAAAGCAGGGTGTCGGTGCGAAGCGTGCCGGCGGTTACCGGCACCGGTTTTTTGGCAGAGAGGGAACCGGCAATGGCAAGCGGCAGAATGATCGGGATATAGCGCCCGAGCAGCATCACCAGACCAGTAGCAATGTTCCAGGGAGCGGTGTTGTCGCCCAATCCCTCAAAACCTGAACCATTGTTCGCCGCGGCCGAAGTAAATTCGTAGAGAATCTCAGTAAACCCGTGAGCCCCGGTGTTGAGCACGGTAGCCGCGCCTAAAGGTGTGGCGGCAAAGAGGGCCGTTCCACCGAGAATCAGTGCAGGATGAACCAATAGCGCAAGCAGCGCCAGCGTCATCTCCGGGGTTTCAACCTTTCTGCCAAAATATTCCGGTGTACGACCAACCATCATGCCGCAGATAAAAACACCGACAATGATAAAAATAAACATGTTGATCAAACCAACCCCAACACCACCAAAAACAACATTCATCCACATCCCGGCAAGCGGCACAAGGCCGGTGAGGGGATTGAGGCTGTCGTGCATGCAGTTGACCGAACCATTGCTGGTCGCCGTCGTTACGGCCGCCCAAAGCGCGCCGGCACCGGAACCAAAGCGCAGCTCCTTGCCTTCAAGATTTGAAGCCAGCTCAACCGGAAGTCCTGAAAGTGCGGCTGCGGGATAACCTTCAAGCCAAACTGCCGCACCTGCTTTCAACACAAGCAGCGCCATCATGACGGCAAAAATCACGGCAGCATCGCGCATTCGTCCTGTTATGCGACCAAACATCCAGACCGCAGCCATGGGAATCAAAACAATACTCATGCACTCCAGCATATTGGTCAAGAAGGAGGGGTTCTCGAAAGGATGGGTGGAATTCGGACCGAAAAATCCACCCCCGTTGGTTCCGAGCTGCTTGATGGCCTCCATCGCCGCAACCGGCCCGCGGGCTATGGTTTGCGTTGCACCTTCAAGCGTATGGGCTACAGCCGCGCCATCCATGGTCATCGGAACACCTCCGGCAAGCAGCAGAAGGGCCACCAGGAGAGCTAGCGGCAAGAGCACAAAAAAAGCCGTCCGCATCAGGTCAAGGTAAAAATTACCCACGGTTTTTTTCCCGCCGAGCGCTCTCGCAAGCGCAACAAGAGCAGCAATCCCGGTAGCAGCGGAAACAAACTGCAGCCACATCAATCCAAAGAGCTGGGAGAAATAGCTCATCGATACCTCGCCGGAGTAGTGCTGGAGGTTGGTATTCGTTACAAACGAGGCTACCGTATTAAAGATAAGGCTAAGCTCAAGCGGGCCTTTCCCATCGGGATTCAGCGGCAGGGAGTGCTGCATGGCAAGGATGATGGCCACAAAAGCAAACATGAGCACATTGAAGACCATCATGGAAACGAGATAGCTCTTCCACCCCTGCTCTTCAAGAGCACCCTCGCCCCCTATTTTGCTGAAAAAACGTGAGGTCAAGCGACCATAACCCGAGGTCTCGGCCGGGTCAATCAGTCGGGCCATAGCCTGCCCGAGAGGCCAGGAGAGCAGGGCCGGCAGAAGCAGTACCAACACAACAAGCAGCAACATGATTGAATGGTTTTAAAATTTCTCAGGATTGACAATGGCATAGACCAGATAGAGCACACAAGCTGAAAAAGTCAGTAAAACAACGATGTCCATCTTAACCTCCGATATGAAAAATGACGCCCGACAAGCCGGCAAACACGGCCAGAAGCAGAAAAATGAGCATGCCCAAATAGAGGTAATGGTAGACGTTCATGATCGTTGTCCTCCTTATTTTAGTCACTTTAGGGTGATGAGATTATGCTTGTATTACTTTGCCGAACAGGCAGGGTGAAATAAAAAACCGAACCGTTGCCCTCCACATTTTCTGCGCCAACCCGTCCGCCGTGAGCCTCAACAATCTCCTTGACAATGGAAAGGCCGAGGCCGATACCACTCTTCTCCTTCTGACCGGGAACCCGGTAAAACTGTTCAAAAAGATGCTCAAGGTGCTCGGAAGCAATGCCTGATCCGGTATCGGCAACCGAGAAGCGGACACTCTCATGCTCTTGGGAAGCCGTGACCGTTACCTGGCCTCCGGGTGAGGTAAAACGCAGGGCATTTGAGAGCAGGTTGGCAAAGACATGGCGAATACGTTCCTGGTCAGCCATAACCTCCGGCAATCCATCCGCAATCGTGTTCACCAAACTCACCCCCTGATCACGCGCCGCGACCAGAAAAGGCTCAATGCCCTCACGGCCGATCACGGCCGGAGAGAGCGGACGAATCTCAAGGCGGGCTTTTCCGGACTCAATGCGGTTGATCTCCAGCAAATCATCTACAATATGCACCAGTCGTTCAGTCTCCTCCCGTGCGGCCAGAAGCAGATCCTGCTGCTGCTCGTTCAAACGCCCCACCCGCTCTTCAAGCAGCAGATGAATCGACATGCGCAGCGAGGTCAAGGGTGTTCTCAACTGATGGGAGACGGTTGCAACAACACTGCTTTTAAGCTCCAACTGTTCGTGCAACTGCGTCACATCCTTTAAAATCAGCGCGGTTCCGGCCGAGACCGGTACGGCCATCGGCTGAAAAAAGTACTCCTGGCTCCCGGCAAAGTGCTGGATAAAGCCACTCTCCTCAACCGGTTGCGCGGCAGCATCTGCTCTCTGCGCTCTTTGCAACAGTGCATTCAGCCATGCATGGCCAAGCTCGCGCACGTTGACTCCCGGCTTCAGGCCAAAAAAGTGTTCGGCCGTCTCCGTTGCAACTTCAACGTTGCCGTTCAAATCAAGCACGGCTATGGGTGAAGGGAGCACCTTGAAAACCTCCCGGGTCGCCCTTCGGCTGCCAAGCAGGGTCTCCTGGTCACTTTTGCGGATTTGACGCAGGGTGGCCGCCATATCATTAAACGACTCGGAAAGCTGTCCGATCTCATCGCGTGAGGTGGTATCGAGCACAATATCCAGGTTACCGTGGCGGATCTCTTCAACCGAAGCAATCAGCTTTTTTATCGGCCGGAGAATCCAGCGATGAGAGAGCACACTGAACATGAGGGCAAGCAAGGCACTGGAAAAAATAGCCGAAAGCATGATGTTATGTGCCGATGCAGCCATACGGCGGGCACGCTCACTGGCCTTGTGCATGTTGGCCTGGTTCATCTCAAGCACCTGGGCAGAGAGGTGGCGGATCTGGCGAAAGAGGGGAAGAAGGTCAGCAAAATAAAGGCGTTGGCGCTCGTCAAGCGAGAGTGACGCATCGGTCACCTGATCCAGAACCTTGCCATATTGCAGAAAGAGCCCGCGGATCTGCATGGCTTTCTGATGCTCTCCGGGCAGGGTGATATTGCCAAGCTCCACCTGCAGTGCATGACGGAAGTTCGCTTCATGCTCCTGAATCGTACGCATCCCTTCATCGTCATGACCGGTAAAGGTAAAGAGCACGCCGCTGTCGATTCGCTCCAAAGAGTCGGTCATCTCCTGGCAGGCCACAACACTGCGATAGTTCTGCTGGAGAATAACATCAATTGCCCCGCCAAGCGCATCAATCTGGCGAATGGTGATAACGCCCATGGCCGCTACAATAAGCAGCAAGCCACTGAAACCAAGGAGAAGTTTTTGACGTATACCAATCATGGTGATTCCTTTTTTCAAATTATTAAACAAATAGTGTGCCAATTGATCTCTCCCTGAGAGATCAAGGGTATAGGGGAAAGTTAGGTCAGCGGGAGCTTGCAAAAAACAAGAAAACTGCTGTAAGAGCTTACATTCTGCAAGCTCGTACAGCAGCGAGTAGGGGATGGGGTGAGTTATACCTTGACCGGTAAAATCACGAAGGGAATGCCGTGAACATAGAGGTTCTGCTGTACGGCAAAGACGGTGTAGTTGTGCAGCCAGCGATCCATCATCGACTCGTTGGTAAAAACAAGCTGCCCGCCGAAAAAAACAATATTGGGAAATTTTGCGGTAATGGCCGGCACAAGCTTGTTGACCTCATTAACCACATCGGTTCCAATGGAATAATAGGCCTCGGCGTAGTAGCCGTGCCCTGTCATGTAGTCAATATATTTGGAGGTTTCGTTATGCACAAAGCTGCCGAGATTCTCTATTTCATCGGCACCCTTGAAGTTTCCCGCATCAATAGAACCGATTTCAACGAAAACAAAATTTTTATAGGTCTCTCCAAACAAGCGGAAAATACTGAAGAGGGTGTGCAGACCGAGTCCGTTAAAGCCATTGACCAGAATCGCGGCCGTTTTGGCTTTCGGATCAAAAACCGGCCGGGCAGAAGAGCCGGCAAGCTCTTTCGCCGCAATATCCGATCCGCTCAATACCGCCGCTTCTACAATCACGTCAAGCCGTTTCAGGATTTCATAGGTCTTGTTATAGTGGCCTTTGATAAAAAACGCACCGATAACCAGGAGGCCGGTTATCACAATGGTAACCCACCCGCCCTCATCGAATTTGAGAATCAGTACCGATATCAGAATAAAGGTGGTCAAAATCAGACCTATGCCGTTAATCATCAGTTTTTTAAGCCATTGCTTCTCCGTATCCCTTTTCTCCCACCAGTGCTTTACCATCCCGAGCTGAGAGAGGGTAAAGGTGATAAAGACGTTGATACTGTAGAGCACAATCAGAAAATCAACCGAGCCGTTTGAGGCCACCATCATGACCAGTGAGGCGATACCCATAACAAGAATCCCCTTCTCCGTCACCAGCCGGTCACTCAGCATGGCAAACCGGGCGGGCAGCCACTTGTCCAGCGCCATATTTGCAAGAACCCTTGGGCCATCGAGAAAGCCGGTCTGTGCGGCAATAAAGAGCAGCACCGCTTCCGACAAAAGGGTAATCCAGACAAACCCGACTCCGTAAAAGCTGCCCCAGGAGGCCGTAACACTCTCAAACAAAATGGCGTTCAAGGTCTTGCCCGGCGAATCATGGACATCAAAAAGAATGTATGCCAGCATCAGACCCATGACCGTGACGGAAAGCGAGATCGCCATGTAGTTCATGGTTTTTTTTGCGGTAGCAACTTTCGGGTCACGCAACACCGGCAGACCGTTACTGACCGCCTCAATACCGGTAAAGGTACCGGCACCAAGGCTGTAGGCTTTCAAGACTAGAAAAAGCACACCGAAAAAGCCAAGTGTATGAAAAGAGTGGGTAAGTTCACGGCCGGTTTCATGATAGACGGTAGCAAAGTGCATCAAGTGGGAACTGACCGCATAGACAATAACCACAAGGTGGGTAACCACAAAGAGGAGAAAGACCGGCACCAGAGGCATGACCGCCTCCTTGACCCCGCGAAGATTGAGTAACAAAAGGCCGATGACCCCAACAACAGCAAATCCGAGTTTATAGGCAATCATCCATGTGGGCAGAAAGCTGAAAATCGCATCGGCGCCGCTAGCAATGGAGAGGGTGATGGTCAAAACATAGTCGATCAGGAGGGCGCTGCCGGAAATAACCCCCATCTCAGGCGAGAGCAGTTTGCTCGCCACCAGATAGCCGCCGCCGCCATGCGGGAAGAGCTCAATGATATGCGAATAACTTGATGCAACAATTAAAATGGTGATCCCGGTGCCGATAGCCACAAAAATCCCGAGGGTTGGGTGGCCCTGAAGCGCTTTAAAGGCCTCAGCAGGACCATAACAGGATGAGGAGAGACCATCTGAACCAAGCCCGACCCAGGCAAGAAAGGCCGTCAGTGCAAGTTGGTGGAAAATGCCGCGATCCCGAAAATCCCGCGCACCGCCAAGAAAAAAGATTTTTAAGCGCTTGAGTAGTGTATTGAGTGCCATTGTTAACGAACTCCGCAAGATGAGTATTTCCTCGTGATGAATGAACGGCCGTTACGCGGCCGTTACAACAGTCAAAACATAAGGAAAGGGGGTGGATCGCCATCTTGCGGAACGCAAGGCCAAGCAAGAAAAAACAAGAAAGAGCATTGAATTATGCAATGCCCTATAAGACAGGAATATTAGATCCGGTATTGTTTGCGCTTTCTCCAGAGTGTGGCCTGATCAATACCAAGCAGCTCTGCGGCCTCCTGAAGGGATTTGGTTGAGGCGAGAATCCGACGGATATGATTTTCTTCAATCACATCAAGAGTTAACGGATCTCCAATACAAACGGGATTCGCTCTGGATACAATGTTCCCCGCCAGAAGCTCCTCGCCGATACGCTCGGTTTTGCTGAGAATAACCGCACGCTCAATTGCGTTACGCAACTCGCGGACATTACCCGGCCACCGGTAGCTTCTGAGGGCAAGCAACGCGGCATCGGTAAATCCCTCAAGATTTTTATGGTTCTGCCGGGCAAAAAATTTCAGCATGCTGGTGGCAAGCTGCTCAACATCATCCGGGCGGCCGGCAAGAGGGGGCAACTCAATCTGGATCACATTGAGGCGGTAAAAAAGGTCTTCACGGAAACGCCTCTCTTTGACCGCACCCTCAAGATCCATATTGGTAGCGGCAATGATGCGGACATCGGCTTTGCGGGTCTGATGATCACCAATCCGCTCATACTCCCGATCCTGGATAAACCGAAGCAGTTTAGCCTGAAGCAGCAGGGGCAGCTCTCCTATTTCGTCCAGAAACAACGTTCCCCCTTCAGAGGAGGCAACCCGTCCCGGATTATCCCTGACCGCCCCGGTAAAGGAACCCTTCACATGACCGAACAGCTCGCTTTCAAGCAACTCCTGACTTAATGAAGGGCATGAGATAAGCCCGAATGGCCTCTCTTTTCTCTGACTCCAGTTGTGCATGGATCGGGCAAGCAGGGTTTTTCCGGTACCGCTTGGCCCGCGCAACAGCACAACCGCTTCTGAAGAGGCAACCTGGCGGGCAAGTTCAAGCGCCCTCTGCATGACCGGATAACGGGAAGTGAAATGGGCTTCCGGATGCAGGCGATCCAGATCCTCCTGCAATGAAGCAAGACGCAGCTCCATATCGCACACAACTGCCAGACGTTCGGTAACCAGCTCAAGCTGACCGGGAGTGAAGGGCTTTGGAAGGTAATCGGAGGCTCCTCGTTTCATGGCCTCAACCGCAGTGTCAATGGAGGCATAGGCAGTGATAACCACAATTTTCAGCCGGGGAAGAACGTTCAGGAGCGCGCAGACAAGATCAAGCCCACTCTCGGTTCCAAGGCGCAGATCCACAAAAGCAAGGTCAAAAACCTGAAGTTCCGCTTCAGCCAGAGCATCACGCGAACTCCCCACCGCTTTCACCCGATGATTGCGTGACTCCATGAAAACAGTCAAGGTCTTGCGGATATTGATTTCGTCATCAACAATAAGCACATTGAGCATAGAGCCCTCTCCCTGCCGGTCAAGTGGTTGAGATTCTGATATTCAGAGCTGAAGCTTATAATATCATGCATAAGCGGCACAAAGCAAAAAAGAGGAGGAAAAAGCTTGACCGGGCCGGTGCGGATGAGGGGGAAATAAAAAAAGGAAGCACATTTTTTGTGTACTTCCTTTTTTGGCTCCGCGAGTAGGACTCGAACCTACAACCCTGCGATTAACAGTCGCATGCTCTACCATTGAGCTATCGCGGAATAAAACCGGTCAACCTGCTGATCTGACGGGCGATAATATACACCGGTTTTCATTAATTACAAACAGAGTTGACCGTTTTTTCCGGCTTTTCATAAAAGTTGTGACTCCAAGCGTTTTCATTTTCCATAATAATTTTTGTACATTGATGTTCTTTTATAGAAAAAAGAGTTTATGCATAAAAAAAATGGGCAGATAGAGATCCCCTTGGCGGGTCTTTCAGAGGGATCCCATGAATTTGATTTTACCTGTAACGCCAGTTTTTTCAATGATCCTCACCTGGTTGAGGCTGGTTTTACAAGGGATATAGAGGTCAGGGTGGTTGCCGAGAAAAGAGAACACGAAGTCATTCTGGAAATCGAGACCTCAACCGTCGCCGTTTTGAGCTGCGACATCTGTCTTCTGCCGGTATCGAAGCCTCTTGCTGGATCGTTCCGAATCTATTATACCTTTGGTGAACTGCCCGAGGAGGATCAGGAGGGCAGCGAGGAGTACCGTATACTCGACAGGAGTGCTTTGGCGATCGACATAACCGAGGATGTTCGTGAACTCCTTTTTCTGTCACGACCAATGAAGGTAACCTGTACGAACAATGCGGAGTGCCGACTGCCCTACGGGGAAAAAGAAGATGAAGGTGTTCAGCCTGAAGAGAGTAACTCCTGGCTGGACTCCCTTGAAAAGCTGAAAAATAAATATCGTTAACCGACTTATCATTCAAGAGAGAGAGAACCATGGCAAATCCTAAAGCCAAAATGTCCAAATCCCGCAGGGATAAAAGACGCGCCCAGTTTAATGCTCGTACCAAAGCCGCAACAACCGTCATATGTGCCAACTGCGGTGAACCAACCCTGCCACACCGTGCTTGCCGCCATTGCGGTTACTACAAAGGCAGATGCGTCGTCAACAAACTGGCAAAGAGCTGATCAACCTCAACATAAGATAACAACCCCATCATGTTGACCATTGCTGTTGACGCCATGGGCGGAGACCACGCTCCCGCCTGTGTGATTGAGGGAACTGTTCAGGCTTTGCAGGAAAGCGGCAACAGGTTTAAAATCATACTGATCGGCCAGGCGGAAAAAGTTCAGCCCTTGCTTGCCGAGTATGAAACCAAGACGCTTAACCTGGAGTTTCTGCACGCCCCAGAAGTGGTGACCATGGAGGATATTCCGGCGACAGCCGTCAAGACGAAACAGGACTCTTCACTGGTGAAGGGTCTCCAGCTCTGCAAGAGCAAAGAGGCCAACGCCTTTGTCAGCGCGGGCAATACCGGCGCACAGATGGCTGCTTCGCTCTTTGTGCTCGGCCGCCTTCCGGGTGTGATTCGCCCGACCATTTACGCCTATTTCCCGAGGATCAGCGAAGGGTTGACCAATATTGTCGATGTCGGTGCAAATGTTGACTGCAAGCCTGAGCATCTGGTTCAGTTTGCTGAAATGCTGACCATCTACCAGCGCTATGGAGCTGGCATTGAGAAGCCGGTCACCGGTCTGCTCAATATCGGCGAAGAGGAGGGCAAGGGCTCTGAAGTGCTCAAGCAGGCATACAAACTCCTCAAGGAGGCCGACGCAAAGGGCAAAATCAACTTTATTGGAAACATAGAGGGGCACGACATTCTGAAAGGGCACGCAACCATTGTGGTCTGCGATGGGCTTGTCGGCAACACCATCCTTAAATTCGGTGAGAGCATCCCCGAGTTTCTCGGCTCCCTCTTCAAGCAATCACTCGAAGCACTGGTTTCATCCGGCAAACTCGACAAACAAAGCGCCGCCGTAACAACCGGTATGTTCAAGACGATGTTTGAACCGTTCGATGTCGAAAAATTCGGTGGAGTCCCCTTCCTCGGCGTTGACGGCATCTCGATTGTCGGACACGGCCGCTCCTCATCACGGGCTATCAAGAACATGATCTATATGGCTGAACATATGATCGAAAAAAGAGTCAATGAGCATATCGCAGAAGTTCTGAATGAAGCGTAAGAGATTTCTACCCGCACCCCTTTGCTAGAGATCGCGCACTCACCCGCTCTCTAGCAAAGGAACTTTTGTTACCCTGCACTGAAATAACTGCAACCAACGCATGAAAGCTGCAATAACGGCAACAGCCAAATACTTACCGGACAGCATTCTGAGCAACCACGACCTCGAACTCCTGTTTGAGACCAACGATGAGTGGATTCGTTCAAGAACAGGCATCAGTGAACGGCGCATACTCAAGGATCCGGAAAAACCAACTTCATTTATGTGTGGAGAGGTTGCTCGCCAGCTTCTTGCAAAAAGAGGGATTGCGGCGGAGGAGATTGAGCTGATCATTGTTGCCACCATGACTCCCGACATGCTCTTTCCCTCGACGGCATGTGTGACCCAGAGCATTATCGGCGCCAGCAATGCCTGGGCCTTCGACCTGAACGCAGCCTGTTCGGGCTTTCTCTATGCACTGCATACTGCGGCAAGCTTTATCGAAAACGGAACCCACAAGAAGGTGATGGTGATCGGGGCCGACAAGATGTCGTCGGTGATTGATTATACCGACCGTTCGACCGCTATCCTTTTCGGAGACGGCGCAGGCGGCGTCATCCTTGAACCGGCCCAGGAAGAGGGGTACGGCGTGCTGGATACCCGCCTCTATGCTGATGGAGCCGGCGGCAAGGATCATCTGCTGATGAAAGCAGGTGGCAGCCTTAACCCCGCAACCCATGAGACGGTCGATAAACGGATGCACTTTATCCATCAGGATGGTCGCCAGGTGTTCAAGTCCGCCGTGACCTCAATGGCCAATGTGGCCGATGAAATCATGACACGAAATAACCTCAGGGCGGATGATGTTGACTACCTTGTGCCCCACCAGGCCAATCAGCGCATCATCAACGCCACGGCCGAACGGATGGGCATTGACGAGCGGAAAGTTGTTTCAAATGTTGGCCGCTATGGCAATACAACGGCAGGCACCATCCCGATCTGCCTGGCCGAACTTGACGAAGAAGGCAAGCTGCACTCCGGATCCAACCTGGTACTGGTCAGCTTTGGCGCCGGTTACACCTGGGGCGGCATCTACATAAAATGGCAGTAAGAACGTTTCACTCTCTTTAAGACCAATTGCACCGTATGAAAGCATTTGTTTTTCCGGGTCAGGGTTCACAGTATTGCCGCATGGGGCTCGACCTTTTTGAAACCTTCCCTGAGGCTGCGGCTCTTATGGAGAGGGCGAACACGCTTCTCGGCTACCGGATAACCGATATCATGTTCTCGGGCAGTGAAGAGGAGCTTCGCCAGACCAAATATACCCAGCCGGCTATCTTTCTGCACAGCATGGCTCTTGCCACCATCCTCGGCCGCAAGGAGATTGCCATGACCGCTGGCCACAGCCTTGGCGAGTACAGCGCACTCTGCTTTGCCGGAGCCATCAGCTTTGACGATGCCGTCACCATTGTGGCAAAACGCGGCGAACTGATGCAGAATGCCGGGCTTCAAAACCCCGGTACCATGGCGGCCATTATCGGTATGCCGGACAGTGCGCTTGAAGAGCTGCTTGCTGAAGCCCGTGAGGCCGGAATTGTGCAGGCGGCCAACTTCAACTCTCCCGGTCAAATTGTGCTTTCCGGCGATATTGCAGCCGTCAAACGAGCCGTGGAACTTGCGCCATCCAAAGGTGCCCGCATGGCCAAAGAGCTGGTGGTCTCCGGCGCATTTCACTCCCCTTTGATGAAACCAGCGGAAGAGGAGCTTGCCAGGGCACTTGCCGGTATCGAGATTCTGGATGCGGAAATTCCGGTATGCATGAATGCGGTGGCGAAAGCCGTTACCAGCGCCGATGAGATCCGCAAGAACCTGATTCTGCAGCTCACCAGCTCCGTGCTCTGGACCCAGTCCATCGAAGCGATGGTGCAGGGCGGCATTACGGAATGTATTGAAATCGGCCCCCAGAAAGTGTTGCAGGGACTCATCAAGCGGATCGACAAGAGCGTCACGACCCGTGGCATCGACACGGCGGCCGACCTCCAGGCTCAGCTTTAAGAATTCTTTACAAAAGAAGGTCATTAACATCAACCGACTGAAACTATGTTTGAAGGACAAATTGCCGTTGTAACAGGAGCTGCCAGAGGTATCGGGCAGGCCATTGCATTCAACCTCGCGGCCAAAGGGGCCGATATCGTCTTGTGCGACATCAAACAGGAGTGGCTTACCGAAACTGCTGAAGGGGTAGAAAAGCTTGGACGAAAGGCCTTCTGCTTTGAGCTTGATGTCACCAACACCGAAGCGGTCCAGCGTGTCTTCGGCGACATTGCCGCCGCAACCGGCAGAATTGATATTCTTGTCAACAATGCGGGCATTACGCGTGACGGCCTGCTGATGAGAATGAGCGAAGAGGATTGGGACGCGGTACTGACGGTCAACCTGAAAGGCACCTTTGCCTGCACCAAAGCGGTCAGCCGCATCATGATGAAACAGCGCTCGGGCGCCATTGTCAACGTTGCTTCGGTGATCGGCATCATGGGCAATGCCGGCCAGGCCAACTATGCCGCATCCAAAGGCGGAGTGATTGCCTTTACCAAATCCATTGCAAAAGAGCTTGCATCGCGCAACATCCGGGTCAATGCCGTGGCTCCGGGATTCATTGCCTCAAAAATGACCGACGCCCTCTCGGATGAGGTCAAGAACAAAATGCTTGACGTTATTCCGCTCGCCCGCTTTGGTCAACCCGACGATGTTGCAAACGTGGTCTCCTTCCTTGCTGGAGCGGAGTCCGGCTACATTACCGGCGTGGTCATCAACATCAGTGGCGGTATGGTCATGTGATTTGGGCAAGGTATTTTTCTTTGTATATTGTCTGACTTTTTCAACTTTTTTTATCCGTAACAAACCATTAAATCGGGAGCACAACAATGACTGAAGCAGAAATCAAAGATAAGGTATACGATATTATTGTCAGCAAAATGGGCGTCAACAAGGATCAGATCAAGCCGGAATCAAAGTTTTCCGATGATCTCGGTGCTGACTCTCTTGATACCGTTGAGCTGATCATGGAGCTTGAGAATGAGTTCGGCGTACAGATTCCTGACGAAGATGCTGAGAAGATCGGCACCGTACAGCAGGCTATCGATTACATCGTCAAAAAGTAACGATCAATTATTACAAACGTTAAATCATAACAGATGGGTCAGGAACGCAAAAGAGTCGTAGTTACCGGGATTGGAGTACTCTCTCCCATAGGTCTCAACAAGGAGGAGTTCTGTGATGCCCTCTATCAGGGCAAAAGCGGTGCTGCACCGATCACCTATTTTGATACGACTCAGTTTGCCACGACCTTTGCCTGCGAGCTGAAAGGATTTGCTGCTGATAACTATATCGACAGAAAGTCCGCTGACCGCATGGACCCATACTGCCAGTATGCCGTTATTGCCGCAGATCAGGCGCTGAAAGATTCAGGGCTTGATCTGAAGGAGCTTGACCCGATCCGCGTTGGTGTGGTTCATGGTTCAGGGATCGGAGGCATGACAACCTACGATCAGCAGTTCAGAACCTATATGGAACGGGGGCCGCGTCGAATCAGCCCCTTCTTTATTCCCATGCTTATCCCGGATATTGCCGCCGGACAGATCTCTATCCGCAACGGCATTATGGGGCCCAACTATGCAACCGCTTCCGCCTGTGCAACCTCGCTGCACGCCATTATTGATGCCTACATGCTGATTCAGTGTGGTCTGGCCGACTACATGGTTTGCGGTGGATCGGAAGCACCGATCACCCAGATGAGTGTCGGAGGCTTCAATGCCGCCCGTGCGCTCTCGACGGCCAACGACCGTCCCCAGCAGGCTTCCCGCCCCTACGACCGCGACCGTGATGGGTTTGTGATGGGCGAAGGTGCCGGATCGCTTATTCTGGAAACGCTGGAGTCGGCCAAAGCCCGTGGAGCAAAAATCTACGGTGAAGTTGCCGGAGTCGGGGCCACGGCCGATGCCTATCACCTGACGGCACCGCACCCTGAGGGCAAAGGCGCAGTCAACGCCATGAGAACCGCACTCTCCATTGCCGGCATTACGCCGGAGCAGATCGACTATGTCAATACCCACGGTACCTCCACCCCGCTTGGAGATATCGCTGAAATCACCGCCATCAAAAATGTTTTTGGTGATCACGCCTACAAGCTCAATATCAGTTCAACCAAATCCATGACCGGCCACCTTCTTGGTGCAGCAGGTGTGGTTGAGTCGATTGCCTGCCTGCTTGCCTTGCAGCAGCAGACGGTGCCGCCAACCATCAACTGTGATAACCTGGATCCGCAGATTGATATTAATGTAACGCCGAACACCCCCCAAAAACGCACCATTGAGTATGCGCTCAATAACGGTTTCGGTTTTGGAGGACACAACGCTTCACTGATTTTCAGGAACGGTTCATCGCTCTGAGCTTAACAACTCCTGCCTATGGAGCAATTCTGGCAAAAGCTTGCCTCATTTGCCTTTCACCGCACTGAGGAGAACTTTGTTACGGCGAGGATAGAGAGCGACCACCCTCTGGCTTCAGCCGGTCTTTGCGACAGCACCATCGAGTATATCCGCAACCTGGTTGGCGAACCGGGCAGTAACCTCTCACTCTACCTGACGGCCCTCACCCATCGCTCGGTTGTGCACGACCCGGCAACACCACACCCCATTGAATCCAACCAGCGCCTTGAGTTTCTTGGCGACTCGGTGCTTGGCCTCCTGATTTCCGAATACCTCTTCACCCGCTTTCCCGATTGCGACGAAGGGGTGCTCTCAAGCAACCGCGCCAAGATTGTTAACCGCAAATCCCTTGCGGGTTTCGCACGCACCCTCAATCTCGGCGACCATCTGCTGCTCGGTGAATCGGCCGATCACCTGAAAATCCGCACCAGCGAATCGGCTTTGGCCGACGCCCTCGAATCCCTTATCGGGGCAATCTATCTCGACCGGGGAATCCGCGCGGCGTTTGAGTTTATCATGAAGCACCTGATTGAGCATGTGAATTTCAACACCATTGTGGAGAGCGAACACAACCACAAGAGCCGCCTTATCGAGTACACCCAGTCGCACCACCTCCCTCCGCCCGTCTACACGGTTATTGCCGAAAACGGGGTTGAGCACGAAAAAACCTTTACGATAACCGTAACCTGCGACGGCCAACTCCTCGGCTCCGGCACCGCGCCGCGCAAAAAAGACGCCGAACAGCTCGCCGCCCGCGAAGCCATGGAGCGCATCACCGCCGAAGAGATCGCACCACACTAAGACCAAGCCAGTTTATAATAGAGTAATATTGCTGGTTTATTTATGTGCAGAAAAAAAACAATACACTCTCGCGGGTTACGTAACACTTACTCCGAAAAGGCGGAATAATGATAATGAATAAGATTATTATGAATTTGTTGCTTGATGAAGACACAAGGAAAACTTGTATCTTGCGTTATTATTTACATCAACGAACAAATATTCACCAAGGAGTGTTTTATGGATTTCATCGACGAACTTAGGGCGTTGGCTACACGCATCATGAGCACTAAGAGCATGATTCAAACAGAAGAGGCAACTAAAAATGCCATGGTCATGCCATTTATACACATCCTTGGATATAACGTCTTTGATCCTCTTGAGGTAACGCCAGAACTAATTTCCGATGTTGGAACAAAAAAAGGGGAAAAAGTCGACTATGCAATCCTTAAAGATGGAAAACCCATTATTCTCTTTGAATGCAAAAAATGTGGTGGAGATCTGAACATAAACCATGCATCTCAGTTATTCCGATACTTCCATGTCACGGAAGCAAGGTTTGGTATTCTTACAAACGGTATTGTATACAGATTTTTCACCGACCTTGAGCAGCCAAACAAGATGGATGAAAAGCCTTTTTTGGAATTTGATATTCTTGATTTTAGAGAACAAGACATTGAGGAATTAAAAAAATTCGCGAAGTCTTCGTTTGATATTGAAAGAATACTAACCACCGCGAGCGAACTCAAATACACCCGATCAATCCAGAACGTCCTGTCAGATTGGATGACAAATCCATCAGAAGAATTTGTTCGTCTTGTATCTACTGATTTGCTTGTTGGAAAGCGCTTCACCCCTGCCATTAAAGATCAATTCACACATATTACGAAACGAGCATTTCATCAGTTAATCGGTGATCGTATCAATGAACGACTGAAAGTTGCGATGACTCCTGAGGTGGCATTGTCAGTACCGGCAACCGAAGTATCGGTAATACCTGAAACAACAGAACAAAACACACCGCAAATTATTACCACTCCTGAGGAGATTGAGGGCTTTCACATCATCCGCTCAGTTTTACGCGATATAGTATCACCGAGAAGAGTTACTATGAGAGATGCGCAAAGTTACTGTGCGATCTTCCTCGATGACACAAATCGCAAGCCAATATGCAGGTTGCGTTTCAATAACACATCAAAACTGGTTCTTGGCTTATTTGATGGAAAAGAGGAAGAAAAAATATCACTGAGTGACATTGATGATCTTTACCGTTATGCAGAAAGGTTAAAAGCAACAGCTCTCTCTTATATTCAATTGCCTGATGCTCAGAATAATTAGCACGCTGTAAAATATAGCCAAGTGTGAGTTGCTGTCAATGTAGCCACCTACTCGGCTCCGGCTCCGCGCCGCGCAAAAAAGTTCTCTGAACGGCTTCAGAGAGGGAGCTGATAACCTTTTTCCCGAATCAGGCGGAGCATGGCATCAACCACTTCAGGGTCGAACAAGCTGCCACGATGTGTCTCAATTTCACGGATGGCCGCTTCGAGACCTAATGAGGGCCGGTAGGGGCGATGTCCAGAGATGGCATCAAGCACGTCGGCGACGGCAAGAATGCGTGATTCAGCAAGAGTCTCATCACCCTTGAGTCCCTGAGGATAACCGCTGCCATCCATGCGTTCGTGGTGCTCGCGGATGATGCGCGCAATGGGTACCGGAAACTCGATATCCTTGAGTATCTGATAGCCCTCCTCGGCATGGGTTTTGATGAGATCATAGGCAATCGGCGATAACTCCCCCGGTTTGGAAAGAAGCTCCGCAGGAATAGCGATTTTGCCGATATCGTGTACCAGTCCGATTAACTTCAGGTTTTCGCATTGCTCTTCGGGCCATCCCATTTCGCGGGCAATATCCGAAGCAATAATACCAACACGACGCTGGTGACCCGCGGTATAGGGATCATGGGCATCAACCATATTTGCTATTACCTGCAGCGTACCGTTCATCATGTGCTCCAACTGCATCACAGAGTCACTCAACCTCTTTTCCGCCGCCTTTCGACTGGTAATATCCCGTAACAACCCGATAAATCCCTGCTTCTCATAATATTGTACATGAACTTCCGAGTCAAAGATTGTGCCATCCTTTCTCCTGTAGCGGAATTCGAGCAGATAATCCGTCTTGATCACCAACCCCTCCTGAAATGCACTGACCGCCCGCTCAATGTCCTCTTCAGCCAGAAATTCGATAAAGCGACGGCCAATCACCTCACTAGGTTTATAGCCGGTAATCGCTTCAACCGCAGGTGAGGCATAGGTTGTAACTCCAGTTTGATCCGTCACAAAAATGATTTCGGAAATTTGTTCGGCAATAGAGCGAAACATGATTTCACTTAGCTCCAATGCCTGCTCAGCCTGCTTGCGCTCGGTGATGTCGTGAATAACCGAATAGAGCAGCGCTTTACCCGCAACCTCAATCCGGTTACTGAACACCTCAACGTCACGCAGAGAGCCGTCCGATCTGCGATGGCAAAAAACAAAGCGGTTAGGTGCCGATGAAAGGGTGTTTGTCATCTCCTTCTGCAGCACATCCGCTGAAAGAGGATTGATCTGCTGGATATGCATCGTCCTGAGCTCCTCAACCGTCCATCCATAAAAGCTGGCAGCCGCACGATTGGCATCAACGATGTTAGCCGTCTCGGGATCAATAACCAGCATCACAGCCGAGTGCTCTTCAAAGAGTTTTTTGAACTTTTCCTCGCTTGCATTGAGCAGCTCATCCTTGTGGAGGGAGGCTGCCAGCTTTTCCTCATGCTCTTTCAGCACTGCTTTCAGGCGGGAATTTTCCTGCTGCAACAGGAGTAATTGATTGTCCACGGAACTCGGGTGTTTATGCTGCATGGTGGCGGTTACCATCACAAACCCAATAGTACGCCAAAATATCGTCATCACACAGAAAAATCAATCCTCACCCGTGATCATGAATATCACAGCAAAACCGGGAGAGCCACTGGCTCGTCATTGATAATATGAGGCCTTGCGCCGCGCAATAAGGACGCCGAACAACTCGCCGCCCGCGAAGCCATGGTGCTTTTCACCGCCAAGGAGATCGCGCAGATCTGAAATAACTCTTGATATGTGAGTTGCAGTTTCAATGACGACACAAGCCGGGTATCAGAGAAATTTCCAATTTTTATCATATTTTTATATTTCCACAAAATAGCCACGTTAATACTCAAAAAAGGGAACCTATGTTTGGCCTTGAAATTACAGTATTCGTAGCCTTCGCTTTGTCATTCGCTTTGTATGTTCTTCCCACAATTATCGCCTTCAAAAGACAGCACCGCAACAAAACAGCAATAACTCTTATAAATATTCTTTTAGGGTGGTCAGTTATAGGATGGATTGCTGCTCTGTTATGGGCATTTACTAATGACCCGGCAAAAACGTAACAGTCAACACAGAGCCCACCGATACTGGAGTCATTCCTGTTTTTTATGTGCAGGATTAATGTCTAGCCGTTTTCACAGTCATGGCCGAAAAGCTTCAACACTGTTGGCTAATATGTGATGTTTGGGGAGCAGACCTATCCAGCACAGAAAAAAAATTACTCATTCAGAATATTATACTTTCCTTATCTTGAGCATCGGGAGTATTTCCTGTTGATGCACAGGATTTCCTTTGGTATGTAACCATCTTGCAAGGCAAATATTTTAAAGTTTCTGTAAAGTTTAGAGTGGCAAAAAGAATCTCAGGATTCATTAAGCCAATTAAAAACAATAACATACTGAGATTTACATTTAAGTATCATGAGAGAAAAACTGATTTTTGATCTTTCCCGTACCGGACGTAAAGGCTACTCTCTCTCGGGAAGCAGTGTCCCGGAACTTCCTTTGGACTCCATCCTGCCCGCCCGCTTCCAGCGCTCCGTGCCCGCCGAACTGCCGGAAGTAACGGAAAGTGAGGTTGTGCGTCACTTTGTGCGGCTTTCAAACCTGAACTACCATGTTGACAAAAACATGTACCCTCTGGGAAGCTGCACCATGAAGTACAATCCAAAAATCAACGATTATACCTCTGACCTCTCAGGGTTCAGCGCCCTGCACCCCCTGCAGCCTGCTGAAACTACCCAGGGAGCGTTGCAGCTTATGTATGAACTCTCGGAGATGCTGCGCGAAATTGCCGGTATGGCGGCCGTTACCCTTCAGCCAGCGGCTGGAGCGCACGGAGAGCTGACCGGTATTCTGCTCATCAAAAAGTATCACGAATCAAGAGGCTCAAAACGCCATAAACTCCTGGTGGTCGACTCGGCCCACGGCACCAACCCGGCCTCGGCGGCTCTGGCTGGTTACCAGATTGTATCGGTTAAAGGCAATGCTGACGGGCGCACCGATCTGGACGATTTGCGCCAGAAGCTTGATGGCGACGTAGCCGCACTGATGCTGACCAATCCGAACACTATCGGACTCTTTGAAAAAGAGATACAGACCATCTCCAAAATGGTGCACGACAACGGCAGCCTGCTCTATATGGACGGCGCCAACATGAACGCCCTGCTTGGCATTACCCGCCCCGGCGATATGGGCTTTGATGTGGTGCACTACAACCTGCACAAAACCTTTGCTGCTCCGCACGGCGGCGGCGGTCCCGGCAGCGGCCCGGTTGGCGTCAGCGAAAAGCTGCTCCCCTACCTGCCCGTACCGATTATCGAGAAAGAGGAAACTGAGGAAGGCACCAGCTACAAGCTCTCGTACGACCGGCCAGAAAGCATTGGCCGAATGATGAACTTCTACGGAAACTTCTCGGTGCTGGTGAGGGCATATACCTATATCCGGATGCTCGGAGCCGAAGGGGTTCGCCGGGTTTCAGAGAACGCGATCATCAATGCCAACTACCTGCTGAGCCTGCTGCTCAAAAGCTACGACCTGCCCTTTCCGAAACCGGTTATGCATGAGTTCTGCCTTTCGGGCGACCGGCAGAAAAAAGCGCACGGCGTCAGAACCCTCGACATTGCCAAACGCCTGCTCGACTACGGCTTCCACGCGCCGACCATCTACTTCCCGCTCATTGTCAGCGAAGCCTTGATGATCGAGCCAACGGAGACCGAATCAAAGGAGACGCTTGACGTCTTCGCCGAGGCTCTGCTCAAAATTGCCGAAGAGGCTGAAAATAGTCCGGAACTGGTGCTCTCGGCTCCGGTAACAACCCCGGTCAAACGGCTTGACGAGGCGCAGGCTTCACGGCAACTGAACACCTGCTGCGCCCTCTAAAGGCGCGGCAGCAGAAGAATTAACCGAACATCAATATTTCATTCATCATGCAGTACCCATATTATGACGAGATACCATATCAAACCACTGCACTATGCCTTTACAACGCTCGAAAGTTCTCGTGCTCAACAGCAGCTACGAACCCTTAAGCATTTGTGATGCTCAAAAAGCCATACTTCTGCTCTTCAACGGGAAAGCCGTTCCGGTGGTGCACCACCCTGAACGGGTAGTCTCGACGGTTTCCCGCTGCTATCCGCTGCCGAGCATTGTACGACTGACCATGTTTGCCCGGGTGCCCTACAAAAAAATCATTATCAACCGCAAGAACATCCTCCAGAGAGACCGCTTTCAGTGCCAGTATTGCGGCAGAACCGACCTTCCCCTCACCATTGACCACATCCATCCGCGCTCCAGAGGCGGTGAAGATACATGGGAGAACCTGATTACCGCCTGCACTCGCTGCAACACCAAAAAAGGGAACCGGACTCCGCGTGAAGCCGGCATGCAGCCCCTGAAGGAGGCCACCCGACCTACAAGTTTGATGTTCATGCAACATCTTATCACCGCCGTTTCAGAAGAGTGGAAACCCTATCTCTTCATGAGCTGAACCCTGACTCCCCGCTTCACCCCCTCAAAGACTCACCACCTCCTCTTCATCACATCCGCCGCCTCTCCGGCATAAACACGGTTTACACGCGAGAGCACAAGAAAAGAATCGCATCAGCTCTCCGAAAAAGAGCACTTCTTCCGTATGAACAGAACGGATTGTCGGGATTTTTTTTACTTTTCAGGCTGAACCGATGCCCACGAGCAACAACCGGCTGAACACGCAACTGCATGTATAAACGATCCACCCGACCCTCTTCAGGTTTTACTCTTGTTATCTGCCTGCTCTTCCTGTTCGGAGCCTCTTCGGCATTCGCCGATACGAAACCGGGCACCAAGAGCTGGCACGCCCGCCAGATTTTCAGCCGTCAGGATGCCCAGATCGAGCGTACCCTCGCCCAGATGAGCCTGCAGGAGAAGGTTGGTCAGATGCTCATTGCCGAAAGCGATGGCAGTTACGGCACCACCGCCAGCAAAAGCTATCTGCTGCTCAGCCGCTTGGTGCAGGAGGGCAAAGTGGGCGGCGTCATGTTCCTCAAGGGCAGTGCCTTCAGCGCGGCCATGCTTGTCAACCACTTCCAGTCAATCGCCCCGAAACCGCTTTTGATGAGTGCGGATATGGAGCGCGGCCTGGCCATGCGCCTCAGCGGTGCGACTGAATTTCTGCCGAACATGGCGGTTGCAGCAACCGGGGATGCGCGCTTGGCAAGCGAGATGGCAAGAGCCATAGCTGAAGAGGCAAAGGCTATCGGACTGCACCAGAGCTACGGCCCCACGGTGGATTTGAACAACAACCCGTTAAACCCGGTCATCAACACCCGCTCATTCGGCGATAACATTCCGCTGGTTATTGCCATGTCGAATGCAATCATCGAGGGGCTCCAGTCGGAGGGCGTTGCGGCCACGGCCAAACACTTTCCGGGGCATGGGGATGTGAGCGTTGACAGCCATCTCTCGCTTCCCGTGCTCAATGCCGACCGCCAGCAGCTTGAAGCCTGCGAGCTGAAACCCTTCCGGGCAGCAATAGAACAAGGAGTTATCTCGGTTATGGTCGGCCATCTGGCCGTGCCGAAACTCACCGGCACCATGGAGCCTGCCTCCATTTCAAAAGCAATTGTAACCGATCTCTTGCGCCGGGATCTTGGTTTTCAGGGCATCATCATCACCGACGCCCTCAACATGAAATCGCTCTACAACGGCCAGAATGTGCCGGAAGTATCCATCAAGGCGGTTCAGGCGGGCAATGATCTCCTGCTCTTTTCACCCGATTTGGAGCTGGCTCACAGCTCCATTGTCAAGGCGGTCGAAGATGGTACTATTCCGCTGGAGCAGATCAACGCTTCGGTACGCCGTATCCTGCAGCTCAAGGCGTGGCTTCAGATTGAGCAGCACAAGCTGGTTGACCTCAACCGGATCAGGGATCACGAGAGCCCGGACTCTCACCGCTCCCTCGCCAAAAAAATTTCCGAACGCTCCATCACCCTGGTGAGTGACACCAACCACTCCGTACCCCTGAAGAAAACTGCCGCGCCGGACAGCACGCTCAGTATTATTTTGCAGGACAAAACCAACCGTGAAACCGGCAAAGAGTACAATAAAGAGCTTGACCGCTTTATGGCGGCCCGCCATATCCGCATTGATCCCACCACCGACTCTCTCGGATTTGCCACTGCCCTGGAGTTCGCAAAAAAAGCACCGGCCGTGATTGTGACCGCCTATGTTCAGGCCCTCTCCCTTTCAGGCGCCCTTACGCTTGGCGAAAAACAGCAACAATTCATCCATGCGCTTGCCGCAGTTGCGGCAAAAGAGAAGCCGCTGATTCTGGTGTCGCTCGGCACACCTTACCTGATCAACTCTTTTCCGGAAATAACCAGCTATCTCTGCACCTACTCCTCAAGCAGCGCAAGTGAAGCCTCGGCCATAGAGGTGCTGAAAGGAGCGCTTAAACCCAAGGGAGTACTTCCTGTCTCGCTCCAGGGCTCCGGGCGTTGAACATAAAAGTATTATTCAAAACCGATTACAACTTTTCAGCCATGGGAAAAACCATCCGGGACGAATCAACCGCCAGCGCCTACTGGGGAGCGGTCAATACCTTCTGCTCGCTTGAGGATGTGCATGTTATTGCCGACGCACCGGTCGGATGCTACAACCTTGTCGGCGTGGCCGTTATGGACTACACCGATGCCGTGCCCTATCTTGAAAATTTTACCCCGACCAGCCTTACTGAAAAGGAGATCGCCTCTTCCGGCAGTTCGGAGATTGTGTGCGAGACCATTGAAAAACTGCAGGCCGAGGGGCGACAACTGATACTGGTTTCAAGCGCAGAGAGTGAGATGATCGGCAGCGACCACGAGGGGATGCTGCAGATGAAATACCCGGCCGTCCGGTTTTTCCCCTCAAACTCCCTTGGTGAAAATGAGTGGCAGGGGCGAGAGCGTGCACTACTGTGGCTCTACGACGAGTTCGACGATGGAAAAGCGGCAACCATCGAACCCGGTACGGTGAGCATTATCGGCCCAACCTATGGCTGCTTTAACAGCCCCTCCGATCTGGCGGAGATCAAACGCCTGATTAAAGGAGCCGGAGGGAGCATCAAGCATGTCTATCCCTTTGAAAGCTCCCTCCAGGATATCTCCTCACTGAAAAACTCGGAAGTCATTGTAGTTATGTACCATGAGTTCGGCCATGCGCTGGCCGAAAAGCTGAACCGGCCGCAACTCCAGGCCCCCTTCGGCATCGGTGAAACCGAGAAGTTTATTCTGGAGCTTGGGCGACTGCTACAGAAAGAGGAGGAGGCCGCGGCATTTCTGAAAGAGGAGAAGCGAACCACCCTCAAACCAATCTGGGATCTCTGGCGCGGCCCGCAGGCCGAGTGGTTCCCGACCATACGCTTTGGAGTCAGCACCGCAAAAACCTACGCGCGCGGGCTGGAACTCTTTTTGGCTCAAGAGATGGGAATGCTCTGCCTCTTCAGCCATGAATCGGCAGAGGGCGACAACACCCAAATCCGGGAGGAGATTCAGCAGAAACAGCCACAATTCCTCTTCGGGCGGATGGTCGATAAAATTTACCTGGCCGAGCTGGACGCCAAAACCCGCTTCATACCCGCCGGCTTTCCCGGCCCGATTGTGCGACGGTCGCTCGGCACCCCCTTCATGGGCCACAGCGGAGCGGTCTATCTGCTTCAGGAGATTGTCAACGCGCTCTACGACATGCTCTTTAACTTCCTGCCGATCAATCGACGTGCCACTTCGGTAACGCAGGAGCCCACCCGGAAGATTGCCTGGAGTAGCGAAGCCAACACCCTGCTCAACGAGATGGTTAAAAAAGCCCCCTTCATCAGCCAGATCTCCTTTGGTCGCGAGCTGAAAAGGAAGGTTGAACTCCTTGCGCTGCAGAGAGGCGTGGAGCTGGTCACGCCGGAGATTGTTGGAATGGTGAAGTGATTTGGAATATTTTATTTTTATGCGTATCGTTGAAGTCCACTTTCTGGAGCCGGGGAAAACAGTTGTAAACTGGTCAGCCCTCCCGGCCTGGTGTTACTAACGAAAAGAGGCTGTATTGAATTTATAGTATCCCGGTGAAGCCAGCTTTTATGGCTGAACGCTTTGCTGCGGAATGAAACGACAAGAAACAGAATGTCTGATAATCAGGAACAACTGGCTATGATAGCCATTACCCTGCCGGATGGGACGGTTAAGTCACTCCCTTCAGGCAGTACCGGTATGGATATTGCTTTATCCATCGGACGCAAACTTGCCCAGGATGCACTGGCGCTCAAGGTAAACGGCCAGGCAACCGATCTTCTGGCACCGCTATCGGCTGACTCAACGGTTGAGATAGTTACCTTCGACAGCCCTGCCGGAAAGGATATTTTCTGGCACAGCTCAAGCCATATCATGGCCCAGGCAATTGAGGAACTATTCGCGGGCAGCAAATTCGGCGCCGGCCCCTCCATAGAGCAGGGATTTTATTACGATATCGCCTCGGAACACCGCTTCCGTGAGGATGACCTTCGCGAAATTGAAAAAAGAGTTCTTGAAATCAGCAAGCGCGACCTCCCTATCTGCCGCGAAGAGATGAGCCGCACCGCTGCGATCGAGTTTTTCAGCACCACAAGGGTCGACCCCTACAAGGTTGAAATTCTTGAAGAGACTCTCAAAAATATTGAGACGGTTTCACTCTACCACCAGGGAGAGTTTACCGACCTCTGCATCGGCCCGCACCTGCCATCGACCGCAAAGGTCAAGGCGGTTCTTTTGACCAACATCTCCTCATCCTACTGGCGCGGAGACTCCTCACGGGAGAGTATGCAACGCATCTACGGCATTACCTTCCCGTCGGAAAAGCTGCTGAAAGAGCACGTCCTGCAGCTCGAAGAGGCCAAACGGCGCGACCACCGCAAGCTGGGCGCTGAACTGGAGCTTTTCATGCTGACGCCGGAGGTTGGAAGCGGTCTTCCGATCTGGCTGCCGAAAGGGGCCATTATCCGCAATGAACTTGAAACATTCCTCAAGGAAGAGCAGCGCAAGCGGGGCTATCTTCCGGTCTATACGCCGCATATCGGCAATATTGAACTCTACAAGCGCTCGGGTCACTATCCCTATTACAGCGATTCACAGTTTCCGCCGCTGACCTATCACGATGAAGAGGGCAAGCAGGAGCAGTATCTGCTCAAGCCGATGAACTGCCCGCACCATCATCTGATCTACAGCTCGAAAATGCGCAGCTACCGTGACCTGCCCATCCGCCTGACGGAGTTCGGAACGGTCTACCGCCACGAGCAGTCGGGTGAGCTGAACGGTCTCGTGCGTGCACGCGGCTTCACGCAGGATGACTCGCATATCTACTGCCGTCCCGACCAGCTTGTTGACGAGATCTGCGATGCTATCGGCCTGACCCAGTTTGTGTTTGCTACCCTCGGTTTCTCTGAGATCGAGACACGCCTCTCCATGCACGACCCAGCCAACCAGGCCAAGTACGGCGGCACGGCGGAAGTGTGGGAGCAGGCCGAAAAGGATGTCAAGGAAGCGGCCGACCGCATGGGTATCAAATACTTTATCGGCGTTGGCGAAGCAAGCTTCTACGGCCCGAAAATTGACTTTATCGTCCGCGACGCCTTGGGCCGGAAGTGGCAGCTCGGCACCGTTCAGGTGGACTATGTGATGCCGGAGCGGTTCGACCTCACCTATACCGGCAGCGACAGCCAGAAGCACCGCCCTGTGGTGATTCACCGCGCACCATTCGGCTCCATGGAGCGCTTTATCGGTGTGCTCATCGAACATACGGCGGGCAATTTCCCGCTCTGGCTCGCACCCGTCCAGGCGGTTGTACTTCCGATTGCCGACGATGTGCACGACTATGCAAGCAGTGTCCACCAGCAGTTACTGGCGGCAGGAATCCGCTCTGAGCTGGACTTGAGAAGTGAAAAAATCGGCAGAAAAATACGTGATGCCGAAATCGGCAAGGTTCCCTGTATGATCATTATCGGGCAAAAAGAGAAAGAGAGCACAGAAGTTTCGCTGCGTCGTCATCGCATTGGTGATGAAGGGCGCTACAGCGTAAGCAGCTTGATTGAGCGGCTTCTTACAGAGATTACCGGAAGAACCTGATTATCTAAACAAAACCTTAACGCATGAAGAAACAGAAGGTTACGACTCAGAAGCCGAAACTCACCTATCGAGTCAATGAGCAGATCCGTGTTCCGGAAGTACGTATTATTTTCCCGGACGGCACACAGCAGGTGATGAGAACTATTGACGCAAAGCGGGTAGCCGAAGAGCGGAATCAAGACCTTATCGAGGTACAGCCAAACGCCGAACCGCCGGTTTGCAAGTTTGACAACCTCGGCAAGTTGCTCTATAAAATGGACAAGAGGGACAAGGATCTGAAGAAGAAGCAGAAAACCACCACCCTCAAGGAGCTGCGGTTTCATCCGAATACCGACAAGCACGACTTTGACTTC
>CAIMCD010000036.1 GCA_903839405.1 uncultured Chlorobiaceae bacterium
ACAGCTTGCTTTTCCCTTAACCCAATACTATCAAATAACGTGCCATCTTTCAGGCTATCCCCACTTCCGCCTTCACTTTCGCTCATTCATCAGTGGGCTCCTAATGTATCACCCCCATCCCACACTTCCAAATACTATTTCCATTTTTCTCTAAATTATTGAAAAAATTATGCTTTTGCCCCGATTAACATTCCGGAGTACCATACGGGGGAACAACCTCTCTGAACGCATACAGAAGAAACTAAACCATTGGCGTCGATTCACTCCCCTTGAGCCTCCACCTTGCGTGACGGCTCCCTGAACCACTCTTCTGCGGGAACAACAACCGGATGATCGGGCTGCATCACGAAATTCGGGGACATGATCTGGACACCATACTCATTGAACACATCCTGAATATGACCATGAAGCTCAGAGAGTATATAATATCGTTCTTCAGCCCGTTCAATCGTCATCATGAGCGTATACTCGACGGCGAAGTCCGAGAGTGCTTTCTGAAGCACAAACGGTTTGGGCGATTTCAGGATACCACGGCTTCTCTCCGCAGCCATTTCGAGCATCGCATGCACCTGCCGCCAGGGAGCATCATAACCTATGGTGAGAGACGTGGCAACCACGACGCCATGAGCTTTCGCCTGACGGGTAAAATTGATCGTCGTGGAGCCCATCAAGAGCGCATTTGGAATGGTGACCTCCTCTTTGCGGATCGTAACAATCTTGGCGGCAAGCAATCCAAGCTCCTGCACAACCCCCTCATGTTCGCCGATACGTACATAATCACCGGGCTTAAATGCCCGTGTATAGACCGAAACGATTCCTCCGATAAGCTGACCGACAAGACCGGCCGAACCCAGCGACAGCAAGAGACCGAGAAAGACACTGACTCCCTGGAATGCCTTGGTCTCTGAACCCGGAATAAGGGGGTAGGCGATAATGAGGGCAAAAACCCATATCAGCACCACCACTATCCGGCGTGTGGCTTTTGCGGTTTCCGGCTCGAACCAGCCCAGCTGCACCGTATCTTCCTCGACCGCACGGAAAAATGCCGTTACAACCCGCACAACAAGCCTTGTAATGAAAAAGATGACCCCAATGGTGAAAAGAGCGGGTATTGATACCAAGAGAGCGGTTCCAATACCGCCCAGCATACCGAGCAGAAATCCCGAAAGCTGAGTGGCCCAAGGCGAGGTATAGGGAAAAGCCGATAACACGAAGGTCAGCCAAAGGTACGCAATGGTGATCAGTAGCAACCCTTCAGCCATTTTCAGGAGACCGTTTACAAACGCTGCAATATAGGGGAGGATATTGACTCCTGCGATATTGCGCTGTTGCCGGCCATCGGATTCCAGGCGTTTGACGAGCTCCCGGAACCACCGCATCAGTTTGATGAAAGAGAAGGCGGCAAAAGCACAGAGAGTGGTTGCAAGCAGTGAAAAACCGAGCCCACGAAAGAGCAGGGGTAACTCGTGCTGTGCTTTTCTGGCCTCAAGCCAGGAGGCCACACCCTGCACGGTACGGTTTTTATACTCATCAAAACTCTCACCGCTTGCCGAATCCGCATCTCCTTCAATGATGACGAATGCCAGGCGCCCGTTGATTTTGATCCATGCAACCCGTTTGCCGCCCTCGACGGCATCTGCAGCGACCACCCGGTAGTCGGGAAGATTGGCTGGAAACTGACTGAGTCGTTCAACAGCAATGCGCGCACGCTCGATCGGAGTGAACTCCCCGTAGGATGACCTTAAAACCGTTATGGTCCGGTTCCACAGCACAACAGGAGCCTCTTTCGGACGCAGACGATCAACCGCCGCTGAATCGGGCAAAACAGCCAGAGCGTCCGCAATGCCATCTCCCGGAAAAAGATGGCCGACGAGCAGCAGTACAAACAGACGAAATACAATGGCGAAGCGAGGGTGCATGACTTCATGCGTTATACACTCATGATAGATGGTCCTGCAGGGAAAACCTGTCCATACAGCACTTCGCACAATATACTCTTTTTAGCGTTTAACACGTCGCGATGACCTGCGGATTTACCAGGGGGGACGGGGAGAGAATTCGTGCATGAAAGGCCTCTGCCTCCAGAATTACATTGCATAATGGGCGAAAAAAAAAGCTGGCAGGAGCGTCCTGCCAGTTTTTCAATAACTACACTTTTTGCTGTTGAGTTACCTTTCTCCAGCTCCCTCTGAGGCGCTGAGTATCGTCATATCCACCGCCATTTCGACCGGCAGTTCCATCTGATGCGATCCATGGGCATACTCCTTCGCTGCGGCTACAAAGCCGTGAAAGAGCGGATGCACCTTCTGTACTCTTGATTTAAGCTCAGGATGGAACTGTACCGCCACAAACCAGCGGTGCTCCTTAAGCTCTATAATCTCTACCAGATCCCCGTTAGGCGAGGTTCCGGAAAAGACCATGCCGGCCTCCTCAAAGCTCTTGCGATAGGTATTGTTGAACTCGTAGCGGTGACGATGGCGCTCATTGATGAGAAACTTCTGATAGACACTGTAGGCCTTCGATCCCTCCCGGATAATACAGGGATAGCTTCCCAGGCGCATGGTGCCACCTTTCTCCTTGACCTTCTTCTGCTGCTCCATCAGGTCAATAATGGCAAAGCGGGTGCGCTTGTTGAACTCGGTAGAGTTGGCATCCTGAAGGCCGCACACATTACGGGCAAACTCAATCGAGGCGCACTGCATACCCAGGCATATGCCGAAGAAGGGAATATTGCGCTCCCTTGCATGCTGGATATAGGTGATTTTACCCTCAATGCCCCGGTCTCCAAAGCCGGGTGCCACCAAAATGGCACTTACCCCCTCCAGCTCTTTGGCAAAGTCGAAAGTTTTCAGCTCAGCATCCTCCGCTCGGAGCAGCTTGATGTTCACATGAACGTTATTGCTGGCTCCGGCGTGAATAAAGGCTTCCAGAATGGATTTGTAGGCATCGGGATACTCCGTGTATTTGCCGCAGATACCAATGGTAACCTCTCCATCCTGCGGGTACTTGACCTTATTGCAGAACTCACGCCAGTAGTCGAGGTTCGGCTCCTTGAATTTCTTGAGCCCGAGCTTTTTCAGCACGCGCAGGTCGAGCTTCTCCTTGAGCAGCATGAGCGGCACCTCGTAGATGGTATCGCAGTCGTTCAGGCCGATAACATCAAGCTCATTGACGTTGCAGAAATGGCCAACCTTGTTCTTGATTTCACGCGAGAGCGGCTTTTCGCTCCGGCAGACCAGAATGTCGGGCTGAATACCGGTTTCAAGCAGCATCTTCACACTATGCTGCGTCGGCTTGGTTTTCAGCTCACTGGCTGCCTTGATGTAGGGCACAAAGGTGAGGTGGATGTTGAGCAGGTTGCGCTCGCCCATCTCAAGCTTCAACTGGCGCATCGCTTCAAGAAAGGGCAGCGACTCAATATCGCCGATTGTACCACCAATCTCGGTAATGAGGATATCAAGGTTCCCGTTTTTAGCCTGTTCGGCCATCCGGTCCTTGATCTCATCAATCACGTGCGGCACAACCTGGACGGTTCCGCCAAGATATTCGCCCCGGCGCTCCTTGTCGATAACGGATTTATAGACCCGGCCCATGGTCAGGTTTGAGGTCTGGGTAGTCGACTCATCCAGAAAGCGCTCATAGTGACCAAGATCAAGGTCAGTCTCTGCGCCATCATCAGTTACATAGACCTCGCCATGCTGATAGGGAGACATGGTGCCGGGATCCACATTGATATAGGGATCATATTTCTGTATGGCCACCCTCAACCCGCGGGCCTTGAGCAGCATACCGAGTGATGCCGACAAAATCCCCTTGCCGAGCGAGGAGATCACCCCTCCGGTTACAAAAATATATTTTACATTTTTCGGTCGAGCCATTGCAATCGTGAATCGTTGATTAATAGATAAATAAAAGCATTGTGTTACAGAAGAGCCTTGTGGGCCCCGTCACAGAAAGGCAGCTTTGCCGACTTGCCGCAACTGCATATAGCAACATGTTTCTCCTCCAGGATCTCCACCCGGTAGGGATGGAAATCGCTTCCCTTGTGGGCACCGTCGCAATAGGGCAAACCGGCTGAGCGGCCACAGGCACAGTAATATTTTATGCCCGGCTGCTCCGTGATGTGAAAGGGCTTTTTGGGTTCCATAGTTATACTCCTCGGTTTACAGGTAACAACTGATGTTCATTGAGAACGGCAAACATCTACTCAAAAAGATCAATCTGGCCATCAGGATCCTCAATCGTAAAATCGGAATCACCATCATCCTCATCGCTCTTTGGAACTCGGGCAAGCGCCGAGATCGTATCCCCGGCCATCAGGCGGATAAGGCGCACACCAGAGGTATTGCGTCCGGTCAGGCGAACATCCGACACATGCTGACGGTTCACGATACCGTTGGATGTGATGATAATCAGATCGTCATCGTCATTGACATCGAGCAGGCCGACAAGCGCGCCCACCTTTTCATGAGCCTTGAGGGTAATGACCCCGCGTGCACCGCGCCGCGTCAGGCGGTAATCCTCCACACGGCTCCGCTTGCCAAAGCCGTTATCGGTCACCGCAAGCAGCGCCGTATCGAAGCGTTTGGTGGTCACCATGGAGATACACTTTTCACCCTTGTCCAGCGTGATACCCTTGACTCCCATGGCTGTACGGCCCATGGAGCGGATTTCAGCTTCAGGAAAACGCACCACAAAGCCGGAACTCTTGGCAAGAATGATCTGATGGTCGCCATCGGTCAGGCGGGCATCCAGCAGCTCGTCATGCTCCTCAATGGTAATGGCCGCAATACCGTTCTTTCTTGGATGTGAGAAATCCTCCAGAGGGGTCTTTTTCACAATACCGTTGGTTGTGGCCATCACAATAAAGCCTGGCTCGTCAAAATTACGAATATTGATATAGGCCCTGATCTTCTCTCCCGGCTGCAGCTCCATGATATTGGCCAGTGCCCGTCCCCTTGCCGCTCGTCCGGTTTCCGGAATTTCGTAGACCTTCAGCCAATGGCAGCGTCCCCGGTTGGTAAAGAAGAGAATGTAGTTGTGGGTTGAGGCCACAAACATGTGCTCAACAAAATCGTCATGCTTGGCCTGAGCACCGGTCACCCCTTTGCCGCCCCGCGCCTGACGGCGGTAGCCGGAGACCGGGAAGCGCTTGATAAAACCCTCGTGGGTGATGGTGATCACCACATCTTCCTGGGCAATCATATCTTCAATGGAGAAATCGCCCTCCTGCGGCACAATTTCGGTACGGCGGGCATCGCCGTAGACCTCGCGAACCTTGAGCAGCTCCTCGCGGATAATCTGCAACTGCTTCTCGGGACTGCTGAGAATAAAACGCAGCTCGGTAATCAGGGCAAGAATTTCGGCATACTCAATGTCAATCTTTTTGCGCTCCATGCCGGTCAGACGCTGCAAGCGCATTTCCAGAATGGCCTTCGACTGCAGTTCCGTCAAACCGAAACGCTCCATAAGCCGCTCCTGCGCGGTATTGGCATCCGGAGATTCGCGGATGGTGGTAATGACCTCGTCCAGATTATCAAGACAGATTTTCAGACCTTCAAGAATATGCGCCCGCTTTTCGGCGGCCGTCAAATCAAATTTCGTACGGCGCAGCACAATCTCGTTGCGATGCTTGATGTAAAACTCCATCATCTGCTTGAGATTGAGGACCCTCGGCACACCATCAACCAGCGCCAGCATGATCACCCCGAAGGTATCCTGCATCGGGGTATGCTTGTAGAGGTTGTTGAGCACAACCTTGGCCACGGCATCCCGCTTCAGCTCAATGACGAGGCGCATACCGTCGCGGTCGGACTCATCGCGGATATCGGCAATCCCTTCAAGCTTTTTATCGTGCACCAGCTCAACAATTTTCTCAATCAGCCGGACCTTGTTGACCTGATAAGGGAGCTCGGTAACAATAATGGACTCACGGCCGTTTTTCTGGGTAACCTCAACAAGGGCGCGAGCGCGGATCACCACCTTGCCACGACCGGTCAGGTAAGCTGAACGCACACCCTCATAACCATAAATAATACCACCGGTAGGGAAATCAGGCGCGATAACATATTTCATCAGCTCGCTGATCTCTATGTCCGGGTTGGCCATCAGGGCAACCATGCCGTCAACCACCTCCCGAAGATTCTGGGGAGAGATATTGGTCGCCATACCGACCGCAATACCCGAAGAGCCGTTGACCAGCAGATTGGGAATCGCCGAAGGCAGAACCGTCGGCTCCTCAAGGGAGTCGTCAAAGTTCAGGGAAAAATCAACCGTCTCCTTTTCAAGATCCTTGAGCATCTCACCGGCGATACTCTTCATGCGCACCTCGGTGTACCGCATGGCCGCAGGGGAGTCGCCATCAACCGAGCCAAAGTTACCCTGGCCGTCAATCAGGGGATAGCGCAGGGAGAAGTCCTGCACAAGGCGCACAAGACTGTCATACACGGCGGTATCACCATGGGGATGGAACTTTCCAAGCACTTCACCGACCACACGGGCCGACTTCTTGTGCGGCTTGCCGGCCTGCAACCCAAGCTCGTGCATACCGTAAAGTACCCTCCGGTGAACCGGCTTCAGACCATCACGCACATCGGGCAGCGCACGACTGACAATGACCGACATCGAATAATCGAGATAAGAACCCCGCATTTCTTCTTCAATACTGACAGGGAGTATTCTTTCGCGCTGCATAGACTATATCCTGGGTGATAATTGATATAAATAACTCAACCGCGTAATGTATAAAACTCCGGCTAAATTCTGAACGGCACTTCGCTATAAAGTGCTGCAAATCAAGGAAGTAGTGCCGTAAAATCTCCGCCCAGCTCTAAAGCTGGTGCATCCGACCAAAGGGATTCCAGATCGTAAAAACGACGTTCATCAGGCATAAAAATATGCACAACAACGTCAACATAGTCGAGCAAAATCCAGTGCATGGTATCCAACCCCTCAACATGCAGCGGGCGCTCATCTTCCTGCTTCAGCTCATCAATCATATGCTCCGCCGCCGCCTTCGACTTGCGTTCGGAATCGGCCGTCACAATGACAAAAAAATCCGTCATGGAGGTCAACCCACGCAGATCAAGCACCTTGATCTCTTCACACTTTTTTTCCAGCGCCAGCTCGGCAACCCTTCTGGCCAGCAACTCACTGACGGCTACCTCTTTTGCCTGAAGCCCTTTCTCTCTCTCTTCCTCTTTCATGCTACTCATAAACCCTCTATCCTTCATATGTGAACTATATTTTACAACTACTTACCGCCACCAAACAACAAAACAGCAACAGAATGGCAATAATGGTAACTCTGGAACATACGAAAAAGCCAGCTCTCTGGCGCAAAAAAAGCCGGAAACTCTGCCAGCATGGTCGGGGTGGCCACCAAGAATCGTTTGAAGGATGTTTAACTGGATTGTGCAAAACGGGAATGGCAGGATGAGAATCGGCTGTCGCTGAAGACCCCTACGAGGCGAACATGGTGGTCGGGAATTATGATTCCATGGGTCTCCATAAAGTGCTGAGCCAATCCTTGGCAGATGCATATTGCTATCAATCTATCTCTGTATACCAAATATTTCCCATCAGAAATGCGAAACAATCTATCCAGTTCCTGGAGGCTAACTCTCTTATTTTGTTAGGTGTTCAGATAGTATGGGAGGATGACCTCTTTGCATACAGTTTCTTTTAACGCAAGATATCCCCAATCGTCGAGATGCATCTGGAAGCGCGGTCACCCTCTCCCGCTATTGGGCGTAAACATCTGGCGGTAGTCGGGGGTGACGGCGTCAAGTTCGAGGCTGTCGGCCGAGGAGAACAACCGTTCAGCAGCAGCTAAAAGGGAGCGGGCGGAGAAGAAGTCGGCTTCACGGTATATGGCGCCGGATTCAGCAAGCGCAGGAGCGAGCTCGCCAAGCTGGCGGCCGACCACCACCGTCCGGCCCCAAGCTGACGTAGCCGCAGCCACCACATCGCGGCCATCTCCCCGGTGCACTTCGGAGTGCCAAACTCCCGCCGCAAGATCGTGCGGCGTATAGGTGGCAAAATAGTACTCTCCCTTACGGGCCCCGATAACGGCAAGCACGCTATCGGCCTCATCCTTGGCGGGCAGCGCCGCCGCCATGGCGGGCAGGGTGGGCACCGGCACCAGCGGCTTTCCAAGGCCGTAAGCCATCCCTTTTGCTACCGACATCCCGATGCGGAGCGAGGTAAACGAGCCAGGGCCGGCGGAAATGGCAATAGAGTCAAGCTGTTGGCGCTCAAGCCTGCTCGCTTCGAGCAGCTCTGCCACAAGCGGCACCAGCGTTTCTGCGGCCTTTTTCCACTCCGCGCTCCGGAGCTCGGTAACAACACCGGCATGCATCACGGCGGCGCTCAGGGCCGCATGGGTGCACTCAATGGCAAGTATATTCATCGGCAATCAATTACTATTCGGCGGCTCTCGTCGCCAATATCTTCCAAAAAAACACGGGCAGTGTACAGGTCGGCATATTCCGGAAACTTCTCGGCCCACTCCACAACCGAGAGGTAGGCGCTGCAAAGATATTCGTCGAAACCAATAGCTTCAAGCTCCGCGAGAGAGTTGATCCGGTAGAGATCAAAATGGTGCAGCGTCACCTCTTCGCCCTCTGCCTCGCCCTGGTAAATATTGAAAAGGGGAAAGGTGGGGCTGGAGAGCTGCTCGTCACAATTGAAAAACTCCGTAATCCCCCGCATGAACTCGGTCTTGCCGGCTCCAAGCTCCCCGGCAAGAGAAAGCCTCTCCCCCGGACGGAGGCGAGCGGCAAACTCCCTCGCACAGCGGCGGGTCTCGTCAGGAGAGCGGGAAAGAAACTCTGCACTCATGCTCGCTTAATCAAGTGGATTAAAGAGGGTGCCGGTCATCACCTTCGGGTAGAAAAAGGTTGACTTCTGCGGCATCACCTCTCCCGTCTCCGAAACCGCCAGCACCTGGGCCACGGTGGTCGGCTTGACCACAAAGGCGGCCTGAACCTTGCCTGAAGCGACCATGGCAAAGGCCTCCCGGTCATCCTTCACATAGATCAGGTTGGTTTGCTTGGCCATAGCCTCCTGGGAGATGCCGAGCAGGCGACCAAGCACCAGATCGTGCAGCAGCACCAGACCAAGGCGTTGCAATGCCTCGGGGCGGGCGGGATCAAGAAGAGGTTTTGGATCGGTTTTCAGAGCGATCCCCAACACCATCTTGGAGGTCACCACTCCATAGGCGTAGCTTGATGGCTCACCGTCAAGAAAAGCTTTCAGGCTCTCGCGGTCAGGAAGCTCCGTCACGGTGAAAAACTCCTCAAGACGACCCCTGAGGTCGGCCGCACTGAATCCGTCGAGACCATGCACCAGGCGGTGGATCGGAAAGATCAGCAACCCTTCGTCATAAATATTGGCCAGATAGGTCAATATAAAGTTATAGGGCTCACGGCCGCTGTGCGAGGGGTTGGCCGCCGCGCGCTCATTGCGGTAGTTCACGCCGGTATCATAACGGTGGTGCCCGTCGGCGATATAGACGGTTCGCTCCAATAGCGACTCCTGCAGCTCCGCCAGAAGCTCAGGATCGGTCATACGCCACATCCGGTTCCGCACACCCTGAAAAAGTGCATCGACCACCGGCTCATGGCTCTCGGCAAAAGCCTTCATCAACCGGTCGGCCTTTTTGCCCGCATCGGCATAGAGACCGAAAATGCTGCTGATATTGGTTCTTGTCTTCCGGAAGAGGTTGAGCCGATCAGCCTTGGGGCCTGAAAGGGTTTTTTCGTGAGGCAGAACCTTTTTCTCGGCAAACTCATACAGCCGCATGGCCGCAAAAAATCCGCACCGGGTGTGGCTCCGGCCTTCAGAATCTTCAAAGGTCTGGAAATAGGGGTAGAGTGCCGGTTCGGAATCCTGCAGCAGCTCTCCATCCCGCAACCACTCCTCAAGACGCAAGGCGGCGGCCGAGTAGGGATCGCTCTCCAGCGGAAGCTCAAGGCGAATGGCGTTGAAGGGTGAACTTTCGTAGAGCTGCTGCTGAAGCTCGCCGGAAATAACGTCGTAGGGCGGGCAGATCAGGCTGGCGGCCTGTTTCAGCAATTCGGGATTGTAGAGCACTCCCTTGAATGGAACGATTTCAGGCATTGTCCAGTAAAGATCAGGTTATGGAGAGAGGAGTCTCAGGAATGGATTTGTGCGCCATCCAGAAATCATCATGGCCATCCTTGACCAGAACGATAATTCTCCTGTTTTTACAAAGTTCAAGCACCGCAAGAAAGGTGACCACAAGAATGATTTGCTCCGTCACGCCTTCAAGCAGTGAGAGGAAGGAGAGCTGCACCCGCTCATCGAGTTTTGAAAGAATCAGGGCGCTCTGCTCTTCAACCGTTACCGGGGCATCAGAAACACTACGGGTCATGGGGCGGGGCATCTTTTCAAGCACCGAGGTGTAGGCCAGCATCAGATGGTAGAGCGTCGGGCGGAGCAGCGGTTCATCAAGCTCATCAATAAGCTCCGGCTCAAACTCTTCAAAAAAGCCCCGGGCAAAATAGTTCGCCCGCTCCTCCGCCAAAATGGAGAGAGCCGCAGAGCCCTCCTTGATCTGCTTGTACTCAAGCAATCGCTGCACCAGTTCGGTTCTTGGATCAAACTCATCCGTTCCGCCATCCTCTTCCGACAAACCCGGCAGCAGCATTTTGGCCTTGATGCTCATCAGCATGGAGGCCATGTAGATAAAGTCAGCCGCAACTTCAAGGTTCAAGCTTCTGGCCTGATGGATATAGCCAATAAAATCAGCCGTAATTTTTGAGATGGGAATATTATAGATATCAAGCTCATCGCGACGGATGAAAAACAGCAGCAGATCAAGCGGCCCTTCAAATTCATCGAGGCTGATGCGGAACATTAACGGGGTGGTGCGTTGATGGTTCTAATTGAAACAAGATAGAAAAAGCCGAGTGAAATGCGCAATAATAACCGGCCGAAGAGCTTTATTGAGGGCGGCGCATAAAAAAAGGAACTTCAAATTCCGCAAAAGTATTAGTATGGAAGCTGACGCTATTGGCTTCTGACGGTGCGCGTCGGTTTTATCCCTTATACTCCACCTCTTGTCCATGAAAAGGTTTCTCTCTCTTATCTCCATTTCTGCAGCATTGCTTCTGCTGAGTTACCAGATTACCCTTGCCGAATCGGGCAACAACGCTTTCAATCAGGGATTTGAAAAGCACAAGCAGGGGGATTTAAAAAATGCGATCAAACTCTACTCAAAAGCCATAGAGCAGGATCCTCAGTTTACCATGGCCTACCAGATGCGTGGAGCCGCACTGCAACAACTGAAAAAATATGCTCAGGCCATTGACGACTACTCGATGGTCATCACCGTCGGCGAGCCTTATTTCAAGGCGGTCGGCTATTATAATCGGGGAGTCGTGAAAAATATTACCCGAAACTATGGCGAAGCAATTGGTGACTTTTCGCAAGCCATTGTAATCGACAGTAAAATGGCCGCTGCATTTTTTCACCGCGGCATAGCCAAAAGCAAGAGCGGCGACCAAAACGGCCAACTGGAAGACTTTCGTCAGGCGGCACGACTTGGTGATGTAGTTGCCGAGAGATGGCTGAACACCTACTATCCGGCATGGAAAGTAATGCCGGCGCCGGTGACCCCTCCGGTTGCAAATCCCCTTAACCCGGTGCCGGTTCAAGGAGCGCCAACTCCGGCCTCAAACTGAAAAGAGCCGCCCCCGCTCAAGCGTGCAAACAAAAAAGGGCACTCCCGGCAAAAACGGAAATGCCCTTTTCTAAAGATTTTGAACCACCGCTCAGATAGCCTTGCCGCCCCGCTCCCTGGTACGGATACGAATACACTCCTCCATCGGGGTGATAAAAATCTTGCCATCACCGATCTCTCCAACACCATGGCTTGCCGCCTGGATAATGGTATCGACCGTGATATCGACAAACTCATCGTTGACGGCAATATCAATCCTGATTTTAGGAATCAGGTTAGGCGCTATTTTCTGGCCCCGGTAGATATCAATATCCTCCTGGCGGCCGTGGCCGGTTACGCGGCTGACGGTAATTCTGGTTATATCGGCCTGAATCAGGGCTTCACGAACATGATCGAGCCTGTCCGGCTGAATGATTGCGGTTATAAGTTTCATTGCTGCTGGTTAGTTAAGGTTGATAAGACCATATCCATGCTCACCGTGCATGCTGTGATCGAGACCGGACATCTCATCATTTTCAGAAATACGCAGACCGATGGTTTTTTCAACCAGGAAGAGCAGAATAAACGAGATCACGGCGGCATAAACAACCGTAACTCCCACCGCCGTCGCCTGAACCCCAAGCTGCTGCCACATTGTCCAGCTATGCAGCGGGGCTTTGGCAGCAGCTTCGGCCATCCACGCCGGGCGAATGAAAAAGACCAGCGCAAGAGCGCCGACAATACCGCCAACACCATGAACCCCAAAGGCATCAAGACTGTCATCATAACCCAGCTTGTTTTTGATCAGAATTGCCGTGTAGCAGAAGAGTGAGGCAAGCGCACCAAGGGCGAAAGCTCCGGTCGGCTGAACCACACCGGCGGCTGGCGTGATGGCAACAAGACCGGCAAGAATACCTGATGCAACACCAAGGCTGGTCGCCTTGCCATGCTGAACCATTTCAATAACCATCCAGGTAAATGCACCGGAAGCTGCGGCCATCTGCGTAACGGTCAGGGCACGTGCGGTTGTGAGGTTACTGGCAATGGCACTTCCGGCGTTGAAGCCGAACCATCCGACCCAGAGCAGACCCGCACCGGTAAGGGTCATAACAAGGTTATTCGGATGCATGACGTTTTTCGGATACCCGCGTCGTTTACCGAGATAGAGGGCCGCAACCAGCGCCGTAATACCGGAAGAGATATGAACAACCGTACCACCGGCAAAATCAATGGCTCCCATTGCCCCAAGGTTGAAGAGGAAACCATCGGCCGCCCAGACCCAGTGACAGATCGGACTGTACACAAAAATGCTCCAGAGGGCGATAAAAACCGCATACCCTTTGAAATTAACCCGTTCAGCAAAAGCGCCGGCAATCAGCGCCGGAGTAATGATGGCAAATTTACCCTGGAACATGGCAAAAACGTATTCAGGAATCTGCGTTGGCATAATGGTCTCATCAATACCCTGCAGCATGAAATATTTGCTGTCCCAACCCACAAAACCGCCAAAAATGCCATGGCCGAAACTCAAGGCATAGCCAACCATCGGCCAAAGCACTCCTATAATCACCATGGCACCAAAGCTGTGCATCATGGTGCCGAGAACGTTTTTTGTGCGAACCAGTCCACCATAAAACATGGCAAGTCCGGGAATCATCAGCAGAACCAGTGCCGTAGAAGTCAGCATCCAGGAGGTCGTACCGGTATCAGCAACCACCACTCCGGCGGCATGAGCTGTACCATGAACCAGCGATACGGCTAGCAGCAAAAGCAGAGCCGATAAAAATCTTGTCCTCATAACCTGATTAAAATGGAATTATTGAATCCTTAATAATTTAAGATAACGACAAAAAAGTAATTATTTTTTTAACCAAAACAAATAATTAAGCGCACTTTATTACATATTGGTGGAATTATTGATACTACATCGGCACAATGCACCAAAATCGTCAAGAAAAAGAAAAGAGGAGAGATGAAGGTCGGAGTGCATCGTAACGGCAACGCCATTGAATTGTCAACGGAGGAAAGAGTGAGCAGAAAAAGAGCGAAGCAGAGTTCTGTTTTCACGCCACGGCCGACCGGATGACGTGATTTTTGAAGGGGATGAGGTACATTTATTTTTTGAAAACAACTGGCAATTAGATTAAATTCATCATAGAAATCTGCCAATGGTTGGCCGGTCGCTTTTCAAGTAATTTGTGCCTTGGTTACTTGCGGGTGTCTCTTTCTTATCAATGCACATGCACTCAGAGACTTACAATGAATATTTACATTGGTAATTTGCCTTACACTGTTACTGAAGATGATCTTCGTGATACGTTCTCCCAATTCGGGCAGGTCGATAGCGCTAACATCATTACTGACAAGTTTTCAGGTCGTTCCAAAGGGTTCGGATTTGTTGACATGCCTAATGACAGTGAAGCTCGTGAAGCCATCGAATCAATGAATGACAAAGATTTGAAAGGTCGCACCATAAAGGTAAACGAAGCAAGACCGCGTGAAGAACGCCCGGCAAGAAGAGACCGCTACTAAGCTTTTCAGCTCTTTTGTATTTCCAGGCCAGACAGAAGGATATCCCGACTGTCTGGCTTTTTTATTGCTCCGCTTACTTGTTGCTTGAAACCAGATCCGAAAGGGCATCCGTCAATTTCGGATAGCGGAAAGCAAAACCATGACTCTCTAAAAACCTCGGCTTGACTTTCTGGCCTTTCACGGCGTACTCCGCACCTTCACCCATAAGGAGCTGAACCGCAATCTTTGGCACCGGCAGCAGGGAGGGCCGGCCAAGTACCGCGCCAAGCTCGCCAGCAAAATTTTTCATGGAAACCGGTTCCGGGCTGACCAGATTAACGGGGCCCCGATAGGCTGGATTATCGAGGGCTTCAATAATGCAGGCGATCTCATCATCAATATGGATCCAGGAGATGCACTGCTCGCCCGATCCAATGGGCCCGCCAACAAAAAAGCGGAAGGGCGTAAGCAGCTTCTGCAGCATTCCCCCTCTTGTGGAGAGCACAATACCGGTTCTCAGCAGCACCAGACGCACGCCATACTGCTCAACCGGTTGCGCCTCATGCTCCCAGTCAATACAGATTTTTGCAAGGAAATCCTTTCCCTCGCCGCCCGTCTCAACAATAAGGGAAGTTTCGTCACAGCGATCAAAAGAGCCATAGTAGCCGATGGCCGATGAGGAGAGAAAGACGCCCGGCTTCTGGGAAGCAGCGGCAAGAGCCGCAACAAGATGGCGTGTACCGAAAATTCTGGAATTATAGCAGGCCGTCTTGTGCTCCTCTGTCCATCGACTTTCAAGCAAAGGTTTTCCGGCAAGATGAATCACGGCCTTTGCTCCGTCAATAAAACCGCTCCACTCTCCGCCAGCCATATCAGAGTCCCAGCGGACATAGGCGGCTGCGCCCGGAATTTTACGCTCAGCACTTTCGGTTGAGCGGACAAACAGAACAACCTGCTCTCCCCGGCCAATCAGCTTCAGGGCAAGTTCAGCTCCGATCAGGCCGGTAGCTCCGGTAATAACAATATGATCTTGCATAGCGGTTCGGGGGGATCAAGTGAAAGAAAGTATTGGGCTTGGGAAACAATCTTGATTGGTCACTTAACGAGTGATGGGAGATAATAATTCCCCTCGTAATCGGCTGCATAGCAATAAAAAAAGCCGGAAAAGGGATCGCTCCTTTTCCGGCTTTCAACTTCATTTCAGAACAATGACCTCAAGCGGCTACTCAACCGTCACTGATTTAGCCAAATTACGAGGACGGTCAACATTGCACCCCCTGAGGGTTGCGATATGGTAGGCAAGAAGCTGCAGCGGAATCACTGTCAGAAGGGGAGTAATCGGGCCTGAGGCCTGCGGAATATAGATGACATGTTCTGCCAAACGACCAATCTCCTTGTCACCCTCACTCGCTATGGCAATAACGCGTCCCTTGCGGCTGCGCACCTCCTCAATATTGCTGAGAATCTTGGTATAGGTCGAGTCACGGGTGGCAATAAAAATAACCGGCATATCCTCATCAATCAGGGCAATCGGGCCATGCTTCATTTCGGCGGCCGGATAGCCTTCGGCATGGATATAGGAGATCTCCTTGAGCTTCAAAGCACCCTCAAGAGCAACAGGAAAATTATAGCCGCGCCCGAGATAGAGCACGTTTTTTGCGTCCTTGAACTGCTCTGCAATAAATTTGATCTGGCCGTCAAGCTCAAGAATCTGTGCTGCTTTTTCAGGAATCTCCGAGAGCTCCTTCAAGAGCAGGGCAATCTCGTCATGGGAGATGGTTCTTCCCTTGCTGAGCGCCAAAGCAAGCATATAGAGCATGATCACCTGGGCCGTAAAGGCTTTCGTCGAAGCCACACCGATCTCCGGGCCGGCATGGGTGTACATGCCGCAGAGGGTTTCGCGGGCAATGGTGGAGCCGACCACATTGCAGATGCCCATAACCAGCGCCCCTTTTTCCTTCGCCGTACGAAGTGCCGCCAGGGTATCGGCGGTTTCACCCGACTGTGAAATAACAATAACCACATCCTCGGCCCCGACGATCGGGTTGCGGTAGCGGAACTCCGAGGCATAATCAACCTCTACAGGAATACGGGCAAACTCCTCAATCAGATATTCGCCGATCAGCGCGGCATGCCAGCTTGTACCGCAGGCACAAATAACAATGCGCTTTGCCTGCTTCAACTGGTCAAGATAATCCTCAATGCCACCAAGACGCACCCGCCCTTCATCAAGGCGTACGCGGCCCCGCATGACATCGTGCATAACGGCCGGCTGCTGAAAGATCTCCTTGAGCATGAAGTGCTCAAAGCCATCTTTCTCAATTTTTTCAAGAGAAAAGTCAAGTTCGGTAACAACCTTTTCCTGACGGACATTTTCAATCGATGTAACCGTATAGCCGTCTCTACGCACCACGGCAAGTTCACCATCAGCAAGATAGACCACCTTTTTGGTATGCTCAACAATAGGAGCGGCATCCGAGGCAATAAAAAACTCCCCTTCGCCGATGCCGATCACCAGGGGGCTGCCCATGCGGGCAACAACAATTTTATCCGGTTCACGCGACGAGATAACACAAAGACCATAGGCGCCGTCAACATGGCGAAGGGCGCTCCGGGTGGCTGACTCCATATCCATGGCAGGCTCTCTCTTCCATATCCGGTCGATCAGGTGCACCAATACCTCGGAATCGGTATCGCTTAAAAACAGGTACCCCTCAGCAAGCAGCTCCCGTTTGAGCAGCGAGTAGTTTTCAATAATGCCGTTATGAATAATCGCAATATCCCCGGCAGCATTCATATGGGGATGAGCATTGCGGTCACTCGGGTCGCCATGGGTCGCCCATCGGGTGTGGCCGATGCCCGCAGTTGCCCCCTGCATGGTCGCCCTGAGCGCCAGAGTCTCCTGTTCAAGGTTACTGACACTCCCTTTCTGCTTGATGACCACAAGTTTGGAGCCATCTAGCAAGGCAAGACCGGCTGAATCGTAACCCCGATATTCAAGACGTTTCAACCCTTTCAGAAGTAACGGGGAGGCTTCCTGCCACCCGATATACCCGACGATTCCGCACATAACACTACTTTTTTTAAAGGTCTATCGAAAGAAACCAACTAACCCACTGAAAGGGTTGCTGGTCGTATGTTCTTAATAATAAAACGATTCATCTTACGATACAACATTTATAGCACACTCTTCATGCCATCATACATTTTTGCTGCCTCGAGGGCAACGGCACACTCATACTCATCAATACCCGAAAATTTTCCCGAACCGGGCGGCGGAGCAGGATAGATCAAACTCCGGCTTACATTGATCAAGGCACTTTGGCGGTTACGGTCAACACCAAGATCGACAGCCTCTTCAAGCGAGCCGCCCTGCGCACCAACCCCCGGAATCAAAAGAAAAAGATCCGGAGCCTGACGGCGGATCTCTTCGAGCAGGATGCTTTTTGTGGCGCCAACAACCACGCCCCCGTTTCCATTCCGGCTCCATCCGGCAACCTTCGCAAGGACGTTCTGGTAGAGGGGTTCTCCACTCTGCATCACCTGCTCCTCAAAATCTTTGGAGCCCTCATTGGAGGTAAGGCAAAGCACAAAGAGCAGTTTATCCTCGTAAGCAAAAAAAGGCTCAAGGGAGTCAAAGCCCATGTAAGGCGCAAGCGTCAGAGCATCAAACGACCAGTGATCAAAAAAAGCCTGGGCATACATCCGGCTGGTATTGCCGATGTCGGCCCGTTTGGCATCGGCAATCGTCATGCAGGCATCAGGAATAGATTGCAGCGTACGCTCCATATCAAGCAGTCCCGCAATACCCCGCGCCTCATAAAATGCCGTATTAAGCTTGTAGGCCACAGCCACATCCTCGGTTGCCCTGATAATGGCGCGGTTAAACTCAAGGACTGGATGCTTGTAGGCCTGAAAGATCTCAGGGAGTTTTGCGGCATCGCTGTCCAGCCCGACGCACAAGAGCGATTTCAAGGCCGAAATCCTTCGGTTTGCCTTATCCTTGGCTGCACTCATAAACTCTTTTCCTCCTGTTTTATCAACATAGCTGAACCTCTGTAAAGCCCTTGCGAAGCAGGCATCCCGGATGAAGGAACCGATGCCGGCGCTGCCGGCCCCTCGTCGCAATGAAACTTATAACTGCAGGAACAGATTTTAGGTATGGCTAATATATGATATGTTTTCTTACGATATGCTTCATTAAATGGAAGAATCCAGTAAATTAACGTTCGTGAATCCGCTAACATGAACACGGCTGAGCATATTTTAAATTTATAACCATGATTGTTGATTGATGGCAAAAAAAACGTTTAAACCCTCAAATCCCTATAAAAACGAACCGGAAATCAAGGAACGGCGACCGAAATTCTCGATAATGTACTATGTGGTCGTCATCCTTCTTCTCATAGGAGTGCAACTTGCTTTTTTCTGGTCGGGTTCAACACAGGAGATCCCCTACAGCGCTTTTCGCAAACTCATTGCAGAAAACAAGGTTGAATCGGTAAAAATCTCACCGGAAAGGATCTATATCAAGCTCAAGCCGGGTGCAGAAACCGGACTTGCGTTAAAAGAGAAGCCAAAAGATGGCCCAGGGGTGCTTATGCCCCAGGCACCAGGCGGGCAGGAGGAGATTTTTGTCAATCCGGTACGCGATGAAAACCTGACGGAGCTCTTGGAAAGCAAGGGTATCAAATATCAGGGAATGCCGAGCACGACCTGGATCAGTGAGCTCTTGCAGTGGCTGCTTCCCTTTGCCCTGCTGATCGGCATCTACTTCTTTGTGTTCAAGCGCATGGGTGGGCCGGGCTCCCAGTTTATGAATATCGGCAAAAACCGGGCCGCACTCTATGAAAACCTCGACGAGCACACCCGTATCACCTTTAAGGATGTCGCCGGCCTCGATGAAGCAAAGGCTGAGGTGATGGAGGTTGTGGACTTCCTCAAGGATCCGAAAAAGTATACAACGCTTGGCGGCAAACTGCCGAAAGGTGTGCTGCTTGTCGGCCCTCCGGGTACCGGCAAAACCCTGCTCGCCAAGGCGGTTGCCGGTGAAGCTGATGTCCCCTTTTTCAGTATCAGCGGTTCTGACTTTGTGGAGATGTTTGTCGGTGTAGGCGCAGCGAGGGTGCGCGACCTCTTCAAGCAGGCCAAGGAAAAAGCTCCCTGCATTATTTTTATTGACGAAATTGATGCGGTCGGCCGCAGCAGGGGAAAAGGGGCAATGATGGGCGCCAATGACGAGCGCGAAAACACCCTCAACCAGTTGCTTGTTGAAATGGATGGATTTGCAACCGACAAGGGGGTCATTCTGATGGCCGCCACCAACCGCCCCGACGTGCTGGATTCGGCCCTGCTCCGTCCGGGCCGTTTCGACCGACAGATCATGGTTGACAAGCCCGACCTGAAAGGGCGGATTGATATTTTCAAGGTTCACACCAAAAAGCTCTCACTCTCCGAGGATGTGAATCTGAAAGCTCTTGCGTCGCAGACGCCGGGATTTGCCGGCGCCGAGATCGCCAATGCCGCCAATGAGGCCGCCCTGTTGGCCTCCCGCCGCAACAAGCTGAGCATCGAGATGAAGGATTTTGAAGATGCCATCGAGCGGGTTGTGGCCGGACTGGAGAAAAAGAACAAGGTGATCAACCCGCGTGAAAAGCGGATTGTAGCCTTTCACGAAGCTGGCCATGCCATTGTGAGCTGGATGATGCCTGAAAACGATCCGGTACAGAAGATCTCCATCGTACCAAGGGGCATGAGCGCACTCGGCTACACCATGAACATTCCGCTTGAGGATCGCTATCTGATGACCAAAAGCGAGCTGCTTGCGCGCATCTGCGGTCTTCTCGGCGGTCGTATTGCTGAGCTGATTATTTTCAATGAGATCTCGACCGGTGCGCAAAATGATCTTGAAAAAGTTACCGGCATAGCCTACAACATGGTGATGGTCTACGGCATGAGCGAGAAACTTGGAAACCTCTCCTTCTACGAGAGCAACAACCCCTACTACGGCTCGCCCGGTATCGACAAAAAGTACAGCGAAGAGACCGCCCAGCTTATCGACCGGGAGGTAACGGCAATTGTTGAGGAGGCACGCCTCAAGGTGATGGAGATGTTAACCCTGAACCGCCACAAACTTGAACGTCTGGCTGAAGAGCTGCTCCTGAAAGAGATGCTGCAATACAGCCAGATTGAGGAGATTCTCGGAAAACGTCCTGAAGGGCTCTTCCCCGTACAGGTTGACGAAGAGATTGCGGAAGAGACGGCCGCCCCGAAAAGCGCGGAACAGCTTGAGCTTGAAGAGGCCGTTGCAAGGCTTCGCCAGAGCCGGAACATTCCGGAAAGCTGAAAAGAGAGCAAGCGATGGTTGAGTTGAAAAGGGTTCGCCTGGTTGTTTCCGGCAGTGTGCAAGGCGTGGGATTCAGAATGTTCATTCACCGGGCAGCAAACGAACTGGAGCTGACAGGGTCGGTGAAAAACCGGCCGGACGGCGCGGTTGAAATTGATGCCCAGGGCTTGCCGGAGCGGCTAGATGAGTTGTTCCAGCAGGCGAAACGGGGACCATCCCGCTCAAGAGTAACATCAATACGCAAAGAAGAGCACATACCCGACAGCACTCTCGACCACTTTTCCATCAGCGGTTAAAGCTCTCTGAAAAGCGGGAAACAAAAAAAGGCAGGAAAACTCCTGCCTTTTTGGCTTCAACTATAATCGTAGTGATGTGGGTCCCGAGGGATTCGAACCCCCGACCTACTGGGTGTAAACCAGTCGCTCTAACCAGCTGAGCTAGGAACCCATTCTAAAAGGCCATAATGATAACACAATTTCCTTGGAAAACAAAAACAAAATACCCCTTTACGCTGAAGAAGAGTAGGCGGGTACTTGTAACCCTTGACGAAAAAGCATAACTTCAGGCCGGTAATTTACCTGCAACCACGGCAATTTTTTGTTACTAATCAGTATGAGATCACTATCCATCCTCGGCAGTACCGGTTCAATCGGACTCAGCACCCTTGATGTTGTCCGCCAACACCCGGAAAAATTCACTATTGCAGGTCTGGCCGTTGGTCAGGATGTTGTAAAACTGGCCGAACAGATTCAGGAGTTCCGGCCTCTGGCGGTCTCCGTCCGAGATGAAGAGGCGGCAAAAAAGCTGAAAACCCTGCTCGGAGAGTACAAGCCTGAAATTTTTCACGGCAGTGAAGGTGCCGCAACCATTGCCGCCGCCGAAGGTAGCGATATGGTTGTCTCGGCCATTGTCGGAGCCGCCGGACTGGTGCCTACGGTCAATGCCATCAAGGCCGGCAAGCATATCGCCCTGGCCAACAAGGAGGTGCTTGTGGTTGCAGGACAACTGGTCTCTGACCTGGTAAAAAAATATAAGGTGCAGTTACTGCCGGTTGACAGCGAACACTCGGCGATCTTCCAGTCGCTTGAGGGGCATCGGAGTGAAGATGTCGAGCGGATCATTCTTACCGCATCGGGCGGGCCCTTCCGCAACACCCCGCAGGAAGAGCTGAAACATGTCCGCCCTGAGCAGGCCCTGAAGCACCCGCAATGGTCGATGGGTGCAAAGATTACCATTGACTCGGCCACCATGATGAACAAAGGGCTTGAGGTCATTGAGGCACACTGGCTCTTCAACATGCCGGCTGAAAAAATCGGCGTTGTCGTTCACCCGCAAAGCATTATCCACTCCATGGTCGAGTATATCGACGGCTGTGTTATTGCGCAGCTCGGCGCTCCCGACATGCGCGCTCCCATCGCCTATGCGCTGGCCTGGCCGGCACGATGTCCGAGTGGCATTCAGAAGCTCGACCTGACAAAAATCGCCACCCTGACCTTTGAGGAGCCCGACTTGGTGCGCTTCCCTGCACTCCGCCTGGCCTTTGAGGCCCTGAAAGCCGGCAGAACCTACCCGGCCGTGCTCAACGCAGCAAACGAGATCGCCGTTGCGGCATTTCTCGACAAAAAAATCGGCTTTACCGACATCGCGGCTACGGTTGATAAAACCATGCAGGCGCACGAGCCCTATAACCCGGTTGAACTGGAGGACTATCTTCAGGCTGACCGATGGGCCCGCGACACGGCAAAAAAACTTATTGCATAAACCTCTTTTCTCCTGAACCCGAAGGATTGTTATGGACGCACTGAACTCGATATTTTTTTTCATTATCGCAATTTTCATCCTTGTCACGGCGCATGAGCTCGGCCACTTTCTGACGGCCAAGCTCTTCGGCATGAGGGTTGACAAATTCTACATCGGCTTCGACTTTTGGGAGAAACGGCTCTGGAAAAAGCAGATCGGCGAGACCGAGTATGGCATCGGACTCTTTCCCCTTGGCGGCTATGTCAAAATTGCCGGGATGGTGGATGAGAGCCTCGACACCCAGTTTCAGGGCACCGAAGCGCAACCATGGGAGTTCAGGGCAAAACCGGTCTGGCAGCGCCTGATTGTGCTTGCCGGCGGAGTCGTGATGAACTTTATTCTTGCCACCGTCATCTTTATCGGCATCACCCTTGTGCTCGGTGAAGCGCGCACCAGCGTCAACACGGCGGCCTTTGTCGAAAAGGGCTCCATCTTTGAGACCATGGGCCTTAAAACCGGTGACCGGCTGCAGATGGCCAACGGAAAAGCTCTCGCAAGCTGGGAAGAGGCGCTCGACCCGCAACTGCTTACGGCCCAATCGCTCAACTACACCATTCTGCGCGATGGCAAGGCCTTCACCGTGAACGCTCCCTCAAATATCCTCTCTAAAATCAACGAAAAGCAGAGCCTTGGCATCCGGCCAATTGTAGCGCCCATCATTGAAGAGGCTCTTGAAAAGATGCCGGCAAAAGTTGCAGGCATCCAGTCCGGCGGACTCATTACCGCCATCAACGGCAAAGAGGTCTCGGACTGGACCGAGGTTGTGGGGATCATCTCCGCCAATGCCAGCCGACCCATCACCATCTCCTGGAAGCACCTGGATACGCCTAAAGGCCAGCCGGTCAGTGCGGATCAAATCCGCAGGGATGGCCGGGAGTTCGTCAGCTCAGTTATCCCCAACAACAAGGGAAAAATAGGGATATCGCTCAAGCAAACCATGGCAACCGAACGCCGAAAGCTCGGTCTCTTGGAATCGGCCGTCAGCGGCGTCAACCAGACCTGGAAAATGAGCGCCATGACGGTTCAGGGATTTGCCAAAATTTTTTCCGGCCAGGAGGATTTTCGCAAATCGGTCGGAGGCCCAATCAAGATTGCCAAAATAGCAAGCCAGAGTGCCGAACAGGGGCCGGTGAGCTTTCTCTATTTCCTCTCCATGCTCTCGATCTCTCTCGGAATCATCAATATTTTGCCGGTGCCGGCGCTTGACGGTGGGCAGTTCGTGCTCAATGGCATTGAAGGCATCATCCGCAAGGAGCTTCCCTTTGAAGCCAAAATGCGTATCCAGCAGATCGGCATGATGTTGCTGCTCGGCCTCTTTGCCTTCATTCTTTTCAACGATATTTTCAACCCCTGAGGCTGACGGCCGGAAGCAATGCTTGACAAACTGCAATCCATAAAAGAAAAACATCTCGATCTTGCCCAACTGCTTGCCGACCCAAAAGCAGCAGTTGATCAGGCCCGCTTCCGCCAGCTCAACAAGGAGTACAGCGACCTGCGTGAAATTGTTGAGGCCTATGACCGCTACGCCGTGGCAAAAAAACAGCTCGACGAGTCAAAAGCCCTGCTTAAAAGTGAGAGCGATCTGGAGATGAAGGAGCTTGTGGAGGCGGAGATCGGTGAATTGCAAAAAAAGCTGCCGGAGCTTGAACAGCATCTGAAAATTCTGCTCCTGCCTAAAGATGAGGCCGATTCGCGCAACGTCATTATCGAAATCCGGGCCGGTACCGGCGGTGAGGAGGCTGCCCTTTTTGCGGCTGACCTGACACGGATGTACCAGCGCTACTGCGAAAAACAGGGGTGGAAGTATGAGGTGCTCAACTTCAATGAGAGCTCGGTGCCCGGCGGATTCCGCGAAATCATCCTTGGCGTGAGCGGCCACGACGTTTTTGGCACCATGAAATACGAGAGCGGCGTGCACCGCGTCCAGCGCGTGCCGGACACCGAGACCCAGGGACGCATCCACACCTCGGCCGTCAGCGTAGCGGTACTGCCGGAAGCCGAGGAGGTTGATGTGGAGATCCGCAAGGAGGATCTGCGCTTCGACACCTACCGGAGCGGCGGCAAGGGCGGGCAGAACGTCAACAAGGTGGAGACCGCCGTACGGATCACCCACATGCCCTCCGGCATCGTAACGGCCTGTCAGGAGGAGCGCTCCCAGCTCCAGAACAAGGAGCGGGCCATGAAGATGCTCCGAACCAAACTCTACGACATCCAGCTTGCCGAACAGCAGCAGAAACGGGCTGACCTGCGCCGCTCCATGGTAACCACCGGAGACCGGAGCGCCAAGATCCGCACCTACAACTATCCGCAGTCGCGCGTGACCGATCACCGTATCGGTTTTACCAGCCATGCACTGCCCCAGATTCTGCAAGGTGAACTGCAGGATATTATCGATGCCCTGAAAATGCATGACCAGGCCGAGCGCCTCCAGGCTGAACTCCTCTAAAAGACCGTGTAGCGAAGAGATGCTCACGGGAAGTGGTAGGTTTTCAGCGATTCTCTTTATATTTTTCAAAAAAAATCAAAACGGTCTCGTTACCGGATACTCCGCATAAAACGAAATTGATGGCATGGCAACAATGGAAATGGATGCGACCGGAATATCCCGGGGAGAGTGGGTGCTTGACGGGGATTTTAGGCGCGCAATTGTCTACCTTTCCGACCAGAAAAGAATTATGCGCTTCAACCCCTTCTGCCACAGTGTGGAACTCACTGAGGTTGAAAATGTCTATAAATGGCATTTCCGGGTAACCGATCCGCAGAACAACCCCTTTGATGTGCTCTTTTTTGTAGAACAGATCGATGAGCTGCTGCTCGAACTACCGGAGAATATGGAGTGCAGCGACCCTGACGACCTCTCCGATGAGATGATCGAGCGTTACACGGTTGGCAAAAAAATCCACTTTAAACACTACCCGGTCAGCAAATCGGTTGAGGATCCGGCAAAATATCTCTTTGCAGGCAAGGTTTCAGCCGATATGTATATCCACCCTGGTGCAAAGGGTAAAACCAATGTGCACTTTGATCTTAAGGTCGAAGTCACCTTTCTTCTCTACCCGGCATTCCGGATTATCCCTAAAAAAGTTCTCCGTTCCATGACCAAGGCAGGGATGAGCATGATCATTCAAACCGCTTCCAACAAGATGTTTCACTCGATCAGCAAGGACTTTAAAAAATTCAAGCTCGCATAAAGGGATGCGCTGTAATGGACTTTTATGACCTCGTCACCCGGCGCAGCAGCATCCGCAGCTTTCAGCGCAACAAAGCCATCCCGGGTGAGGTACTGCACCGGATTCTCAATGCCGGACGACTCGCCCCTTCAGCCAAAAACCTCCAGCCGTGGCGCTTTCGCGTTGTTACCTCACCCGAACTGCTTGAAAAAATCTATCCGGCCTACAGCCGGGAGTGGCTCCAAAGTGCACCCTGCATCCTCTTGGTGAGCGGCAAGCGCCGTGAAGCGTGGGTACGGAGCCTGGATGGCTATAACTCGCTGGAGACCGATCTCGCAATCGTTATGGATCATCTGGTGCTGGCTGCGGCCTGGGAAGGTGTGGGAAGCTGCTGGATTGCCGCCTTCGACCCCGCCATCCTGCGTGAAGCAGTTGAGCTTGAGGCGGACGAAGAGATTTTTGCCTTTACCCCTCTTGGCTACGCTGCTGAGGAGGCTCTGCCGATACCAAAAAACCGCAAATCCCTTGAAGAGATAACGGAATTTCTCTGACACCAGGCTCTAACGCAAAAAGAGTACGACTACCATAACTCACTGGTCAACACAACAGCCCATGAAAAAGATGCAACGGTGGTGGAAGGTTTTGCTGATTTTCGGAGTTCTCTTCGCCGCACTCTTTGCCATCATGACCCCCTGGAACAGTTCCGCCCTCTCATCTCACCCCCGACCGGCAAAGAGTTACGGCGAAGCCATGCAGCGCATTGAACGGCTCAAAAGCCGGGATTCTGTGGGGATGAATCCGCTCTGCCAGCTTCAGTTGATGACTCACAACAAAAAAGTGAGTCGCGCAATCATTCTGGTGCATGGCTATACAAGCTGCCCCCGGCAATTTCAGGCACTGGGCCAGCAGTTCTATGATATGGGCTATAACGTACTTATTGCGCCACTCCCGCATCATGGACTGAAAGACAAAATGACCGAAGAGCACGGCAAGCTCAAGACCGAAGAGCTGGCAGCTTATGCCGATGAAACCGTTGACATTGCCCGCGGGCTTGGAGACCGGGTGACCATGATGGGCATTTCGGCTGGCGGAGTCACCACCGGCTGGGCGGCACAAAACCGGAGCGACCTTGATCTGGCGGTCATTATCTCCCCCGCATTTGGATTTAAAAAGATCCCGAACCCCTTTACTGCGGCCGTCATGAATATCTACCGACTACTGCCCGATGCATTCGAATGGTGGGATCCTGCTCTGAAGACCAATATTACCCCGACGCACCTCTATCCCCGCTATTCACAACATGCGCTGGTACAAATCCTCCGTCTCGGATTTGCAACAGAGGATGCGGCCGAGCATCAAGCGCCTGCGGCAAAAAGAATTGTGATGATCTTCAACCCCAGTGACAGCTCGATCAATAACGAGCGGACAACGGATATTGTAAAAATCTGGCAGGCACACCATGCCACTTTAGGCAGCTATGAGTTTCCGGCTCAACTGCAACTGGCGCACGACCTGATAGACCCGAGCCAGCCAAAACAAAAGGTTGCTCTGGTCTATCCGCGCCTCATTGATCTGGTCAACCATTAAGCTGCGTTCAGGCTCAAGATAGGGTGAAACAGCAGGAGAGCGGCTGAATTTCGGGGTTTCATGGCCCGCAAAAACTCTTTCTTTTTATTTCATCTCTCTTGTTTATTTGGGGTTACAGTGTATCATGCTGGCCGGGTGCATTTTAAATTTGAAAACCATTATTAATTACGTTAAACTCTGGATAGAAATCAGCCAATGGTTGGCTGATCGCTATTCAAGTAATTTGTGCGTTGGTTACTTGTTGGTATCTCTCTTTCTATCAATGCGCATGCTTACTGAGACTAACAATGAATATTTATATTGGCAATTTAGCTTACACTGTAACTGAAGACGATCTTCGTGACGCCTTTTCCGAATTCGGTCAGGTCGCTAACGCAAGCATCATCAACGACAAGTTTTCAGGCCGTTCCAAGGGGTTCGGATTTGTTGAAATGCCGAACGACAGTGAAGCCCGTGAAGCAATTGAATCGATGAACGGCAAAGATTTGAACGGCCGCACGGTAACTGTAAACGAAGCTAAGCCACGCGAGGAAAGACCAGCAAGAAGAGATCGTTACTGATCCCTTTCCTACAGTTTTTATCCAAAGCCGGAGAGCAGTTGCATGCTCTCCGGCTTTTTTTATGCCCGCCACAAACAACCGCCACCAACAGCAGGGTGAATTATCAGCCACCCAGAAGCGTTACTCTTTAAAAATACGCTAAAACCAGCAGTTACAACCAAGCAGAACCGGAAGCATCATGAGAACGATCATCTTCACCGGAAAAGGAGGAGTAGGCAAAACCTCCATCGCAGCGGCCACGGCGGTCAAGGCGGCTGCAATGGGCTACAAGACCCTTGTTATCTCCACCGACCCGGCTCACAGCCTTGGCGACTCCTTCGACCTGGAGCTTGGCCCCTCTCCCGTTAAAATCGCCGACAACCTCTACGGCCAGGAGGTGAGCGTCTATGGCGACCTGACGCTGAACTGGGAGATTGTGCGCGCACACTTTGCCCACATTATGGAGGTACAGGGCATCAAGGGAATCTATGTTGAGGAGATGGGCGTGCTGCCGGGCATGGAGGAGCTTTTCTCGCTCTCCTATATCAAGCGGTATAACCAGTCAAACGAGTATGAGCTGCTGGTGGTTGATTGCGCCCCGACCGGCGAAACCCTGCGGTTGCTCTCCCTGCCGGAGACCTTTGGCTGGATGCTTAAAATGATTAGAACCCTTGAAAAATATGTGGTTAAACCGATGATACGTCCCCTCTCGAAAAAGGTTGGCCGCCTCCACGACTTGGTGCCCGAAACTGAGGTTTACGACCAGATCGAGCACCTCTTCTCCTCGGTGGAGGGGATCATTGAGCTTTTGTCGGACGGCACAAAAACAACCGTCCGCCTGGTCATGAACCCGGAGAAGATGGTGATCAAGGAGTCGATGCGGGCCCTCACCTACCTCAACCTGTATGGCATTACGGTTGACCAGGTGATAGTTAACCGGGTCTTCATGGATGATATGGACGGCGAGTACATGAGTGAGTGGAAAACCATCCAGCATAAATACCTGGAGCAGATTGAGCGCTCATTTGCCCCTATCCCGATCACCAAAGTGCCCCTCTTCCGGCGTGAGGTGCTCGGGCTTGAGATGCTGAAAACGGTCGGAGAGGTGGTCTATGGAGAGAAAAACCCGCTTGATGTCTTCTACCACGAAGAGCATACGGCCATTACAAAAATCAGCGACGGGCACTACGTTATGAAACTGCGCCTCCCTTTCGTTTTCGACAACCGCATGGAAGCCAATGTGTTGCAGGTGGGTGACTCCCTGAGCGTGCGGCTCGGCAACTACCAGAAAAACGTCATCCTGCCGGTTTTCCTTGCCGGAATGCGCGTGGCTGAAGCCGGCTATGAAGAGCAGTGGCTGAAAATAGTGTTCCGCAAAAAAGAGGTCAACTCAGGGAGCTGACCTCCATGTTTTTTAAGCCCGTTCCTATCCAGCCATCTCCTGGGGAGCCAGCCCTTTGTTGTAGAAATATTCATTGATTTCACGGTAGAGCGCTTTCAGGCGCACCGGTTCGATATCGCATATGCCCTCGTACGCTTCCGTAAAATGCACCTGGTGATGGTCGAGCCGGTATGGTTCTATCTTCCCCTCGGCTATCAGCTCGTCATAGAGCGCAGAGCCTGGAAGCGGACTGAAGATACTCCAGGTCCACCGATCAAGGTCAAGGGATTTAGCCAGTTCAAAGGTCTGCATGACGTCATACTCCTCTTCGCCCGGAATACCGATCATAAAGAAGCCGAAAATATTGACATGCTTGCGGGCCAATGCGACTTTTTCCTTGATCTTGTCGACGGTAATGCCCTTTTTCAGCCGCAACAGGGTTTTCGGCGAACCGGTCTCAATGCCCAGATCAAGCTGTGTGAGTCCCGCCCTCTTCATTAAAACAAGCTCCTCCTCATCGATAAGGTCAACACGGGTGAGAGCCTGCCAGGATATATCGACATTCTGCTCTATCATTAACTGACAGAACTCTTTGGTCCATTTCCGGTTGAGATTGAAAATACTGTCCTTGAACCAGACTCCCTCAAGATTATGGCGTCGCTTGAGCGCAACCACTTCATCAACAACACGCTGGGGAGATTTGATGCGCCATTTTCGGCCCATCGTCTCGTGAACCGCACAGAAGGTACACTGATAGGGGCAGCCTCGGGATACAATCATGGAGATGCCACGAATGCTGCGCAGATAGCGGTTATGCTCGATGTATCGCTCTATGGGAAACGCCTCATAGTCGGGCATGGGCAGGGTATTGAGGTCAGCGATAAGCGCTGATTTTTCCTTGATGACCGCTTTGCCGTCCCGGCGGAAACAGACCCCTGCGATATCGTCAACCGGGAGCCTTTGAGCCAACGCCTCGGCAAGTGCCGCAAAAGACTCCTCTCCCTCTCCACGAACCACATAATCAACATTGCTGTCAGCCAGAACCTCTTCGGGAGCGAGGGTCGGATGCACACCACCCAGCACGGTTGTCACATCGGGAAAAACACTTTTGGATATCGCCGCCGCCTGCAATGCTTCCGGAATGGTCGGCGTCATGGCCGTTATCCCGACAATTTCCGGATTGATCGCCCGAAGCTGTGCGGCCAGTTCACTACTGTCCATGAGTAGTCCCTGCATGTCAAGCAGCGTTACCTCATGGCCTCGCTCTTTCATGTAGGAGGTGAGAAAGGCAAGCCCAAGAGGCGGTTCGAAAGGGGCGACATAAAGGTTTCCGCCCTTGATCCACTCAATGTAGTCTTCGAACTTGTTGCGGAAGTCGTTGCCATCGTAAAAGGCCGGGTTAATGAGCAGAATTTTCATAACTAAAAGCTCTCCATGTTTGTTGTCGATTGAACTCTCGGCGACTTGCCTGCCGGGCATGACAACATGCACTCGCTGCAGGCGGAGTAGCCGTATTGGCCATTGTGCGGCCGGATAATTTCATTGCACTTTTTCCAGTCGATTCCATCCGCACTCAAAGCCTTTCCCGGACATGCCGCAAAACAGGCGGTACAATGGGGAGGGCAGAGTTGATCGGCCTCTGCCTGCGTCAGCTTGGGGTCAGCAAGAAGATCGGCATCGGTGACCACCGCAGCCAGCCTTTGGCGGGAACCAAACCGGGGAGAGAGCAGCAGGCGGCTCTTGCCGAAAATCCCCAATCCTGCCTCAACCGCCGCATGACGGGTCGAGATGCCAAATAACTTCGGATAAATCTCCATGTAGTTGGGACTTGAGCGGAGATCGGGATCAAGGTTTCCGATCCTGTGGGGCACAACCACAGCCCTATGGCCATAATCATCCAGCAGCCGGCCGATCTCATAGGCAATCTGGTTATGATAGATGTTCAGGGTGATATGATGCAGAGCCGAGAGCAGCAGATTCGGTTTGATGGTATCGGCCAGAACCCTCACGCCCACCACAATCACTGACCTGGCGTTGGGAAGCAGTTTTTGTGGCTGCCGCTCTTCCGGGTAGTCGCTAAACCGGTCGACCGATGCTATACCCACAAGATCCGCGCCCTTTGAGCGTGCAAATCGCTTAACCTCTTCTGAATTCAATAGCTGTGTACTCATATATCTGTATTTTTTATCTCTTGTTTTGCGGCCGCCCGGCTGTTGCGGCGGAATAGTGCGTCAATCTTCAATGTCGTTGTCACGCTTACGGCTATCGCCTCCATCTCCTTTACATCCTTCCGGCGCAGTTGCGACATTGCATCCCGGACAAGCACAAGCCGAAAGTTGCGTTCACTGGCCTCATAAATGCTTGCTCTCGGACAGTTCGGGAAATTACATCCGGCAAACACCAGCGTATCTACCGACATATCCTGCAGAAAGCCCTCGAATCCGGTCTGGTAAAACGCGCCCCATCGCGGCTTGTACATCACATATTCCCGGTCGGCGATTTGCTGGAACTCTCCTGCCATCAGCCGCTCAGCGTCCAATCGAACGGTTTTCTCTGGCTTGAGGTCATCAACCAGCTCGGCTCCGGAGCTTCTTGGTACCACAATCCGCTTGCCCGCTTCAATCTGTTTTTTGCGGCAGAGATCCGCATTGGAACCGTCTTCAAAATAAAACCTGACCACATGGATCACCGGAAGTGATCGCTCACGATAGAGCGCAAGCAACCGCACCAGATTCGGAATAATCTCCAGGGTGCCATCAATACGACTAGGAGCCTCAAGAAGCGTGAAATCATTCTGCGTGTCGATGATCACCAGCGCCGAGCGCTCAAAATCCGGAGTCGTGTAGCTCTCCATTGCTTCGGCAGAGGCCCGGCTATATCTGGTAGGCAAAGGGGTTCTCGGCCTCAACGAAAAACTCCTGATAGACCGCCCGGCGGATTTGAGCGAACTCATAGCTGCTCCGGTCTCTTGGACGCGCCAGTTCAACCGGAATGATTTTACGGATCGTCCCCGGCCGACTTGACATCACAACAACCCGGTCACCAAGAAAGATGGCCTCATCGATATCGTGGGTCACAAGGATCATCGTAGTTTTTTCGACCTCCTGGATACGCAAAACTTCCTGCTGCATCTGAATTTTGGTCAGGGCATCCAATGAGCCAAATGGTTCATCCAGCAAGAGCAGTTGGGGCTGATTGACCAGTGCCCGGGCTATCGAAACGCGTTGCGCCATACCGCCGGAAAGCTGATAGGGGTAAGCTTGAGCAAAACCCGAGAGGCCCACCAGGTCAAGGTGCTCGCTGACGGTTTTCGCGCTTGCTTTGGAATGTCTATCCTTGAGACCGAAAGAGATATTGTTTTCGACCGTCAGCCACGGCAGAAGCCGGTGCTCCTGAAACACCATGCCGCGATCCAGACCTGGGCCGGCGATGCGCTCTTTGCCGAGCAAGAGCGTGCCAGTATAACCGTTTTCAAGGCCGGCAATAATTTTAAGCAAGGTACTTTTTCCGCAACCGCTGCTGCCGACAATGGCAACAAATTCGCCGTCCGCGATGCTCAGGTTAATTGCCTGCAGCGCCCTGACCTCCTCACTCTGGACGAGATAGCTTTTCGAGAGATTCTCGATCAGCAGCTTTGTCTCTCTTGGTTTATCGTTCTTCATACCTCACGCTCCGCAATAGTTGCATAACCCTCTACGCATATAATCATTGATGCCAATTCCGCCTCTATACACCGGTAAAAGCCGTTTTCCATTTTATGGCCCTCTTTTCGATTCGGTAAATCAAACTGTCCATCAGTTTGCCGATAATGCCAATGGTTATCATCCCGACAAGCACCACATCCGACTGGGAGAGCTGGCGCGCATCCATGATCAGGTATCCAACCCCGCTGCTTGCGGCAATAAGCTCGGCGGCCACAACACACATCCAGGCGACCATCAAGCCGACACGCAAACCCGTCATAATGGCCGGAAAAGCACCGGGAATAACCACCTGAAAAATGAACCGGCTTCGCGAAACCTCCAGCATCCGGGCAACCTCAACCAGTTTCTGATCCGTCTGACGAATACCGTCGATTGTGTTGACAATCACCGGAAAAAACGCACCGAGAAAAATGATAAAGACCTTCGACTGCTCACCGATGCCAAACCAGAGAATGGCCAGGGGAATCCACGCAATTGGTGGAATCGGCTTGATCACCTGAATAATGAGATCGGTCATCCGTGCCAGGGTTTTGGAGAGGCCGATCGCCATACCAAGCAGCAGGCCGAGTATGACGGCAATGCCGAACCCTTCAAGCACCCTCAAAACACTGATGCCGATATGGCGGATCATGACACCGCTTTTGAGAAGCTCCCAGAAAACAACCGCAACCTGCGTAGGCGGAGGCATGATGATTGGCTGAATAAATCCCAGCATGGACAGTACCTGCCACACGACCAGCAAAACGGTCAACAGACCGAAATACTGGATGACGTGCTTGACCTTTTCGGTATATCGGATTGTTTTACGAGTCATAGTGAACTATTCCTTTTGCGGCTTCTATTTAAGGCCGATCTCTTTGGTGAGTGTCGCGTCGGCAAAGGTATCAATATTGACCTCCGAGCGGATCAGGCCGTTACTCAGCAAAAAGGCTTCACTTTTTTTGATCTCACTAATGTCTTCCGCCTGGATTGCCGGGTTGTAATCGAATTTTTTAAAGAGGCTCAAAAGCAGTTCCGGCGTCAGGTTGACATCCGCAGCAATTAGCCTTGCAGCGTCAGCGGGATGGGCTTTAATAAATTCTGCTCCACGCTGGTAGGCCTTCAGCACAGCCTTTGTTGCTGCACGGTTTTTGGTGATAAAATCATTCGTTGCAATGATAACCAGTACCCCTTTTTTAATGCCGGTACCATCGGCCAGAAGGCGCACGGAGCCCTGGGTTGTGAGCTTGGTGAGCAGCGGTTCCCATACGGCGGCGGCATCAACATTACCGTTCACGATAGCGGTAGCAATGTCCGCCTGCGAGAGGTTGATCAGCTCGATATCATTGACCGTAAGTCCTCCTTTCTGAAGCACCAGCAAGAGAAGATGATGGGCATAGGAGCCTTTTACAACCGCAACCTTTTTGCCTTTCAACCCTGCCGGAGTGGTAATCAGAGACTTGCCCGGCACAACGACGGCCAGCGTCTTCGGACCGGAAGAGGTAAGAGCTATGATTTTCGTGTTGATTCCGGCTGACTTACCAATAATAGCCGGCACATCGCCAAGTAAACCGAAATCCTGCTGACCGGATGCAAACGACTCGTTGATTGGCGGGCCTGCAGCGAATGAAGACCACTTGATGGGTGATTGCGTTTTGATTTTGGCCAGCTCTTCTTCAATAAACCCTTTGTGCTTGGCAACAAAAATAGGGCTGTATGCCGGTATGGGCTGCGTTGCAATGCGGATCTCAGCGGCCCGGGCTATCGGGGCGGAAATCATCATGGTTATAGCAAATAATGCTGTAAAAAAAATCCGGATTGTCTGTTTCATCATTGATCCCTTTTGTTTCTGTTAATGGTTTTTTATCAGGTGGTTTTAGCCAGTCGATCCAGATGGCGGAAAAGAGGGTGCTTTGCCTCTTCGTCGGCCTTGCGGATCAGAAAATGCTCATTGATCACCTCCTGCGGTTCGATAACCCAGACTCCCGCAAGGTCAACATCCCCGAGCTTTTGACGCACGGAGGCATAATGCTGCTCAAACAGAGGGCCGGTAACGTGCACCTCAATGGGCTGGCCTTTAATTTGAAAACTCTGCTTATCCGCTCCTTTGACCACAATAGAGACTTTCCGGTCAAACCAGATCGCCCTGACAAGGTTACGGTTGGTGCGGGAGGATTCGAGCAGTTCCAGATAGTGGATATTGCCATCTTCAGCCACATGGATTGATTGTTTGAATACCACATGCGGAGCACCGTTTTCATCGACAGTTGCCAGCACCTTTTGGGTTTGCTGGTCATTAAGCAGCGCTATCAGCTCCTCGGACAATTGATCCGCCATACTATTTCTCCCCTGATTCTTTTGTTTGATTGATTTCTTTCTAGTAACTCTTTTTCATCTATCGCCACAACGCCGGCATTTCCGATCAGAGCAGACGGGAGAGATCGGTATCGGGATGGTTACCGCAGCGGCGGTAGTCGTTGTAATCGACCGGGATGCCATACTTCACCCGCAGATCATGCAATCCCTTGGTCAATTGCACGAAGTAGTCGAGCGAGGGGTTCTGCTGATCGCGGAAATCCGAACCGGGACGAGGAACCCAGACAATGAAAAAGGTTGTAACACCATTCTCTGCAAGTGATTCGGCCTCATCCAGCGTCGAGCGCAAGGCATCCTCCTCGCTTACAAATCCGTAAGGTTTTGCCAGTTCAACTCCACCAACAAGCCCCGTACCAACATTGCCTCTTCCGAAAATGTCGACCGCGCGAATCAGACGATTTTTCCACTCCTGGTATCCCACCGAGTCGGCCTTGCCGGGGCAGATCCAGTTGAATTTCTCTTCACCCAGAACCTCAAGGTCGCTCGTATAACTCGTAATGCCGGTCTGTTCATACAACCGCAGCAACTGCTTTTCGTTAAACGCCGAGGAGATCAGTTCGCTTGGAAATTTTTTGGTTGCAAAATTTTCGCCGATCGCCTGCAATGTTTCGATGTAAAAGTCCACTTCGTGATCAAAAAGCTCTTTTCCCTTGAGCACGGAACCGGCCGTAAGACAGATGCTTGTAAAGCGTCCCGGCTCTTTCAAGGCTTCGCGAATGGTTTCGGATACATCCTGGGGCTTGAGCCGGACAGGAACGCCGAGTTCATTTTTTTGCTGTTTGGTATGATTGACGATATCGCAGAAACGGCACTCTTTATGTTCAGCCCAGAAATGGCAGTAACTGGACTGGAAAATATTGAGGCGCTGGGGGCGGGCACTGGCGATGTGACTCATCGGAATACCCGAAGAGGTCAGTAAATCGTAGTATTTAGGTTTTGGCCACAGTTTTACAAACTCTACAATTTCATCATTATCGACCAATGCCAAGCGGCCATCGACCAAATCAACCAGATAGGGATTCTGCTCCAAAGGGGTTGGATCAACAAGGATTGTTGTGCCATCCCTCAGTAACAGAGATTCCGGCAACGCTTTAATTTCGCCATCCCGTGAACCGAAAAGGTAGGGGCTGCGCATCTGGTGAATGTTCTGGTCAACTATACTCAGCGCACGCTCGGTGTAATGGATGCCGCGCCGCTGCACATCGGTCTTTATGATTACCAGACGCGGAACGTCGGGATATTTAGCGACGACCTCGTTCAGGGAAAGCTCCTGTTCGAAAGTTCTTTTCAGTGCGACCAGCATATTCGATTCTCCTGTAAACGGTTAAAATGAATGCTTGATGATTGTATCAACAGCCAAAAAGCCAGCTCTTCGGGAGCAATGAGTAAGCGCGCAACATCGTCCGGTTGACGAGTCAAAAATTGCTTCAGTTTCAATCGTCATGTTGAGCCTTTATGATTACCGACAGCTCATAAAGGGAAATATTTTCAAGCTTTTCAAGGTTCATACCATAAATATACCGCGAATATGGTATGCGGCGGGGTAGTTCCAGAGGGAAACGGTATAGCATAAAGGGGTTCGCCTAAAAAAGGGAGGCTGTTTTTAGCGTATGTGAAGAATGAAGAGTACGGTGAAGAGTTGCTTCTAAAACCTCTCGGTGAACTGCCTGACTTTGTGAAACAGGAGGCAACATATCCGGGAGATGAGAGCAAGTAACGGGAGCATCTGGATAGGGAAAATAATCTGGCCGACCCGACCAGATTATGAAACAACAAAAAAGGTTCTTATCTTTTTAACGTAATTAAGTCCTGTTGGTTAGACATAAAAGCAGCAATAGTTCATATACCTCTTCTGTTCCCCGATTTGCCTTTTTGTTGGTTTTTGAAACTTCCGTTTTATAGAGCTTGTCGCGGATTATGGCTCTTTTCAATGTCAGCTTCAATCATTAAAAACAAGGGATATCTATGAAAAAATATGTAGCAGAGTTTATCGGCACCTTCTGGCTTGTGCTCGGCGGATGCGGAAGCGCTGTGCTTGCGGCAGCATTTCCTCATGTTGGTATCGGCCTGCTCGGCGTATCGCTTGCATTTGGTTTAACCGTTCTTACCATGGCCTATGCGATAGGCCACATCTCGGGTTGTCATCTTAATCCTGCGGTTTCTATCGGTTTATGGGCGGGCGGACGTTTTGAAGCAAAAGAGTTGCTGCCTTATATCCTGGCCCAGGTTGGAGGAGCGGTGGCCGCAGGCGGTATTCTTTTTCTGATTGCCAGCGGCAACGCCAGCTTTGATGTTACGGCTGGCTTTGCGTCCAATGGCTATGGGGAGCACTCCCCCGGCGGTTATACGCTACGTTCTGCCCTGATTACCGAGGTCGTGATGACCATGCTCTTCCTGATTGTCATTCTTGGTTCGACGGACAGCCGGGCACCGAAGGGAATGGCACCGGTAGCGATCGGCCTGTGCCTTACCTTGATTCACCTGATCAGCATTCCAATCACCAACACCTCCGTCAATCCGGCCCGTAGCACCGGTGTGGCGATTTTTGTTGGCGGATGGGCCGTAGCGCAACTTTGGGTGTTTTGGGTTGCACCTATTATCGGCGCAGTAGCAGGTGCAGGGATTTACAGGTTTATTGGAGGGGATGGCGAATAAAAAAAAAGAAGCTGACGCCGGGGAACACCCCCGGCTTTTTTTATATTCCCTCGTAGCGTACTGATCCAACTCCTTAAGCTTTTTTTGAGGCTTTTGGAACCGAGCTACCGTCAGTACTTTTGAAAACAAGCTTGTGCATGAACAAACAACTTTTGCTGGGTGCTGAAGCTATTGCTCTTGGCGCTCTTGACGCAGGAATATCGGGCGTCTATGCCTACCCCGGAACCCCTTCGACTGAAATCACCGAATACATCCAGAAAAACAAGGCCCGGCGCGCCCAGCCGGTTCGCTCAACCTGGGCAGCCAATGAAAAAACCGCCTATGAGGCCGCGCTCGGCATGTCCTATGCGGGTAAACGGGCCCTGGTCTGCATGAAGCATGTTGGCCTGAACGTTGCGGCCGATGCCTTTATCAACTCGGCCATTACCGGCGTCAATGGTGGCCTGGTGGTTGCGGTGGCCGACGACCCCTCGATGCACTCTTCACAAAACGAGCAGGACAGTCGGGTCTATGGTAAATTTGCCATGGTGCCGGTGGTGGAGCCAGCCTCACAGCAGGAGCTTTACGACACCACGCGGGATGCCTTTGACCTCTCCGAATCGCTGCAGCTTCCAGTGCTGCTTCGCCTTACCACAAGGCTTGCGCACTCGCGGGCGGGGGTGGAAGCAAAAGCCCCTCGCGAGCAGAACCCGCTGAATGCACTCTACGCTCCCGAGCGCTTCGTGCTTATGCCACACAATGCCCGCCGCCAATACAACCACCTGCTTGGTATGCAGGATCGGCTTGAAGTGCTTTCCGAACACTCTCCGCTGAACCGCCTTATCCCCGGTACCGGCACAACCGGCGTTTTGGCCTTTGGCATTGCCTTCAACTATGTGATGGAGGTTCGCGAGGCCCACGGCCTCAGCTTCCCCCTGTTCAAGATCGGCCAATACCCTCTGCCACGCAAGCAGATCGAAGATCTCTTCCAAAGCTGCGAAACCATTCTGGTGGCTGAAGAGGGCTACCCGGTCTATGAAGAGCTGCTGAGGGGATATTTCGGCAACAAAAATATCCACGGACGGCTCGACGGAGCTTTGCCGCGTGCCGGCGAACTCAATAGTGACAGCGTGGCGCGTGCCCTCGGTATTGAAAAAAAGGAGCTGCTCACCGTGCCGGAAATTGTGGTCAACCGACCGCCGGAGCTCTGCAAAGGGTGCGGCCATCGCGACATGTTTGAAGCGCTCAACACCGTCATGCACTCCTTCAGCGAGCACCATGTCTTTTCCGATATCGGCTGCTACACCCTTGGAGCACTTCCACCCTTCAACGCCATTCATACCTGCGTTGATATGGGTGCCTCCATCACCATGGCCAAAGGTGCGGCGGACGCTGGCCTGCGCCCGGCGGTTGCGGTGATCGGCGACTCAACCTTCACCCACTCCGGCATGACCGGCCTGCTCGATGCGCTGAACGACCGATCTGCGGTGACCGTCATCATTGCCGACAACGACACCACGGCCATGACCGGCGGCCAGAACTCATCGGCCAACGGCTCAAGACTGCTTGCCATATGCCGGGGACTTGGCGTTGAGGAGCAGCATCTGCGAACCATCATCCCCTTGAAATCGCACCTTGAGGAGAACATAGCCGTCCTCCGGGAGGAGATCGCCTGGGAAGGGGTATCGGTAGTGATTGCAGAGCGTGAGTGTATTGAAACCGCGGCCCGCAAAAAGCGGCAGAAAGTAGCCAAACCGTAACGAAACCAATGCAAACCAATATTATTCTTGCCGGAGTCGGCGGACAGGGAATCCTCACCATTGCTGCCGTGATCGACCTTGCGGCCCTGAAGTGCGGCCTCACCATCCGCCAGGCCGAGGTACACGGCATGAGCCAGCGGGGCGGGGCGGTGCAGTCGCACCTGCGAATCTCCGACCACGAAATCTTCTCCGACCTGATTGCGGAAGGGAGCGCTGATCTCATTCTCTCCGTGGAGCCGCTGGAAGCGCTCCGTTACCTTCCCTTTCTTTCACCTGAAGGTCGGGTCGTCACCGCAACCGAACCCTTCATCAACATGGAGAGCTATCCGGCAATGGAGGAGATTACCAGAGAGCTGCATCGCACCAACCAGCCGCTGCTGGTCAACGCCACCGAACTTGCCCGTGAGGCTGGCAGCGCAAGAACATCAAACATGGTCATGCTCGGAGCCGCCGCACCCTTTACCGGCATTGCACCCGAAGAGCTGGAATCGGCCATCGGCCAGCTCTTTGGGGCAAAAGGGGAGGAGATTGTTGCCATGAACATCCGGGCATTCAGAAAAGGAGAAGCATTATCTCAACTTCAAGCAACGGCATCATGATCTGGAACGAGCATTACGAGTGTATGGAGCGCGAAGAGCTGCAAAAGCTGCAGGGAAATCGCGTCAAGGCAATGGTTGAAAGGGTCTGGAACTCAGTACCCTTCTACCGCAAAAAACTGCAGGATCATGGCATAGAGCCCGGCGACATCACTACCATCGACGACCTGCAAAAGCTCCCCTTCACCACAAAGCAGGATCTCCGCGACAACTACCCCTTCGGCCTTTTCAGTGTGCCGCAATCCGACATTGTGCGCATCCACGCCTCCAGCGGCACAACCGGAAAGTCCACCGTGGTCGGCTATACCCACAACGACATACAGATGTGGAGTGAGGTGGTTGCCCGCTCACTGAGCATGGCCGGAGTAACCCGAAACGACATCATTCAGGTAGCTTACGGCTACGGCCTCTTTACCGGCGGCCTCGGCCTCCACTACGGCGCGGAAAAAGTAGGAGCCTCCGTCATTCCGATCTCCGGCGGCAACACTAAAAAACAGCTTCAGATCATGGAGGATTTCGGCTCTACCGTGATTGCCTGCACCCCCTCATACGCGGCCTACCTTGGCGAAGCGATTGATGAAGAAAAAGTTGACCGCAAAAACCTCAAGCTCAAGGCCGGTATTTTTGGCGCAGAGCCCTGGAGCGAAGAGATGCGCGCGCAGATTGAGCAGTTGCTCGGCATCAAGGCCTACGACATTTACGGCCTGAGTGAAATCATAGGGCCGGGCGTCTCGATGGAGTGCCACTGCCAGAAGGGAATGCATATTTTTGAAGACCACTTTATCCCCGAAATCATCAACCCCGAAACCGGCGTCGTGCTGCCCTACGGCGAGCTGGGCGAACTGGTCTTCACTCCGGCCACAAAGGAGGCTATGCCGCTTATCCGTTACCGCACGCGTGACTTGACCCGCCTGCACGCCGAGCGGTGCGAGTGCGGCCGTACGCTGGTTCGGATGGAAAAATGCGTGGGCCGTTCGGACGATATGCTCATTATCCGTGGCGTCAACGTCTTCCCCTCACAGGTGGAGTCGGTACTGCTGGAGATGAGCGAAACCAAGCCGCACTACCTGCTGGTGATCGACCGCGAAAACAACCTCGACACCTTTGAAATTCAGGTTGAGGTGGAGGAGCAGTTCTTCTCGGACGAAATCAAGGAGCTTGAAGGGCTTCGCCAGCGGATCAAGGCAAATATCGCCAGCGCCCTCGGCATCAGCGCAACCATCCGCCTGGTTGAGCCCGGCACGATTGAGCGCAGCATGGGCAAGGCGCAGCGCGTTATTGACAAACGTAAACGGTAAGAGGGGTTAGCCTGTAACGACGCACTCCCGGCTTCCCGGGAGTGGACGAAAATGAATGTTCAGGAGAGGATGAGAGCGGCGGGTCATGCCGCTCTTCTGAGTTGATGCCAGATCGCCTCAATGATCACCCCGGAAGCGCTGTCCGGATCATCCTGGTAAAATATATTGTAGGCATCACCCTGCTGCTGCGTCAAGGCGCAAGCCTTCATCAAGGCGGCATTGCCTGCGTTAAGTCCGAACTTCGTTCGGATGAAAACGCCGATACCAAACTGAAAACGCGCCAGCTCATCCGACTGGGTAGTCCGGAATATCTGCTTGTCCTCCTCGCTCATTTTTGCAATGACACGTTCGGCTGCATCTTTTATTGTTTTAGGCCACTGTGATTTATTCTGCATAGCAAAGAACCGGGTAAGTATAATCGTTTAAAAAATCTCCCACCTTCAGCACGGCTTCAAACCGTTATGCGGGGAAGACCCAACCGGCAATATACGATAATTCCCGCGTAAACTGCGACTTCACGAAAATGAGATGGTAACGGCTTGTTTATTGAGGGATTGCAGATAGCGTTCCGTGCAGTTAAAACGGTTTCCAGTCCGGGAAACCGTGATGGATGGCACTCATCTGATAGCTGAACAGGCGAGTTCACCTCGCTTTGTCTTCTCAGTCTGCCGCTAAAAATACTTGAATGGCCCATCATATTCGCCACCATCATACTTTTCACCGACAGGCGTCACGATTTGCTCCTTCCTTACCACAAGCCTCAATTCATGCTCAATCTCTTTGAGCACAAGGATCTTCGCATGGATAGCTTCCCGCACTTCAGGAGAGGCAGAAGAGCGCCATTGATCAAAATAAGTTGTATGGAGCTTATCAATAAAAACTTTTATCATATTCTCGGGCGTTTCCATTTTTTTATTATTTAAATAAAAATAAAGGCTGACTGCAGTAGAACTATGAACGATTAATCCTTTTCACACCAATTCACTCGCAAATCAAAGCTTTCAAGAATTGACCAAAAGAGATAAAAAAAGTCTTATTGTTTACCTGTCGCTTCATTTTTTTAGTATAATCTTTTTATAAAAACCATTAACAGATTATACCTTTATATATAACCAATAACTTTAATACTTCATATTACAGATCAATAACCGCCAACTGATAGAGAATATAAAGCATCAAATCTCTCTATGAATTACCTGAAAAAAAGAGGGCGTGACGTTACTGCAACTTCTTGTGTATGCGCCACAAGCCAAAAACTTAACTAAAAAAAATAAAACTAGTTACCACAAGAAAAACCTCCCCTTGAAAGAGTTGGCTGCAAGAGAAAACAATCGATATCAGTTCCATCAATATTAAATATATATACTATACCTGACATGCATACAAACATTATATTCGGCCTGATTTTCTTTAATGGTTAGATATTTTTTTTATATCCTTAAAAGCGCTTATATATAAGCCATATATAAGAATATATATACTTCAGTTATTATGTAATTAATAAAAACAAAAAAAGCAAATGCCTTATTTGTGTAGATAAAAATTTGTTACCCACAAACATTTCAACAAAAACGAACAGCGTAAACTATTCGTATTTTAACGTAGAGTCGGTCGAATAATTATCCCTGATTGTCTCGAAACAAGAAGCATCTTGGCGTATAAGATTTAATCCTTGCGAATTTCAGGATCATACTGGTATTTGAACGAGTGCAACTTTTCAGCATTTGCCAAGGAGTTCTTTATAAAAAAATATGCACAGAACCGGCTCGCCAAAGCCATAACAGCCACTCCTTACCCTTCACGTTCGCCGCTCCATAACTCTCTGCACACCTCATCACCCGCAGATTTATTGCTCTCCCTTCTCCACTTGTTAGGAGAATTGATGGTTACAGGGAAACGATCAATGTAAATAATGCGTATCCCTTATATCAAAACAACAGGTTTCGGCAAGAAAGTCGACGGATGATGAATCACTGAACAACGCACTGCTGATGTTTCACTATTTGCATGATTTAGCAATGGTTTTCGGAGGAGAGGCCGGCCAGGGGCTTCAGACTGTGACGGAAACTTTGCTCCGGATACTGAAAAAAGGTGGATACAACCTCTTCTCCTGCACCGAGTACATGTCGCGCATACGCGGAGGGTGCAATACAACGGAAATCAGGATAACCGACAAAAACAGAAAGGCTTATCTGGGGCGCATTGATATGCTCTTTGCTCTCTCTCCGCTTGCGGTTGATCATCTTGAAAGCCGCATAAGCCCCGAAACGCTGCTCTTTGCAGAAAAAGAGAAGTTCAGCGGAAAATGGAGTGAGCAGTGCATTGATACGCCCTGGACAAAATTCGCCCATGAAACCGGGAGCGCGGTTTTTACCAATACGGTTGCGGCCGGGGTTGTGCTCGGCATCATCGGCACGCCACTTGAAAGCTTTACCGATTATCTCCGGGAGCAGTTTGCTGAAAAGGGCGACGATATTGTCTCAAAAAACACGGTTGCCGCCAAACTTGGTTACGACTTTGGCCGGCGAACCGCACTTGAAAAAGATATTCTGCTGCCACCGCCGACCGCCAGAGAGAGTTCCTCCCGGCTGCTGATGGACGGAAACGCAGCGCTCGGCATCGGCGCAATTGCGGCAGGATGCAATTTCATCAGCACCTACCCGATGTCGCCCGGAACCGGGCTGCTCACTTTTCTGGCATCCAAAGCCAAAACATTCGGTGTTGTGGTTGATCAGGCCGAAGATGAAATCGCCGCTATCAACGCCGCGCTTGGGGCCTCATACGCCGGTGCGAGGGCGGTTGTGACCACTTCCGGCGGAGGTTTTGACCTGATGCAGGAGGGCGTGAGCCTTGCCGGCATGATTGAAACGCCTATGGTGATTCATCTCGCCCAGCGCCCCGGGCCCGCCACCGGTTTGCCGACCCGTACCGAGCAAGGCGACCTCAACCTTGCCCTCTATGCCGGACACGGAGATTTTGCACGGGCCATCCTTGCACCCGGCACCCTTGAGGAGCTGACTGAAGCGATGCCGCACGCCTTCAGTCTCGCAAATAAATTCCAGATCCCCGTTTTTGTCCTGACCGACCAGTACCTGCTCGACGCCATCACAACCATTGATGCCGCGTGCATTAAACAACGGCCGATAGCAGAGAGCATCATACAAACCGGAGCGGACTACCAGCGCTACGCCTTGAGCGATGACGGCCTGAGTCCGCGAGGCGTTCCGGGGTATGGAGAGGGAGTCGTACGGATTGATTCCGACGAACATGATGAACAGGGTCTCATTACGGAGAGCTTTGTAATGCGGCACCGGATGGTTGAAAAGCGGTTGCGGCGAAAGCAACTGCTCCGTGAAACGGCTCTTTTACCCACCATCATCGGCTCCCTTGAGGAGGCCGACACGCTGGTGATTTGCTGGGGATCGAATCGTGGACTGCTTGAAGAGGTGCTCGACACTCTTGGAAACAAGAAAGTTGCCGGGCTCCATTTTTGTCAGCCCTATCCACTCAATCCCATAGTCGCCACCCTGCTTGAAAACAAAAAGATCGTGGTAGTGGAGAACAATGCAACCGGCCAGTTGGCCGATCTGCTCTCGCTTGAAACCCGGAGCCGCATACCCGGCAGGATTCTGAAAGCCACCGGAGAGCCTTTCACGGTGGAAGAGATGGTGAATGAACTAAATAAGCTCAATCATGCCTAACACACCAACTCCGTTCGATATGGCGCCGGCAACCGATATGGCATGGTGCCCCGGATGCGGCAACCTGATGCTGCACCATGCCGTGAAGTCGGCACTGCATGAACTCCACATTGAGCGAAAGAACCTTGTGATGGTATCGGGAATAGGGCAGGCGGCCAAATCGCCGCAATATATCAATGCCAATATGTTCAACGGCCTGCACGGCCGCGCACTGCCTGCGGCCCTCGGCATCAAGCTCTCAAACCGAAACCTTGTTGTGGTTGTCGAGTCGGGTGATGGCGACATGTACGGCGAAGGGGGAAACCACTTTATCCACGCCATCCGCAGAAACCTGGACGTCACGGTTATTGTCCATAACAATATGGTTTACGGCCTTACCAAAGGCCAGGCCTCTCCCACATCGCAGCGCGGCATGATCACCCCGGTACAGCTTAACGGCGTCCTGCTTGAGCCCTTCAACCCTCTCGCCGTTGCTCTCGCCATGAATGCGCCATTCGTAGCCAGGGCCTATGCTGCTGATGTTGAAGAGACCAAAGAGATGATCAAGCAGGCCATTACATTCAGGGGATTTTCGCTGGTTGACGTTTTTCAGCCCTGCGTGGTCTTTAACAAGGTGAACACCTACCAGTGGTTCAAGGAAAACACCTGCTACCTGCCAAAGAATCACGACACCCGCGACCGCATAGCGGCATTCGGCCTTGCAATCGGGCCCGGCAAACTCCCGCTGGGCATATTCTACCGCAATGAAGAGCGGGATATCTACGAAGATCTGCTGGGCATCGGGAACACACCGCTCTACCAGAAGGAAGCGCCGGACGAAAAAGCCTTTCAGGCCATGATTGAGGCTTACCGCTGACACCGGAAGAATAATCCCTTCTCAATAAAGCCTCAGGCGGCACGGAGCAATAAATTCAAGCGTAACGGCATGATGAGACAAACCGTCAAACTCCGCAGGTCAGCAGTCAAAGCGATAACCTACCGGGTTATCATCATGATCCTTGATATGATAACCATTTACCTCTTCACCGGTGCCGTGCAGGTTGCTCTCGGATTCATGATTGTGAGCAACATCTACACCACCGTAGCCTACTTCCTGCATGAACGGGCCTGGAACCGCATTCAGTGGGGAGTTGATGATCGATTGAACAGCACAGGTAAAGAATAAACCTTGAGCAAAAGAGAAAACAGGAAGAAAAAGGGCGGGGGAATTCCTGCCTTTTTTAATCTCCAAGTGCCTGCTTTTTCGTATGTTTCTGCATAGTTTAGTTTATCAGGGCATGAAAGCCTTTTGCGGCACGGAAGCCGTAAACTGTTATCAAACGTAGCTATAAGATGATTATCAAGCAATTGTCAGTCTTTTTGGAAAACAAGACCGGGCGGCTGACCGAACTGACCGGCATTCTGGCCGCAAACGACATCAACATCTCGGCCTTCAGCATTGCCGATACGGCCGACTACGGCATTCTGCGCATGATTGTAGGTCGGCCCGAACCCGCCGCCGAGGTGCTGCGCACTCACGGTTTCGCCGTTAAAATCACCGACGTTGTCGGCATGATTATCCCCCACAAACCCGGCGGACTGCATAAGGCGCTGCAGATCATTTCAGATAACAAGGTCGCCATCGACTACATGTACGCCTTTGCTTCCGGGGAGTGCAAGGCAACCGTGGTGATCCGCGCAGAATCATTGCAGAAACTCATCGACGTGCTGCAGGAGCACAAGATGGAGCTGCTGCAGCAAGGGGATGTCTATCAGGTTTAACGGGAGCTTTTGAGTGCCCCCTGTAATACAAAAACAACGTATGCCAAGATTTTCAAAAGCCGTATCATCACTCCGTTCCTCAGAGATCCGCGATCTCATGACCCTGGCCTCAAGGCCTGACATCATCTCCTTTGCCGGAGGAATGCCCGGCAATGATCTCTTTCCCGTCGAAGAGGTTGAAGAGCTCTACCGAAAACTGGAGAGCAAGCACAAACAGGCCGCCTTTCAGTACGGCCCCACCCCCGGCCTACCCTCACTCCTTGAATCACTTGCGGGGTTCCTTGAAACAAAAGGGCTGCCGGTAAAAGAGAACCGCCTGCTCATCACCACCGGCTCCCAGCAGGGGCTCAACCTGCTCGCCAAAGCCTTTATTGACCCCGGCGAGCCGGTTCTTGTTGAAAACCCCTGCTTTATCGGAGCACTCTCGGCCTTCCGCTCCTATGAGGCTGAACTCAGAGGAGTCCCTGTTGATCGGGACGGCATCAACATAGAGGCGCTGCGGCATGAAACTGAGCGCCCAGAGAAGGCAAAGTTCCTCTATATCACCCCCTATTTCCACAACCCGGCTGGGGTGCTCTACACGACGGAACGCAAACGTGAACTTATTGAAACGCTTCAGGGCACCGATATTCCGCTCATTGAGGATGACGCCTACGGAGACCTCTCCTTTTTTGAAGAGGATCGGGAGCGCCTCAAACCAATCAAGGCGATCAACCCGCCGGGCATAGAGGTTTGCTATACCGGCTCATTTTCAAAAATTCTCGGCCCCGGCCTGCGGCTCGGATGGATGCTGGTGCCCGAAGAGATTTATCAGAAGTGCGAGCTTATCAAGCAATCCGCCGATGCCTGTTCGCCAAGCTTCACCCAGGTGCTGGCCGATCAGTTCATCCGCTCCGGCCAAATCTACAGCTATGTTACGAGGGTGCGCGAGGAGTACAAACGAAGGGCGGCGGCGATGGTTGCGGCCCTCAGGGAGCACCTGCCAAGCTATGTGGAGTGGAACGAGCCGCGCGGCGGTTTCTACATCTGGCTCACCCTGCCCGAAGGAGCCGACGCAACCAAAATCATGATGCTTGCCCTTGAAAAAGGCGCAGTCTTTGTGGTCGGAAAAACCTTCGATCCAGCCGGCAAACGCAACAACTCGCTGCGCCTATCCTACTGCAACAACACCCCCCAAGAGATTGCCGAAGGTATTCCGATTGTAGCCCACGCCATTCGGCAGGTATGCGGATAAAACCCTGCCACCTACAAATACCGCTTGCTGATGCCGAGCTTTTCAATCCGCGAATAGAGGGTTTTGGGGTGCATGGCAAGCTGCAGGGCGGCCCCACCCTCTCCGCTCACCCGACCATTTGAACGGCTGAGGGCTTCAAGAATCAACTCCCGCTCCTGCAATTGCATATCCTGCTCAAAATCGCGCATGGTTTTGATTGGCAAGGGGTTCGGCGTATCCGGAGCGGAAGGCATGGGCGACAGGATGGTTGAAAAATCAAGCGCGATCCCTTCGGATACTATCACCGACTGCTCAATCAGATGGGCGAGTTCGCGGATATTGCCTTTCCACTCGCGCTCCACCAAACGCCGCATATCGCTCTCCCGGAACGAGCGTAACGGCTTGCCGATCTCCCGTGAGAATTTTGAGGCAAAATGTGCGGCAAGCACCGCAATATCCTCACGGCGCTCCCGAAGCGGCGGAATGGCCAGAGGAAAGACGTTGAGCCGGAAAAAGAGATCCTCGCGGAAGCGGCCACCCTCAACCTCCTCCTCAAGGTTGCGGTTGGTTGCGGCAATCACGCGCACATCGACCTTGATCACCCCTTTGCCCCCAAGCCGTTCAAATTCATGCTCCTGCAACACCCTGAGCAGCTTGGCCTGCAGCTCAAGCGGCAGCTCGCCGACCTCGTCAAGAAAAATAGTACCCCCAGCAGCCAGCTCAAACTTGCCGATACGGCGCTCGACCGCTCCGGTAAAGCTCCCTTTTTCATGACCGAAAAGCTCCGACTCGATCAGCGCTGCCGGCAGGGCCGCACAATTGACCTTGACCAGCATCCGCTCCCGGCGGGGCGAAAGGTTGTGGATCGCCCGCGCAAAAAGCTCCTTGCCCGTGCCGGTTTCACCCTGGATAAGCACCGTCGCATTGGTTGAGGCCACCTGGCTCACCCGGCGCAACACGGCCGAGAGGGCGGCGCTGCGGCCGATAATCTCCTCAAAGTTGTGTGAGGCCTTGATCTCCTCGACCAGATAGGTGCGCTCACCCTCAAGCTTGCGGCGCAAGGCATCAATCTCCTCAAAGGCAAGATAGTTCTGCAAAGCAAGCGAGAGTTGCGGCACAATAAGGCCGACCGTATTGAGATCACTCTCATCAAAAGAACGGAGGGCCGAAGAGACAATCAGGCCCGCCCGACTGCCGAGAGTATTCCAGAGCTGAACGCTGAGCAGACTCTTGATATTGAACTTCTCCCGCACCAAATCCACAAGGCGGTAGTTGCGGCAAAGATGCAGAAACTCCTCACCCGAATAGCAGCCGGGAGTAGTAATGATGGCAAAACTTTCACGGGCAATCGCCTCAATATCAGCAACCTCAAGCTGCTGGTAGGATGAAACCGGTATGAACCCGCCTGCCGCCTCGTGCATGAAGTTGTCGAAAATCCGGTAGTTACCATCATCTCCCATCACCCGGATACCAAGAAAGGTGCAGGGCACAAGCTTGTCGATCTGCTCGCAGACCGCGAGCAGCATCCGGCTGCGATCCTTGATGGTCAGGAGCGCATTGTTGACCGCAAGCTGCATGGCGGTCTGGGCTTCCCGCTGCCGCAACTCCTCATAAGCCATCGAGTTGCTGACCGCAACCGCAATCGGAGAGGAGAGGCTTGCGAGCAGCTCTTTTTCACTCTCTGACCACTCCTTTACCGCACGGGAAACAAAATTCAGAAATCCAATCACCTTGCCACCGGAACGGAGCGGAGAGAGCACCACCTGACGCATACCGATATCGAAGAGCATGCGCGGCACCGGAAAGTCGGCCGGATAGCGGTCAAGCTCCCCTTCGATAGCAATAACGGAGACCGAAGCGTCGGCCATATGCGGCTCGATCCACGACCCCGAAATAAGACGCCTCTTGCGCAAAATGGATTCAGGAAGCTGAAAGCGCAGCATTTCAAAAAAAACATTACTGTAGCGCCGCTCCTTGTCAACCGTGATAATAACGGCTGAATCAAACTCGAAGACCAGTCGTAGCTTGTCGGTTACCGTCCGAAAAAGCTCCTGGGGATCACGGATCGAACCAACCGCATCACTGATATATTGCATGAGCATCTGTGACTCATGGAGGGCGGAACTGCTCATGGGAAAAGGGGATGGCGCTAAATTATTCCTGAATTTTCGGAACCCAATATAGGGATTTTTCTGATTTTTTCGGAATTCCAGCAAAGCGACCCCGAAACCATAACCCTTTTGCGGTAGGGCTTTAGGGATAAAAGCCTCCTCTTTGCACTTTTGGCATACAAGTTGCGTTATAGAGTGGAAAAGAGGCAATAACACAACAAACAAGAGCGCCATTATGAGAAAGAGAGGAACCAGAACCGCCGCTGTCGCCATAGCCGCACTGATGGTTGCGTGGCCGTTACCGGCAGCCGTTGCCAAAGAGCCTCAGCCGGGCGCACTGACGCTTGAAAAGGCAATTGAGCTGGCTGGCCAGAACAACCCGGCACTCAAGGCAGGAGCGGAGGAGTTGCGTGCGGCCGATGCACGCGTAACCCAGAGCCGAAGCGGCTGGTTCCCGCAAATTACCGCCACCGCCGGCTACACCCGGCTCGATCCAGTCTCGGAGATGAGTTTCGGAGGTTTAGGTATGATAAAGTTTATGCCGAACGACAACTACGACACCAAAGTCACCGCACGCGGAACCCTGCTCGATTTCGGCACCAGAGGCAAAACGGTCGATCTTGCACTGAGCGGCAAAAAAGCCGCGGAGCACTCGCTTCAGCTCTCCCACCGCGAGCTCTCCTGGCAGACCGTGCAGCTCTTTTACGGCATACTCTTTTTGCACGAAAGCATCAAGGTGGAGGCAGAGGAGATTACGGCCCTCAACAAGGCTCTGGATTTCGCCACAAAACGCTATCAGGCCGGATCGGCCACCCGCTTTGACCGCCTCTCGGCCGAGGTCCGTATCGCTGCGGCCCAGCGCCGGATGCTCGACCTACAGCATGAACTGCTCCGCAACGAGGTAACCCTGCGCCGCCTGACCGGCCTGAAAGATCATGAGCCGATTGCGCTTCAGGGATCGTTTGGTATAACCCCCACCTCGCCTTCAGAGTCGGGGGCGCGCGAACAGGCGCAGCAGCAGCGCCTTGAACTCAAACTTTCAAGGGAGAGTGAAACGGCGGCCTCCGTGCGGCGCGCACTTGCCATGAAAAAGGGCTTGCCGGTCGTCACCGGAAGCGTATCCTGGGGCGTCATGAACGGCTTCCAGCCGAACATCGATGCAATGCGTGGAAATCTTGCGGCCGGAGTGCATCTGGAGCTCCCCCTCTTTACCGGCTTCCGTACCAGTGGCGAACAGCAGGAAGCCACGGCCCTCCTTCGTGCAGCCACCCTGCGCCGGGTTGATGCCGAAGAGCAGGCCACGGCCGATGTTGAGGAGATACTCCACGGCCTCGGTACCGCCTCGGAGAAGATCAAAACCACCGACGCCGAGGTAAAGCAGGCCCGTCTTGCGGCCGAACATGCACGGGCGCGCTACGAAAACGGCATGGCCACAACGCTGGATTTGCTCAATACCGAAGCCTCCCTCTCCCAGGCGGAACTTGCCCAACTGCAAGCCAAATATGAGTATATCATGAACAGCTACACCCTTAAACGGGTAACCGGGGAGGTTTTCTGGTAAGATGAAAAAGCCACTGAAAAAAATTATCTGCGCGGTGGATTTTTCCGCCCCCTCAGATGCACTGGTAGAGTTTGCCGCCACCATCCACGGCCGCGCCGCAGAACTCACGCTGCTCCACATAGAGCCCATTGAAGCCGAGAGCGAAGAGTTGCTCAAAAAACTGCTGCACGAGTTTTCACGCTACAGCAGCATCCTCTCGGAGCACCATGCCCATGCCCTCTTTACCGTCCGGCACGGCGAACCGGCAGCCGCTATTCTCGGCTATGCACAAGAAAAAGGGGCCGATATGATTTTGATCGCCTCCCACGGCAACACCTCTATCACGCGCCTTCTCGTTGGAAGCACGGCTGAAACCGTCATGCGCAAGGCCCACTGCCCGGTGATCGTCCTGAAAACACCGGAGAAGTGCCTGGAGAAAACGGAAGGCGAGAGCAAAGAGAATACTCATGCAAGACCATAACCGAGAGTGAACAATGGAACAACCCGAATCAAACACCATGGCCGAAAACAAACCCTCCGGAAATGAACCCGCGCAGTCGGCAAGCCCGATGCGCTTTATTATCATCGCTGTGCTGCTCACGCTGGGGCTGATCTGGGGCGGCACCACCCTCTACCACTCCTTCCTCTACGAAGAGACCGATAACGCCCAGATCGAGGGGGATGTCTATCCGGTGATATCGCGCATTCCGGGAAAGGTTGCGACGGTGCTCGGAAGCGATAACCAGCAGGTTAAACAAGGCGATACCCTTATCACGCTCGAAACCCCCGACTACCAAATCAAGCGTGACATCGCAGAGGCCGCCCTGCAGAATGCCCGAGCCTCGGTGCTTGCGGCTGAAGCCAACGCCAGTGCTGCCTCAGCCACAAGCCACAAACAGCAGGCTGACCTGCACCGAAGCGAAAATCTCCGCCACCAGGATGTTATCTCACAGGCCGAGTTTGATGCCGTCCATGCCGGCGCTGAAGCATCCTCAGCCCTGCACTCCGCCGCGGCCGGTGAGCAGAGCAGCGCGGCTGCACAGGTCAAACTGAAAGAGGCGGAACTGCGCAATGCCGAGCTTCAGCTCTCCTACACCACCATCACCGCTCCGGCATCAGGCCACATCTCGAAAAAGAGTGTTGAGCCAGGCCAGTATGTTGCCCCCGGTCAGCAGCTCATCGCCATCATCGGCAGCAGCAACCTCTGGGTAGTGGCAAATTTCAAGGAGACCCAGCTTGAGAAAATCCATCCCGGCCTGCCGGTAACCATCAGGGTTGATGCCTATCCCGGCAAGGAGTTCAAGGGCAAAATAGAGTCCATCTCATCCGGCACTGGTGCAAAATTCTCCCTGCTGCCACCCGACAACGCCAGCGGCAACTTCATCAAGGTAGCACAACGCGTGCCGGTGAAAATTGTCTTTACCGAAACCCCCGACAACAATCACAAGCTTGCTGCCGGCATGAACGTCGTGGTCGAAGTGAAAGTGAAATAGAGCGGATAAAAAGCAATAAGAGCATAGGGACTCCTTCTTCGCGTGTCATCCCGAACCCCCTCGCGGGGTGAGGGATCTCTCTAAGGCAGGAGCAGATATACAACCGGACAACGCAGGAACAAGTAGCACTAAACCATGGCATCTTCACCACAACAGGGCGGCACCGCAGTAGCACCAATGCTGCCGAACCCGGCCCATATCTATGAAACCGGTTTCAGGAAAATCATCATCACCCTGACGGTCATTGTTTCGGCCATGCTTGAGCTGATTGACACAACCATTGTCAACGTCGCGCTCACGGAGATCAGTGGAAACCTTGGAGCCAGCATCGACGATGTTGCCTGGGTGGTCACCAGCTATGCCATTGCAAACGTGATTGTTATCCCTCTTTCAGGCTTCCTTGGAAACCTGCTCGGACGACGCAACTACTATATCGGCTCCATTCTGCTCTTTACCTTGGCCTCGCTCTTTTGCGGTCTCGCCACCAACATCTGGATGCTGGTCTTTTTCCGCTTTTTGCAGGGGCTCGGCGGCGGAGCACTGCTGCCGACCTCGCAGGCTATTCTCTACGAGACCTACCGTCCCGAAGAGCGCGGCAAAGCCACAGGAATCTTTTCCATGGGCCTTGTGCTTGGCCCCACCATCGGCCCGCTGCTCGGCGGTTTTCTGGTAGACACCCTCACCTGGAAGTGGTGTTTTTTCGTCAATATCCCTATCGGGCTCCTTGCAGCCTGGTCGGCCTTCACCTTTCTGCGTGAACCAAAGGTACAGCACAAGGTGGTGAAGATCGACTGGACCGGTATCGGGCTGCTCACCGTCGGCATCGGTTCACTGCAGTTCATTCTTGAACGGGGGGAGGCAAAAGACTGGTTTGAAACGCCCTATATCACCTGGTTTACCATTATTGCCGTTGTCGCCCTCGCGGCATTTGTCTGGTGGGAGCTACACACAAAGGAGCCTGCGGTTGACCTGCGCGTGCTGGCACGAAGCCACAACCTTGCTATTGCGGCCGTGCTGACCTTTGTGGTTGGTTACGGCCTCTACGGCTCTCTCTTTGTCTTTCCGGTCTTTGTGCAGCGACTGCTTGGCTTTACCGCGCTTTTGACCGGGCTGGTGCTCTTTCCCAGCGCCCTGGTAACCGGCATTATCTCCATGCCGCTCGGTATTGCCCTGCAGAAGGGAGTATCGCCCAAAAAGCTGATGGCCGTCGGCATGAGCGCTTTTGTCATCTTCTGCTGGTCACTCGGCCAGCAGACCATGCAATCCGGCGCGTCCAACTTCTTCTGGATACTGCTGCTGCGGGGTATCGCCCTCGGTTTCATCTTCATTCCCGTCACCATGCTTGCCGTGGCCGGGCTGCATGGACGGGATATCGGGCAGGCAACGGGGCTCAACAACATGGTGCGCCAGCTCGGCGGCTCCTTCGGCATCGCCCTGACCAACACCTACATTGCCCGGCGGGTTGCGGCTCACCGGGTGGAGATTCAGAGCCACCTCTCGGCCTTCGATCCGGCGACGGTCATGCGGCTTGACGCCATAAAGCAGGTTGCCCAAATGAAAGCCAACCTCTCGACATCTGAAGCGGATGTCGCTACCCTGAAAGCACTTGACGGCACCCTTATGGCCCAAAGCCACCACCTTGCCTACATGGATGCCTTCATGCTGATCGCCATCCTCTTTGCCTGTGCCATGCCGCTCCTCTTCTTCATAAGAATACCCAAAGGAGAAAAAGCCGACCTCTCTTCAGCGCACTGACCTCTGCTTACCGGAATTGCCGTCAGCCTTGTCCGGCTCAAAATCAAGCGATATGGAGTTCATGCAGAAGCGCTTCCCCAGAGGAGGCGGGCCGTCGTCAAAAAGGTGGCCGAGATGTGCGCCGCACCTTGCGCAGAGCACCTCGGTGCGTACCATGTTCCAGGAGTTATCCGGTTTATAGAGCACACTCTGCTTGCGCACCGGCTCAAAAAAGCTCGGCCAGCCGCAGGTCGAGGCAAACTTTGCGTCAGAGCGGAAGAGCGCATTGCCGCACGCGGCACAGTAGTAAGTACCGTGGCCCGTAAACTCCCAGAACTTGCCGGTAAAGGCCCGCTCGGTCTCTTTATGGCGGGCAACCGCGTAGAGCTCCGCGGAGAGCACCCGCTTCCAGACCGAGTCCGGCAGGTTGAGCTTCACGGTATCGGTACGGGAGTAGTAGGGATTGGTAGGCAGTGGCTTTTCCATGATCCGGGCTGGATGATTTTTTTTAGCCGGCAAAGCGGCGGAGAGAGTCACTACAGTAACTACCGCAAAGGAGAGTAAAGAGAGGAATTTCATAAAACTAGTTACCGTTTGCGTTACCAAACAATTGCTGTGGAGGCTGTAACGCCGCCGGAGGCGTAAGGGTTCCGGCAGGATGAACGCTGAAAAAATCACCAGCCTATCCCTTTCTGTTTCAAGAACGCTTGGGCAGAGCCCGATCCTGAGCGGGCGGCCTGCTGCATATCGGCAATGGCACCACGCTCATCGCCAAGCTCACTTTTAGCAAACCCTCGTGCATAGTAGGCTTTGGCATAGTGAGGATCTGACTCAATGGCTTTGGTGTAGTCCGTCATGGCACCCGCTACATCTTTTTGAGCCGCTTTTACAAAGCCGCGATTAAAATAGGCATCGGCATTTTTGGGATCACACGCAATCGCCCTGCTGTAATCAGCAAGCGCTCCCTCTTTATCGTCAAGCTTTAAGCGAGCATTGCCCCGATTGAGGTAAGCCAGCGCAAAGCTGGGGTTGAGCTTGATCGCTTTGGAATAATCAGCCTCCGCTTTCTGATACTCCCCGAAGATACTTTGAGCCAGCCCCCGGCGGAAGTAGGGATCGGCTGAGTCCGCGTTCCCCTCGATTGCCTTGGTATAATCGGCCAGCGCTCCTGCCCGGTCGCCAAGAGCCGTCTTCAGAAAGGCGCGATTATTATAAGCCACCGCATGTTTTGGGTTCAGCTCAATGGCTTTCGAATAATCGCCCATGGCGCCCTCTTTGTCGCCAAGAGCATTTTTGGCATTCCCTCTGTTACTATAGGCATCGGCATAGGTTGAGCTTATGCTGATGGCCTTGGTATAATCGGCTATCGCCCCCTTAGCATCGCCCTTCTCCGCTTTATGCCACCCGTTTTTAAAGTATCCGTTGACGGCTTGAAGCAGGTCGGAGATCGCCCCTTTCCTGTCACCCAGCTTACTGCGTGTTACGCCCCGGTTATTGTAGGCGTCAGCATTGTCCACAGTAAGCTCAATTGCTTTGGTGTAATCGGCAAGAGCGCCCTCCTGATCGCCCGATTTTTCTTTCGCAACGCCCCGGTTAAAATAGATGGTTATGAGTCGGGGATTCAGTTCAAGCGCTTTGGTCAACGCAACAATGGCTCCAGAAAAATCTCCGCCCTCACCAAGGGCAACACCATAGTTGTAATAGGCCTCTGCATAGCGGGGATTAAGGGCAATCGCCTGTTGATAATCCGCCAGGGCTCCATTGCGCTCCCCGAGCGTTAAGCGGAGCGCCCCGCGATTATTGTAGGCTTTTGCATCTGTTGGATCTCGCTTGATCGCTTTGGTGTACTCGGCTTCAGCTCCCTTATAATCTCTCGAAGCGGTTTTTTCATCCTCCGGTGTATAAAAGTCCGCACTCGCCTGACCGAACACCGCATGAGAGGGCATCAGGATAAAAATGGCAAGCGTAACAATAAGATGCCGGAAGATGTACATGTAATCACTCCATCTTGTTGGTTGCATGATCGTATGCTATTCGGGTTGCAGCCTGACCGGTTACGGAGTAGCTGCAACCCGAAGCAAGAGGCGAAGAGCGCACTCTTACTGAATCACATTGTCATGCAGGATGAGCGGGTCAAGTCCACTCACGAGATGCTGCTCAACTGGCGGCTCGGAGTGCTTGCCGATAACAAGAGGCTCAAACCAGAACTGATAGCCATCAATCTCCGAAAGGGCATAGAGCAATTGGTCAATTTTACTGCCTGCCAGAATCTGATGGCCTGAAACCACAATTTGCGGCAGGGTTGCAAAATCAACATACATGCCACCCGGCAAATCCTTATTCAGGAAGGTTGCCGCCGTCCCGTTCAAATCAAGAAAACTCATGCCGCCTGGATTATTGACGTAGAACGACCCGGCATTGATCTCCAGCATATGTCCGGCACTACCCATCGAACCGGCCGGCAATCCATCGATGACAAGAATCACCATGTTGCCGATGATATCATAAACAGGGTAACTGCCTGAATTTCCTATACTTCCACCGGTTACCTGCAGGAATACCGTTCCTCCGTTTATTCCTCCGGCATCAATCTGACCAATGCCGACCCCGCCCGCGATATCATGCAGGTAGATGCCGCCACCTTCCGTCCGGGCATTCAGTGTGCTCATGGCGGCATCAACCTCCAGCGGATTGCCCGGCGTACCAATGGTGCTGCCCGCTCCCGTTACGACCAGATTGATCGTTTCACCCAGAATATCAGCCTCCGGATCGCTGCCGAACTCCGTGATACTTCCATTGAGTGCGGTCAGGTTCACCGTGCCCCCTGCTGTACCTCCGGCATCAACCAGACCAACAGCCACACCTCCGGCCGTATCGGTCAAATAGATGTTGCCACCTGCCGTTGAAGCGTTCAGGTTAACCGCATCAATCTTAAGATCGTTCGTAGCGTTACCAATGGTACTGCCCGCTCCAGTGACAACAAGGTTTACCGTACTACCAACGACATCGGCCGCAGGGCTACTGACCAACTCAGTAATGCTTCCATTGAGTGCGGTCAGGCTAACATCTCCTCCGGCACTGACAAGGCCCACAGCTACACCTCCGGCAGTATCAATGATAGTAATGTTTCCGCCTGCCTGGGCATAAAGGTTTACCGCATTAATATCAAGTGGATTTGATGCTTCACCGATATTCGTACCTGCCGATAGCCAGAGGTCACCACCGGTAATATTCGGCGCCTCATCCGCCGTATTGTCCCTGATTGCGCCGGCCAATGACAAAACGGAAATCGTGCCCGATGGAGCGCTCAGATGCGAGAGGTTGATAGTATCCATGGCCAGAATGCCAATTGGGCCGCCAGCCGTGCTGGTTATCGTACCATCCAGCATCGTTATTGAGCCACTATCAGCCGTTACCGATACCATGCCAGCTCCGCCGGTTGCGATATTTGCATTCTGGGCAAGATTACCCGAAAGAACGTCAACAGTGATATCACCGCTGTTGTTCTGGATGCCGGTGCCGTTGATTGTCAAGCCGCTTGTCTCCTGCAGGTAGATATCGCCGCTCGTGCTGTTTGTCGCCTGCACAAGGTCAATCGCAGTGTCGATATCTCCATTGAGGGCTGATGAGCCGATGCCGGTATTCGCCGCCAGCATCACTTGACCGGTCGTCTCAATGTTGGCGGTTTCAGCCGCGGTATTATCCGTAATGGCACCAGCCGTTGCGGTAACCGTTATGGGGCTGCTCACAGCCATGACCTGACCAAGCTGAACATCTCTTGCCGCCAGGAGGGTAACTGCACCGCTTTCAGCGGAATAGAGGGTACCGTCCGCCATCGAGATGTCATTCGCCGCTGCCGTCACATCAATCGTTCCGCTGCCACCGGTTGCCAAATCTCCTGTTGCCGTATGTATAACACCGGTAGCGCCGGTCAGGCTCAGATTACCGGTACCGGATACAACCGCTGCATTCACAAGCAGTTGAGCTGCCGCTTCCACAAGGATGTTGCCCGTGCCGTTGGCGCTGATGGCGCTGTCACTACCCGGCGCGGTGCCGTCGTTCAGCGTGATGTTGCCGGCGGAGGTGCGCAGCACAATACTGCCGTTGGAGGCCGTCACCAGGTCGCTCTGCGTGGCGTCGGTCACCAGGCTCGTGGTGCCATCCGTGCCAACACGGTTGACTGTGGCACTCGTATTGTCCACCACCACACCGTCACTCTCCAGCAAATTGATTCCTTCACTGCCGCTCCGGGCGCTTACCGTGGTGACCGTGGTCTCGATCGGGTTCGCGCTCACGCCGAGCTGGCCGATGCCAGTGGCCGCGTCAAGACGAAGGCCGGTGGAAACAACGTCAATGCCGCCATTCGTGTCGCCGTCACGAATCCAGCCGTTGTCGGCCGTGATGCTCACGCTGCCCGTCGTCGTGGCGGTGCCGCCCAGCGTGACGTTGTTGCCG
>CAIMCD010000037.1 GCA_903839405.1 uncultured Chlorobiaceae bacterium
AGAAAAAACCGTATTTGCTGCAGGCGGATGCGGAGGCGCTGCTGGGGTTGTTGCAGGCGATTGAGATGAAGGTGGAGATGATTAACCGGATGGCGCATTTGACGCCGGTGCGGACGTATCGGTCGGCGGTGGTCTCGGGAGTGGCGATTGAGACGGAGTTTCAGATTTTGAATACGCTGCTGGCAGAGAAAGCGGCTCAGCTTGCTGTTACGGAGAATCAGTTGTTCAAGATTTTTTGCCGGTGGGAGGGGGTGGATTATGATGCGGCGAATGTGGTGGTGACGTATCCGCAGCGGTTTGAGCTGCGGGACAGAAGGGCTGATCTGGATTTTTTGGTGCGGGCGAAGGAGGTGACGGCGAAGATCGGGTCGCCGACGTTGCAGCGGGAGATTGACCGGCAGTTGGCACGGGTGGTGCTGGAGCGGGATGATGTGCTGGAGGTGGTTGAGGGGGAACTTTCTGGGGGGGGGGGTGATTTTTGGGCCGGTGGGCGGTGAAAAGAGAAGCGGCGGCGGTTAAGCGCCGTGGAGGGGGTCACAAGGGGAAGTCCCCATGTTGCATATGCACTTCCCCAGGCGCTTCAAGGCCGGCTGTGAAGTAAACAGAAATGTGCCGGTTCATCAGCGCTCTGAATTCCAGAGATAACCTCAATATTAATGAAATAGCAGTTGATACTGGTAGATTCGATTTTTCCGAGAATTACCATCATTACCGCTATGGGATTGCATCGCGATGACAAATCCCGCCGATTTTCATTTCTCCTTTCTTTTGCATCATTCAGCCTTACCTTTTATTGGTCTGTATTGACGTAAAGGGGCCATATGGTATTCATGATAAAAACCACCAATGAGATCAGTTTCAATTTCATGTCGGTGGACTGATGTAGTGTCTTGTGGCAAATACACGTAGGAGAATAATAATTCCGCTTCTGAATATGCCAATGGCGACTTAGAATGACTCATTAATCTGTTTTTGATCTCCCCTGACTCGCCTATATAGATAACCTGATTTGTGTCTGTACTAATGATTTTGTAAACACCGTTACCTGTTTTCATTTTTTTAACTACTTCTGGTAACAGTTTTTCAGATATGCTCCAATCGAGATTCATCCATTCAAGTGATAGTGCATCTTGTTTGAATGTTAATGGCTTGGTGCCAGAACTACAGAACTGCTCTGTTTGCGGATATACCGGATTGATCTTTGCACCAATCCGACTTTGCGTTTGGTTTGACGACTTAACGTAATTAGAGTGGAAATTTCCATGATTGCATAACGTCGATCGACCAGCTTCGCTTCTGGATATCCATAAAATATAATCTTCTACGACTTGTCTTGTTTGAACCTCACATTCTAACACTGCGACAGAACACTCATATCCTCCTATTCCTTCATTGCGCCAAACCCATAAATTAGGGGCTGCAGTATGGGGATCATTAAATGGCATTGACTCTGCAAAAGTTCCTTTTTGCAATTGTTTTAATCTTTCCCTGAGATTTCTGCCGGTTTGTCCAATATAAACCAACTCATTACATTTCTCTGCTCGTATTCTATAGATGCCAGGACGGGATGTTACAGATTTCAGTGTGGCTGTTTTTGTAAATGAAGTCCAATCACTCCAGGACAACCCACCTAAGTTCAATTGAAAATAATGTTGTCCCATGGTTTACGTTTTATGAACTCATAGCCCAAACCAGAGCTACAGGATATGAGTTCATGATTAATGATTTTTTTCAACCCACGCTTAGAGAAATATATCTTATGTCGATTAAATGTTACACCAATACAATGCGTATCCCCCATGCAAATAATTAACATGATTGTACCTCAAGTACTTGGAATGTCAGGACAGTTCAGATCAGTTAGTCGCTTTTTTGCTACTGCAAGTTGTGCTTCTGTGAACAGTCCACTCCATGGTTTTGTTAATACTAAATATTCAAGACTTATTTTCAAGCCTTTTTCTCCTCGCAAATATAGTTCAGCAAAGCCCTCTGATGGCATTTTTGTAGAAAGAAGATAATCAGCGGTTTCTTTACCACCTGATTTATTGAGCATTTCAAGAAATTTTTTTGCGCGATATGGAGGATTCAATTTAAGACCTGCATCATATACATTACGCATTGCAGAATCAAAATCATTGATAAGTTTTTTTGACATAAAAATATATATTAGAACGTTATAAAAGTTTCTTTTTATATCTTACCATCAATCAATGCCTGAGCACAGGAGTATTGCCAATTTGTTTTTTGCGTTGTTATAAATCGCTCAAAGCAAAAGCCGCGCTCTGCACCTGGCGTTTGTGTTGCATTGTAAAATATCTTCTTTAAACCACTTAAATCGGCTGTCAATTTTTTAAAAAGTGGTTGATAATCTTTTCCTCCAACAAAAACAATATCTTCACCATCATTTATTATTTGACATAAATCATCATAACAATCTTTTTTCTTTCTTTGAGCATACGATTCCACATTTTTTGCATTACTAAACGTAATATCATAATCTGGTGTAAGAAAATCCGCAGCAATCATTCCCCAACCTGCTGAAAGAATAAATACCTTTTCTATACCAAATCTTTTGACTAAAGCTTGATACACTTTATGATCATAAAGCTGATAAGCTGGTAAAAGATGAAACGGATTTTTTTCAGCACTTTTATTGTATTCCAATAAACGTTCTCTCCAGGTCTGCTGATTATCAGAAATATCATCAGGATGAGCATAAAAAATATGCTTATCCTTTGGAGCTTTCTTTGGATCAGCTACAAATTTGACCAGTTGATGATCCGCAGTGCAAAAACCCGAATTTGGTTGCTGTTGTTTTTTTGTGCCAGCGCATTGAATCACAATCTTCATATCCCGCTCCTTTGTTTATTAGTTAACAAACTGACAAACCTTAATTATTTAATTATAAGCAATAATACTGAAACCCGAATGTTTTCCACGACACTTATTCCATTCATCCCGCCCTAAGCGATAACCCTACAAACGCCTGCGTGAGGACACTATAAGCTTCAGCATCAAAATCATCACCTTGGGAAAGATGAAGAATATATAATTAAAAGTCAAGGGGAAATTGAAAAATTGAGGATTTTTATTTGTCACTTATGTATTATCTACTATGTATTATCTACTATGTATTATCTACTATGTATTATCTACTATGTATTATCTACTATGTATTATCTACTATGTATTATCTACTATGTATTATCTACTATGTATTATCTACTATGTTTCAAAGCGAAGCAGAGTCTGCGTATTGCTTGCATGAAAAATTTTGTTAATCAAGAAAATAGCAGTTGAGCTTGCTGCTGCGTGCGGCCTGCACTATATCGCCCCTGGGGTAGACAGCGCCGAGCAGGTACCCGCAAAATGCCTGAAGACACCATGGCGCTTTCCGCATTCAACTACTGCACTTGAGATACTGCGGGAGGTGGGTTCAAGGGTGCGAACGCCTTTGCGACAGGGGTGGCTTGTTTTTCGAGGATGGTGGATAGGGGAGCAGGAGGTGGTTGAGCGTACGCGCCCCATCTACGACACCAACATCGTAGGGCAAAAATTCGACAATAATTTTAGGTATAGATTTAGGTATAACATTATTTTAATATCCTTTAAAATCTCATGAATAAAGGCTTTTCGACTCCCGCCATCTCCACAAATGGCCCGTATCGACAGTTGTCGGTACGGGCTTTTTTGTTTCTCTTCATTTTTTTGTGATGCGCCTGATGCATGAACCCAAAATAGCTCACCGAACTCAACATCTACACCACATATCGGAAAAATAGTTTGCTCTTCTCAACGCTATGATGGCAATGACGTAAGGCGTTGCTTGCCGCTGCATGGCTGCTGAAACCAGGGGCGGGGACACCGAATGTGTGAGCAAAACTTTGGCGGGAACGCCGAGTCCCAGCTCGGCAAAGGAAAGAAGTATGATCGACTACTTGCTAAACCCTTATAAATTTTGATAATACCCTGTAAATAGGTATATTAACACTGTTGTAATAATACCCCCAACCCATCCATCTATAACTCAAACAGTGATTAAATGAAAAAGAAGTCATTAGTTTTGCTTGTCCTGTTAGGAATCGTAGGGCAAGGTTTATCCGGATGTGCATCAATAATTGACGGAACAAGTCAAAAAGTCAGCTTTTCAAGTAATCCTTCATCAGCGGAAGTTACTGTGGATGGCAGGGCAGTAGGAAAGACTCCGATGACCGAGGATTTATCAAAGAAAGACACACACACGGTAAGGATTAGCCTTTCAGGATATCACTCTTACGAGGTGACGTTAATAAAAAAAGTGAATAGTTGGGTATGGGGAAATCTTGTTTTTGGTGGTCTTATTGGTCTTGGTGTAGACGCACTTACGGGAGGTCTGTATGAGCTTACACCATCACAAATAAACGCTGATCTTAAATCAAAGGGTATAGCGGAATCAAGCATAAAAGACAAGACGATGTATGTGACCGTCATACTCCATCCAGACAGCTCCATGAGGAAAATCGGAGAGCTCAAGAGTTTGTAGCCTATCGACGATCAAATTACTACTTAGCCCTGGCCATCAACCGGGGCTTTTTTGTTGTGCGGCTAATCGTGGTTGTGCACAAATCGATTATTGCCGCCCGGAGCCCTGAGGCGTACTGCGATACCGCCCAGCATCACCAGGGCATTGATAAGACCGACAACGATGAATGGTGCTTTTGGGCTCATGGAGTCAAAGAGCCGTCCCCCCACGGTGGTGATAAGGAGTATTCCTATGGCACCGCTGATATTGAACATGCCGATCACCGACCCTCTTTCGGCTTTTGGCGCCTCCTGGCCGATAAGGGATTGTGCGCCGAGAAAGGAGCTGATCTGGCCGATTCCAAGCAGCACGAAATAGATAATTGAGGCGGGCTCATGCGGGTTACCAACGAGCGCAAGCGAAAGGTAACCGATGCTTGCCAGCGCCATGCAGACCGTCAGCGCGGTTACCCGGTTCCACCGGTCGATGAGAGGCCCGATGACCGGCGCCCAGAGCAGAGCGGAGGCCTGTGAGATAATAAAGATCATCATTCCCTTTTTTACCGCTTCAGCCGGAGCCATCCCCATGGCAATTCCGGCCGTGGTGCCCCAAAGGGGGAGAAAGGTGCCGATAATGGATTGATCACCCCGTGCAACAAAGGCGGCCGCGTAGGAGAGCAAAATTCTTGGATTGCGGGCGCAACTGATGCCGCTGGTGAAGAGTGAGCGCAGTGCCGGGCGCTCATGCTTCTTCACCTCCGTGCCGCCCTTGAGTCCTAAAGCAACCACCGCGGCCGACAGCAGTGCCACTCCGGCAATGCCAAGATGGGTATAGAGCCCGGCATCACTTCCGCTGACCCCTTTTGCCACAAGCTGCTGGGGCAGGCCACCGAAAAACCGGTTGAGCATCACAATCCCGAGTCCGTTGAGGAAGCCCGTTATGGCAATGAGCTTTCCCCGTGACCGTTCGGCTGGGTAGTCGATCATGACGGTTGAGAGTCCGCTGGTAACAGCAACAATGCCCAGCGCATAGATCATCCGGTAGAGGGTCAGCTCCCCGATTGAGCGGGAGAGCGGGTAGAGGGCATAAGCCAGTGCAAGCAGCAGGAAGCCGCTGCTGTAGATGGTTTTTCGCCCGATACGATCCATCAGCACGCCGGCAGGAACAAAAAAGAGCAGCGTGACAATCTCCGTCCAGAACACCAGATTTCCGCTGATGCTTCCCTGCTGGGAGGTAGGTATTTTCAGGTTTTCATTAAGGATATATGCCTGGCCGATAGAGACAAAGGTGACCAGCCCGATGGAGACAAAGGCGGCATAGAGGAATGTCCATCCATGTCGCGGCAGCACCGATGGCGCCAGCATAACCGGCCCGATTTTATGCAGGTATTGCGTTTCACTCATCTTTTCTATGATGCTTTTTTTCCGTTGGGGGATCTTTTCTGAGCAGCCGCTGACTGCATCAACCTCTGTTGTAAATATAATAAAGTAGATTTAGTGAAACCTCATTCCGAGCTGCTTCGGGGTTGTTTTTTTGCAGTAGCTGATATGGTTAAAAGGTTGTTATTCTTGTGCTCAAGCCTGCAGTTTTTCAATCCGTTTGTTTAATTTCACAGTAACTCCTCAAAATTTTTATTTCGCGATTGGTTATGAAGCGCCTCATGCCTTTTTTTATGGTTGCAATTTTTTTCCTCGGAGCATGCAGTGCTGAACAACCCCCAGGGAAAGTTGAGCCAACTGCGTCAAAGCAAGCAACTCCCGAGCAATTGACGCTGGCGGCTGGTCAGAAAATTTACGAATCCAACTGTGCCGGATGTCATGACAGTGGTGTAGGAGGTGCGCCCAAACTCGGAGATAAAAAGGCCTGGAATGGCCTTCTTTCACGCGGAAAAGATTTCCTTTTGCAACACGCCATTCAGGGATTTGAAGGCAAGAAAGGGGCGATGCCGCCAAAGGGAGGCAATGAGAGCCTCAGCGATGAAGAAGTAAAAAATGCAACAACCTACATGATTTCAAAATTGGGCGTACGGTCATCGGATGATAACCGTGAACCAATGGAGAAGTACCAATAGGGAGGAGATCTCAGTAAGGCGCGTCTCCTGAAATCCAGCAATAACTCTTTTTTTACGGTAAATTACCTTGATAAACGGATCAGTCTGAACCATCTTTTCAATCACTTTAAAAAAAGGAGATGAGAGTATGGAGGAGTATGATCAATTTGCCAATGAGTACGCATCGGGCACAGAGGATCTGGAGCAAACAACCCGAAACTGCTTCTACTGCCGATTGCCGCAGTTGAACGGCAAGCTTATTCTTGATGTCGGATGTGGATCAGGTCATGATGCGGCATACTATGCTTCGCGGGGAGCAGAGGTTTATGGCGTGGATGTTTCTGAAAAAGAGATTGCCATGGCTCAACAGAGAGCGTGCGGGGTTTTCGAAGTAGCCTCTATGGAATCGCTGCCTTATCCGTCCGAGATGTTTGATGTTGTTACCTCTCTCTATGCAATCCAGCATGCCAAAGATGTGCCGCAATCAATTCTGGAAATGATTCGGGTAGCCAAACCTGGTGGAGTTATTGCCATTCTGGCCAAACACCCGTTTCGTAATCTGCTTGAAAGTTATGTCAACGATGGTGTTTTGGATTATTATGCCAAACGAGAGGTTACTTCGTACATTTTTAACAAGTCCATAAAGTTGATTGAACGCGGCCATACTATGATGGACTATCTCGCGCCATCGGTCTTGCAATCAGCCCAACTGGACTTGTTTGAAGAAAAAACCGATTTTCCTGCAAGCGATCAGGTCATTTCAGGCCTAACCTACCCCACCTACATGATTTTGCGCTATCGGAAGGTGAGTTGACCGCCGAGGTGGCACTACCACTCATGCAGGTGAATCGGAAAAAGTGGATGCAGAGAAAAACCTCACGGAGTTGTCGCAGTGTTTGCAAAATACGTTGCGGATTCGTATGTTAACAATCGTTACCGAGTTCTTTATCCATTGATGATCATCAAGAAAGGCTGAGGGAATAGACCCGATGAAGCCTTGACAACCGACTCCGTTTAAACGGCGGATCACGGTGCCACATTCTACTTCTGCGCTCTATGCACTGGTTATTCATACCGGTGAAGCCGAAGAACGATGAGTGAAAAAGAGCTTTTTTAAAGCCTCTCTTTTCAAAACCGGTGTGCCGAACTGCGGCATACACCAAAAGAAACAGAGTCAGCTATTAAAAAACCTCTTCCATGCTCATCAGGGAAGAGGTTTTTTTGTTACTCTATAATTTCTGCTAATGTTTAATTTCTGAACCGAGGTATCCATGAGTTTTCAGACTGACACGATTCACGCCGGTGTAGGCCCCGACAAGGCTTACGGCGCCATTATGACCCCGATCTACCAGAGCTCCACCTTTGTGTTTGAGGATATCGGCAAGCACCGCGGGTTTGATTATACCCGGAGCGGCAACCCGACCCGCAAGGCGCTTGAGGACAATCTTTGCGCCCTTGAAGGGTGCAGTGCGGCCGTTGCCGTAACAACCGGCATGGCGGCCATCACCTCAACCCTCAATATTTTTAAATCTGGCGACGAGATCATCTGTACCGATGACTGCTACGGCGGCACTTCACGGCTGATGAAGACGGTTGAGGAGCACTTCAATATCAAGGTGCATTTTGTCAATCTGCAGGAAGCCACAAACTTATTGCCGTATGTGAATGAGAAGACGAAAGCGGTGTGGGTTGAGACTCCCTCCAATCCGCTCTTGAACCTTGTCGATATTGCGGCGGTCTCAGCACTTGCAAAAGAGCGCGGCCTCTTGACCATTGTTGACAATACCTTCCTCTCGCCTTACGGCCAGAAGCCCTTTGAGCTTGGAGCCGATATTGTGGTGCATTCGACCACCAAGTACCTCAACGGCCACTCCGATGTGGTAGGCGGTGCGGTGCTCTCGAACAGTGAAGATCTTGATGCCCGTCTCAAGTTTATTGTCAATGCCCTCGGCACCTGCGCCCAGCCGTTTGATTGCTGGCTTGTGCTCCGTGGCATCAAAACGCTGGTGGTTCGCATGAGAGAGCATGAGCGCAATGCACAGGCGGTGGCCGAGTATCTTCAGCAGCACAAAAAGGTTAAGCGGGTCTATTATCCTGGCCTTCCAACTCATCCGCAGCATGAGCTGGCCAAAAAACAGCAGCGGAGCTTTGGCGGCATGGTCTCCTTTGAGCTTGATGGCACCATTGAGGATGTCAACCGGGTACTGAAGTCCACCAAGCTCTTTGCCCTTGCCGAGAGCCTTGGCGGTGTTGAGTCGCTTATTGAGCATCCGGCAACCATGAGCCACGCCTCCATGGATCAAGATCACCGTGAGGCCGCCGGAATCACGGATGCCGTGATTCGACTCTCAGTAGGCATTGAGGATGGGCTTGATCTTATTGAGGATCTACGGGTCGCGCTTGGCTGATCCGGAGTTTTTTTGCTGAGTGTGCTATTCTTCCTGCTGGTTCTGTACATTGCAATTATGAACATACGAATTCCGTCAGCTTGTGAGCTTTTTGGCGCATAAGCTGATGGTTCTTGAACATAGAGTGCCAGCCATGCCCCTCTCTTTTTTTTCACGGAACCGTACCGGAACGGCGACCTCTCTGCCGCCCTATACCCTCAAAGTCAGCGCGAAAGCAAAGTATGCTCGTCTGAAAATGACGCCGCATGAGGGTCTGGTGGTGGTTGTGCCGGTGGGGTTTGATAAAAAACAGCTTCCAGCGTTGCTGCAGCGTTATGCGTCGTGGATAAAAAAGAGCTCCGAACAGCTTGAGCGTCACCGGCCCGAGGCCCTGCCGTTGCAGGAGAATGGCCTGCCCTGCACCATTCTCTTTCAACACTGTTCCGAAGAGTGGATGGTGCGCTACCATCCAAGTGGCCGCCGGTTGGTTGAGAGTGATGAGGGCTCTGGAAAGCAGTTGCTTGTGGGCGCTGATGTGGCGGATACGGAGCTTTGCCGCAGGCTTTTGCTCTTGTGGCTGAAGCGTCGGGCTGAGGTAGTCCTGATTCCCGCTCTTGAACAAATTGCGGCTGAACGCGGATTTGACTATCTGAAAGCCGGGGTTCGCCTGCAGCACTCCCGGTGGGGGAGCTGTTCCTCCCGCGGTTCGATCACCCTGAACACCAAGCTGCTCTTTCTGCCGGACTATCTGGTTCGATATATCATGATTCATGAGCTTTGCCATACGGTGCACATGAACCACTCACGCTCTTTCTGGGTTCTGGTTCAAGAGCACGATCCCTTTTGGCGCCGTAACAACCTTGAAATGAAAACGGCCTGGAAATATGTGCCGCACTGGGTTGCCGCTCACCCGTAGCTTTTAGTTGCCATCCGCCCTACTCCCGAAAAGAGGAGTGAAGCTCGTTCAAGGTGCATAAAAAATTGGTGCACTGCTTTCCCCTGTGCTTTACCATTACGGCGAAATGTGTACATTACTCCTTCATACTCATCACTCACCAGCCAACTCTATAGCGTTATGAATATCGGGATTCCAAAGGAGATAAAGAGCGGAGAGAACAGGGTTGCCTGCACTCCTTCGGGAGTTCGTCATCTGGTTTCAGGAGGCCACAAGGTTCAGGTTGAGGCCGGTGCCGGCGCAGGCAGCGGATTCAGTGACGACAAATACCGCCGTGCCGGAGCGGTTGTTACCTCTTCGGCCGAAAAGGTCTGGAAGAGTGACCTGGTAGTCAAGGTCAAGGAGCCGCTTGCGGAGGAGTTCCGTTTTTTTCGTGAAGAGCTTATGCTCTTTACCTTTCTGCATTTGGCCGGGGTGCCCGACTTGACGAATGCCCTGCTTGATGCCGGGGTGACGGCTCTCGGCTATGAGACGGTTCAGGAGAACGGGCGGTTGCCGCTGCTTGCTCCCATGAGTGAAATTGCCGGAAAGATGAGTGTCCTGATGGGTGCCTTTTATCTTGGCCGTCATCATGGCGGTGAAGGCAAACTGCTGGGCGGCGTGCCGGGCGTGCTGCCGGGCAAGGTAGCCATTCTTGGCGGGGGTTCGGCTGGAATGCATGCTGCCAAAATTGCTACCGGGCTTGGCGCGGATGTGACGGTGCTTGAGCTGGATCAGGAGCGGATGCGCTATCTGGAGTCGGCCCTGCCCACCCACGTCAACACCCTCTACTCGACCGAACAGCATATTGAAGAGCAACTTGAATCGGCCGACCTGCTTATTGGCGCGGTGCTGGTGCCCGGTGCGATTGCGCCGAAACTGATAACTCGGGCCATGCTGAAAAAAATGAAGCCGGGATCGGTGCTTGTTGATATTGCCGTTGACCAGGGCGGATGCGCTGAAACGAGCCGGCCGACAACCCACGAGGATCCTGTTTTTATTGAGTCGGGGGTTGTGCACTACTGCGTGGCAAACATGCCGGCCGCCTATCCCCAAACCTCCACCGAGGCTCTGACCGGGGTAACGTTGCCCTATATCCGTCGCATTGCCGACTTTGGGCTCGACAGTGCCATGGTGATGATGCCCGGCCTCTCCATGGGGCTGAACGTCTGGAGAGGCACCATTACTCACGAAGCCGTTGCGGCTTCACTCGGCAAACCCTTTCACGAAAAGCCCTTTACCTGACAGGGAGAGCGCGCGCGTTTTTGCCTCAGGGAATAAGCAGCTTGAAGCCGGTAGGGGCATCATACTGACGGGTTGCCGTGTTGTCAAGCAGTTCGGTCAGCACAACTTCCAGCACCTGCCAGACCTTTACGCCGCTGCGAACGCAGCCGGTGACCGTGTTCTCCTCTCTTCCGCACGCCATATGCATATGGAGAATCGGATTGCCTGCATCATCAGGAAAAATAGTCCCGCTGCCGGTAACTTCATGCACGTCATAGAGTTCAAGGCTCATTGGGGTAATCGGGCTTGAGCGACCATCCTCAGGGCCGGTCACCAGTCGGCTTCCCTTGTCCGCACCCCCGACCACAAAGAGCGTTCCGCGCTCAATGCCATGATCGCGAGCAAACTGCTCAAGCACTTCATGCACAATTTCACCATCTTCAAGCCTGATCACAAAGGTTCGGCCCCTCTTCGCTTCCGAATATATCATGGTACTGCTCTGTTGTTTATTGAAAGTTCAGCTTGCAATGTACAGAGAAATTGAAAAAGATACTCCTCCGCTTCATGCACCATCCAAACCCATAACTCGTTATCCTGTATTTATCGCTTTGTTTTTGTTGCGATTGCCGTATCTCCGCACTATCTTTTTGGTAACGAGACGAAATCCTCACTTTTGTTGCTTCCAATACTTTTCAATGAAAGATTTTTTCATCAGCTACACCGGAGCCGACGAGCAATGGGCCGAATGGATAGCCTGGCAGCTTCACCATGCAGGTTACACGACGGTCTTTCAGAAATGGGATTTTCATGCAGGAGGAAACTTCGTACTTGAAATGCACCGAGCCGCAAAAGAGACAGAGAGAACCCTTGCCGTTCTTTCACCTCGCTATCTCAATGCCTGTTTCACCAATCCGGAGTGGGCCGCAGCATTTGTAAAAGATCCAAAAGGAGATGACAGGCTACTTGTGCCGGTTCGCATTGAGGAGTTCAAGCCGGACGGATTATTTGCCTCACTGATCCATATCAATCTTGCGGGGCTTTGTGAAAGTGATGCAAAAACAAGGTTGCTTGAAAAGATAGAAGCAACACTCAACGGAGGGTCAGCAGGGCCAAAAGCAAAAGTTGCTTTTCCTGGCACTCCGTCTTATCCGGCAACCAAAGCACCCCGCTATCCCGGCTCACTTCCTGATGTTTGCAATTTGGCGCGACGCAATCCTAACTTTACCGGACGGGAGAATATTCTCGAAACGCTTCGCACCTCACTTCGGGGTGGCCACCATACCGCACTGACCCAGCAAGCCATCCACGGTCTTGGGGGGATCGGCAAAAGTGCGCTTGCCCTTGAGTACGCATGGCGCAACAGCGCGGCTTACGACCTCATCTGGTGGCTCCGTGCCGAAGAGCCCTCAACCCTTGCTTCCGACTACGCCGCCCTTGCCGCCGAAGTTGGCCTGCCGGAAAGCGAGGCCAAGGATCAAAGTATCACCATTCAGGCGGTCAAAAAATGGCTCGACCATAACTCCGGCTGGCTGCTCATTTTCGACAACGCCCGGGATGCCGAAAGCATCAAGAGCTATCTGCCAACCGGAACCGGAGGCCATGCACTCATCACCTCCCGCAACCAGAACTGGAACAACAACTTCTGCGCTTCGCTCCGGATTGAGGTGTGGAGCCGGGAGGAGTCGGTTGCATTTCTGCAGAAACGAACCGGAGAAGAGGATGAAATCGCAGCCGCAAAGCTCGCCGAAACCCTCGGCAATCTTCCCCTTGCCCTTGAACAGGCCGCAGCTTACTGCCATGCCCGGCAGAAAAGCTTTGCCGAGTACCTTCAGCTCTTTACCACTCGCAGGGCGGAACTCTGGAAGCGTGAAAAACAGCCCGACAACTACCCCTTCACTGTTGCTACAACCTGGTCACTTGCTTTTCAGGAGATAGCGCAGATTTCTTTTGCAACGGAGATCCTGAACCTCTGCACGCTCGTTGCCCCCGACGCCATCCCCCGTAAACTCATCATGAGGGCGCTTGAGCACTATGCCAGCCAAGAGGGTGAAGAAACATCAGTTGACCAGTTTGCCCTTGATGATGCTCTGGAGGCTCTTGCCACCTACTCCCTTGTCACGCTTGAAAAAGAGCACCTCTCCATCCACCGCCTTGTCCAGATGGTTGCCCAGGAGAGCGTGGTGCCCGAAACAAAAGAGCTTTACCTCGAATCACTTATCAAAGCTTTGAGCGAGCACTTCCCTGATGATGGCTACGCAAACCCGTTCTGCTGGCCGGAGTGCGGAGCACTCATTCTACATGCTGAAACCCTCGTTAATTCGACTGCCGATGAGACTCCTGCGTGGAATGAACTTTCGGTTTTGCTGGGCAATATGGATAATTATCTCTCGGGTCGAGCCGAATATGCCCGGGCAGAACTATTTGTTCGTCGGGCTCTAAACATCCGTGAAAAGCAGCTTGGTGCCGAACATCCTGATGTAGCCGTGGGTTTGATCAATCTTGGAAACGTGCTTCGAGAGCAAGGCAACTACGTTGACCCTGAAGCACTTTTTCGCCGAGCGCTGGTAATCTTGGAAAAGCAACTTGGCCCCGACCATCCTTATGTGGCTACAAGCCTGAACAATCTTGCGGGCTTGCTGCAGGCACAGGGCAAGAATGCTGAAGCCGAACCGCTATACCGCCGCTCCCTTGCCATTCATGAAAAGCAGCTTGGCCCCGAGCACCCTTATGTGGCATTGAGTCTGAACAATCTTGCGGAATTGATGCGGAAGCAGGGCAAGTTAGCCGAAGCAGAATCGCTTCATCGCCGCTCCCTTGCTATCCGGGAAAAGCAGGTTGGCCCCGACCATTCTTATGTAGCTCTAAGCCTGAACAATCTTGCGGCATTGCTGTTCGACCAAGACAACTTCGCTGAAGCCGAGTCGCTCTACCATCGAGCTGTTGCTATTCTTGAAAAGTCGCTTGGCCCTGACCATCCAAATACCATAACAGTCAAGAACAACCACAACGATCTGCTCAATAAAATGAACAACATTTGACCTACCGGTTCAGGCGGTAGAAGGCCAGGTTGAGGTAGGTGGCGAAGAGGCCCCAGCAAAGATAGGGGATAAGCAGGAGCGCCGCCACAAGGCTCACCTGCAGGAAGAGCGTGATGATGGCAACAAGCGTAACGTCAAGCAGCAGAATGTCGAAGAGCGCTGCCAGCATTTTGTGCTGGCGGAAAAAGAGCGGTGTCCAGCTCACGCTTGCAAGGGCGTGCACAATGAGCACACCGACGGTAACCGGCAGATTCGGCTTGACCGGGGCAAAGAGGTAGATGCCAAGCGAGATAAAAATAAGCAGGTAGAGTATGCTCCACACAATGCCGAAAGCCTTGTTCGGCGGTGTAAAGCGGGGCCGTTTCAGTTCGTTATACCAGCTTGAGGTCATCGTGATCCTTTATAATCAATTGTTTGCAGCAACTATCTGCGGTTAATCGCATATGCCTTGATGCTTCAATTGAACCCTGCTCTTCACGGAATAAGTTCCCGTCCTTCTGGCGGACGCAAAATGAGGCCGATAGTTTTGCATAACCATCGACCTCATATATGCGAAATGCGGATTTTCAAAAAACCGGATACCGGCGACGCGGCTTAAGAATTCACAAAGGTAATTTCGCTTGCCTTGTGTCTTTTAAGCAGTTCACCAAGTTTTGACTCGGCATCTTTTCTGTTTGTAACACTCGCTGATTCGCCACTGCTCGTTTTGATAATTTGCGGGAAGCTCTCTTTTGGCAAGAGCAAGACATACCTGTAAGCCGACTCTTCATCAGCAAAAGTGTGAGCCGCTGGTACAGCTATTCCGTTCCTTTCAGCAAACTCTTTATCCTCCTGTGAATTCGTCAGAAATGGGGCATAGACTTTCTGTGCACTATTATCAGCATGTAATGCTGGTACCATAGTGAGTACAAAAAGTAGTGAGGCAAGAGTGATTTTCGTTTTCATAATGAGATCTCCGATGATGTTAGTGGTATCAGTTATTGTTGTAAATAAATTAATGTGGTTAAAGCGTGCTTTATAAAATTTATTGAGATTGCTGTTTTTGTTGAAGCGCTCTTAACTTATTGAATAACAATCGTTAAGATGAAAAAAATACAAAACGTCGCTTATCCTGGCCCATGGGCGCAGAAAACCTGAATACAGGCAGTTTTGAAGAGAGCTACAGGGAACTAAGGATCGAGTCAGGCTGGGTAATACTCCTTTGGCCGAAATGATCTGGCAAAAGGCATGAATCAAGTGCTGGGTATGTCGTTCCTGGCATTCTATACAACACAGATCACTTGGTGTTTAAAGCCTGTCGATACACTTTCAATGATACTACTTGTACAACCGGAACTACCTTTGCATACTTTGCTCAACCGAAGAACATAAAATTAATTTTATTACTTCACAACTATTTTAAAACTTTTTATTATCAGAATATACGGTATATATACGCTTAATTCTGGGTGTTTGGCGGAAATTTGTGATAACTAATTTTTGATATATCAGTTAAACGTTCATGATCAGAATGAAATATAAAAACCCATACATACGGTTTATGTATAATTTCAACGTAAAATATTTTTGCTTTTAGTCGAAAAGTTTTCACCATCTCTTTTCCGATGGAAGCAATCATGAAAAGCAAGAGGCCGGGAGCTGCTCTCAGAAGAGAGCAATTCCCAGCCTCTTGCGAAGCGATTTTGCAGCAAAAGAGCGTGACCGCAGTGGCCTTAGTTCTCGAAAAACTCTATCTGCAGGTTTTCGTTAGGCTTTTCCGTAACACTGTAGTGGCCTTTTTTGATAATGGAGAGCCCTACTTTATCCGCTGCCGGGATGATGCTCTCTTCAATGGTATCGGCATCTTTTTTCGGACACTCCTGGTTGAAAAAGAGGCTTAGTGCCGGGCCGCTCTTTTCAAACTGCAGCAGGAAGTCATTATTGTTGACAAACACAAGGTCTTCATAGGCATAGGTTACTTCGTGGCCAAGCTCTTCAAGGAGCTGCATGACGGTGCCCAGCGGGCGTAGTGATTGTTCCATAGGTGTTATAGAGTTCAGTGTTCCGGATTGATACATGAAAAGTTGTTGATATGAGGGCATGAATTCATATCGGTCATTCTGAATGTCTTGACGACCGTTTCAGCGCCTGAAACCCCGGAGAGGTCGATCAGATCCCTGAGTACCGTGGTATCGAATCCCTGGATGCGGTGCTCTCCGATCTGCATCAGGGGGCGTTTTATGAGGAGAGGATCGTTCATCATAAGCACGATGGCCTCCTCTTTGGTGTAGTCAAGCGGGTTAATCTCCCCCGATTTTATTGCCGGTGCTGCCGGGTTGAAACATTCCGCAACAGGTTTCTCTCCCAAATAAGCATCCAGTTCCTCTTTCGACCAAGGGTGTTCAAGCAGATTGATGGCGGTAATCTGATTTCCTGAAAGCTCAAGCATTGCCTTTTGGCGGTTATTGTTCCGGCAACCCGGTTTTTCATAAAAGAGTATGGTGGTCATGATCTCCATCTTGGTTCGTAAAACATCAGTACCCTCTTATAGTAAGGAAAATGTTTATTATTTTGTAAAAAATTAAGTTTATTGTTTTGATAACCAGAATAAAGTAAGAAGAGTTTCCAATTTCGTAATAATTAATTAAACTGGGGATAACGTTATGGCGGAAAGCAATCTGCAGGCATGGGAAAAAGTTCTTGAATACGCCTCAGTGCCGCTTCACGGCACGATGTCAAGGAAAATCCGTAAAGGGGTGAAGTTGCAGATTAACGAAGGCAAGATCTATGAAGATGCTGTTCTCTTTATCAGTGACCTTTTCCTGAGGGTGACCGAGGAGGTGGACGGTACCGGTATCAACACCTATTATGATATGAAAGCAGTTTCAAGCATCCGTACCTACAGCTCGAAAGAGCAGTAGGCCGAGGGTGCCAGGGTGAGTGGTGTGTGTGTTGTTCTTTTTATGTAAACCGAGGGCGGGGCTGATTGTGTGGTGCATCGGTCCCGCTTTTTGTTGTGAATCTTCCTGCCGAAGCTTATTTCATTTCCCGCTCAACGGTTGGCACAAAGTTCAGTTGCCGCCCCATTTTCGCCAGACCAAGCAGCTCTCTTGCATGGTCGAGGGCATCGTCGATGTTTCCAAAAATATTCTCTTCTCCAATCTCATCATAGAGCCCGTATTGCTGCAGTGCAAAGAGTGGCTGGGCATGAACGCCTGACAAAATCAGCCGGGTGGTGGTTTTTTTGCAATCCTTGAGCAGATCGCGCATCATGTTCAATCCGGTTGCATCGATGGAGAGCACCTTGCGCATCCGGATGATGCGGATTTTTGGCGCCTTCTCAACGACATGCATGGCGTCGCGGAACTTGCTGGCCGCGCCAAAGAAAAACGGGCCGCTTATTTCAAAAACCTCTACCCCTTCAGGGACTTTTCGGGTGACGATGGTGTTGGGGTCATCCTCTTCATCCCGGTCGGTCAACTCCTGGGTAATCACGCCGACATTGGAGAGCTGGGCCATGCGCTGCATGAACAAAATGACCGAGAGCAGCATGCCGATCTCTATGGCGAGGGTTAGGTCGAACACCACGGTGAGGGTGAAGGTGGTCAGCAGCACAATGACGTCACTGCGCGGGCTTTTGAGGAGTTGCTGGAATACCTTGATTTCGCTCATGTTCCAGGCAACAATAATCAGGATGGCTGCCAGGGCCGGCATCGGAATGAGTTTGGCCCAGCGACCGAAGAGCAGCATGATGAGGAGCAGCGTAATGGCATGAACGATACCGGCCAAGGGTGTGCGCCCTCCGTTTTTGATGTTGGTGGCGGTTCGTGCGATTGCTCCGGTGACGGGTATGCCGCCAAAAAGGGGGGTAATGATATTTGCGGCACCTTGGGCAATCAGTTCCATGTTTGACTTGTGGCGGCTTCCTATCATGCCGTCGGCCACAACCGCCGAGAGCAGTGCCTCAATCGCACCAAGCAGGGCAATGGTGGTGGCCGGCATGATGAGGTTGCGGACGGTGGCAAAATCAAATGAAGGGAGTGAAGGCGCAGGAATCATGGAGGGGATCTCTCCAAACCGTGATTCGATGGTGGCAACATGGATGTGAAAGTATTGGACAATCACGGTTGTCGCCACAATGGCAATGAGCGAACCCGGAATTTTTCGGGAGACTTTTGGCCAGAAGATAATAATCAGCAGGGCAAGCATGCCGATCATGAGGCTTGTAGGGTCAAGGGTTGAAAATTTATGGCCGTAGGCGCTCCACTTGCCGATAAAATCCGCCGGAACCGTGGCGATGTCGAGACCGAGAAAATCCTTGACTTGACTGGAGAAAATAATGATGGCAATACCGCTGGTAAAGCCGACAATCACCGTGTAGGGGATAAACTTGATCAGCGAGCCAAACTGGGCAAAGCCCATGAGCATGAGGATGACACCGGCCATCATGGTTGCCAGCATCAGCCCGTTAATGCCATATTGCTGCACAATGCCGTACAGAATAACGATAAAGGCACCGGTCGGTCCGCCGATCTGAACCCGGCTGCCGCCAAGAAAGGAGACGAGAAATCCGCCGACAACCGCAGTAATAAGGCCCTTTTCAGGTGAAACCCCTGAGGCAATGGCAAAGGCAATGGCCAGCGGCAAAGCAACAATGCCAACCATAATACCGGCAATAACATCCTTCAGGATACGCTCGGGGGTCAGCTCCGGTAAAAGAGTAAAGAATTTTGGTTTGAACATGGTAAACAGGTAAGAAAGGAAAAATGAACAGTTCAGCCCATGCCGGGCAGCGGTTTCTATATAGTGTTTTTGAGTTATTATTTCAAGAGCACCCTCTTGTAGAGCAGGAAAAACCATTTCAGGCTGCCGGTTTTTATCTATTTTGCCTTTGCCGGGAAAAGCAAATCGATGGTTACATTAGGGAAAAAGAGCGCCACATTTTTTATCAAGTTTTTGAAATCCATGACCATTATGCCTCCAATCGTGAATCTCCTGCAACAACCACTCTCCCCGAAAGAGCTCGCCAAGCTGGAAAGCTTTCTTGCTTCTGACTTTACCCCGGAAGAGTCCCTCTCTTCCGTCGAGATGCTTGACGGTTATATGACCGCTTTAGTTGTTGGCCCCGAGCCCGTCAATGCGGAGGTCTGGATGCCCTACATCTGGAATCAGGACAACCCAGCGGAGCCGGTGTTTGCTTCGGAGGGTGACGAACAGCTCATTCGCGATCTCCTGGTGCGTCATATGAACGCCATAGCTCGGCAATTTCAGGAAGATCCCGAAGGGTTTGCCCCGATTTTTGAGAGCTTCAGCTATGACGATGAGGAGCAGCAGGATCGCGCTTTGGAGCACTGGTCGCTTGGCTTTACCATGGGTATGGAGCTGAACCATGAGTCATGGAAGCCGCTCTTTGCGGATGAAGAGAGCGGTATGCTCGCCATGCCGATGTTGATTCTCAGCAAGATTACGGAGGATTACAAGGCGTTGTCGAAGGGGGAGATTATGGACATGATTGATCTCTTGCCGGACTTTGTTATCCGGATATACTCTTTCTGGAAGCAAAGTCAAGCGTAACCAAAACTTCCGGAAGCGATTTGCATGACGGTGCGGCATGAGGCGGGTGAATTTAGCGAGCTTCGGGCGGGATAACGGGTTTTAACTCAGCTACTGGTGAAAACGCCATACAGTTACAATACCATAACCGATTTCCTCATCTCCCAGCCCTTGACGATTGATGTGGAGATTGATGATGCCTACTCCGGCTGTTTTTCAGTGAAGGGAGTTGAGCTTGAGGCGACGGTGCTCTATGCGGGGATTTCTGATTTTGCACGCCTTTCGGTTGAGCTCTCTGCGGCTGAAATGCTCATCTACATGAACATGTTTCTTGCCTGGTTGCGCGAATCATCGTTCAGTGAGCGGTTCTGTGTTATTGAGCGCTTTTTGGACAATGCCTTGGTGCTGCTCTTTTCGACCCGCTTTGGTTCCGAAGATCCCTTTGCTGATGCCCTGCTGGCGGCCCGATGGATGGGGGAGCACGACAGCATGAAGTTCTGCCCCGATATTGGTATTGCAAGCGGCACCGTTATGGCCGGTTTTACGGGCACGCCCAAGGAGTATAGCGCTTCGGTGTTCGGCCGTCCGCTGATTCTTGCGGCGGGGTGCGCCCGACTCAAGCTGAGGGGTCGGTTTGACTCCATTATTACTTTTCCTGCCGCAGAATGGAGAGGGCGCTCGTTTGAAGCGCTTTTTTCTCCTCTTGCGACGGAAGGTTCTGAAAAAGGCCGGGATCGCCAGGAGCCGCGATGGCGGCTTGGTGAGCCGAGAGAGGTTGATTTTCCCGGCAGCGGGAGAGTTGCCCTTCAGGACATTGCCCATATTATTCCTTCCATGCCCTCCCTTTCGGCTGAAACAAAGGTGCGGGAGTGGATGGAGCTTATTCGGGCAAAAGGTTATTACAAAAAAAAGGATTAACCGCTCCGGTCTTTTGGATTATAGAGGAATCATTACTACTATTTTCCGGGACTTTATTTGAGATCATTATTCAGAGAAACAAAAAAAGAGAGAGAAACGATATGGCTACAACGAATGAGAATCTGAAAGGCGCGTTTGCCGGTGAGAGCCAGGCAAACCAGAAGTACCTTGCATTTGCCAAAGAGGCTGAAAAAGCGGGCTTCAGCAATATTGCAAAGTTGTTCCGCACCACGGCCCAGGCCGAGAGTATCCATGCTGAAGGCCATTTTGCGGCTCTTGGCGGCATAGGGTCAACGGCCGACAATCTGCAGGCTGCAATCGGCGGCGAAACCTTTGAGCACACGGAGATGTATCCGCCGATGCTTGAGCAGGCTGAAGCCGACGGCCATCCGGCAAAACGGATGTTCGCCTATGCGCTCAAGGCTGAACAGCAACATGCCGAACTCTATAAAAAAGCCCTTGCAGCGGTGCAAAACGGTCAGGATATTTCGGATACCGAGGTCTGGCTTTGCCCGGTTTGCGGCCATATCGAGCTGGGAACTCCTCCCGAGATCTGCCCGATTTGCGGTGTCGCGGCTTCGGCATTTGTGCAGGTCTGACAACCTTCCCACTGTTTTTCGAGCCCCCGGACTGTTTTCCGGGGGGCCTCGATTTTGCTGTTATCCGGCGATTTTATCTTTTGTCAAAAGCAGGAGGAGTGCGGTTGCAAGGTCAAGCGGTATCCAGAACTCCCGGGCAAGGTTGATTTCCATAACCGGATTATAGACGATTGCCAGAATGGTATAGGCTACGGGCAGGAGCAGTGGTTTTTTTCCGAAATTCCGGTATGCTCCCCAGGCAAGGGTGCCGGCAGCCACAACTCTCAGCAAGGAGTAGAACTCCAGAGGGAGCGGAAGTACCGCAAGAAAGAGCAGTGCGATGGTAATGTAGATGACCTGAAGCGGCATAGGGTACAAAGGTAGTGAGGGGAATTGATGAAAAAAGGAATATAGTTTTTTTACTCTTCTTGCAGGTCGTTCGGTTATTACTATAGAGAAACACTTTTATTTCTATCAGGCACGTTACATCCATGCATGAATTTGATTTTCTCGGCATACTGGTGCTTATCGGTGCACTGGCTATTGCCATTATCCTGATTTTTCAGCGTCTGAAGATTCCGCCGGTGATCGGGTTGATTTTTACGGGTATCCTGCTTGGCCCTTCAGGCATTGGTGTGGTTTATGACCAGAAGCTGATCTCTACCCTTGCCGAGCTTGGGGTGATTTTGCTGCTCTTTACCATCGGTCTGGAGTTTTCGCTTGAAGATCTTAAAAAACTCAGGAAGATTGTGCTGCTGGGTGGTCTGGTGCAGCTTCTCGTTACCGGTATGGCCATCAGTTGTTTCTCTTACTGGTTCATGCTGGTCATCGGCATGGCCATTACGCCCGCCGCCGCCCTTTTTCTTGGATTTACCTTTTCGGTCAGCAGTACGGCAATTTGTTTGAAAATTCTCGCCGACCGCAAGGAGCTCGGGTTGCCGCATGGGCGTATTGCCCTGGGGATTCTGATTTTTCAGGATATCGCCATTGTGCCCCTGATGATCGGGATTAATTTCTTGGCTCCTGATGCGGCGCCGACGATTGGCATGTTGGCTAAAAAAATCGGCCTCATTCTTCTCTTCTCTACCGGTATTTTTATCAGCTTCAGGCTGCTCATGCCGAAAATGGTGCGTCTTATCGCATCCCTCCGGGCGCGTGAGGTGCTGGTTATCGGGGCGCTGGTGATCTGCTTCGGCGCAGCATATCTGACCTCACTGGCCGGTCTTTCGCTTGCCTTGGGCTCCTTTGTTGCCGGTATGGTGATTGCAAGCACCGATGAGAGTCACCAGATCAGCGTTACCATCGATCCCTTCCGTGAGGCCTTCAGCAGTATCTTTTTCATCTCGGTTGGGCTTTTGCTCGATGTTTCGGTGATCAATCTTCCTCTTTTTATTGCCATAGCCCTTGCCGTGCTGATGGTTAAAGGACTCATTGTTGCGCTGGTCTCCCTCTCTTTGGGCAACTCTTTGCGGGTGAGCATGATGGCCGGTATGGCCCTGGCCCAGATCGGAGAGTTCTCTTTTGTGCTGGCCGAGGCAGGCCTGAAGAACCGGGTGATCAATCATGAGGTGTTTCAGGCAATGCTTGCCATCAGCGTGGTGACGATGATTGTGACTCCGGCGATGATTGCCATTGCACCCAAGTTTGCCGACCAGGTTGCCCCGGCTCTCGGCTTTATTCCGCTTCCCTCAAAAGAGCCCTCCTCGCTCTCGGTGCGGCCGCCGGACAGTACCATTATCTGTGCCGGCGAGATTCATGCGGCACTTATCGGCTTTGGGATCAATGGTCAGAATGTGGCGGCCGTGCTTCATGCCACCAACATCTCCTATTCGGTGCTTGACATTGACCGGGAGGTGGTGAAAATCATGAGAAGAAAGGGTGAACCGATTTTTTACGGCGACTGCACGGAGAAAAAGTCCTTGCTTCGTGCGGGCATTGATCATGCCCGTGCGGTGGTGCTGAGTATCTCGGATGCGAGTGCTATCCGTAACAGCATTGCCATGATCCGTGAAATCAACCAGAAGGCCTTTATTATTGTGCGGGCCAGAACCCTTGATGAGGTTGACGGGCTCTACAACTCAGGGGCCGATGCGGTGGTAACCGAAAAATTTGAAACATCCATCCAGATTTTTTCGCAACTGCTCAACCACTTTACGGTCGATCCTGAACTGATTCTGGAGCAGCAGGAGATTATCCGCCGTGAGTGTGAAAAGATTTTTCTGCACACTCCGGCTCCCGGAAAATAATGGTGTTGTTGCGCTGTGGCTTCGACCAAAGCTAACCGGACAGCGCTGGTTTGATTTTAGCTCCAAATTCACGATATTAACCAACCCCAAATCATTATTGTCGTAACCGTCGATTGAATTTATGCGTGCACTGAACCGGTACATCGCCCTTCTGATGCTTATCGGCATGTTGCTGCAAACAAACTGCGTTCTTTTCTATTACGGTCTCTTTGCTCTCAATCAGAAAGCAATTGCCGAGCGGCTCTGCGAAAAGAGAACCGAGGATTGCTGCGGTCACTGTTTTCTGCAAAAACAGATCAATACCGCCACTGATACCGAGGCCGCTTCGACGGAAAAACAAACTCCACCAAAAACCCACGAAGAGCTGCTCAATCTGATGCCCGGCAATTTGCCTGTCGTGCAGCAGCTCCCCTTGATTTTCTCTGCCGGCAACCGGTTTGCCGATCTTTCTGCTTCCAGCCTCTCTGATGGCGTCCGCCGCCAGATTGACTATCCTCCCAAGTCTACACTCTCCATTTCAGACTTTTTCGCCCGCTCTTAAATAGAGAGTGGTAGGGCCGTACACACCATTTTTTTAGTGGTGCGCTGCTGCTCTTGCCAGCTTTGCCGCCGTTTGTAGGCTATGAGCGTGCGCTCTCTTTTTGTGCTTGTCCGGCCCTTTTGGCCGAGGCAGGTGAACTTAAATTGCAACTGATCTATGAAACCGTTAAAATATTTTCTTTCAGCGATTCTGGTACTTGGAACCGCTTTGATCCCGCTTGACACTTTTGCCTGCGCTGCATGCGGCTGTTCCTTGTCGTCCGAGGCCGCTACCGGCTATTCGACTCCAACCGGGTGGAATATTAGTTTACAATATGACTACATCAACCAGAACCAATTGCACTGGGGGACAGGCAGCATTTCATCCTCGCAAGCGGCCTCAATCAACGATGCTGGCGGCAGTCAGGAAGTTGAGCATGGTACCATCAACAGCTACATAACTCTGGGCCTTGGCTATACGCCGAGTGCAGAGTGGAATTTGAAGTTACTGGTTCCCTATATCGACCGAAGCCACACAACCTATGGTCAAGCAACCAGCGACCAGCTCACTCCGGACCAGATAAGCGGTGCAAGTGCCAGTAGTCTCGGTGACATCAAATTCATCACCAGCTATCAAGGCCTGCTCTCCAACCATAACCTGGGTATTCAGCTTGGAGTAAAACTGCCAACAGGTGCTTATGGAGGAGCCAATGCAAGTGGTACCGGCATAGCAGGGCGCAACCCGGCAACCTTCACCTCTGGTCCCAATACCGGTGATCTCCTCGATACCAGCCTGCAGGTCGGTACCGGCAGTACGGACCTTATTGTTGGGGCATACTACAACAATAGGGTTGGTCGGAATCTTAGCGCTTTTGTCAATTTCCAATTCCAGGCAGCCGTGAAGCAAGAGCTGAACCAACCTGGTGAAGATTACCGTCCCGGCAATCAGGAAGCCTTGAGCTTTGGCATACGCTACGAAGCCAACCCTGCAATCGTACCGCAACTTCAGGTAAACTTCAACCATAGAAGTCAGGACCTGGGAACACTTGCCGACACTCCTAACTCAGCAGGTAGCGCAGCATACCTGAGTCCCGGCGTGAGTATAAGCATCCTGAAAGAGGTACAGATTTATGGATTCGGGCAACTGCCGATCTATAGCAACCTTGAGGGATATCAGCTTTTCCCTCATGTAACAGGCTCGGTCGGCTTAGCCTACGCTTTCTGAACAGCATGAGTAAACTTTCGCGGAATCTCTGGACTCCACGGATAAACTGTTAGTCAATAATCTTGAAATAATCCCTATGAAACATTTTCATCGATTTTATATAAAACCGATCGCATTTATCCTACTCAGCGCAGCACTTCCTTTGAAAGGAATCTGTGAAGAAGCGATAAGTCCTGAAACAGTTATTACTGCGCCAGCCGAAAAAGCAGGCGAGTCCATGGTATCCAAACGCGTGAAAACAAGCGATACAGCCTCCTTACTCAAGGATGAGCCGGGAGTGAGCCTTGCTACGGGTGGCGGCGTTTCAAGCCTGCCGGTGGTTCATGGACTGGGCGACGACCGAGTTATTATCTACATGGATGGTATGTGTTTGACCTCGGCCTGTGCCAACCACATGAATCCGCCACTCTCCTATATTGCGCCTTCCAGCGTGGGCAGCATCGCCGTGAAATCGGGTGTTACGCCCGTGAGTTACGGCGGCGACAACATCGGCGGCACCATCCTTGTTGAATCGGAGCCTCCGGTTTTTGCCGGTGCGGGTGAAGGGCTTAAAACCTCAGGCAGGGTTTCATCCGCTTACCGAAGTGTCAACCAGAGCACCGGTGCGGCATTCTCCACCGCCATAGCCAGCAGCAACCTCAGTTTTGGCATCAACGGTTCGATTGATCATGCCCATGACTACAAGGATGGTCACGGTAACCGGGTAACCTCTACCTACTACGAATCGCGTAATTTTGGCGCTACCCTGGCCCTCAAAGGTGAGAGCAGCCTCTGGACCCTCAAGGCAGGGCATCAATCGATTCCGCAAGAGGGATTTGTGAACCAGTGGATGGACATGGTTGAGAACAATGCCTCGTTTCTCAATCTCGGCTATCAGAGCAGTTTCACTTGGGGAAAAGTTGATGCCAAAGCTTTCTGGGAGAATACGTATCACAAAATGGATTCCGGCAAAGACAAACTGCCTATCGCATTGACTCCACCGGTGATGATGCCGTATATGCCGATGGAAACTCGTGGTATAGACCTTGGCTATTCGTTGAAGACGGAGATTCCCTTTGCCGACAAAAACATCTTGCGCCTCGGCAACGAATTTCACCGCTTCACCCTTAACGACTCATGGTCACCGGTCTCCGCAACCGTAGGTACTATGGGGCCAAACACCTTCCTGAACATCAATAACGGCCGTCGTGACCGGTACAGTTTGTTTGCTGAGTGGGAATCAAAAGTGAGCAAAGCGGTGACAACCGTGCTCGGTGTGCGCGACGAACTGGTGCGGATGGATACCGGCAATGTGCAAGGTTATAATAATTTGAACGTGGCCGGCACGACAACGACAAATTATCTGCGCGATGCAAATGCGTTTAATGCGCAGGATCATGCCCGCAATGATAATAATGTGGATATCACCGCTTTGGTCAGGTTTGAACCGACATCGAATGCTTCCTATGAGATTGGATACGCCCGTAAAGCCCACTCTCCGAATCTCTACGAACGCTATGCATGGTCGACGAGTTGGATGTGCAGCGGAATGATCAACTGGTTTGGCGATGGCAATGGCTATGTCGGCAATTTGAACCTCCGCCCGGAAGTCGCCCATACCCTGAGTGTCACGGCCGATTGGCACGACCATGCACGCAAGAACTGGGAGTTGAAAGTGACGCCGTATTACACCTATGTCAACGATTACATCGATGTTAACTATTACGGCAGTAAAACCTGGACAGGTAGCAGCGAAATTCGCAATATCCTGCAGTTCGCCAATCACGATGCCAGGCTCTATGGGCTCGATCTCTCCGGCAAACTGGCTCTCTTGGAAAACAGCAGCCTGGGCCACACGCAACTTCGTGGCACATTAGGGTATGTGCACGGCCGAAACTCCGACACCGGCAACGCTCTCTACCACATGATGCCGCTGAACGGGCTTGTAACCTTGGAACAGAGCGTGGCCGGATGGAGTAATGCTGTTGAGCTGCAACTTGTCAGCGATAAAACAGAGGTTGATGCTCTGCGCAAAGAGCCGAAAACTCCAGGCTTTGCGATACTCAATCTGCGCACGGCGTACCAATACAAAAACCTTCGGGTGGACTTTGGTGTCACCAATCTCTTCGACCGGTTCTATTATCTTCCGCTCGGTGGTATCAACTATGACCAAAATCTCGCAAGCAAACGACTCAGCCTCTTCGACTCAGTTGCGGGACAGGGCCGTTCGTTTATGGCCGGTTTAACCCAGACCTTCTGAAGCTGACATCATGCTTCTTCTGGACGGGGCTACATCAGGATGCTCTCCGTCCAGAAGAGCTTGCTCGACGCAGAGAGGAAGACAACATCTATTTTAACCCATTACCAATCGAGGTACACAATGAAAAAAACAGTACGCTTTCTTGTTACGACGGCCATTGCCCTGCTGCTTGCAACGAGTGCGGCAATGGCTCAGGCCAGCGAAGAGGCTAAAGCCATTTTTGCCGGAGCTGAATCAAAGTTTGCCAAAGGTGATTACCCTGCGGCCATAGCGGAGTACACCAGGGCCCTTGAGCTTGACCCGAAATTTGCCGAAGCCTACGTCAGCCGGGGAGAGGCAAAATCGGTAACGGGAGATCGGGAGGGCGCGATAGCCGACTACACCAAGGTTATTGAGCTTGATCCGAAATCGGCCGATGCCTACAATAACCGGGGGAGTGTAAAAGCTGAAAAGGGTGATAAAACGGGGGCTCTGGCGGACTACTCAAAGGCGGTCGAGGTTAATCCGATCTTTGTTGCGGCTTACATGAACCGGGCGGCCGTCAAAGTTGATCTGGGGGATAAAGAGGGCGTCATAGCAGACTTGCTCGTTGCGGCAAAGCTTGGTAACGCCTCAGCACAACAATGGTTAAATGCTAACGGGGTTTCCGGGTGGTAATTGTTTTTTTTGTATCGCCCCCTCTTAGTTGATGAGCAAAGAGGGGGCGCTCTGTTACTTTAGGTCGTTTGCCATGTAGGCAACCGCCTCAGTTACCTCTTTGTCGGAGAGACTGGCATTGCCGCCTTTTGGTGGCATGATGCCATCTTTTCCCCCGAATCCTTCAATTGATTTTTTAGCCATTCCCTCAACTCCCAACGGGAGTCGTTTGCTCCATGCCGCCTTGTCACCGGGTTTTGGCGCGCCGGCTACCCCTGAATCATGACAACCCGCACAATTTGCTTCATAAATTGTTTTGCCATTGGCAATTAGTAGTTCGGCTGCAGCCTCTTCCTTTGATTCGGTTAACTCTTCTTTGTCTTGGCTTTGGGGTTTTTCAGGGCTGCATGCGCCGAGGAAAAAAAGGGTGATGGTCAAAAACGGCAGGAGTGGTTTCATGATTATCGTCGATACAACCCTGAGGTTGCGCTCTTGTATCTGGTTAAATAAAAATCCATTGCTGAGCATTTTAAAAATAATCCGGCGTATGGCAAAATGGTTTCTCCTCTCTGAACCGATTTTCTTTTTGGTCTAGCTCTGTCTTTCAGTTTGTTGGTTTTTTTGCTTTTTACCTGCGGGTCGGTTACTTCTTATCTGCTGCTTTTATCGTATTTCATGAGAGTTGCATTTATATATAGCTGATAACCGGAAGCATCCCGCTTTTTTTAGAGGGTAATTCTGGTTTTGTTTTCCTGAGTGTTAACAAACATGCCCTGATTGAGCTCCGGAATGGTTGCGCGCAACCATGTCTATACGTTCACCCGCAACTAGCGAGAGCTGCCGGTGCCATGCTCCTGCGTGGGCACCATCCTCTTTACCACATCCTCAAATCCCTTTCAGTGCGAAGTTGAAAACTCAGGAAGCAATATTCTTTTTTGTTATTAATAACCTTTTTTTACTAGAAATATGCATAGCATCGCTTTGTTTGATGTACTATTATGCGTATTATAAGAGTGTAAATAATTGAGCGGCAGTTGAACCATGAAATTGTCGATTTACCAATGTTTTTCAAAATGGAGAACCAAAATGCTCGAAACCATTGCAATTCTTCTGATTGTTCTGTGGCTTCTGGGTCTTGTTACCTCGTATACCATGGGTGGACTTATTCACGGACTTCTGGTCATCGCGATTGTGGTCATTCTGATTCGGGTTATTCAGGGTCGACGCATTTAACCCGCAATGGAAGGGGTTCTCTGGGTGCGGATGAAAATTGTTGAATCTCATTTAATTTGATAAAGGAGCGTTGTGATGAGCTTGAAAGAAGCCTATAAAAAGAGGGCCGAGGCCGAGTTGGAGTTGGCGCAAGCCAGACTGGTTGAGTTTCGGGCGAAAGCTAAAAGTGTTACAGCCGATGCGCATGTCAAATATGCTAAGCAGGTTGATGATTTTGAGCATGGTGTTGACGGTGCCAAGGCAAAGCTCAAGGAGTTGAGCGAGGCTGGCGAGGATGCCTGGGAGCATCTTAAAGAAGGTGTGGAGGGTGCGTTGCGTTCATTGAGTTCTTCCATTCGGGATCTTGCCGACAAGATCAAATAGTGAAAATGAGCAGCAAGGGGATCATGTTCGCCGATAGAGTTGAGAAAGTCAGGGTTTAAAAAATGTGTGGTGTTCTTTCAGGTTGTGTGGTGTTCTTTCAGGTATAAGGTTGTGTGTGACAGGAGGGTTTCAAGGTTGCTGCTTTTTCTTGAGCAGCAGCCTTGCTGCCTGATTAACCGGGGAGTCGGATTTTTCATCTGCAATCATCTTCAGCGTGAAACTTTTCAGAACCATTTTGTTAACGGCGATCCTCTTTCTCCTTATCCATTTCGCTATAGCTGAAGCGGCGCCGAAAATTGTCATGGATGGGTCAACCACCGTGGGTCCTATCGCCAAGGCATTTGCCGCATACTATACCAAAACGACCGGTGTGCAGGTTGTGGTAAGCGAGTCCGGTTCGGGTAATGGAGCAAAAAGTCTGATCAATAAAAACTGTGATATTGCCGCGATGTCAAGGCCGCTGAAAGAGAGTGAGCTGGTGGCCGCAAAAAGCAAGGGGGTCAACCCTGTTCAGTACCTGGTTGCGCTTGATGGTCTCTGTATGGTTGTTCATCCGGCTAATCGCGTCAATGCACTGACAAAAGAGCAGATTCGAGGTATTTATACGGGCCGCTACACCAACTGGAACCAGCTTGGAGGGCCGAATTCAGCGATTATCATGATTCAGCGTGAATCGAACAGTGGCACTGCGGACTCTTTCAAAGAGCTGGTTATGGGGACGCAGAAGCTGATTTCAAAAAATGCAGAAACCCAGTCGAGCAACGGCGCAATCAAGAGCCGTGTTGCATCTACACCTGCAGCAATCAGTTACATTGGTCTTGGCTTTGTTGATCAATCCGTCAAGGCCCTCAGGGTTGATGGTGTTATGGCTGAGGTCAAGACGGTCAAAAATGGAACCTATCCGATCAGCCGTCCTCTGTTTATGTACACTAACGGCCCGGCGACCGGAGCGATCAGGCAATTTGTTGATTTGCCGAAAACCGAAAAGGGCAAGCGGATCATCAGCGAGACCGGGTTCATCAACAACTATTGATCTGGTTACGGCAGTAGTTCCCTTAGGTTTGTTTTTCCTGTACAGGGCTTAAAAAATAAGGAGTTGGTTAACAGAAAAACATCTCATGAACACACTCAAGATTGTAGCGATTGTATTGATTGCTGCCGGTATTCTGGGATTGGTGTATGGCAGTTTCAGTTACACCAAAAAGAGCGATGAGCTTAAATTGGGGCCAATTGAGCTCTCGGTGCAGGAGAAGCAAACGGTCAATATTCCGGTATGGGTAGGTATTGGGGTCATAGCAGCGGGAGGGGGGCTTCTGCTTTTTGGCAGTAAAAAAAGCTAAAAGTTAGTCGTTTCGTGCCGGCTGCTCCGGCAGACAGGTTTGTCTATCAGGATTTGTAGGTGAAGGTATGAATCCTGATTTTTTTTGCACAAATATGATGTATTATATAGGTATTAATTCCCTTGTAAGGGATGGGTGGTGGGGAGTATTTTTTCCCGCTTGAGGAGTGAACTCTATCTGAGGAGAACCCGCATGATTAAGGTAAAACGAACACCAATGGAACTGATGGATGATATTTACACGCTTGCCTACTGGCTGACGGGTTCTGAATCGGGAGCTACTGAACTGGTAAACCGAACATATCTGAATGTTGAGTTTGACAGTTCTGAAAATGAGGTTTTCAAAACCTTCAGAGAGTGTTATTTCGACACGATAGGCGAGGAGTGTTTATTGAATACGGCGGATAGTGCTGAAAAATCGTTGGTTCAACGCAATGCCGATATCAAGTTGTCGGTTTTGTTGTCCGAAATTTCCGGGATGACGCATCGCTCTATTTCAAAAATAATAGGAAAGCCTCTGAACACGGTCCGGCTATGGTTATCCTCAGGCCGTAAATCGTTTGTCAATGCCCTTTATTACAGTGCTGTTGACTGAGGTTGGCTTTTCAGATTACAATCGGGAGAAGTGTTATGAAAAAACTGCGCATTGCCCAGATTGCTCCATTAGTAGAGCGTGTGCCGCCCAAAAAATATGGCGGAACGGAACGGGTTGTTTACCATCTCACAGAGGGGCTTGTAGCAAAAGGTCATGAGGTTACCCTTTTTGCTTCGGGCGATTCCCAGACAAGTGCAAGACTTGTTGCTCCGATACGGGAGAGTCTCCGCCTCGGCAGAAAGGCTCATACACCGATCATCGTGACGATGATGATGTTGAGCCGGGTATACGAAAAAATGGCTCATGAATTTGACATCATTCATTCGCATCTCGAGTACCTGACCCTGCCGTACGCTTATCAGGTTACCGTTCCAACGGTTCTGACCATGCATGGCCGGCTTGATCTTGGCGATAGTTCGGCAATTTTGCGATTATACCGTGATATGGCTTATGTCTCCATAAGCGATTCCCAGCGCCGCCCTGTCCCGGATATCAACTGGGTAAAAACCATCTATCACGCTTATCCTGCATCATGTTTCGAGTTTAACGATAAGCCTGGCGATTATTTTCTTTATCTGGGTCGTATTTCTGCAGAGAAAAAGCCGGAAGAGGCAATCAGGCTGGCCCGCGCCTGCCATATACCACTGAAAATCGCAGCCAAAATCGACCCGCTTGACAAGCATTATTTTGAGGAACATGTCAAGCCACTGCTTGATCATCCCCTTATTGACTATGTCGGTGAAGTTGACGAACTCCGTAAGGTGGAGTTGCTGAAAAATGCCAAAGCACTTCTTAATACCATTGACTGGCCTGAACCGTTCGGCCTCGTGATGATTGAGGCTCTTGCCTGTGGAACTCCTGTTATTGTAAGGGGTTGTGGTTCAGCTCCGGAAGTTATTTCGGATGGTAAAACCGGTTTTATTTGTGACAGCCGGCTCGACTTTATCAAGGCTATTCATAACGTGGAACAGTTATCACGCAAAACCTGCCGTGAGGAGTTTGAACGGCGGTTTTCTCTCGGCTGTATGGTCGATAATTATGAAGAGCTTTATTATTCGTTGTTGGGCAATGGTTTGAACCATTCGTTGTCAGGGCCAGTGTTGCACAACAGCGCAACTGCTTTCCGCTGATCCGGAGGAAGATGAGTCCCGATAGTTACTTGATGAGAGGATGCATGAAAATGATCGGAATCAGCGGATTTTTTTTCTGGGGGATGTTACCCTTGTATCTGTTTTCTTTTTTCCCTGTAGAGCGATTCAATATGTTCAGCAATTGCCGTCGTAGCTCCGGTTCTCTCCTGGACAAATTTTCCTGCAGCCTTGCCACTCTTTTCCCGTTGTGCGGGGTTGGTTGTCAGGGTTTTCAGGGCTGCGGCAAGCGACGGTTGATCTTCAATGATAACAGCTCCGCCAGCCGTTACGAGATCCTCTGCTTCGGGAGAGTTGTGGCAGCGCGGGCCGAAGAGTACCGGAATGCCGTAAACCGCCGGCTCAAGGGTGTTGTGCACGTTGACGCCGAATCCGCCACCGACATAGGCTATGGAAGCCAGTGAATAGAGTTCCGCAAGATAGCCGGTTTGATCGATAACGAGCACCTGCTGCGCGGGATCGAATGTTCGCTCAAGCGCTGATATCGGCACAAATGCTATTGAGCGTCGCTTAAGATTATTGTAGAGCTGCTCCATCTTTTCAGGGTTAACCTCATGCGGCACAAGAATCAGTGCGGGCTTCTCTTCAAGTGCCTGCCATGCGTCAAGGAGCAGCTCTTCATCCGGCTCCCAAACGCTTCCTCCTACCAGAACGATCCGCTCTCTAAAAAAGGGTTTGAGGTGATTAACCTTCGCTGAGTTTCGGCTCCTCAGAAAGACCTGGTCAAAGCGGGGGTCGCCGACGGTTTCGGCCTGGAGAGCATGGAAATGGTTGCGGAAGAGCAGGGTATCGCGCTCTGAAACCGTATAGATGTTATCAAAGAGGTGAAAAATACTCCGATAAAAGCTTTTCGCCAGAGGCTTGAAGTATGAAGAGTTCTCCTGCAGTACCGCCGCGGCGAGCATCAGCCGTGCCCCGCTTTTTTTCGCTTCTAGCAGATGGTTCGGCCAGAAGTCGTAGCGCATGAGCAGCAGCAGATCCGCCTTGAGCAGCGACACAACCCTTTTTGCATTGGCGCGGGTATCGGTTGGCAGATAGAAAACGGCGGCAGCGTCGGGGAAGTTTTTCCGGGCGTTATAGCCGGAATTGGAGAGGAAGGAGACAAAAACAATCAGTTCCGGGTGCTTTTTTTTCAGTGCAGCAATAATCGGACGGGCCTGCTCGAACTCGCCGACCGAAGCGGCATGAACCCATAACCTGAAATCGGAGGAGGGGAGTGTGGCGATTTTTTTTTCCAGATCACTGAAAAGCTCTTCACGGAGCTTGAAAAAAGGGTGCAACTTCGGATGCACTCGGCTGAAAAGCTTCGCGGCTCCAAGAAAAAGAGGAAAAAGGCGGGTATAAAAAAAGAGAGCTGGACTATTCATTATGATATTTCCGAGTACACACTTCAAAGCTTAATGGCTAAAAGGTAATAAAAAAGTTTACCGGCAACTTCTTTTCTGCCCGTTTATGGTAAAAAACCGTAAAATAAAACGGCTAAGGACATTTGATCGATAAGAGCTGCGAGACTCACGGGCATGATAGTTTTGTTTTATCTATGGATAAAGGTAGAGGAAAAAGCGCAAAGCGGGTTTTTATCGGTCTGCCTGTCCCTTTGGTGTTGCAGGAGCGGGTGGCGGAGTTTCGCCGGGAGCACCCAGCCCTTCCACTCCGGTGGATAGAGCCGGAAAATCTACATGTGACCCTTATTCCACCCTGGTCGTGCAGCGAGCTCGAACCGATTTGTGAAACTCTCTCTCTTGCGGCCTCTCATTGCAGCCCGATAGAACTTTCGTTCCGGAGCGTTACTTCATCTCATGGCCGTCACAAGCACGCTCTTCTCTGGGCAACCGGCCATGCTTTGCCACCCCTTCTGCAGCTCTACCGGGAGCTGCGCGACTTGCTTGGGGATTTGAATCTTGAAAAGAGGAACTTTCTGATGCACCTTACCCTTGCCCGTTTCAGGCCGCAGCAGGCTGGGGTCGATGGTTGCTACAGGGTGAATCTGCCGGTGGAGTGGAAGGCGGAGTGCGACCGCCTCTCGCTTTACCTGTCGCACCTGAAGCCATCGGGTGCTGAGTACCGGGTTCTTTCTGAAGCGCTTTTTTCATCCCGCTAAACCCGGCAATGGCCGCCCTGAAGGTTTATTCTCTCTCCATCTGAAATACTCTGGTATGATGATTATCTCCATATTCTACTCTGTGCGTTACACCTTGAGCATCCTGTTTGTTATTGGGTGGTTGGTGGCATTTCAGGATGGCGCACTTGCAGCTCCGAAGGTTTACACCCCTTTGCCTGGTAGTGGTGAGCGTGCTCTTTTGCTTGACTTCATGCGCCGGAAAGTCATGGAGCTCCACCGGCTGGATGTGGTGTTTGTGGTCAGGGAGATGAGGGTGAGTGAGGGGTGGGCCTGGGTGCACAGTGAGCCGCGCTCAAAAGATGGCCGTAGCCGATATGAGGATTTTTACGCACTGCTTCATAAAGAGAGCGGGGTGTGGAGGATTGTGGAACTGCCTTGCACTGAACCCGATAAAGCGGAGTGCATGGGTAGCCCTGATTATTATATTCGCCTGAAAAAGCGCTTTCCCACACTGCCGTCGGCTCTTCTTCCGCCATGAAGGCATTCGTTCAGGGCGGAAGAATGCATGGCGGATAATAGTGCGGGTTAACGTAAAAAAGATTCTTCTTTGGCAAAGGAATGTCGTACATTGTGAAAGTTTTTAATACGTGGTGAATATGCTAAGAAAGAACGTCAAGGAAAATCCAGAGGCCGGAGTGGTCGAATAGTTTTTTCCAAGGCGTTTGTGATTGAACGATGGTACTCTGCAATGTTTTGCAGTTGCCCGGAAGTTTTCGGTTAATGAGAGCCCTTCTTCATTTTTTTCTTTCCTGCATTGCTGCCACCTCCGCCTCATTTGAGGCTTTTTTTATCAATGAATCTAAGCAACAGGTTAAACAATGAGCGAACAGTCTCTATTGCCGAAGGATTTCCGCAGCCTTCAGCTTGCGGAACCATTAATGAAAGCGCTTGAGGAGGTCGGGTACGAAAACCCTACGCCGATTCAGGCCCAGACAATTCCCCTGCTTTTGTCGGGACGTGATGTTCTCGGCCAGGCCCAGACCGGTACCGGTAAAACGGCCGCATTTGCCCTTCCGGTACTCTCCAATATTCGCCTTGCACTTCCCGAGCCCCAGGCTCTTGTGCTTGCCCCGACAAGGGAGCTTGCCATCCAGGTGGCCGAGGCCTTCCAGCGCTATGCGGTCCACCTTAAAAATTTCCATGTTGTGCCGATCTACGGCGGACAGGATTACGGCATTCAGCTTCGTATGCTCAAACGTGGCGTGCATGTTGTTGTTGGCACTCCCGGCCGGGTGATGGATCATATGCGTCGTGGGTCGCTTAACCTTGACTCCCTCCAGTGTCTTGTGCTTGACGAGGCTGACGAGATGCTTCGCATGGGCTTTATTGATGATGTTGAGTGGATTTTGGACCAGACCCCGAAAGAGCGTCAGGTCGCCCTCTTCTCGGCAACCATGCCATCTGCAATCCGTCGTATTGCCCAGAAGTACCTGAACAGTCCGGCAGAAATTACCATCCAGACCAAAACCACAACGGTTGATACCATTCGTCAGCGTTACTGGATTGTTGGCGGAAGTCACAAGATTGACATTCTGACCCGCATCCTTGAAGTTGAGCCGTTTGATGGTATGCTGATTTTTGTGCGTACCAAAACCATGACCATTGAACTTGCTGAAAAGCTGCAGGCTCGCGGTTATGGCGCGGCGGCCCTGAACGGCGACATGCCCCAGAGCCAGCGTGAACGTACGGTTGATCAGTTGAAGAACGGAGCGTTGAGCATTGTTATTGCCACGGACGTTGCGGCACGCGGTCTTGACGTTGAGCGTATCAGCCATGTGATCAACTACGATATTCCTTCCGATACCGAGTCCTATGTGCACCGCATCGGTCGTACCGGTCGCGCAGGTCGTACGGGTGACGCGATTTTGTTTGTCTCGCCGAGAGAGAAAAATATGCTCTACTCCATTGAAAAAGCTACACACAGCCGCATTGAATTGATGGAGCTTCCTTCAACCGAGGTGATCAACAACAAGCGGGTTGCCAAGTTCAACCAGAAGATTACCGATACCATTGCGGCGGAAGATCTTGGATTCTTTACCAGCTTGATCGAGCAGTACTGCCATGAGCATGATGTGCCGGTGGTTGAAGCTGCGGCAGCGCTTGCCTCAATGGTTCAGGGCGAAACCCCGCTCCTGCTTTCCAACAAGCCTGAGCGCTCATCCCGCCCGCATGAGGATAGGGATCGTGGAACAGATCGTGATCGCGGTTTTGATCGTGATCGTGGATCGGATCGCGATCGCGGGCCGGTCAAAAAGAGAACCCGTACCGAAACCTACGGTCAGGAAGGCAAGGAGCTTTATCGTCTTGAGGTTGGCGGTGAGCATGGCGTGAAGGCCGGCAACATTCTTGGCGCGATTTTGAACGAGGTTGGGCTTGATCCGGAATCGGTCGGTCATATCTCCATCAACGACTCCTACAGCACGGTTGAACTGCCGCAGGGGATGCCGGATAACATCTTCCATGAGCTACGCAAAGTCCGCGTCTGCGGCCGTCAGTTGCGCCTGAGCAAGATGGAAGAGCAGGAGCGGCAGCCCTCTTCACCTTACGGCCCCAAAAAGAGCTTTAAAAAGCCTTTTAAGCCTGCGGCCAAAGAGACCCCGTTTTTCACCGGCGGCAAAAAGAAGTACAAGGGATAAACCTTACGGTCTATGTTTTCAAGCGGGGAGTTTTCCCCGCTTTTTTTTTGCCCGTCCGCTTTGTTTGACCGGCAAGGATGAAGGCCAGCCGCTCTTGATATACCGCATCTTGTTGTTTTTACGGTATAACCGCCTTATCTTTGATAAAGCGTTTTTTTGCTTGCTCCACTCCTCCTCCATCCGAATGAAAAAAGCACTCACCTCTGCCGCACTTGGCTTCTCGGCCATGATTGCCACGCTCGCTATGCATCCAGCCTCTTTATGGTCTGCTCCATCAACCGGGAGCAGTGCACCCGCAAAGCAGTCAGAGCGCGCCGATCAGGCGACAGAGCTGAACCATCAAGCCATATCACTTTACGAGCAGGGCAAGTATGCTGAAGCGGAGCCGCTTTATCGCCGTGCGCTTGCAATCCGCGAAAAGCAATTGGATAAGGATCATCCTGATTTGGCAGAGAGCATGAATAATCTTGCGGAGTTGCTGAGAACGCAGGGCAAGTACGTCGAAGCGGAGCTGCTCCACCGCCGTGCGCTGGCGATCCGGGAAAAAGCGCTTGGCAAGGATCACCCGGCAGTGGCCACAAGCCTGAACAATCTTGGAGAGTTGTTTTATGCACAGGGAAAGTACGTTGAAGCGGAGCCGCTCTTGCGCCGAGCGCTGGCAATTTTTGAGAAACAGTTGGGTAAAGAGCATCCGTTGGTGGCAACAGGCCTGAACAATCTTGGTTCATTGCTGCAAGATCAGGGCAAGTACGCTGAAGCAGAGCCACTCTATCGCCGTTCGCTTGAGATTGATGAGAAAGTTTACGGCAAGGATCATCCTGACGTGGCAACAGACCTGAACAATCTTGCGGAGTTGCTGAGAATGCAGGGCAAATATGCTGAAGCGGAACCGCTCTATCGCCAAGCGCTGGAAATCTATGAGCAGCAATTGGGTAAAGAGCATCCGCTGGTGGCGACAGGCCTGAACAATCTTGCCGTATTGCTGAAAGTTCAAGGCAGGTATGCTGAAGCAGAGCCGCTCTATCGCCGTTCGCTTGAGATTGATGAGAAAGTTTACGGAAATGATCATCCTGACGTAGCCACAGGTCTGAACAATCTAGCCTCATTGCTGCATGCACAGGGCAAGTACGCTGAAGCGGAGCCACTCTATCGCCGTTCACTTGCTATCACGGAAAAAGCGCTTGGCAAGGATCATCCTACCACCATTACCGTCAGAAACAACCTCAACGATCTTCTCGGGAAGATGAAATAATCTCTCTCTGCTGATTGACGCAGAGTTTGTTTGCTTGCTGAGGCAGGCCGGGATTGTTGCGTTTCTGAAAAACTCTGCATCCAAAGTTGCGTGCGCAGCATTAATTACTATTTTAATATTGTTTTTTCGTGATGGTTATTTCCAGCTTCCATGCTGCAGCAATGATGATGACGATTTTTTTTGTTCACTAATACCATGATTCCATGTCAGTTACCTCTTTCAAAGAGCTTGTTCCTATTCTTCAGACCGCCATCGGTCCAATGATTCTCATCTCCGGCCTTGGCCTGCTGCTGCTTACCATGACCAACCGGCTTGGTCGTATTATTGACCGCTCACGCTCCCTGCTCGATAACCTGGAGTCCCATCCTGAATCCTACGTGCTGAGAATCAACCGCGAGGTGGCGATTTTATGGAAACGGGCGCACATTATCCGTACGGCCATTCTTTTGGCCTGTTTGACCTGCCTGGGTGCATCGCTGCTCATTATCATGCTCTTTCTCAGTGCACTGGTCAATATCGACCTGCCCATGCTGCTCTCGACGATCTTTATCCTCAGCATGCTCTCACTCAGCAGTTCGCTGCTCTTTTTCTTTTTTGACGTCAACCTGACCCTTGCGGCCCTGAAAATCGAGATGCAGAGCCACGACAAGAAGCGCCTTATTCTTGAAAAAAGCGGTTATTGAGTTACCTCCCTCTGGGGTGAAAGGTGGTGTGCACCTCCTTGATGAAGGAACGGTCGGTGTGGGTGTAGATCTGGGTCGCAACAATGGAGCTGTGGCCCAGCATCTCCTGCACAGCGCGCAGGTCGGCTCCGCCTTCGAGCAGGTGAGTGGCAAAGGTGTGGCGGAAGGTGTGCGGGCTGATCAGCTTTTCAATTCCGGCCTCTTGGGCGTAGTCGCGCACCATGGTGAAGATGGCCATGCGTGAGAGCTTTTTGCCCCGTGCATTCAAAAAGAGATAGTCCTCCGAGTGGTGCTTCACCAGTGCCAGGCGCAGTTCCGTCTGGTAGCGGATGAGCCACTCGATGGCCGAACTGCCGAGAGGCACCAGCCGCTCCTTTGAGCCTTTGCCGAAAATCCTGACAAACCCCGCCTCAATGTAGAGGTTTTGCTGGTAGAGGTTGACCAGCTCGCTCACCCGTACGCCGGTTGCATACAAAAACTCAAGGATCGCCTTGTCGCGCAGAGCATATTTGCTGCGGGGAGTCTGCGTGAGCGGAGCCTCCAGCAGACGCATGATCTCTTCGATACTCAAGACGTTCGGCAGGTGCTTGGGGAGTTTCGGTTGATGGAGGTTCTCCGTTGGATTGAAATCCAAAAGCCGCTCGGTAATCAGAAAGCGGTGGAGGGAGCGGATGGCCGAAATGTTTCGCGCCATAGAGGTTGCCTCAAGCCCCACGGCAAAAAGCTCCTGAAGGAAGAGCTCAATATCGCCGGCGGTTATGGCCGCCATCGGCCGCGAACGCTCCTGCATAAAGAGCAGGTAGCGCATCAGGTCGTTTTGGTAGGACTCTCTGGTGTTCGAGGCAAAGTTCCGCTCAATGTGCATATAGTTCAGAAAACCCTCCAGCACACTCCGGTAGTGGTCGTCAAGCAACGGCATCCGGCTGCTGTTTGATTTTATGCAGCCGCTGCGAGAATCCGCCGTCAAAACCCGGATAGTCGCCCGGCAGGGTCAGGAGGGCACCCTCGCTCACCATCGTTTTACGGCACGCTTCCGGCACGCTCGCTCCAACCGGATCGGCCACAAAATCGGGGTGCCTGGCAAGAAAGGCCGCAATTTGCTGGGAGTTCTCTTCAGGCTCAATGGAGCAGGTTGCATAGAGCAGCACGCCCCCTTCAGCAAGCAGCCCGGCCGCGTGATCGAGCAGCTCCGCCTGCAGCGCCTGAAGCTCCTCTACCATGTCGGGGGTGACTTTCCAGCGCAGTTCGGCGCGTCGGCCAAGCACTCCCGTGCCCGAGCAGGGGGCATCGAGCAGGATGGCATCAGGCCGGCTTTCAGGCTGAAACTCCCGAGCATCGGCCGTCACGGTTGTGATGATGGTGATGCCGAGCGCGGCCGCATGAGCTTCGGTTTTCAGCAGTTTCTGCTCGTATCGGTCAATGGCCGTAATGTTCCCCTGGTTTTGCATCAGCTCGGCCATAAAGGTCGATTTTCCTCCGGGTGCCGCGCAGAGGTCGAGGATGTTACTGCCCGGAGCCGGGTGCAGCAGCAGGCAGGCAAGAGCTTGTGTAGGGTTCTGTATTGTCAGGCGGCCATCAATCACAGCCGGTTCAAAGGTGTTGAACTCTCTGGAGAGAAAGAAGTTTTCAAGGCCGCTCTCAAAGCGTTCCACCGCTGCAAAGAGCGGGTCAGAAAAGAACGCTTCGGCGGAAGTTTTCAGCGGGTTAAGGCGGAAGCCGAAGAGCGGCATCTGATTGTTATAGGCGAGTATTGCCTCTGTTTTCTCACGGCCGTAAGCCGCAAGCCACCGCTCAACCAGCCACTTGGGGTGGGAGTGTTTCACCGAGAGCTCCTCCCCGGGAGTTTTGCCCTTCAGCCACGCATCCAGCGTCACGCTCTCGGGGGTGATTTTTCGCAGCACTCCGTTGACCAGTTTCGACATCCGCTCGCCTTTGTATTTCCGGGCAAGCTTGACGCACTCGTTTACCGCGGCCCAGTCGGGCACCTTGTCGAGAAAGAGCAGTTGGTAGGCTCCGAGGCGGAGAATGTTTTTCATCACCGGAGCGGCTTTCTCCAGCTTGTGATGGTAGAATTTTCCGATCAGAAAATCGAGCTGCAGGCGGTAGCGGAGCACTCCGTTGACGAGGCCGGTGGCGAGTGCCCGGTCGACTCGGTTGAGTGTGGTGTTATGCAGGGTACGGTGGAGAATCTGGTCGGATCTCTGGGTGGTGGTTTCAAGGGCCTGCAGGACATTGAGAGCAACTTCTCGTGCTGTGATCATGGGTATATTGACTATAAAAAGCGGTTAAGTACGTTTGGGCCTTCAGGCTGCTTGTAAAATACTATTCCCTGTTGTAGATTAATAAGCAAAATGTTCTTTTCAAGATTTCAAGCTATCATCCAGAAAGGTGGAGGGACTGGCCCTGAGAAACCTTGGCAACCGTCATGCAAAACGTGAGCGGTGCCAATTCCATCCCGGAATAAGGCCGGGAAAGATGATGGTATGCATGCCCTTTCCTGCGCTCATACCTACTCTTCAGAGATGTTTTCAGCCAAAACCCTTTTTTTGTTCAGGGTTATTTCCTCACAACCGTGTGTGATAGCAACATTTTTCAATTTGTTGTTCATCCATGAGCGAACTTCCGCATCCATACAGGTTTGAAACGTTACAGGTTCATGCCGGCCAGAAGCCCGATCCGACCACAAAGTCAAGGGCGGTTCCCATTTACCAGACAACCTCCTATGTTTTTGACAGCGCACAGCATGGCGCCAATCTCTTTGCCCTGAAGGAGTTTGGCAATATCTACACCCGGTTGATGAACCCCACAACCGATGTGCTTGAGCAGCGTATTGCTGCGCTTGAGGGTGGCAAGGCCGCGCTTGCTGTGGCGAGCGGCCATTCAGCACAGTTCATTGCCATCACCACACTCTGCCAGGCGGGGGATAATATTGTCTCTTCAAGCTATCTTTATGGCGGCACCTACAACCAGTTCAAGGTCTCTTTCCGTCGTCTCGGTATCGGGGTAACCTTTGTTGACGGGTGTAACCCGGACTCTTTCCGTCAAGCCATTGACTCGAACACCAAGGCGCTCTATCTGGAATCGATCGGCAACCCGGCCTTTCATGTGCCGGATTTTGAGGCGATTTCAGCCATTGCGGCCGAGCACGGTATTCCCCTGATTGTGGATAATACCTTCGGTTGCGCTGGCTACCTTTGCCGCCCTCTGGATCATGGAGCCTCCATTGTTGTGGAGTCCGCCACCAAGTGGATCGGCGGTCACGGCACCTCAATGGGTGGCGTTATTGTGGATGGTGGCCGTTTCAACTGGGGAAACGGAAAGTTTCCTCTCATCAGTGAGCCATCCGAAGGGTATCACGGCATGAAATTTCATGAAACCTTTGGTGAACTGGCCTTTATCATCAAGGCTCGGGTTGAAGGGTTGCGCGATATCGGCCCGGCCATCAGTCCCTTCAACTCCTTCCAGTTGTTGCAGGGCGTTGAAACCCTTTCGCTCCGGGTGCAGCGCCATGCCGATAACTCGATGGAGCTTGCCCGCTGGCTTCAGGCCAATCCGGCCGTTGCGTGGGTCAACTATCCCGGCCTTGAGAACCATGCAACCCATGAACTGGCAAAAAAATATTTGACAAACGGTTACGGCGGTGTTCTGACCTTTGGCATCAAGGGCGGTCATGAAGCGGCGGTTCGTTTTATTGACTCGGTTCGCCTCGCAAGCCATCTGGCCAACGTCGGCGATGCCAAAACCCTGGTGATTCACCCGGCATCCACAACCCACCAGCAGCTCACGGTGGCGGAGCAGGAGTCGGCCGGTGTAACGGCTGATATGATAAGGGTTTCACCCGGCATAGAACACATTGACGATATCAAAGAGGATTTTCAGCAAGCCTTTGCAACACTGACACGAAGCGCATGAGAGCATATACCGAATTCATTTCCGACAAAACGCACTATTTCGATTCAAGCAAACCTTTTACGACGGAGCTTGGAGCCGAGCTTCCTTCGCTCCGTGTGGCCTACCGGACGTGGGGAAAGCTGAATGCGGCAAAAGATAATGTTGTTCTGGTTTGCCACGCCCTGACCGGCTCCTCCGATGTGGATGCCTGGTGGGAGGGGATGTTTGGCCCGGGATTGGCTTTTGATGAGAGCCGTGATTTTATTATTTGCAGTAACGTGCTGGGAAGCTGTTACGGCACGACCGGCCCGATTTCCATCAATCCGCTTACCGGTCGCCAGTACGGGCCTGATTTTCCGCTCATAACCATCCGCGATATGGTTCATGTGCAGCGCATTCTGCTCCGGGGGCTTGGCATTGATCGGGTAAAACTGGCGGTTGGCGCCTCGCTTGGCGGTATGCAGGTGCTGGAGTGGGGATTCTTGTATCCTGAAGTAGTTCAGGCGTTGATGCCGATGGGGGCTTCAGGACGTCACTCCGCCTGGTGTATTGCGCAGAGTGAAGCCCAGCGGCAGGCAATCTATGCGGATCGTGACTGGAACGAGGGATGGTACGGCGAAAATCATCCGCCGGCAGGAGGGCTTGCGGCCGCAAGGATGATGGCCATGTGCACCTACCGGAGCTTTGAAAACTTCCAGTTGCGCTTTGGCCGTGAAGTGCAGCACGATACAACCTTCAAGGCCGAGAGCTATCTGCGCCATCAGGGCAAAAAGCTGGTTGAGCGTTTTGATGCCAATACCTACGTCACTTTGACCCGAGCGATGGATATGCACGATCTCGCAAGGGGAAGGGGAGTGTACGAAGAGCTGCTTCGTTCTTGCCAGATTCCGGTGGAGATTCTCTCCATCAACTCCGATATCCTCTATCCAAAAGAGGAGCAGGAGGAGCTTGCTAGGCTGATGCCAAAATCAAAAATTCTCTACCTTGATGAACCATACGGCCACGACGCTTTTCTGATTGATGTTGAAAAGGTTGGCCGTATGGTGCGTGAATTTCTGGATGGCAGGGCTCTGGAGGCTCACTCTGCAGCCTGAGTAATTTCATCAAACCCGGTGTAGCGCCGCAGTACCTCAGGCACCCGGATTCCCCCTTCCGCCGTCTGGTAGTGTTCCAAGAGGGCAACCATGAGGCGGGAGGTTGCCAGCCCTGAACCGTTGAGGGTGTGCACGAATTCCGGTTTTGACTGGGTGCTTGGCTTGAAGCGGATGTTGGAGCGCCGGGCCTGGTAATCCTCGAAGTTCGAACAGCTTGAGGCTTCAAGATATTTCTGTTCCGCCGGCGACCAGACCTCGATGTCGTAACATTTTGTTGCGTTGGCACTGATATCTCCACTGCAGAGCAGGAGCACCCGGTAGGGAATTTTCAGCGCCACAAGGATCGCTTCGGCACTTTCGCGGATCTCCTCAAGCGCCAGGTAGGACTCTTCCGGCCGGGTAAACTTCACCATCTCCACCTTGTTGAACTGGTGGACCCTCAAAAACCCCCTGGTATCCTTACCGTAACTTCCCGCTTCGCGCCGGAAACAGGCTGAGTAGGCCGCGTAGGAGATCGGCAGCGAGTCAGCCTCAAGCATCTCGTTCCGGTGGAGGTTGGTTACCGGCACCTCGGCGGTCGGGATGGCATAGAGATCATCCTCACCGATATGGTAGACCTGGTCGGCGAATTTTGGCCACTGGCCGGTGCCCCTGAGCGACTCGCGGTTGACGAGAAACGGGGGAAAGACTTCGGTAAAGCCATGTTGCTCGGTATGGCAGTCGAGCATGAAGTTGATCAGTGAACGTTCAAGCCGTGCACCTTTGCCGATGTAGGCGGGGAATCCGGCACCACTGACCTTTGCTCCCCGCTCAAAGTCCAGAATGCGGAGCGACTTGCCGAGTTCAAGGTGGTTTTTAACCGGAAAGTCGAGGTTGTGCGCAAAGGTTACCGGCTCCTTGTAAATCTGGTTCTCCTCAGCCGAGCGTCCGGTGGGCACCGAGGGGTGCAGTTTATTGGGAAGGCCGAGCAGGATAGTCTCAATCTCCTCTTCAAGGGTGGTGAGCCGTGTATCCATGGCGGCAATTTCACCCGAAACGGTTTTCATCTCCGCGATCAGCGCTTCCGCCGACCCCTTTCCGCTTTTTTTAATATCGGCCACCTCTTTTGAAACCTTGTTCCGCAGGGCCTTCTGTTCGTCCGAACGCTGGACAAGCTCCTTGCGCTCCTTGTCGAACTGCAGCAACTGGTGGAGTTTTGGCTCTTCGGAACTGAGCTGGCGGTTGCGTAGCATCTCGATCATCTCCTCGGGATGCTGGCGGATAACGTTAATATCAAGCATAATTGATTTACAGAGAGTGGGTTATGCTGAGAGCAGCGATTTGACGATCTCCTGAACTTTGGTGCCATCAGCCTTGCCCTTGAGGGCTTTCATGGCCTGACCCATCACCTTGCCGATATCTTTCATGGATGAGGCACCGGATTGCGCTATAACATCCTGCACAACCGCGATGATCTCTTCATCACCGAGTGGTTCAGGCAGATACTCCTCAATAACCGAGAGTTCCAACTGCTCGGTTTCCGCAAGGTCGGGACGGTTTCCGGCTGTGAACTGCTCAATGGCATCCCGGCGTTTTTTGGCAAGAGAGACCAGCACCTCAATTTCCTGCTCCCCGGTCAGTACGCCTACGCCTCCGACCCGGATTGATACCTCTTTTTCAAGCAAGGCTGCACGGATGGAGCGGATGGCGTTGAGACGGTTTTTATCGCCGCTTTTCATGGAACTTTTCAGGTCCAGATCTATTGTTTCTTTGAGGCCCATGGTTGTATCTGTGTCAAAAATTTGTGTCAACAGGAAATAGGGGAAAATACAGGAAAAAAGGCGGCTTTCCGAACCTGGGCTTCAGCTTTGTTTATTCATTGATATCTCCTGAAACCGGCCGGAAGACCAGCTCTTCGATTGAGGTTCGCTGTGGCAGCAGATAGGCTTGAACCAGAGGGCCGGAAATATCTTCCGCCATCATCATGCCGGCTTGCATTTCCGCCGGCACCTCACCCCACATCGGCGTATAGACCGCTCCCGGCATCACGTTGGTAATTCTAACGTTGCACTCTTTTGCATAGAGGCGCATGGTTTCAACCAGCCCTTTCTGGCCAAACTTCGACATGGCATAAAGCGCTGAGCTTTTGAACGAGATTTCAGCCGCAATGGAGGTGATAAAGAAGATATGACCCGATTTTTTCTCTTCCATGATCGGAAATACCCGCTGGGAAAGGAAAAACGTCCCTTTGAGGTTGGTTGCCATTGTGTACTCATAATCCTCTTCGCTGAGTTCGCTGAGCGGCTTGAAGCGGCCCACCCCGGCATTGTTGACCAGGCAGTCAATGGTTCCGTGGCGCTGCAGCGTGGAGTCGACCAAGCGCTCAATCTGGGTTGTGTCGGCAATGTCGGCCTGCATGGCATCGGCGGTTGCGCCGTACCGGCGGCACTCATCAGCCACCAATTCAAGTTCCTTGAGGGTTCTTGAGACAAGAATCAGAACAGGATCAAATCCATTTTTTGTTCTGGTTGCCTTGGCGAAATCAAGTGCAATGGCTTTGCCGATCCCTTTTCCCGCACCGGTTATGACGATGACCTTTTTCATTTTTTAACGGTTTGTCTGTTTTTTTGATGTCGAACGTGTTTTTTTGCCTATTTCTTTGTGTTGAAGATGTATTTTTGTGGTATTTGTCTTGATGTTGCTGTGAAATTAACGGAAAAGTTCTGTATATTTCTTACGTAAGTAACCACGCAGTTGTTCCGGCACTTGTTCCTGTAGCGGCAATGCGCTTCCAACAATAATAAAATAGCATCCTTTACCATGGCAATCAGTAAAGTTAAATGGTTTGACGGCAAAAAGGGCTATGGCTTTATTTTGAATCCGGAGGGAGGAGAGGACATTTTTGTTCATTTTTCAGCCATTATTTCAGAACAGAGCTTCAAGGTCCTGAATCAGGATGCCGAAGTCGATTTTGAACTCGACAAAACACAAAAAGGATTGCAGGCAAGAAATGTTCACGAAATCTCGCTGAACGGTTCAGCCGGAATTCCGTCTTTCTCAACGGGATCATTTGGTTAAGGTTTCAAAAACACCGACTCAGGCTGTTCGTCTACTCTTCTCTCCTGATGGTTACCAAAACATCGGGTTTGCCGGTGGCATTTCATGAGAGTGCTCTTCTCTCGCGGTGGAGTGCCATCAAAGTAGGGAGTTTTCCCGGAAGCTGAACCACTCTGTTTTTCCTATAATAACGTGATCGAGCAGCTCTATCTGGATGACGGCACTGGCTTGCTTGAGCAGTTCGGTAATTTGCCGGTCGGCACTACTCGGTTCAACGTCGCCTGACGGGTGGTTGTGCACCAGGATAATGGCATGCGCACTCTCCCTGATTGCGGCCTTGAACACTTCACGGGGATGAATCAACGAGGCATTGAGGGTTCCGATTGCAACCAGCTCGTTTTTGACGATCTGGTTTTTGGTGTTGAGGTGCAAAACAAAGAGATGCTCTTTCTTTTCATCTGGAATACGACCCGCCATATAATCAAACACATCCCGTGCGGCCTGAATTTTTTTGTTGAGGTTTCGGGCATAGTGGAGCCGTTTGTTCAATTCGAAGAGGGCCAGAATCTGCATTGCTTTTGCCTCACCGATGCCCTTTGTTGCCGTCAGTTCCGTAAGCGTTGTTTCGGCAAGCCGCTCAAGTCCGAAGCGGGCAATAAGCTCATTGCAGGTATCAAGAATGTTGCACTCTTTGGTGCCCGAGCGCAGGATAATGGCCAGCAGTTCAGCCGAGCTGAGTGACGATGCTCCTGCACTCAGCAGTCGCTCTCTCGGGCGGTTTTCAGGGTTCAGGTCATGGATCCGCATTGTTCCAGTATTCAGGTTTGCGTCGAACAATCGTTCTTTCTGTAAATGTAATAAAAGCGAATTGTTGTAAGGCAACAAAAAATGCCCAAGAATTGAAACTGCTCTGAACCTCCGGAACTACTACTCCGCACAAGCGTCCTAAAGTACAAGCGAACCTCTCTTTCTCTCGCAACAATCGCATCGCTTTATTATATTTACTGAGATAATGCGTTCAATCTTTTCTTGCTGACTTCATGCTGGTGAAAAAAAACTATTTCAAGGCATTGTTTGCAGGTCTGCTGCTTTTTTTTGGTGTGGTGCTTGCCGTTACCCATTGGGGGGAGCTGAACCATTTTTTGCTGCTGCTTTCTAACCTTGCGCCGCTCTGGATTTTGATTGCGCTCCTTTTGCAGTGCTGCACCTATATAGCCCTTGCTTTGGTTTGGTATCAGGCGCTTGCTGAGAGCGGCAGCGGCTACCCGATGCACCGGCTTGTTCCACTTGCGCTTGCAAGGCTTTTTGCCGATCAGGCTCTTCCTTCGGGCGGGATCAGCGGTATTGCGCTTGTGGTGAATGCTTTCCGGGAGCGCAATGTTTCTGCCAAAACCGGGATGGATGTGATGCTGCTCACCATTTTTTCCTTTTATGCGGCGTACATCATTGCTGTTGGAGCATCCATGCTGCTCTTGTGGAGTTATCTGCCTCACCATCAGTGGATTGTTGTGACCGCCTCGCTCTTTTTTCTGTTTGCACTTGCGGTTCCGGCGGCCATTCTGCTCTTGAAAGCAAAGGGGATACAGGAGTTGCCGGGATGGCTGCTCCGAGTGCCGGTTATTGCTGGTTTTACCGAAACCTTTGCCGACCCTTCGGTTGCCTTGCTGCGCAAACCTTTGCTGCTTTTGGAGGCTACTGTGTTTCAACTGCTTATTTTTCTGCTTGATGCGGCTACACTTTGGGCCATGCTGCAGGCTTTGGGCGAGGAGGTTTCGCTGCTGGTGGCATTTCCCTGTTTTGTTATTGCCTCCATTGTGGCCATGCTGAGCTTTATTCCCCTCGGAATCGGCACCTTTGAAGCCAGTTCAGTCGCTCTGCTTGTGATGCTTGGTATCCAAATTGAACCTGCCCTTGCCGCAACCCTGCTGCTTCGCGGCTTCACCCTCTGGCTCCCCATGATTCCCGGCCTCATCCTCATCCGCACGGAGTTTCGGTAGCGATAAAGCTCTGCTATTGGTAGCGATATCACTCGAAACGTTTTGCGCTCCGGATGAAACAACGGTATCTCTTTGTTATCTTTACAGAAAAAGGTTCCGCCTTTGATATGATTTTGAATTTGCGTCTAATATGGGTTGGAATTCAAAAATCTGTGGTTTAGGCGGATCAATCTAATTATTGTGAGAGGCAGATATGGCGAAGATCTATATTTCTTATCAGCGTAATGACCTGGAATTCGTTGATAAACTGGCGAGAAAACTGAAGATCGTTGGTCATACACTGTTTTATGACGTTGATGAGCTATCACCAGGCTCAGATTGGCGCGCAGCACTAAACACCGGGCTCAAGAACTCAGAAATTTTCATCGTAGTCATTTCTGAGAACACTGAAAAATCGCAGTATGTTCTTACGGAGGTTGGAGCGGCTCGAGCATATGCGCAGGAATCAGGCCGAATGCTGATCATCCCTCTAATCATTGACAATATTCCAATTCCATTATCTCTCCAAGACATCCACGCAATAATTCAGCTGGATAGAAACGTCCTTGAGATAGTTCCGAAGATCGAGAGTGCTATATCGGCCTTCGTAGGCCGACGCGCAGCCATTGAAACAGCTGCGACAGAAGCTGCTGAGAAGATACAGAGTAACGCCGCTGACTTTGTCAAAGTCGCCATCAGGTCTTTGGCAATGCTCGAAAAAAGAGATAGGCTACTGAGCTATTTTTGGTATGGAATAGGATTTGTCGCTCTTATTATTGGTATTGCCTTCGCCTTTGTGGGCCTTTCGCAGGTAGGCCAACAAACAAACCTCGCAACTGAAAGTATAATCCTTGTCGCGTTAAAAACCATCGTTGTTATAGGCCTTCTTAGCGCGTGCGCAAAATATGCATTTGTACTCGGTAAATCATATTCTAGTGAGTCATTGAAAAGTTCAGATAGAATTCATGCTATCCGTTTCGGAGAGTTCTATCTCCGGGCTTTTGGGGATAAGACAAGGTGGGATGAATTAAAAGAAGTATTTCAACATTGGAATATTGATCGCAATTCTTCTTTCTCAACCCTTGACGTTTCACAGTTTGATCCAAAAATTGTTGAATCATTGCTTGACGTTGCCAGGCTTGTTAGCGGTAGGAAGAACGTAAAGAAATAGCCTGCAAATCTCACAAGCAAATGAAGCGGATGGCTTCGCCACACTTTTATTTGCGTTGTTAGAGCAAAAAGGCGTTCGCACAAAATCAGTGATGAATGGAGCGTGAGGGACGTGAGCCCAAAAACCTGTGCCCTGATAAGTAAAATGCGGAAAAAATTGCGCCGTCAACACCAATAAAAAAGTGCGCGCCGGGAGGTTGGGTATAGGGAGTGTGAGTTAAGCTGGCAGATATGTCTTGTTTCTTTTGATAACTATCACCAGCTTTTTACATTGATCAAGAGTTTCAATAAAAGTCAAAATCAAGTCGGATAATTTTTTGCTGCAAAAACTTACAACGTACAGGATATGCCGGAGATATCACGATTTCTTGGGATTATCATTTCAATGGACATCAGGAATTTGAATATTACCGTTGGTTCTCTTCCAGCAAAAGTCCGTGGTCTTGTGGAAGAGTGGGCAGAATTGCATAGTGATGAACTTTTGCTGATGTGGGAAACAAAGGATTTTCATCGTATTCAACCGCTTGTGTAACGGAGAACTCTCTTATGGAATGCATTTCAATTGAAGAGGCAAGGTATGTCAAGGAATATCAGATTTTCCTAAAATTTAATACCGGTGAAACCGGCGAGGTGGATCTTCGCGATCTTGTTTATAAATATCCAATTGCGGAACCATTGCGGAACCCTGAGACGTTTTCACATTTTTATCTTGATTCCTGGCCAACTCTCGTATGGGATTGCGGTTTTGATGTTGATCCTGAGTCGCTTTATTTCATGGCAACTGGCAAATCGCTGTGGGATACGAAAGCATCCTGATAAAACGCCATGGGCGTAAGCCCGAAACTGTCTCACCCGAATGTGGAAAAAATGATTGCAAAGGCCGGGCAGCTTCTGGATGAAGCTGTCCGATCTGAAAGGATGGTTACGGCTGAGGGCTCTCTGCAGTTTTTGGCTGAGCGGCTTTAACGGTGAAGAGGTGGTAGTTCATGCTGTCCTGGAGGGCGAGCAGGCTGGCTTCGATGATGTTGGTTGAAACGCCAACCGTGCCCCAGGTGTTGCGGCCGTTACTGGTTTCTATCAATACCCGAACCTTGGCGCTGGTGCCGCGCTTCTCTTCGAGCACACGGACTTTATAATCCACCAGCTTGATGGTCTTGATCTGCGGGTAAAAATGGATCAGCGCCTTGCGGAGCGCCTTGTCGAGCGCATTGACCGGGCCATCACCATCGGCGGCAATATGCTCGATCTCATCTCCAACCTCAACCTTGAGGACCGCCTGATCGACATTCGGGCTGCTGATGCCTGACTCAATCGAGACCTTGGTTTCAAGCACCTTGAAGAAGGGTCTGAAGGTGCCGAGTTCCCGGTGGAGGATCAGCTCAAACGAGGCTTCAGCCCCGTCAAACTGGTACCCCTTGTGCTCCAGCTCCTTGATGTGCTGCACAAGGTTTTTGATCTGCTCACCTTTTTCAGGGATGGCAATACCAAGCTCATTGGCCTTGTAGCGGATGTTGCTCTGGCCGGCAAGTTCTGAAACCAGAACCCTCTGGCGGTTGCCGACAAGCGTTGGGTCAATGTGCTCGTAGAGCGAACTCTCTTTCATCACCGCGCTGACGTGGATGCCGCCCTTATGGGCAAAGGCCGATTTACCCACAAACGGCGCGCGGGTGTTTGAAGGCATATTGAGAATCTCGTAAACATATTTCGAGAGGGAGGTCAACTGGTTGAGATGCTCCACATGCTCGAAGGAGAGACCAAGCTTCAGCATGATATTGGGAATAATGCTGATAAGGTTGGCGTTGCCGCACCGCTCGCCGATACCGTTGATGGTGCCCTGGATATGGGTTGCACCGCCCATGACCGCCGCAATGGAGTTGGCCACGGCGAGATCGCTGTCGTTATGGCTGTGAATGCCGGTGGGTACGCCGCTCACTTCGCGGACATGGCGGACAATTTCCGTGACCTCGTGCGGCATTGAGCCGCCGTTGGTATCGCAGAGGATAACTCTTGATGCACCGGCCTGAACGGCCGAGAGCACCATTTTCAGGGCGAACTCCTGGTTGTTCTTGTAGCCGTCAAAGAAGTGTTCCGCGTCAAAAAAGACCTCACGACCTTCACGCTTGAGGAACTCCACCGAACGGAAAATCAGCTCGGCATTCTCTTCGTCGGAGATGCCGAGGCTTTTCTCAGAGTGCGCTTTCCAGGTTTTGCCGAAGATGGTGATAACCGGCGTTTCGGATTGCAGCAGTCCCAGCAGGTTCCCATCACTTTCGACTGCTTTGACACTCCGGGCGGTTGAGCCGAAGGAGCAGAGCTTTGCATGCTGGAACTTGAGGGCGCGCACCTTGACAAAAAACTCCTCATCCTTCGGGTTGCTGCTCGGCCAGCCGCCTTCGATATAGTCCATGCCGAACTCGTCAAGCCTTTCGGCAATCAGCAGTTTGTCCTGAACCGAAAGATTGATATGCTCACCCTGTGTGCCGTCACGCAGGGTGGTGTCGTACAGCTCTATTTTTTTTTGTATTGCACTCATAAATCAGCTCTGGGCCATTAAATTTTCCGCTCTTGCATAGGCAAAAATTCCGCCTGCCTGCACAATCTTGAAGACATCACCCAGAGAGTTGAGTTTGTAGGTGACCTTGCGGGTCAGGTTTTCAAGGGTGTTTGCCTCGATATCAATTTTCAGTTCATCACCCGTAGCGATGAGCTGGTTGAGATGTTCAGCGGTTTCATAGGGTATAACAAAGCCGCCATCTACACAGTTGCGGTATAAAATCCTGGCGTAGGACTCAGCCACAACGGCCTTCACTCCGGCAACCTGCAGAGCAAAGGGAGCGTGCTCCCTTGACGAACCGCAGCCGAAGTTCGGCCCGGCAATGATGATGGTATAGTCAGAGCTGAACTCTCCATCCCGAACAAAGGGGATGTTGCCTTCCGGCAGGCCACCCTGTGCCGGCGGCACGCCGGAAAGGGCATACTTGCCGTAGAGCTTGACCTCTTCGGGGTCGGAGAGGCTGTAGACAAGGTGCTCAGCCGGAATTATCTGGTCGGTATCGATATTTTTGCCCAGTACGTAGGCTTTTCCCTGAATGATAGTTTCCATAGTATTTGTTTTCCTCTACAAGTTCATTCGGTCGATTAAGTCAGAGTCTCATTGTGCCGATCAGAGAAAATCTCTCGGATCGGTAAGTTTGCCGGTAATTGCCGAAGCCGCAGCGGTGAGCGGGGAGGCCAGGTAGACCCCTGCGTTCTTGCTGCCCATGCGTCCGGGGAAATTACGGTTAGTGGTTGAAACAACAACATCGTTATCAACCGAACGTCCAACGGTATCGGACGGCCCACCCAAACATGCGGCGCATGAAGGAAGGGCAATGCTGCATCCGGCATCCTCAAATATCTGCTTGAGAGTCTGACCTTCATAAAGCTCATGCTCAAGATCAAGGGCAACTTTAACCGTGGCCGGCACAATGTTGGTCTGAACCGCTACCTTCCGTCCCTTCAGGATTTTAGCCGCCATGACAAAGTCGGTCAGTTTGCCGCCGGTGCAGGAGCCGATGTATGACTTGGTGATGGTTGTGCCCTGGACACTTCTGACCGTTGCCCGGTTATCGGGGCTGTGCGGCTGGGCCACAACCGGCTCAAGTTCACGCACATTGTAGCGGTACTTGCTGTGATAGCGGGCGTCCGGATCGCTCTGGAAAATCTCGTAAGGCTTCTGGCTTTTTGACTTGACGTAAGCTTCGGTAATGGCATCGGCCGCAATAATGCCGTTCATGCCGCCCGCCTCAATAGCCATGTTGGTGAGGGTCATTCTCTCCTCCATTGGAAGCGAGAAGATCGCCTCGCCGTCGAACTCCAGCGTCCGGTAGGTTGCGCCGTCGGTGGTGATGTCGCCAAGAATCTGCAGAATCAGATCTTTGGCCGTCAGATACTCGGGCATCTCGCCATCAAAGGTAAAGAGCATCGATTCCGGCACTTTTTCCCAGAGCTTGCCGGTGCCGAGGATGAAGGCTGCATCGGTGTTGCCGATACCCGAGCCGAACATGCCGAAGGCTCCGGAGGTACAGGTGTGCGAGTCGGTGCCGAAGAGCACCGTGCCGGGCAGATTGAATCCCTCTTCAGCCAAAGCAACGTGGCAGACCCCTTTATAGCGATCGGTGCCGACATCGTAGTAGTGCTCGAGCCCCTGCTCTTTGGCAAATTGGCGCAAGAGGTCAATGTTGCGGTGAGCATGCTCGTTGGCGGTGAAAATATAGTGGTCAGGCAGCACGACAACCTTTGACGGATCCCAGACTTTTGCGTCCGGTCCGAACTCCTGCTTGAAAATATCAAAGGTCGGTGGCCCGCAGACATCGTGGGTCAGAAGGATATCGACATTGAGCCAGACGCTCTCACCCGCATCAACAAATTTCCGGTTTGCGGCCCTGGCCAGGATTTTCTGGGTTATGGTTTGTTGCATTGTATGTTAAACCCCGTTATCTATGGTTTCAGTAGAGTTGTTTTCAAAATGGTGCTGGCGCAGGCCGAGTGCCTGCAGATAAGCCCTTGCACTTGCTTCAATAATATCGGTCGAGACCCCTCTTCCGTTAAAGGATACTCCCCGGTCACGAATCCGTACCAGTGCCTCTCCGAGAGCCTGACGTCCGGCTGTTGTTGAACGCACGGCGTAGGAGGTGACCATGGAGTCAATGCCGAGTGCCCGCTCGATAGCGCGGAAACAGGCATCAACCGGCCCGTCGCCCGTGGCTGACTCTTCAAAGACGCGGTCATCATGCACTATCCTCACCGTTGCGGTTGGAATAGAGGCCGTGCCGCTGTTGATGTGGAGGTAGTCCAGCTCAAAGGAGCTCTGGGATTTGCCGAGTTCGTCACCCATAAGCACGCGCAAATCATCGTCATAGACCTCTTTCTTTTTATCGGCAATCACCACAAAGCGCTGGTAGACCGCTTCAAGTTCCGTGTCCGCCAGGTCGTGACCGAGGGCAATGAGGCGCGACTTGAGGCCGTGTTTGCCGGAGTGGCGTCCAAGCACGATGCTGGTCTGCGGCACGCCTACCGATTCGGGGGTCATTACCTCATAGGTCTCACGGTTTTTCAGCATTCCGTCCTGATGAATGCCGGACTCGTGTGAAAAGGCGTTGTCGCCCACAATCGCCTTGTTCGGCTGGATAATGATGCCGGTAAAGGTGGAGACCATCCGGCTGGTATTGTAGATCTCCTCACTGACAACATCGGTATAGAAGTTGTGCAGGTCGCTCCGCACTTTGAGCGCCATCACAATCTCCTCAAGGGAGGCATTTCCGGCCCGCTCTCCGATACCGTTCACCGAGCACTCCACCTGACGCGCTCCATTCTGGAGGGCCGCGAGGGTGTTGGCTACGGCAAGGCCGAGGTCGTTATGGCAGTGGACGCTGATAACGGCATTCCGGATATTGGGTACCGCTGTGCAGAGATGGGCTATTTTGGCGCCGAACTCAAAGGGCCAGGTATAGCCGGTTGTATCGGGAATATTGACCGTTGTGGCTCCAGCGGCAATCACGGCTTCAATGATTTCAGCCAGATATGCCGGATCGGTGCGCCCTGCATCTTCCGCCGAGAACTCGATATCGGGTGTGAATGTTTTTGCAAAACTGACGGCATCGACCGCCATCTTCAGTACGGTTTTGCGTTTCTCAGCCAGGCTGACTCCGTAGCGCTCACTGGCGAACTTGCCGGCAATATGGATGTCAGAAGTGCTGATAAAGGTGTGGATGCGGGGTTTGCGGGCATGTTGCAGCGCTTTCCAGGAAGCGGTGATATCATTTTCCACCGAACGGGCCAGAGCAGCCACAACCGCTCCCGACTCTGCGCTGATGCGTTGAACCGCCTCAAGCTGCAGCGGGGAAGAAGCCGGAAAACCGGCTTCTATGATGTCGACCCCGAGCTTTTCAAGCTGCCGGGCGATCTCCACTTTTTCCTGGACATTCAGGGAAGCGCCGGGGGATTGCTCCCCGTCGCGCAGGGTTGTATCAAATACCAGGATTTTTTCTTTCACGGTCTCTTTTCGCCTTTGTTTATTCAGGCGCCAAGGTGCCTGACAATTCCTTCGGTCATCTCTATGGTTGAAACGGTTTTCTCTCCGGGAGAGGCTATGTCGGCCGTCCGGAGTCCTGAAGCAAGGGTATCCTCAATTGCCTGATAGATCTCCAGGGCAATCTCCGGCATACCGAAGCTGTGTTCGAACATCATGGCAACCGACGCAATGGTGGCAATTGGGTTGGCCTTGTTCTGACCAGCAATGTCGGGCGCGCTGCCGTGGATCGGCTCATAGAGCGCATGGGTTGTGCCGATGCTGGCCGAGGGGAGCATGCCGAGGCTTCCGGTAATCATCCCGGCAATATCGCTGAGGATATCGCCAAAGAGGTTGCTGGTAACAATCACATCAAACTGCTTCGGGTTCCTGACAATCTGCATCGCCGCATTGTCGACATACATATCGCTCAGCTCCACATCCGGGAAATCAAGGGCGACCTGATGCACCACGTTCCGCCAGAACTGGGAAACTTCAAGCACGTTGGCCTTGTCGATGGAGATAACCTTGCCCTTGCGTTTCTGTGCGGCTTCAAACGCCAGACGTGCAATCCGCTCAACCTCATAGCGTTCGTAGACCATGGTGTTCCAACCCTTGTTCTCATCAAAGCCACGCGGCTGGCCGAAATAGATGCCGCCTGTAAGCTCCCTGAAAACAAGAAAATCGGTGCCGCGCACCACATCCGCCTTGAGTGAAGATGCGTCAATCAGCGCGTCATAAACCTTTGCCGGACGGAGGTTGGCAAAGAGCTCAAGCTCCTTGCGGATTTTAAGCAGCGCCGCTTCCGGCTTGTGCTCGTGCGGCAAACTCTCCCATTTCGGGCCGCCAACCGCGCCGAGCAGCACGGCGTCACACTTCCGGCAGGCATCAAGCGTTGCTTGGGTAAGCATTTCGCCGTGCAGGTCGTAGGAAGCGCCGCCGAAGGGATGCTCTTCAATCTCTATGGTAAACTCGTGCTTTTTGGAGAGCTGCTGCAATACAGCAACAGCTCCCGCAACGACTTCCGGGCCGATTCCGTCACCCGGTATGGATACAATCTTGTACATGCTTTTCTGGTGGGTCATTTATTTTTTGATCAGCCAGCTCATCATATCACGGAGCTTTGCTCCGACCTTCTCAATCGCGTGGTTACTGTTCTCGGCTCTCAGTTTGTTGAGCGTCTTGTAACCGCCGTTGCACTCGTCAATAAACTCTGTGGCAAAACGGCCATCCTGAACCTCTTCAAGAATCTTTTTCATCTCGGCCTTTACGGCAGGAGTGATAAGGCGCGGTCCACGGGTCATGCCGCCGTACTCAGCAGTGTCGCTGACCGAGTAGTTCATTCTTGACAGGCCACCTTCATAAAAGAGATCCACAATGAGCTTTAACTCATGCATACACTCAAAGTAGGCAAGCTCCTCAGGGTAACCGGCTTCCACCAGGGTTTCAAATCCAGCCTTGATCAGCTCGGCCGAACCGCCGCAAAGCACCGCCTGCTCACCGAAGAGATCAGTTTCAGTTTCGTTTTTGATTGAGGTTTCAATAACACCGGCTTTGGTGCCGCCAAGGGCTTTGGCCCAGGCCAGCGCCTGCTGTTTGGCTTCACCGGTATAGTCCTGGTGAACCGCGATCAAACAGGGAACGCCGTTGCCCTGGGTAAAGGTGCGGCGCACCAGGTGGCCGGGGCTTTTCGGCGCAATCATGATGACGTTGATGGTCTCGGCCGGAACAATCGGGTTGTAATGAATATTGAAGCCGTGCGCAAAGGCAAGGGTGTTGCCCGCAACAAGGTTCGGAGCAATTTCGCTCTCATAGATTGCTTTCTGGGTCTGGTCCGGCAGGAGCACCATCACAATGTCGGCCCACTTGACCGCATCGGCTACGGTGTTGACCTGAAGACCGGCTTCACGGGCTTTTGCGCATGAAGAGCTGTCGGCGCGAAGACCGACGCAGACGTTCAGACCGCTATCCTTGAGGTTCAGGGCATGAGCATGACCCTGACTTCCGTAACCGAGCACTGCGATATTTTTTCCCTGCAGAAACCCGAGATCGGCATCCTGCTCATAATAAACGTTCATCTGTAACATGTTTTGATTGATAATTGCAGTATAACTGGCCTTATTCTCCCCTGTGGATCGCTACAGCACCGGAACGGGCAAGCTCCTTGATGCCGTACGGCCTGAAGATATCAATGGTTGTGTTGATCTTGTCCGGAGATCCAATGACCTCAATAGTAATGGATTTTTGTTTTATATCCACGACTTTTCCTTTAAAAACATTGATCAACTCAAAAATCTCGTGCTGCACGCTTTTGCCGAGTTTAAGGGTCATAAGCAGCAGCTCGCGCTCAACATGCGGCTGGCGGGTAAGATCAATAACCTTGATGGTATCAATAAGCCGGTTCAACTGTTTAAGTACCTGGCTGATGATCTGGTCGTCGCCCCGGGTGACAATGGTCATGCGCGAGATTTCCGTATCCTCGGTCTCGCCGATGGAGATACTCTCCAGGTTAAAACCCCGTGCGCTGAACATGGCCGCAACCCGGTTAAGGGAGCCGAACTTGTTTTCAACCAGTACTGATATGATGTGTTTCATGGATTCAAATGATGATATGCGCTGTAGCCAGTTATGATAACGTCAGATAGAGATAGCTTTATGTGTCCGGTGACGGTGCTGGTGCATCCTGGAATACCCCGCATCCCATTATTAATATAATGGGTTGAAATGGTTAATCCTGTTTTTGACCGCCAATATACGGTTTTTTCTGAACAGTACGGCTACTCAGCGGAGTAATACAAGAGAGCGTGCAGGGAATGAGGTGTTCTATGGTCGCCAGTGTGGCCGGGTATATAATAATATAAAGGTAGCCCTTATCGGCGGATCACTACCGGTTATTCTTGGCTGGTATAACCCCGATGCCAGAAAATCACCATCCGCGTTATCAGCCAGTTTGGTGAGGAGAGCATGAAGGGTATGGTTGTTGCTCAGTAGGGTATCGGTGGGTGTGATGGATGGTTTGAGCCGGTTAAAGGCGGAACGCTCCGAAGTAGGGCGTTCCGCCGGAAAGCCGGTTATGGGCGTGTCCAGATGGAGCCTCCGAAGCCGCCGGTTTTATAGGTGGCGGTCGCTTTGTTTGGCGTGTCGAGACGAAGAATCAAAATCCCTTCCTGCATAATGGTGCCTTTTGGCACATCAGCCCAGCGGAGAATGATCTGGTTACCATCGATGTAGCCTGAAGCAACGTTTGACCAGGATGGAGCGGTTGGAGTGCGCTCTCCATACCAGAAGACCTCTTTTCCAAGCTGCCGGAGGTAATAGCTTCCTCCATCATTACAGCTCCATTTGCCTGTAAGATCAGCGAATGCGAGGGCGGGAAGAGAGAAGATGACCAGGAAAAGCAGGGTTTTGAGTTGTTTCATATTTGCCTCCAGGGTTAGTGTTGAGAAAACGGGGGCATAGCCCCCTAAATTCCAGAGTGGCTTAAATATGGTATAATGTTATTAAATTTGTAGTTACTGCCATATAGAGAACATGCATAAGCGGTATGGAAAAGAGCTGTCTATCATGTCTGGTTTCCAGTAACCTTTTTTGCTGATGCGGTGTATTGTGGCTAGTGTTTGAGTAATAAAGGCTTATTGTTTAATTATAAATAACCTCACAATAATACGCAATAATTATTTTCCACTCTTATAGTTGCTTGACGGCCTGCACAAAAACCATCGGGCTTTCGACGGGCAGGGTTTTTCCGGATACCTTCCAGGCGCATGTTGCCTGCAGGCTGTAGTTATGGGCATTGAACCAGTTCACTCCGATGCCAGCCCCGGTCAGATGGAGGGCGTTTTCGCCGCTGCCGGGCAGGGGGTTTGTATGGAGCACTCCGTAGCCGTGGTCCACAAACACAACTCCCTGCACTTTGCCGGGCAGCTCTCCTATGGAATCGAAGAGGTAGCGCAGTTCAGCCGTGGCAATAATCCCCTTGTCGGCATAGGAGTCATCCTGCTGCCATGCTCTTACGGCACCGGGCCCTCCAAGGGAGAGCTGTTCCGAGCTGTTCAGATTTTTATTGGCCCACTGGCCGTAAGCTCCCGCGTAAAACGATAAACGGCTATACAAGATCTCGGTACGGCCGAGACTCAGGTTCAGCTTGTTATAGCTGCCGCTGGTGTTTAGGCCGGTTGACGATTGGTCAGCCAGACGTGTTTCTGCATCATCAATACCGAGAGTACCACCGATAAAACCGATGGAGAATGAGGTGGAGCCGCTACCGAGCACGCTGTCCGATTCCATGCCGGCAAGTGCGGCCTGCCATGATCTGGTGTGTCGTTGTTTATTGGGGAGCGCTTCCATCCGGTCATCCAGCTCTCGTCCCTCTCCGGCAAGGGTGGCACTGAGAATCAGGTTTCTCTGGCGAACAAGCGGTTGGGAGAGGGTAATATCGAGGCTCTGGGCATTGCCACTGGCATGGAGTGGCTTAAATAATCCGCCAAGCCGATAGTTTACATAGCTGTAGTCAACTCCGATTTTTGTGCCGTACGCCGTCACCGGTACCAGGTAGCTTGCTCTGCCATTCTGGAGATCTCCGGTGGTTGATGTTTTCAGTCGCAGGGTGCACTGCTCACCCTGGTGCAGCGGCGAGTAGAGGTAGAGGGTGCCGCCGAAATAGTAGTTACCGGTTGCCTGGTTTCCGTAGTTGTCTGCGTCTATCAGAAATGCGGAGGGTTTGCCTTCGGTGACTTCAAGGGTTGCCTTTGTGGTGCCGGGCCGCTCTCCGGGTTCCAGCAGGATGCGGGAGGTGATATTGGGCAACTCGTTGGTTTTCATCACCATTGAGGTTAGGGTGGCATCGTTGACCGGTTTGCCTAGAGGTGCCTCCAGGGCATAGTGCTGGAAAATACGTTTGGGAGTTCTGGTTCTTTCGGGCGTTGTTTTGACCTCAATCGTTTCCAGATTCCCTTCAACGATTTCGATGGTAATCGGAGATCCTGGTTTTATGGTTTGAGGCGGGAAAAAAAGTGAGGCAAGAAAATACCCCTTCTTGCGGTATGCTTTTGTAATTGCATCGGCAGCGCCGTTCAGCTCACCAAGGGTCATCTCTTTCCCCAGAGAGCTTGCCATCAGCCGGGAAAGCTCGTTTTGGGAGAAGAGGGTGTTGCCGGTAAAGGTAAATCCCCAAACCTTTACCCGTGTTTCGTCTGGAGCCTGCCCGGTTTTCGGCTGCACCGGATTTGGCAGTGGCGGGGGAGTTTGCTCTGGAGAAAGAACCGGGGGCGGGGTGCTCTCTTTGATCAGCTTTCCGGCATCAGGCATCTCAGCCCCAAAAGCGGTGGTTGCCGTCAAGAGGGATGCAAACAGCGCAGTTTTTAGTGAGGTGTGCATAGCTCTCCTTGAAAATAGAGTTGCAAGGGTTGTTAACTGACTTTTACCACGACTATTGTCCGGGTCTCGCCGCCAAAGGGGTCTTTCGCAACCAGTTCAACCCGGTACTCTCCTTTTGCCTCTTGTGGCGGAGTGCCGATAATTACTTTTCGCTCCGCATCAAACCTCATCCACTCCGGGATTGGGGAGCCGTTGACCGAGCGCAGTTCAAGGGAGAGAGCGTCAGGATGGCCGGGGCTGAACCAGCTCAGCGGTACTGGTAAAATAAAAAACTCTTCAGCCGCTTTTTGAATAATAATGGGTTGCATGGCCACAACTCCTTTATCTCTCACGGCGGCTCCGGTTGAGGGCTCAGTCGAAGAGAGGCCGGATGGTATTGGTGATGCTTCGCCGATGGCACTTTCCGCAACATCAGGTGCAAAATGTTGCGAGGAAAAATCTTGAGAGGTTGATTGCAAAAGCATCGGTGTGGTTTCTCCAAAGCCATTAAGGTTCTGGTGGTTGCCGAAAATGCCGGAGCTGAAGTGCTCATTACTCGAAACCGTCACCTTTTTTTGCAGGATGGCCGAGCTGCCAGACGTCTGACTTGTCGAGCTGGAACTGCTTCCGGTGGCTTTGGTAACCGTATAGGTGAGCTTGCTGCCTGCAGTGAAGGTGAAGCCGGCGCTGCTTGAGAGCCCTCCGGCGTAGGTTATTTTATAACTGCCGGTTTTTGAGCTTGCCGTTGGAACACCGCTGAGCATCATCGTACCCGTCAGGCCGATATTTTCAGCACTGTCTTCGTTATCGCTAAAACCGCTCAGCGTATAGCCGTAGCTGGCAGAAGGCGTTGTGCCGGAACTGCTGCTCGCTTTTCCGCTGGCGAGGATTGGGGTGACGGAAAGCTTGTCCGCCGGGGAGGCATAGATGAAGCCGTTGCCCGCTTCCTTCACCAGCTCCGGCGGGTAGAGGGTGAGTGTTGCGTTGTAGTGACGGAAAGCGGAGGTGAGCCCTCCTTTTTGTGTTGCATCGGGAGAGCCTGAATAGATAAGCCATCGTGCGGTTCCGGCGGTGGTGAGGGCTACGCCAGCCTTGTTGTTGAACTCTTTGCCGGCGAGCACTATACTGCTGCTGCTGGTGGCTGTGGTGGCAAGTCGCCCTGATGCAAGGGTGATGCCGGAGCCTTTTGTCTCCCCTGAGTTGAGGGCGCTGATGGTGGCTGCCGTGATATCGCGCAGGGTGATATCTCCGCTCTCACGTTCTGTGTTTCCGGCTCCGTCTTGAAGTTCGATCTCCACCTTGCCCTTGCCGGCATTGATGGCGCTACCCTCGGCCATGGTGATGAGTGCCGCTCCACTCTCCCGATGCAAATCCATGAGGGTGCTGGGTTGCGTGGTGTTGGCTCGCAGGGTCAGGTTGCCGTTGCTGGTGGTGACGCTGCCACTGAGGAGGATGGTGCGACCGGCATCCATGGCAAGTGAACCAGCATTGCCGGCCGGGTTTATGGCAACAATGGAAGAGTTGATGGTGATGTCGTTGCTGGCCTTCAGTTGGACTCCTTCACCCCGGTTGAGTAGCAAGGTGAGTTGTGCCGGAGTGAAGCTGTTCTCCCGACCAGGCCTCTCCGGTTGCAGAGGAAGAGGGGTGAAGAGCGCTACTCGCGAGTTTTTGTTCGACCAGCCGGGAGAGATGAAGAGGAATGCGCCATGCATTGCTCCAACAGTGAGGGGGATGATGCCCCCTGACGCGAGCTGATCCTCTTTTTCAGAACCGGCGAGCGTGCTAAGTGGGTTAAGCTCTCCGACGGTGCCGCCAGCCCCATCTCCCCAGGTTACCGCGCCGGCATTGGTGATTGAGCCATTGTTCCATAAGGGTGAGGCTACCACATAATTGCCGTTCTCGAGAGCGGTTACGCTTCCAACTTGATCGCCTGTTTTTGTGCCGACAAGACTATTTTGTGCATTAATTTCCCCGACAGTACCGCCCACTCCATTACCCCAGGTTACACTGCCTGCATTACTGGTTTTTCCACTATCCCACAAGGGTGAGGCCACCACATAATTGCCGTTCCCGAGAGCTGTTACGTTTCCAACCTGGTCGTTCGATTTGGTACCGATGAGGCTGTTGGACGGGCTTACTACCCCGACGGTTCCTCCGCTTCCATCTCCCCAGGTTACTGCACCCGCGTCCGTGGCCGCGGCATTGTCCCACTGTTTTGAACTTACTACATAGTTTCCATTGCTCAGCGCTGTTACGGCCGAGCCTACATTGTCACTCGTCGAAGAGCCGACCAGACTGTTTGCCGGGCTTACTATTCCGACGCTACCACCGATTCCACTTCCCCATGTTACCGCCCCCGCATCGGTGGCTGCACCATTGTCCCACTGTTTTGAACTCACCACATAGTTTCCATTGCTCAATGCCGTTACGGCAGAGCCAACCGCGTCACTCGTTGAAGAGCCGACGAGGCTGTTGGCGGGACTTATGGCTCCAATGGTGCCACCGTGTCCACTTGCCCAGGTTACAGCACCCACATCGCTGGTACTCTCGCTGTCCCATAAGGGTGAGGCAACCACATAATTTCCGTTGTTTAGAGCCGTTACGTTGCCAACAGCATCGCCTGTTCTGGAACCGGTCAAGCTGTTTGCCGGGCTTATCACGCCGACCGTGCCACCGAGACCGTTGCACCAGGTTACGGCACCAACGTTGGTCATTGTTCCATTGTCCCAAAGAGGCGTTGCCACCACATAATTGCCGTTGCTCAAAGCCGTTACAACTCCAGCCTGATCCTCTTTGGTCGATCCGACGAGACTGTTTGTTGGGGTTATTATGCCAACCGTGCCGCCAGCTCCATTTCCCCAGGTCACTGCGCCAGCGTTGGTGATAGAGCCATTGTTCCACAGTGGGGAAGCCACCACATAATTGCCGTTCCCGAGAGCTGTTACGTTTCCAACCTGATCGCCTGCTCTCGAACCGACGAGGCTGTTGGCAGAGCTTATGGTACCGAGCGTACCGCCAGCTCCATTTCCCCAGGTTACGGCTCCTGCATTGGAGGTCGAGCCATTGTCCCACAGCGGGGAAGCGATCACATAGTTGCCGTTCGTCAGGGCGATGACGTTTCCGACTTGGTCGTTTGCTTTGGAACCGATGAGGCTGTTGGTTGGGCTTATGGTACCGATGGTGCCGCCAGCTCCATTTCCCCAGGTTACGGCTCCTGTATTTGCGGTTGCTCCGTTGTCCCAGAGAGGAGATACGACTACATAATTACCGTTCGTAAGAGCTGTTACAGAAGAACCGACACCATCTTGAGCGAGGGCGCCAACGAGGCTGTTGGCGGCAGTTACAACTCCCGTGATACCGCTTTTTCCATTGATCCAGGTCACGGCACCGGCACCGGCCACCCCGTCACTAGACCAATAAGGCGTTGCGGTTACAGCATTGCTGCTGTTAGAGAGTGGGGTTATATTATTGCCTACCATGTCATTGGCGCAGAGTCCGCTCAGCATTGAGAGCAGGGTGCCGTCCGGCCTGTAGAGGCAGAGAGTGCCGGAATTGGTGGCAACAAAATCATCATGTGGGCTGCCAACCAGGATATTGCCGTTGGAGAGTTCCAGGATTTTGAGACCTCCCGCGGTTTCGCCTGCAATCGGGTTGAGATTGCCGAGTGGAGTCAGGGAGAATGGCACGCCGGCGCTAGCATCAACGGTGATGTTTCGGGCCGTGAAGAGGATATCCCCCGCAAGACCGTTGGGTGCAGTTGTTACCACGGCTCCGGTCCAGGTGAGGCGATCCTCGCTGGAGAGCTCAATGTGGCCGCCGTTGCCGCTTGTTGCACCTCCTTTGGCTTCAATGGTGCCGGCAAACGCGGTTGACTTCTCCGAGAAGAGCACAACCCTGCCTCCGTTGCCGCTATCAAGAGCGTTTGCCTGAAGTGTGCTGGGGGATGTCATCATGGTCGTCAAGGCGTGTGCCGGAAGGCCGTCCCCGCCACCAATCAAAATTTCTCCTCCACCGCTCCGCCCGTCAGCCTGAAGCTGGGCTCCGGCCAAGAGGGTCTGGGGTGCCGTGATGGCGATCCGCCCTCCCCGGCCAGTAGTGCCGTTGGCCGTGAGTGTTCCAGAGAGGGCGATGCTCTCTCTGGCTGTGAGCTGGAGTTCGCCGCCCTCGGTGCCATCGGTGCTCATCTGACTTGCGGCAGTTTGCACCAGAGAGCCTGTCGCATTGATCTCTATCCGGCCGCCCTCGGCGTTCCAGCTTCCGGCATCAAGCAGGTTTTTGGTGGTAGCTTTGATGGTGGCCGCACTGAGTGTGCCGGTATTGATAACGGTCTTCCCTTCAAGCGTGATCTCACCGTCATGCGTGCTCATCACGGCTGCACGCACAGTGCCGCTGTTGTTGACGACCGTGGCAACGAGGGCATCTCTGGCCGGTGCGCTCATCACCACCGTGCCCTCTTCAGCCTCGATGATGCCGCTGTTCTCTATCTGGGCATTATAGGTTGCCGGATCGACCCGGATTGCGATCATGCCGAAGGGATCAATGTCGAGGGTGACTCCTTCACCCGAGGCCATAACGGCAGCTCCTTTTGTGGTGACGAGAGAACCGCTCTGTTTGACGCTGCCTCCGAGCAGCGCAATAAATCCGCCATGCAGTGAACCCTGGTTGACCACTGCAGCGGTCGAGCCACTTCTGGAAAAGAGGTATTTTCCCGAGAGGAAATCCTGGTCACTGATTGCGAGGGTGGAGGCTACCAGCCCTCCAACGTTGACGCTGGCCGTGGGGCCAAAGAGTATGCCGTTTTGGTTCACCAGAAAAACCCGGCCGTTGGCCGTGAGGCGGCCGAAAATCTCTGAAGGGGAGTTGCCAAGCACACGGTTGAGCAGGGTAGCGTCGCTGGTGGGCTGGACGATGTTCACCGTTTCATTTTTTCCGATACCAAAGGAGTTCCAGTTGATGATCGAGTGGCCGCTCTCCTGATTGATGCTCATCTCTGTGGCCGATGGCGTGGTGATGGAGGTCACTCCGGCACCCACACTCCCTCCGGCTGGCAAGGCCAGAGCCCGGCTTCCCGGAAGCAGCGCGACTCTTATCATGGTACCGATTATCCAGAAGTATCTGCTGCTTTTTTCGATAAAGGAACAAACGCTCTTCATTGCTAGGAGTACGAAGGTTCAGCTCTCAAGCTTCGCTCAATCATCAGGATAATACGTCATACTTACGATAAATTCGGATAAAAATCAAACAAGAAGAGTGGAATGGTTTTCATCGTGATTGAACAAAAGGGTGTGATGCTGGAGCGGGGCTCTGCAGAGGGCTGTGGAGTTTTTTTGTGTGTCAGGCAAATTTGCTTTACCGGAGTCCTCCCATGATATGATCCAGCGGGGAGGACTCTAGCAGTTCAGGCGCGGAAGGTGTTGCGGATGCTCTCCCGGTAGAGGTTGAGGCGTTGGAGGATCTCTTCAAGATGGTCACCCCCGAGTTTTGCAAGCAGGGCGTTGGCTATAACCGGCGCGATAACTGCTTCGGCCACGACTCCGGCGGCAGGTACGGCACAGGTGTCACTGCGTTCGAAGCGTGAGGGGGTTGGTTGCAAGGTTTCCAGATCAAACGAGCTGAGGGGAGAGATCAGCGACGAGATGGGTTTCATGGCGGCCCGAAGGTGGATGCTCTGGCCGCTCGACATGCTCCCTTCAAGCCCACCGGCCCGGTTTGTCGCTCTCTCAACGCCGCTTTCCAAAGAGAGGTGAAACTCATCGTGCACTTGTGAGCCGGGTTTTCCGGCATTTTCAAAGGCCGTGCCGATCTCAACTCCCTTGATGGCCTGAATGGAGATGATGGCTGCGGCAAGCTCCGCATCAAGCCGACGGTCGTGCTGCACATAGCTTCCGAAGCCGAGGGGCACGCCGGTAATAAAGATTTCAATAATGCCTCCCAAAGTGTCGCCTTGTTCCTTGGCCGCATCAATGGCCGCGAGCGCGTCAGCTTCGGCTCCGGCATCAAGCATGCGTACCGGCGAGAGGTCGGCCTGACGGGAGATCGCTTCGCCCCCTTCACCAAGAAGCGCTGCAAGCTGGGGATCGGGAGCACCCTCTTTTGCCGAACCGATAGCTGAAACATAGCTTCCGATCTCTATGCCGAGCGCCTTGAGGAATATTCGCGCCAAGGTTCCGGCTGCAACCCGTGCCGCGGTTTCGCGGGCTGAGGAGCGTTCAATTACCGGGCGGATATCGTCAAATCCGTATTTGATCCGGCCTGCCAGATCGGCATGTCCGGGTCTCGGGATGGTGATTTTTGCAATCTCCTCGTCGGGTTGTTCAAACTGGTTCATGGCTGTGGTCCAGTTCTCCCAGTCCCGGTTTTTAATGACGAGCGCAATCGGTGAGCCGAGGGTTTTACCGAATCGGACGCCGGAGAGCAGCTCGGCCTTGTCGGTCTCGATTTTCATCCTTCCTCCCCGGCCATACCCCTGCTGGCGGCGGGCCAACTGCTGGTTGATCGCTTCGGGCGTGACTGGGACGCCGGCTGGCACTCCCTCCACTATTGCTGAAAGTGCGGGGCCGTGGGATTCGCCTGCGGTAAAGTATCGTATCATAATGTGAAAAAGTAAAATGCCCGGCTGCATCCACTCAATTGTACAGCCGGGCTTATGGTATCAGTTCTTCCTTAAATTCAAAACAGCTCAGCGAAGTCTTTTTGCGGCTTCTTTTGCATAGTAGGTAAAGATAAGGTCGCCGCCAGCACGTTTCATGCAAAGCAGTGACTCCATCATGACCCGCTCTTCGTTAATCCAGCCGCGCTCGGCTGCTGCCTTGACCATGGAGTATTCGCCCGAGACGTGATAGATTGCTACCGGCACATCAAAGCGCTCTTTGGTGCGGCGGACAATGTCCAGATAGGCCAGACCGGGCTTGACCATGACGATATCGGCGCCTTCGGAGATGTCGAGTTCAATCTCTTTCATGGCTTCGTCGGTATTGCCGGGGTTCATCTGGTAAGTTGTCTTGTCGCCGAACTGTGGAGCCGAGTGGAGTGCGTCACGGAAAGGTCCGTAGAAGCTTGAAGCATATTTGGCTGCGTAGGAGAGAATGCCGATGTCGGAGAAGCCAGCATCGTCAAGCGATTCGCGGATGGCACCGATGCGGCCGTCCATCATGTCGCTCGGGGAGACGAAATCAGCTCCGGCATTGGCATGGGAGATCGCCATTTTACAGAGCACTTCAACGGTTTCATCATTGAGAATAATACCGTCACGCACCAGGCCGTCATGGCCGAAGGGGGTGAAGGGGTCGAGCGCAACATCGGTCATGATGCAGAGTTCCGGCACCTTTGCCTTGATGGCGCGGATCGCCTCCTGGATAATGCCGTTGTCGTTGTATGATTCGCTGCCATCTTCGGTTTTCTGTTCAGGAATACCAAAAAGGTCGATAGACTGGATTCCAAGATCCCAAAGCTCCTGGCACTCTTTTACGGCATTGTCGATCGAGTAGCGAAAGCTGCCGGGCATGGAGGCTACCTCTTCAACCACGTTGGTGCCGGGGCAGACAAAGAGCGGATAGACAAGATCGTTGACCGTCAGGGTGTGCTCCTGCACCAGATTTCTGATAGCGGCACTTTTGCGAAGCCTTCTGGGACGTTGGATAATATTGAGTAAATCGAGCTGGCTCATGGCTAAAGGGTAATTTGGGTTGTAAAAAGCCAAAAATACGAAAATCCATGAACATCCGGAACTTCCTGCAGGGAAAACATTAACCGATCAAGCGCTCTTTTGGGTGAAAAAAGATGTGCAGGGCCTCAGCGTGGGCTCTCAGGAGCGAGAGAAAAAAAGAGAAGGAGATGATCATTAGCTATATTACAGGAAAATCGGGCGTTGGGTTCAATAATCTTTTTACTGGGGAGGAGGAGTGCATGGGTCTTTTTGAACGGTTGTTTACCAGGGAGCCGGCCGCTCGTCCGGTAAAGCAGCAGGAGAGAGTAAAACCTGATATCAAGCGGTTGTTTGAGGGGCTCTCACGGTGGAGCACTGGCAAGCGCTTTATTGACGCCGATCCGAAATATTCCGAAGTCATCCGCTCACTGCCGCCCGGTACGGCTTCAAGCATGAGGCTTTCAAGGGTAGCGGGCACCATATCGGTTACCGGGGAGCAGCCGAAAGTGTTCGGCTATCCCGGATCGCTCGACTACAATATGCCGGCCCTCACCTCCTTGTCCGGCATGGCACGGGTGCTGGTTGACCTTGGCTATAGCGGGGTTGAACGGGAGGCCGGGCCGATACGCAACGCGGTGCTGAACCGGCAATTCAAATTTCGTATTACCTCATTTGCCGAGCGGGAGTATCCGCTGGTGCGCTTGCAGATCGGGTTTTATGGCGGGTTGCAAGAACCGCTCTTTCTGGAGGTGCTCTCCGATCTGCTCGACCGGAATGTGCAGGATTTCTACACCACCCTTCTGGAGAGTGGTCGTTATGAAATTGCGCTTCATGTTCAGCGCGAGTACCTTGCTTCGGCCTTTTGCACCATTGCTGATTCCGAGCTGCTCTCGGTGGCCGGGGGATTGAAGATGGCGATTGAACACCTGCAGCAGATTCCGGCTGCATCAAGGAGTATGCCGCAGGCGGTTCAGGCATTCGAGCGTCGCCACCGCCTTGGAGAGGGCATGGCATAAGGCTTACTTCTTCCTGTGGAAAAGGATACCTGTTTGAGTGCACCCTTTATTGGTTTATTTTTTTTATTTTACACCATCATTATAAAAAATATGCAGCAGATGAGTTCCGATCTTCAGCTTGCCATTGAACTTGCCGAAGAGGCTGGTCGTTTGACCCTCAGTTATTTTTCCCGTAAATCCCTGCAGGTCTTCACAAAAAGGGATGCCACCCCGGTGACCGAAGCCGACCGGAACGCCGAAGAGCTTATCCGTTCAGCCATTACGTCGCGCTATCCCGAGGATGGACTACTTGGTGAGGAGTTTGATGAGCGCCCTTCCGGCAACGGACGCCGCTGGATTATTGATCCGATTGATGGCACCAAGGCTTTTATTCATGGTGTGCCGCTCTATGGTGTGATGATTGCGCTTGAAGTTGAGGGCTTGCTGCAGCTTGGTGTGGTTCATTTTCCTGCGCTTCGGGAACTCTATTATGCCGAGCGGGGGTGTGGAGCTTTTCTGAACGACTCCCCGATAACCGTCTCCTCGGTTGCCGACATAAAGGATGCAACCGTGCTCTATACGGAACGGGAGTATCTGCTTGATCCACCGTCCCTGCATCCGGTTGATATGCTGCGTCGGGATGCGGGTCTGGTTCGCGGATGGGGCGATTGTTACGGCCACATGCTTGTTGCCTCCGGCCGGGCCGAAGTTTCGGTGGATAAAATCATGAGCCCCTGGGATTGTGCGGCCCTCATTCCGATTGTGCTTGAAGCCGGCGGCTGCTGTTTTGATTACCGGGGAGAGACCACCATTTCCGGCGAAGGGCTCGTGAGCGCAAACAGAGCCATTGGCGAAGGGCTGCTGGAGGAGATCGCAAACCATCTATAACCATTCCGATGACTATAGTGCTGCTTATCGTCATAGTTCTCTTGCTGCTTGCAGTTCTTGCCCTGCTTCTGACGGGATGGCCGGGCAGACAGCAGAAGGAGATTGACGCGATCGGGAGGGAGCTTTTCCGCGAACTCGCCCAGCAGCGGGCCGATTCGGTACAACTGCTTCATGCCATGCGTATTGAACTTGATGACTCTTTACGGGAGACGCTGGAGCGGAAACTTGACGCTCTGGCGGCTTTAGGCAGCCGACCAAATAACCGGCGTAAAAAAGGGGTTGAAAACCCGTTGCAACCCGGTGTGCAAGCGCCAGAGAGTGATGAAGAAAACGGGCCGTTCCGGCCAAGCAACCCTCATGAACCTGGTTCAGTTGGGGAAGAGAGGCAGCTTGGACTTTTTGCCGGAGCGTTGCAACAGCAAAAGCCAATAGATAAAGCTCCTGCAGAGTCGGTGGTTAATTTCATTTGCGCTATCGATGATATTCCGGATATCAATGATATTGCGGATATTGACGATCTCTGATTCGGCCATGTAGCCCTGCAAACCTGCAAAACACCCCCTCTCTCTCTCCGCTCATTCTGAATTCCACATAGGCATCATTTCGACTGCCACTTTCGCGACACCCCGCGTTGTCAGATGATATCAGAAAACGTGCGTGTGATTCGTCTGTATTTTTTTTTAAATAAATAGTGATGTAATTCACGCGAATATATCTATTCAAGATGTATCATTTCACTCCATCTGTCAGGAAGATAATCGTAGTGGAAGACGATATTGATTTTCGCGACACTCTTGTTCATCACCTGCAGCTTCAGCATTATGAGGTAGCCGGAGTCGGCTCAGCACTCGGGCTTTACAAAATGATTGCTCGTGAGCCGTTTGCCGTAGCAATTGTTGATTTTACCTTGCCTGACCAGGATGGTTTTGTGATTACGAAATATCTTCGAATCAATACCGATAGTCGTATTATTTTGCTGACGACCCGTTCATCCGTCGAGGAGATGATTGATGGTTATAACGCGGGAGCAGATATCTGCCTTGTAAAGCCGATTGATTGCCGAGAGCTGGCTGCGGCTGTTTGCAATATTCTACAGAGATTTGATGATGGCCATGGGTGCTCATGTTCAGTTAATAAGGATGCACCACTTATCGGCTCAAGCTGGGTGCTTGTTTTGGATGAGTGGTTGTTAATAACTCCTGATGGCAGAAAGCTCTATTTGACATCGAAGGAGCATTTATTTCTCAACCGCCTTGCCGAAGCACCTCAGAGCATCGTTTCTCGCGCCTTCCTTCTTAACTATCTCGGATACGAACAGAACGACTGTGGCAACCGCTCTCTTGAATCGCTTGTCTACCGTCTCCGCAAAAAAATATCTCCAACTCTCGATACCCCGATCAAAACCGCCAATGGATCAGGATACAGCTTTGCCTCCTCAATTGCATTGTATTCGGAATCTAAAGTGTGATGTAATCATATCAGAAAATGTGAGAAAAAATTGGTTGATTTGCTGATGGTGGTTGATGTAGATTTCATTCGAAAATTGTTCTTCTGAAGATGTAGTTGGATTGATTAAGTAAAGTAAAGGACATCCCTGTATGCCTGGGAGGGCTCAATCAAAAGGGATTTTTTCTGTAGCGAAAATGAATCTAAAAACAACTAAACACCTAGAATTATGAATTCAGATCTATTATCAATGGCCTCGGAATTCTCCGGGTTGCCGATGGAATCTCTGATCGGAGGTCCGCTTAACGCTGCTGCCACGGCAAACGCAGCGATGGCTCTTACGCAAACAAAATTCATGCTCGACACCTGTTTTACCGTAACCCCAGTACCGGACACTCCGGCAGTTGCTGGTACGCCAGCAGTGGTTGATCCTGCTACCGGGGTGGTTACGACACCGGAAATCATGGCCATGCCTGCAATTCCTGCTCATAACAATTATGCCCCGATCATGATTGTCATGCAATTGACCAAGGGAGTCATCACGCCAGCACAATCGGGTAATCCTGGAAATCCTTCAGCTACACCACCTGTGCCAGCTGTAGCAGGTACGCCGACAACAATTCAATATATGACAACGACATTCAATTTGCCGTTGCTTACCATCGTGCCGCTTAATTCACTGGCCGTGCAAACCGTGGATATTACTTTTGAAATGGAAGTGAAATCCAGTTTTGCTGAAGATACTTCGGAGAAAAAGGAGAAAGAGGTGAAGGGCTCGGCTGAATTTGAAGCAAAAGTTGGCTGGGGTCCATTTTCTGCTTCAATAAAAGCCAGTGCAAGCTATGATCAAAAAGATTCTTCAACACACGATACGCATTATCAAAAGAGCAACTCGGCCAAGTATACCGTCAATGTTCATGCCGGGCAACTGCCACTTCCGTCAGGAGTGAATATTATCATTCAGGCATTTGCCAACTCGATTACTCCGATACAGTTGAATTAAGGATAAGTACTCTTTCAGAGAAGTTAGCTTCCGAGGAAGCTAACTTCTCATTATTACATTTTTCATTAACCATGAGAAAGGGTCATTATGCCACCAGAAAAAGTACCACCGATCAATCCTGGAGATGCGGAGAATATTGCAAGCCAGGGACAACCGGATTTCAGCAAGCAAATAGATATAGAATCATTAATCAGTGCGCCACTCGTTGCTGTTTCGAAAGCGAATGTCGTTATGGTGAAAGGGCAAACGCGATTTATCCTGGATTATTGCTTCAGCAAAAAAGATAATGAGCCGTACGAGCCTGTTATGATTCACATGGTTCTGACCAGGGGATTTATTGATACTACAACAAATACCATACAAAAGTCAGAACTGCATTTTTCTGTACCCTTGCTTATTCTCGTTCCTCTTAACTCTTTGGCAATAAATAAGGTGAGCCTTGCATATGACCTGGAGATTACTGCCGCTAACTCATGGGAAAGCAACCTCGCGAATGAACCTGGCAATAAAAATATTACGAGCAGGGGGGCTCAGTTATATGGCAAGATCAGTTATGATCACAATGAAAATGTTAATGAATCCCGCAAAGGCCAGTATCATAGTTCGATGACAAGTAAACTGAAAGTCAATATTGATGCGGGTCCGCTACCATTACCTGTTGGGGTGCTTTCAATTATTGATCTGTACAATAAATCAATTCAACCATTACCTTCAGATAGCAAGGATGGAATTAATGTAAAAATAGAATAAATCAGAACGTATATGTTAAATCAGGATCAGACCATACCGTGCCCGGCATGTGGTACTAAAATACCGTTTGATACCAATCAGTTAATTCTTGGAGTTCAATTTTCATGTCCTAATACAGAATGTGATGCAAGTATAGGTCTTGCTGGTGAAAGCAAAGTAATTGTCAAGGAGGCAATGGAGAAATTAGAGATGGTTAAAGGGAAAATATCCGATGTATAACTTTATTGTATGGCACTTCTGTCAGAAATATGTAGCCTGAAATATTGTAATCTTTCAGGGCCTGATTTTTCGCATCATCTGGCAGGAAACTTTATTCAATTATAGCTAACTAACTGTAACTATTATGCTTAGTCTTAAGTTATTTATTGAAGCTGTTCACAATGCAATTGTAATAGCTAATCAGACTCTTTCTGATAAAAGTGAAGATTTTCTTCTGAAATATTTTACGCAAGATCCTCAGAATTCTACCAAATTACTCCCCAAGACAGTAACTCTTGATTATCCTTCTTTAACGGCATCAGGAGATGTTATTAACACCGATGTAAAAGTGCCTCTGATCACATTGGTGCCTATGACCAACACGCAAATTGAAAAAGCCACCTTTACCTTTGAATTTGAAGTGGAAGAAGTTAATGGTGAATTGCAGATGCATTTTATAAAATCCGGTAGATTTTTTCACAAAAAAACTAAAACAAAACCAAGCAAAGTTGAAATTGTGATCACTCCACAGCAATCACCTGAAGGGGTTAAATTACTTGTTGAGGGGTATGAGAGAATGCTAAAAAGACAATTCTCTTAAAGTCATAACCACTCGGAATTTTATAAGAATACAGTAGACAGGAAAATGATACTTGCCACCTCTATGTTGTTATGATAACTAAAAACCCAGGAGAGTTGAAATGACCATTGTTATGAATATGTCCACAGATCCCGACATTATTAACACACAGTTAAACATTGCATGGGGTCCTATTACAAGATACACATGGGCTCAGGTAAGCCAAATGAACATTGGTATAGCAAATGCTGCAACAATAGTGGTAATTGCCCATGGAAATGGCACAGAAATAGGAAACTCTCATCCAGGAGGGGTAGATGTTAATGCGGAGACCTTTCTTGCCTTAGTTCAAGGGAACATGAATGCTGGTGTTCCGGCATCGATATATATATCTACCTGCGGACATCAAATAGCAGAGTTCGCCGCTGCGGTACGGATCGCAGCAGATAATAACCAAATCTGGAATGCCACATCTATCTACGGACATAGTGACCCCGTTGCGGGTCCTGTTCCACCGCCGAATGACATAAGGTGGTACGAAATATATTAGAACCGCAAAAGAGCGCGCTAGGGTTGGGCAATGGCTGTATCGTTGCCCGAAATTATCAATTAACAAGCTTGCCCACCTGCCATTCCAGCCGACCCGCGCCCATCGCTTACCGTGTTGGGTTCCGCCGATGTCGCGGTCGGCTGAACGGGGGCATTGGGTAGAGTTTCAAAGCGTGGCGTGCTGCAGACGGCAGGTAAAGGAGAGGCTCAAAAAAAATGAACTGTTCTGTTACTGCAGCGCTTTGGCGATGGCTTTGGCAAAACCGGGGCTGTCAAACGATTCGGGGATAACGTCAACCTTGACGCCGAGTTTTGTGAGTGCGGATGCGGTTGTGGTGCCGATTGCGGCAACAAGCACGCTTGGAGAGAGAGCAGTTGCATCGAGAGCTTCAAAAAAGTTGATCGCCGTTGATGGGCTGGTGAAGGAGAGGCAGGAGAGCGCGCCCTCATCAAGCAGCTGTTTTACTTTTGAAGTCTCTTCAAGGGAGGGAGGGATGTTTTCGTAAACGGTCACTTCAACACATTTTCCGCCCCGTTTTCCAATTACGTCGGGGATGATGCCGAGCGAAAGGTTGCCCCGGAGAAAGAGGAAGGTGCGTCCTTCAATGGTTTCGCTGCTGATTTCCTGCATAAGGGTGACCGCATCGGAGATTTTCGGCACCGGTTCGGTTGTTACGCCGTGCACGCCAAGATCCTGGGCCGTTGTTTTTCCGACCGCCCAAACCTTCAATTTCTGGAGGTTTTTCAGCTCTTCAGGGTTTTCACGGAGCAGTTGCTCCATAAAAAAGCTGACACTGTTCGGGCTGGTAAAAAAGACCCCATCAAACTGGCTGAGGTCGGGCACCTTCCAGCCGGAAACCGGCCTGATCTCGATTGTCGGAAAGACAACCGAGTTCAAGCCATACTTCTCCAGTTCCTTGACAAATGATGCCGCCTGATTTTTCGGACGGGTAACAAGGACAGTTTTCATCAGCGGGTTTTGCGGATTTGCGACAGAATAGCATCTGCACCCTGAGCCAAAAGCTTTTCGGCAAGTGCGATACCGGCCTCTTCTGCCTGTTCCGGCGAAATAAGCCCGGTTCGGGTGATCTCGTCATGCAGACCAATTTTGCCGTCAACCGAACCGACATAGGCAAGCAGCTTCAGTGTGCCGTTCTTGAAGGAGCCATAGGCACCGATAGGAATCTGGCAGCCGCCCTGCAGATGACGCAGTAGTGCGCGTTCAGCCCTGCAGCAGTACTCTGTGGTGGAGTGGTTGAGGATTCTCACAATCTCGCGGGTCTGCTCATCGTCAACACGGGTCTCAATGCCGAGTGCACCCTGGCCAACCGCCGGAAGCATCACTTCATGCGGAAGGATTTCGGAAATACGGTCGCTGAAATTGAGGCGGAAGACACCGGCATAGGCCAGCATCATGGCATCAAATTCACCGTCATCAAACTTCTTGAAGCGGGTGTTGAGATTGCCACGGATGTCGCAGATTTCCAGATCGGGACGCAGGCTCAGCAACTGCGACATACGCCGAAGGCTGCTGGTTGCCACCTTGGCATTCTGGGGCAGATTTTTGAGGGTAACGCCATTTTTTGAAATGATAACGTCCCTGGTGTCCTCGCGCTCGGTAAAGGAGGTGATGATAAGCCCCTCGGGGGTGCCGGTCGGAACATCCTTCAAGCTGTGCACCGCAAGATCAATCTCCTTGGTAATGAGATGCTTTTCAATGTCCTTGGTAAAGAGACCCATATCCCCGATTTTCGAGAGGGGAGAGTCGAGAAGCACGTCACCGGTTGTTTTAACCAGCTTCAGTGTTATTTCGAGGTCGGGAAAGTGCCTGGAAAGTTCCGCCTTGGTGAATTCTGCCTGCCACAAAGCGAGAGGGCTGGATCTTGTACCGATGATAAGCTGTTTTTTCAAAGCAATTACGGATTTTATTTAGTGTGACTGATTGGGTTCTTCAAGATCAAAAACATTGCGCACAAGGTTGACTTTGCTCGGTATCGAGTTTGCGGTGTCAATCGGTGCCTTAAGCATTTTAATGGGGTGATGCAGAATCTTTTTCAGAATCCTGTCGGTGAGGTGTTCCATTCTGCGGAGTTCCTCTTCGCTGACCTTGTAACGATATCGTTCAAGCTCTTTTTCCTTGATTTCAATGAATTTCGACTGCAGGTCAACAATGGTGGGCCTTACTTTCAGGGTATTGATCCATTGGCCGAAAGCTACCAGCTCCTCTTCAATAATGGCATTGACTTTCGGTAGTTCAAGGCGGCGTTTTTCAAGGTTTTTGTCGATGATATGCTTGAGTGCATCGATGTCCTTGAGGAACATGTTCTGCAGCTTCGAAATATCGGGGTCAACATTTCGCGGCAAGCCGAGGTCAAGAATAATGACCGGCTTGAGGCGGCGGCGGAGCATGCTCTGGTGCATTTCAGCCTCAGTAAGCACATAATCCTTGCTGCTGACGGCCGTTATGATGATATCGAATTCGTGCAGATGCTCTTTGTATGACTCAAAGGGGAGAACCTTGTTGGTGCCGAGCTCTTCAGCCAAAGCTTCAGCTTTGGAGAGGGTCCGGTTGGTAATAACAATGTTGCGGGCGTTTTTCTGATAGATATGCTTTGCGGCCAGCTCTCCGGTTTCACCGGCTCCGATAAGCAGAATCTTCTTCATGGAGAGGTTCGAGAATATCTTCTGGGCAAGCTCGACGGCTGCATAGCTTACCGAAACCGCCCCTTCCATGATTTTGGTCTTGGTCTTGACCTTTTTGGCCACACTGAATGCCGTGTGGCAGAGACGGGTGAGCAGCATTCCGGCGGTCTGGACTTCAGCGGCAATACGGTAGGCCTCCTTGACCTGGCCGAGAATCTGGCCCTCTCCGAGAATCAGGGAGTCAATTGCGCTGGCTACTTCAAAAATATGACGAGCCGTGCCGCAGTAGAAACGGCTGAAAAAGTGTTCGGGACGAACCTCCCTGCGTGCATCCTTGAAGGAGATCAGATACTCCTTGAGGTACTCTCCGGTGACCTCATGCATGGCGGGAACTACATAGAGCTCGGTACGGTTGCAAGTAGAGATGACCATGGCTTCATGGGCAAGTCCGCTTGAAATGAGACCCGTAATGAATTCCTTGTTTTGAACTTCAGTTAGCGAGATTCTTTCGCGGATTTCAATAGGTGCAGTTTTATGGTTGACACCAACTGAAATGATGTTCATAGCAGGGTTGTTTAAGTGAGCTGATTGTAAGTTACCGTTGACAACAGAAAACCTATCTCGAAGAACAAATTACTCAGTTTCAAATATACCTTAAAACCCCCATATTTTCAAACAGATGGGAGTTTAAAAGCTGAGAGAGTGAAATGTGGGTGAAAAAAATGTCATGAGCATGATCAAAAGGGTGATAAAGACGAAGAGAAAGATGAAGAGGTAGGCCATATGCTTGATGTCCCATCCAATCAGCGGCTTGATAAAGATGCCGGTGCCGTAGATCAGCCAGATGACAACGAGTGAAATTACCTTCGGATCGAGCAGGTTGATCGCTTTGGCAGAAGCCTTCTGTTCTATCATGCCGGCAAAAAGGGTGATGGAGAGAAAAACAAACCCGAAAGCCACTGCGTGCATAATGAGTCGTTCAAGCACTTCAAGGTTCGGCAGGCGCTGAAACAGCAGTTCAAATCGGTTCCGCTCTATCTGGCGGAAGAGCAGGAGGTAGAGAAAGCTGTAGAGTCCGGCAATGGCTATGGCGCTGAAGCCGAAAATGGAGGAGATCAGGTGGACGCCGATGCCGATGCCACTGAATGAAGCGCCGGTATTCGGAGTTTGGGCCGTCAGGATTGAGGAGATAAGCTGGGTTCCGGCGGCAAATGCAATCACGAAAAACCCGGTTTTGTCGCTCTTGGTTGTAAACTCTATGAAGAGGTAGGTAATGGCGAGGGTGAGCGCGACCATCGTCATGAGATTGTAGGTCGAATAGCTGATCCTGTACCCTTCGGGTGAGGTCAGAAGGCCGAGGTAGACCACGTGAATCAGGATGGTCAGTGCCAAAAGAGGTTGCTTGTAGGTTTTCGGGATGGTGAGATCCTTGAAAAAATTGGCACCATAAAGCACCGTTGTTCCTACATAGAGCAGGGAGACAATCTGGTTGAGCACAAGGAGGGGGAGGTTGTTCAGTAATATATTATTCATGAAGCACAGGTAATGTAGGAGTGAGTGGCCGTTAGACAAAGATGCTGCGAACACTAAAAAAAGGAGATGCAGCTCTCCATCCGGTCATAAATATTGTCGCCGGAATAACTCAGAAAAAAATGTATATTCGGGCCGTTACGGGTTATAAATATACTTATTTACAAGGAAAAAAGATGAGTAGGAAACAGAATATCAGGAATATAGCCATTATTGCCCACGTTGATCACGGAAAAACAACACTTGTTGATTCAATTTTTCAGAAGACGGGCGCATTCAGGGATAATCAGCAGGTAAACGTCCGCGTGCTTGATTCAAATCCCCAGGAAAGAGAGAGAGGCATCACCATATTTTCAAAAAACGCAGCGGCTATCTTCAAGGATCACAAGATCAATATTGTTGATACACCGGGCCATGCCGACTTTGGCGGCGAGGTTGAGCGCATCTTGCAGATGGTTGACGGCGTGCTGCTTCTGGTTGACGCGTTTGAAGGGCCGATGCCGCAGACCAAGTTTGTGCTGCGCAAAGCCCTTGAGCTGCATTTGAAGCCTATTGTGGTTATCAACAAGATCGACCGGCCGCAGTCCGATCCGGTCAAGGTGCACGATCAGGTGCTCGATCTCTTCATTGCCCTCGGTGCCGAAGAGCATCAGCTTGATTTCCCTTATATCTTTACATCGGCTAAAAACGGCATTGCCAAATACAGCATGGAAGATGAGGATGGCGACATGAGCCTGCTCCTTGACATGATCATCAAGGAGATTCCTCCTCCGGTTGCTCATGATGATGGCGGTTTCCAGATGCTGGTCACAACACTTGACTACAGCGAATACATTGGCAAGATCGCGATCGGACGCATTCAGCGCGGTATCGTCAGCCCCGGTAGCCAGCTTGCGGTTGTAGGCCCTGACGGTGTGGTCGGCAAGGGCACGGTGACCAAGGTTTTTCTGTTCGACAAGGTGCAGAAAGTTGAGGCAAAAGAGGCAACCTCGGGTGACATTATTGCCATCGCTGGCATTCCTGATGCTACGGTCGGCATGACTTTGGCTTCGGTTGACGATCCGGTTTCGCTTGACTCCTTTGAAATCAGCAAGCCGACCCTCTCCATGCTCTTTTCGGTGAACGACTCTCCCTTTGCCGGACTGGAAGGCAAGGAGGTCACCAGCCGCAAAATCCGTGAGCGTTTGATGAAAGAGGTAATGACCAATGTCGCCCTCAACGTTGAGGAGACCGACAGTGCCGATACCTTCCGCGTTTCAGGTCGTGGCGAGCTTCACCTCTCGGTTTTGATCGAAACCATGCGGCGCGAAGGGTATGAACTTGCCATTGCAAGGCCCGAAGTGATCATGCACAATGATGAAAATGGCACGCTGCTTGAGCCGATTGAGCATGTAACGATTGATATTCCTGAAGAGTACACCGGTGTGATTATTGAAAAGATGGGTCGCAGAAAGGCAGAGATGACCCACATGGGTACGCTCCGCGGCGGTATGGTTCGTCTGGAATTTGAAATTCCTACCAGAGGTCTTATCGGTTACAACCTTGAGTTCACCACCGATACCAAAGGTGAGGGAATCATGTCGCACGTCTTCTACAACTACCAGCCGTTCAAGGGCAAGCTCCCTTCGCGCGAGACCGGTGCGCTTGTGGTTTCCGAGGCAGGCATTTGCGTTGCTTACGCGCTGAGCAGTCTTGAAGATCGCGGTACCTTCTTTGTTTCGCCCAACACCAAGGTCTATGCCGGCATGATTGTTGGTGAGTCAACCCGAGGTCTTGATATTACCCTCAACGTCTGTAAAACCAAGAAGCTGAGCAACATGCGCTCTTCAGGCACGGATGAGTCGCTACGCCTCACTCCGCCGAAACTGCTTTCGCTTGAACAGGCACTTGAGTTTATCAATGACGATGAGCTGCTGGAGGTAACTCCCCAGAGCATCCGCCTCAGAAAGAAGATTCTTGATGCCAACATCAGGGCCAAAGCCGTTAAAAAAGCCAACGCCTGATTGGTACTGAAAGGCTTTCCTTCCGAAATTGGAAAGTTTTTCGAAATAGTTCTAAAGCAAAAAAAGGGTTACCTCAAGAGGTAGCCCTTTTTGCTATAATTTTCGATCAGCAATACGAGTGATTAAAACGTCCCGGTCAATCTTTTCGTCGCGAATATGCATTTTACGATGGCAGTTTGGGCATAGTGCTACGACATTATCGACTGAGTCACGTCCGTCACGAGACAACCAAATCACATGATGGGATTCAAGATAGGGGTCACCGTTAGCCGAAAGAAATGGGGCCAAACATCTGCATAGATCACAGATGCCATCAGCAAGCTTTTTCGCAGACGCTGCTACATCTGAATCTCTGATATACAAAGTGCATTTCGATTCGACTTTACGAGGAACAGGATTAGCCATGTCAGCCCGTAAGCGAAGTTCGCTAATTGGGAGCGCAAATGCTCTTCGTTCATTTTACATCTAACCAGCTTTTGAGAGTGTTCCTGTCAGCAGACACTGGTGCCTGCGACATATCTTGAGGGGGTGGCGTGAGAGTACCTTTTATCGACTTACGGGGGGCGCCCAGAATTGCCTCAGACTCCTCCTTGCTCAACCAGTAAGTGGTCTTCCCATTTTTTTTGTCTCGGGAAAGGAGTATGGGCCATCCATTTCCCTGCGAACAGCAAATTCCCAGGTTACATCTCTTGCATGAGGGCAGCGTTCGTTACCTGAAAATAATGGATTGACTGGCAGGAATTTGTATTGACCAAGTGTGCCGACAACAAGATTGCTACTCTTGCCATCAAACGTTGCTACGCGATCACCAATCTTGGCCTCAACTGCAAAATCAATAATCTCGGCATAGTGTTCCTTTAGGTCACCGTTGACCTTTATGCCATCAGGATACTTCTCGTGAAGCATAGACTTGACCGTGTCGGAAGAGGCAGAAGAGAGGTCATCCAATCTGCTCCAGCCAACAGCAACCATTCCGAGTTTAACGAAATCATCGGCAAGTTTATTGTCTTTCCCTGCTCGCACGAACAAAATGCGTGTCATTGTAGTTCTCCCTGTATGGAATGAACTATAGGTTCTAACTGCAATAGTCAGGTCTGCTCTCTTTTGGAATCGAGGTACAGGGTATCCGGACAAATATCTTGTTCGTTCGGCCACACAACAGTCCCATGCTCAACTCTAACTTGTTTAAAGTAATTTTTGTCACGTAATTCACTGAAGACACCAAAATCCAGTAAATCACGGCAATCGTAGGTTGCGTTCTCGCCATTGGTAAATACAAGGGATAATCTGTATTCATCACATGCTGTGACAGTTGCTACTCTTGGATTCATTGTTTACCTCAGAGGTTCAATCTTGTAAGGTTGTTGCCCGGAAAGTGCAAGCTGCCAGTCCGCTACCAGCTCATCTTTGTGAAGCTCCATCCACGCCTGAAGCAGCTTCATTTTATTGTTCGGAAAACCGCCTTCAAGTATTTCACCATCAGGGATAGCAACAATAACTTCGTTCTCCTGATACGTTGCATGAATGTGAGGGCGGTTGTGCTGACGATTGTCTTTGAAATACAGATAAACAATTATTCCATAAAACATTGATATTGCTGGCATTCAATGCTCCTTGTCAGTTGTTGCTTTTTTATAGTTGACAGTAATTATTCTGAAGCCTGCAGAGCAACGACTCTTTTTCGATAAAGATATTCATAGTTCTGAGAAATAGCAATGACCAACCTCGTGCACCTGAATAGACGCACAAGTTGTTGGTCATGTAAAAAGATGGGGGCGTTTATGTTTACAAGGTTCGTTTAATGGAGTTGGCGGTTACGGCCATTACCGTAATCTTTTAAATCCTTTTTTGCTGATTTTATGAATTTGCCGAACTCCCGATCCTTCTTTCTCTTTTCAGCATAGGACATCTCGTAAAACTTGGACTCTTTGCTGAGTTTCAGGTAGTTGTCCAGGTGCTCCCGGCTGATTTCGCCGCGCTGCATGGCTTCAAGCACCGCACAGCCCGGCTCGCCGGTATGACTGCAGTCCCGGTAACGGCAACTGGATGAGTGGGCCGTGATGTCGGAATAACTGCTAACTATACCGTTTTCCGCTCCAAAAATGCCAAATTCCCGCATCCCTGGGTTGTCGATCACCAGTGCACCTCCCTCCAGACGAATCAGCTCACGACGAACCGTGGTGTGACGCCCTTCGCCGGTTCCGCTGACGTCCTGAGTCTCCAGCTTTTCACGGCCAATCAGGTGATTAATGAGCGTACTCTTGCCTACCCCTGACGATCCGACGAAGCAATAGCTCTTTTTTGGTAACAACAGCCGCTTGAAGTCATCCAGGCCATCCCGCGTGACGTTGCTCAACGTGACTATCGGTGCCGTGATGCCGGCAGAAGCTATTTCCTGCAACTGCGCAGCCAGCAGAGCAGGATCTACCAAATCTGTTTTTGTGAGCAGAATGAAGGGTTCAGCCCCACCATCCATCACCATGACGAGATAGCGTTCCAGACGCTTCAGATTGAAATCAACATGGCATGACTGAACAATAGCCACGTAGTCAACATTCGCGGCTATCATCTGATACCCGATAACGTTCCCTGCTGACTTTCTGCGCAGCTCCGTTTTTCGCTCCAGAAGCATGTGGACAATCCCAACGCCGTCGCCGGAGTGCTTCTGCAGGCAGACCCAGTCGCCCACGCAAGGCAGTTCATGGGAGAGGTGATGGCGGTGCAGATAGCTGCCGGCCAGCTTTGCTCTGAAAAAGCCTGATTGATCCACAAGCAATAACTGATCACGATCAACAGCCGCAACGCGGGCGATACTATTGGCTTGACAGGATTCGGCCCTTTGCTCGAACCACTCGTTCCAGCCCAATTCAAGTAAGGCAGTGTGCTGATTTTTCATCGCTTTTTGCTCATCTGATTTCACCCCACCTTACTGTTTTGCATAACATGGCTTTAACGCACCGAAGCGTAGCCTGTATCGGTCTCTGAGAATGTAAAGAAAAATAAGGGTTATCTACGCTGAAAGACGTAAAATCGTTTGTGCAACGTTGCATTGCACGAACACTTATGCGGTTTTGGGTTTTACGTGAATGTACCGGTGACTTTGAGGATGATGGTATCCGTATAAAAGGGAGAGTAGTCAAAATGGTTGTTACCATTCTTTCCGATGTCACTCAGAAAGAACGGTAACGTATTGCAGGAAAGATCGCAATGAAGCAACGGCTCAAGCTCAGGCCGACCCCTGTTACAGGGTCTGCTGAATGGAGTTGGCGGTGACGGCCATGACGGCGCGTGCCCATGCAAACGTTGCTTTTGTTGCGTCAAAATCAGGGCCGGAGGTTTCGATGCTTGCGCTGCCCTTGATCAAAAAGCCGGTGCCAGGGCCCATATTTCCGGTGACCTTGCGGCTGCCGAGGGTAATCAACACCTGATTGTTAAACGCAATATTCTGTTCGGTACGATGCATGTAACCGACAGGAATCAAGATGCGCTCAGCATCGGTAACGCGTACATAACTGTTCCAGGTGTTGACCATATGCGGTCCATCCTGGCCCAATGTTGCTATGGCAACCACGCCGTCGTGCTTTAATACTTCGGTTAATTTCTCCGGAATCATCGGTATACCTCCATTTTGCTTGTATCAAATAATGTAATCTTGCGGACTCGGTTCCATCATTGTAAGGCTTTTGCGAGAATCAGCAAAGGGTTTTCCCCGTCAGTTCTCGAAGAAGAGTCGGGTGAGGGTTTTGCGGGCGGAGGCGAGCAGCTCGCGGACGACTGACTCTTCACGGTGGGTGAGGTCGGCAATTTCGCTGATGCTTTTCTCTTCCTCTTCCACCATCCGGTAGACCTCCTGTTCCTCTGCCGGGAGCCGGGCAATCGAGCGCTGCATTTTCAGCTCCTCGTTGTCCGCCGGAGTTTGGGTGGCGGTTTCTGCTGCCGGTGAGGTGCTCTTTTTCGGGGCAAAAAGCTCTTCGGCCGTAGCCGGTTGCGGGGCATCGTCGCTGACGTCGCCGAAGAGCCTTACAAAGCCCATGAAGTCAAGTCCTCCAGCTTCACACGGCACAATGCGGTTTTCCAGAATATTACGGGCGAGAGCCTGGAATTTATCGCGGATTTCGGGCAGGCGGATAGCGAAGTCGAAGCTGTCGTCCCGGTCGCGGGCCTCGGAGTTATAGGGCACCTTCATCAGCACAGTGATGCCCGCCGCCTCGGCATATTTTTCCGCAACGCCGCTGCCGTCATCGCGGTTGATGATGAGGCCCAGCAGGCGGGATTTGCCGCCAACGGTTCGGAAGTAGTTGTTGGCCTGGCAGATATTGTTGGCCGTGAAGATCGACTGGCGGTCGTTGTTGGTGACCAGAATAACCTCTTCACTCAGCGAACGGGCGAGCGGCGTGGCAAAACCGCCGCAAACCACGTCGCCGAGAAAGTCCATCAAAATGATGTCAAGATCCCATTTGAAGATGCCGAGCTTTTCAAGGATATCGAATCCTGAAATGATGCCCCGTCCGCCGCACCCGCGTCCCACCTGCGGGCCGCCGAGTTCAATGCCGTAGATCGGCTGGGGGAAGCCGGCAATATCGCGCCGGAAGACAATGTCGCTGATGGTGAGCGGCTGGTTGAGTGCGTTTTTTTCCGAGAAGAGATCGGTAACGGTCGGCAGCGAAATGCCTCCGAAGAGGGAGGTGGTGGAGTCGTGCTTGGGGTCGCAGCCGAGCTGCAGCACCCGTTTTTGCATCAAAGCAAAGGTGGCGCTGAGGTTGGTTGTTGTAAAGCTTTTGCCTATTCCACCCTTGCCATATATCGCGATTGTTCTTGCGGCCATTACTTGGTTCCCGGGATTACTCGGTTGTGTAACAAGCTTTGTTCTGCGGCTCTGCATCAGCTTTCCAGAAGAGGATCATTTTCAGACAGTCCGGATCGCTGAAGGCCTGCAGGTAGGCCTCGGTGATACTCTCCTCCACCTGGTGGTGATGGGTAAAAATTTTGCCGGCATGGAGTTGCCGTTTGCCAATCAGCTCCTTTACCCGCTCCAGATCACCCTTGGCCCACTGCTTGGCCGCAATAAAGGAGAGCTCTTTCTGGAATGCCTGGGAGTAGTCGATGTTCATCCGCTGGTAATATCCTCCGAAAACCACCACGCCGTGGAACTTCAGAAAGCGCAGGCCGGTGTCGATGGCGCTCATGATGCCGGTGCTGTCGATCAGCACGTCGAACTCATGGCCGGCAAGGGCGGCGGCAACGTCCTCCGTTTCGGGGTTGACCTTCAGGTCGGCTGAAGAGCAGTTCAGGCGGTTCGGGTTCGGCTCGGTGACGGCAACCAGTTTGGCCCCCATCAGTTTGGCCAGTTCCGCGCAGAGAATACCAACTGCGCCCTGGCCGAGGATCAGCACTTTTTTGTTCTCTACCTCAGCAAGATCCACAATATGGAGGGCGGTTGCGCCAAGCGGCAGGGCAATGCCGCACTGGGGATTCTCAATACCATCAAGCACCGTAATGCTCTCGACCGGGCAGACAATGTACTCCGACGCCCCGCCAAAGGCGGCATTGACCCCCTCATAGCCGAACGATCCGGCAACATAGGCGAACTTGCCGATCAGGCTTTGATTGACATGGTCGCCCACCTCAATAATTTTCCCCACGGTTTCATAACCGGGAATAAAGGGAAAGATAAAGGGCGGTGAAGGGATCAGGCCGTTGTAGGCCATTTTTTCCGTGCCGGTACTGATGGACGACCACCAGGTTTCAACCAGCACATCGGTTGATGAGACGGGTTTCAGGGTTACTTCCGCGAGCTCAATCTGGCGTACGCCGCTGAAGACAATGGCTTTTGCTTTCATACTATTCCGGGGTCTTCTAGAATTGATCAGGCTGATTGCTGCTGCTTGAGTTTCTTCTCATTATGCTTTTCAAGCAGGAGACGGATAACGAATTGCGCCGCATTGATGAGATAGCTCAGATAGGCGAGCAGCGCGGTCTGGATCAGGATGTGCTCGCTGAGGCCCATGAAAAAGAGGATAAAGTAGGAGATATGCACAATCATGGCGATGGCGCTGCCGAAATCCTCCCAGAAAAACTCGGGAGCAAAGGCAAACTGGCCGAAGACCTCCTGCTCAAAAAAGCCGCCGGTTACAAAAATCAGCACCAGCATAAAGGTTTTCAGCGTCACAAAAAAGGTAATCCAGGCAAAGTTGTCGATCCAGATGTGCGACTGGTAGAGCCAGGTGACGGTAAGGCCGGCAAGAAACATCACAAACTGGATCGGTGCCAGGATTCCCTGTACTTTTGTCCAGACCGAAGCGTTTCTCCGTTCAAGCTGTTCGGGGGTGTAACGAGGCATAAGAGAATAAGTTCACTTGTGGTGGCAAAAAACTGGTATAACTACTTTGTTAAAAAGTCGTTGAATATAGTAAAAATTGGCACGGGCGGCAAATGCGCTGCCGGTTACTCGCTCCGCCACTCAAAGGCGTTGTAGAGCGTGGAGAGCAGGTTGACATCGGCATTTTTTATGCGACTGCTGAACCCTTCAAGCTCATCGTAGTAGTAGAGAAAGCTTCTCGGCTGCTCCTCGTGCAGGATTTTCTGGTAGCTTTTCCAGAGGGCCACCTGGCGCTCTTTGGAAAGTGGGCTGCTCAGTGCGGCAATAATGGTATCAAGCTCCTTGTTCTGAAAAGCCGATGAGTTAAAGGGACGTTGGGCAAAGTCGGAGCCCCAGATAATGAGCTGGAAGGGGAGCGTTTCAGCCGCAAGGCCGGAGAGGGCGGCATCGTAACGGAACTCGTTCTGGTTTTTGTTGAAAATCAGGCTCTCGTCAAACCGCAGACGGCACTCAATGCCTACATCACGCAGGTTCTGCTGTACGATGGTGGCCGCATAGTTGCGCCTTGGGTTGCCGACCGGGGCCGCCAGCTCAAAGGAGAACCGTTTGCCCGCTTTCTGCAGAATCCCGTCCGGTCCGGGTATCCAGCCAGCCTCGCGCAGCAGCTCCGAGGCTTTTTTGGGATTGAAGTTGTAGGGGTCAAGCGAGCTCTCCGCAATCTCCCGGTAGGCAGGAGAGAGGGAGGTGTTGACAATGGTGGCGTGCTCCGGCCCCATGAATCCGTCAATGATCGACTGGCGGTCAATGGCCAGGGTGAGGGCTCGGCGTACCTTTTTGTCGCCGAAAAGAGCGTTTGGTTTTATCTGGCGGCTGTTGCGCCACGCTTCGCCATCAATATTGAGCCAGACAATGCTGTCGAAGTAACGGTTTTTGACCGGTCTAATAACCACCGATGGGGAGCTTTTTGCAAGTTCCGCCACATCTTTGGGGTTGATCCCTCCGGCTGAGATCATGGCATCAATCTGGCCGGACTTCAGCATGGCAAGCCGGGTGGTGTACTCGGGCACCACCATAAAAATCAGGCTTTTGATGGCCGCAGGGCGGGGCAGGCGGGAGAGGGGATTAGGTTCAAGCACCAGTTTCTGCTGGCGCACCCACTCCTTTACCTTGAAGGGCCCTGCGCCGACAATTGGAATATCCGCGGCTTTCTGGCGAATCTCATCCGCCGGATATTTGTTGAAGATATGCTCGGCTACCGGCATGAGATCGTTGAAATGGTCGAGCACAATTTCCTGCGCCATCGGTTTATTGAAATGGAGCACGAGGGTTGAGTCGTTCGGGGTCTCAACCGCCTGCTCAATATCGGCCGTTCCATCCGGGAGCAGGCGGAGATCATTGAGGTAGTGCTGGCGGGAACTTGCGGTTTTCGGGTTTTTGTAGAGGGCGTAGGAGTATTTGAAATCGTGCGATGTCAGCTTTTTGCCATCCTGCCATACGGCGTTTCCCTGCAGGTGGAAGGTGACCTCTTTGCCATCCTTTGAGAACTCCCAACTCTTTGCCGTGGATGGCAGAAAGGTTACTCCTCCTTTGGTTGCGTCAAGGGATGGTTTGACGAGCGAGGGGTAGATCAAGGTGCAAAGCTCACGCGACAGGGAGAGCTGGATTAGTAAGGGGTTGAGATGGTCGAAATCCGCCGAAATACCGGTGACAATCCGGTTATGCCGCATCTCGTCGTTGTTCTGCCGGCACCCTGTGATGCCCGAAATCGTCAGCAGCAACAGGAGTGTGGAGCGTATGATGGGCAGGATGGAAGCTCTCATTGATAAATCAGTTATGGTTGGGTAACCGTTTTCCGGCACGGTGTAAAGGTAGGCAAATTATAAAGCTTTTCCGGAATCAATCCTACACGGCCACTTGTGCCACGGTTTTCATCTGCAGAAAGAGAGTGGAAAAAACGAGGTGGAAATAACCCTTCTGTTGCAGCGGAGCGGTTTACTGGTTATTATTGAGAGAGATGAGCGCTCTTGAGCAAGTTTTCCAGCGTGAGCCGTTTAAAATCAATAGCCAGTTAAACCGGAAAGGATTAGAGCCGTGCCTCAAACAAGTGAGCGTACCAGCCATTTTACCGAGTCGATCATACGCCGGATGACCCGCGTGGCCACAGCGTGTGACGCCATCAACCTCTCGCAGGGGTTTCCCGACTTTGATCCACCCGAAGCCCTGCTTCAGGCGGCTGAGCAGGCCGGGCGCCAGGGGCCGCACCAGTACGCCGTTACCTGGGGCGCGGCGAATTTCCGGCAGGCCTTTGCCCGCAAGCAGTCACGCTTTATGGGGATTCCCGTTGATGCGGAAACCAATGTGGTGGTGACCTGCGGCAGTACCGAGGCGATGATGGCCGCCATGATGACCGCCTGCAATCCGGGCGAGAAGGTGGTTATTTTCTCCCCCTTCTATGAAAACTATACGGCCGATACCATTCTTACGGGCGCGGTGCCGGTCTATGTGCCTCTGCGCCCGCCCGATTTTACCTTTGACCCCCAGGAACTCCGCTCGGCTTTTGAGCTGCACCGCCCGAAAGCCCTGATCCTCTGCAATCCCGGCAACCCGACCGGCAAGGTCTTTACGCTTGAGGAACTAGAGTGTATTGCGAGTCTTGCCATCGAGTTCGACAGCTTTGTGATTACCGACGAGGTCTACGAGCATATTGTCTATCCTCCCAATATTCATCGGAGCATTGCCGCTCTGCCGGGCATGTTTGAGCGCACCATCACCTGCAGCTCGCTCTCCAAAACCTACTCCATCACCGGGTGGCGGCTTGGAACCGTGGTAGCCGCCCCCCATGTGGTGGATGTTATCCGCAAGGTGCACGACTTTCTGACCGTCGGGGCCGCCGCACCGCTGCAGGAGGCCGCCGTGACGGCGCTGGGGTTTCCGGATAGTTATTACGATGAGCTGCTTGCCGGCTATATCCAGAAGCGCGATCTCTTTCTCGGCTGGCTCGATAAGGCCGGTCTCTCCTACAGCCGCCCGCAGGGAGCCTACTATGTGATGGTGGACGTCACCGATTTCGGCGTAATGGACGACCTGGCATTCTCTGAATGGATGGCGCGCGAGGTCGGGGTTGCGGCCGTGCCGGGCTCAAGCTTTTTCCGTGAACCGGTGCACAACCTGATCCGCTTTCACTTCGCCAAACGCCCCGAAACCCTCAACGCCGCCGGCGAACGGTTGACGCACCTCAATGCACATAGAAAAAGCTGGCGAGGGTAATGGAGTGATTCGCAGCCTTTTCCAATCCTGATTGATTGTGCTATATTCAGTTACGTCTCTTTCCCCTTTGTAATGACACAATATCTCTCTTATGACTGTGGTGGTCATGGAACTCTCAATCTGCAGCAGAAATGCCCGATAATGGAATAACACGTGTGAAGGTTCTGGTGGCTTCACCTGGCGATGTTTCTGAAGAGCGCAACATTGCGGTTGAAGTGATCCGCGACTGGCATTCTCGCCACCCAGGATGCCAGCTCATGCTTGATCCGGTCTTGTGGGAAAAGCGTTCTGCTCCGGAAAGCAAGCGGGATGGCGGTGGGGTGCAGGAAGTTCTAAACCATCAGATTGTTGATGATTGCGACTGTGCGGTCGGTATTTTCTGGACTCGCATCGGAACTCCTACAAAAGTTGCTCCAGGAGGAGCGGTTGAAGAGGTCGAGCGAATGCTGAAAGGTGAGAAGCCGGTTATGCTCTATTTCTCCAATGTGCCGATAGCACGAAGCAAGGTCGATAAAGCACAGGAGGCAAAGCTTGATGAGTTCAGGGCCTCCTTAAAGGCGGATTCACTGGTTTGGGAGTATGACGAGCGCCATGAGTTTCGTGAAAAACTTGCCCGTCATCTTGATATCAATATTCCCCGGTGGTTTCCTGCTTGTTATGCGGGTGCAGGATCTGGCGATAGCGTTCTCCTTCCAGAAAATAATACTGTTGAGACTTTGCATAGTTCTCCGGCCGCCCTTGAGACGGAACCGCCAACGGTCGTTACCGTCTACAGTAAGCCAAAATTGTTCCATAACAAACATGAAGAGGAGGCTGAGTATATCAGGATAGCTGGCGGAAGCTATATCTATTCGGTGACCGGGAAGGAGGTGCAGGTGGAGGAGTTCTCCATGGCAAAGTATCCCGTGACCAACCGGCTCTATCGCAGGTTTATTGCTTTTTTGGAGGCAAACAGCAAGGATCGGGGAGGTCAGGTGTCGGCACCATCCATCCGGGAGGAGCTGAGGGCTCTTGCGAAGCGCGATTTATGGTGGCCAAAGCTGGGAGATTATCTTCATGAGGGTAAAAACGATCTTGCTGTCCTGTTTCGTTCAACGCTTGATGCAGAACCAAAATTCAACGGTGATGACCAGCCGGTGGTTGGTATAACATGGTACGCAGCAAGGGCATATTGTTTGTGGCTCTCCTTGCTGGAGAGTAGTGGTCGTGACAGCACTCTCTATCGTTTACCCACAGAAGTCGAGTGGGAGTGGGCTGCGGGAGGGCAGCGTGGTGCAAAGGTTCAGCGTGTTCGTCAATGGCCGTGGTCTGAAGATGAGGGTGAGCTTTCTGTTCGATTGGCCAACTATTATGATAGTAAAATTGGTGCTACAACACCTGTTGGAAGTTATCCTGATGGGGCAACGCCGGAGGGTCTACACGATATGGCCGGTAATGTGTGGGAGTGGATGGATAATTGGTATGAAGAAAAAGAAGCTGCCCGTTCGTTGCGCGGGGGTTCGTGGGGCAGCGGATCTGAATTTCTGCGTTGCTCTTTCCGGTTCAACGGCTATCCGGGCGGCAGGCTCAACTGTATTGGGTTTCGTGTTGTTCGTTCCAGTAGGGGCGAAAAATTTTTCGCCCCTGCGTTTGATTGAAAATATCCCGTTCTGGCGAGTGTTGTTGCCAGAACGGGAGTTGTTTTGCTTAGAGCCAGATGGTGATCGACTTGTGGTAGGTTTGATAGTGAATATAGCCGTATCCGTTGATCACCCGGTCCCATACGCCGAGGTAGAAGGTATGTGCGCAGCGCGTTGAGGTCGAGTCGCCCGCAACCGTGGCGTGCCATGCCGATGCTGGTACAACTCCTGAAATCACGCCGGCCCACTGGCGGGTTGCAGAGATGTGGTTCTGGTAGGTGTCGCTACCCACATCAATCGACTTGTTGTCGCCCCACAGCGCACTCATATTCCAGCTCAAGAGATGCCCTTGCGGATCAGTGGCCGTGATCTGGAACTGGAACTGGTCGGTGCCACTGTTGACGATGGTGCAGACGGGAACTTCGGCACCATCGTGCAAAATCTTTTCGATATTGGCTACAGGCCACTGATTGTCGATTTTGACCTTGCGGTTGTGGATGGTGCTGACACCAATGGCCACCTTGGCAGCATTGTAGATGGTGATATCGATGTTGTAGAGACCGTTACCAAGTATGGTTGTGTCGAGAGTGTAGCCGAGCAGCGGGTTGTACCACACTTCAAGTGGTTTTCGGACAGGGTAGAAGCCGTCGGCATCAGGAGTGATGGTGCGTGGCTCGAAGCGGCTGGTTACGGGGTTCCAGAGGTAGTCGCTGAAACCCTGACGAGGTTCTGTTGGCACTCCGGCAATGGGTGTTATTTGGGTGACCGAGAGCTTGTAATAGGTGGCTCCGGCAAGGAGGGCGGCGTTGTGGTTGATCATGATGGCCAGTGTTCCGCCAAAGGGGGCATCCTTTACCCGCAGGAGGTAGCCGCTGATATCGGTGGTATCGGCATAACCATCCGTGTTGTTGTCGGGCGGTGTTGCATTGATAATGTGGTCAACCGGAATAAGACCGATGCCCATGAAGAGTGGCCCGGTGAGGGAGAAGAGTGAACTGGAGATATCATACTGGGTAATCACCGAGTCGCTGCAGACAAGCAGTGTGCCTGGTTTTGAGACGACGCAGCTTGAAGGGCGGTTCGGTACGCCTGATACCAGAACGGTTGCCGTGACCGGATTTGCGCTGAGGTCAACAACCGTGATACGATTGGCGGGATCCCGCTCGGCCAGAATGATATGGCTCTCATTATCGTCACCCCACTCCATGAAAAAGGGTGCGGTCAACGTGGTGATGAGATTTTCACGTTGACCTGTTGCCAGGTTGATGCGTGCTACGCGGTTGCCTCCACTGGCCTGCTCTGTTACAAGGGCGTAGCGAAGATCTTTTGTGACCAGAATTCCTGTACATGCTTCAAGTCCGCTGAAGAGCTGGGTTTTGATGCTTCCTGAGAGGTCAATGCGCCAGATCTTGCCTGTTGCTGTGGTGGTGTATTCGGGCACATAAGCCTGACCATGTGCTTCGTCGAGAAAGATCTGCTGGGGAGTGTTCAGGCCGGAAGCAACAAGTTGCGCTGAGCCGCGATTGGCGTTTGTCAGATCCACCCGGAGGAAATTGCCGGTGCGTTCGGTCACATAGGCGTAGCGTCCGCCGGAGGTTACCTTGATGTCCTCAGGCTGGGCATAGCTTGTGCCGATAACGCTGTAGCGCGCTTTGACGCGGTAACTGACCCACTGCACCTTGATGCTGCCGCCTGCGTTTGAAAGAACGACTACTTTGGCATAATCGAAATTGGCTGCCGGTTGCCGGGAACTGTTGAAGACGCCGAACACAGCTCCGGTCGTGAGTTGATTTGCAGCTCCTTCACCCGGGATTGAGTTTTGTGTGTAGGGCGGGTTCTGCAGTTCCGCCTCGGTTATTTTATCAAAGTTGATGATGGTGGCTGTGGAGAGGGTGCAATTTCCCTGGGGACGCATGACCAGTATTCCACCGGGACTGGAGTGATCCCACCGGATATGCCCACCTTGAGCCGAGGTGCCGTTGCTTAAATCAAGGCTGGAATTTGCCGGCATGGTTACGGTTCCGCTGAAAACAACCGCTTCAAGCGGGCGCACCAGATCAAGCCGCGAGATATTGCCGTTGTACTCGACAAAATAGAGTTGATTGCGGCTCAGGACGTAATCCGAGCCAATGGCACCACCAAGACCGGTGGCAAGCTGGACAGGTGTAGGCATTGCGGTATCTCCTTTTTATTGGATGAGAAAAGGGTACAACTCTTGTTTATGACTCGACAAAAATCCTTGCTTTTCGGCTTTTATGCGTCAGACTATTGAGGTATGCAATGTTGCGCCACTCCGGGAGGAGTGTTTTTATGCTTGCTGTGTAATAAGTGGGTTGACGCTAAGTATAAAATATTTTTATGAATTTCTCGTTTGAAAAAAGTTGGACGTGGGCAATGGATCGCTTGAATGTTGGATAGCGGAACATGTTGCCGAGCCGGGGCTCGTCGCTCCCGGAGGAGAGGGACAACTATATCGGTTTTCGTGTTGTCCGTTCCAGTAGGGGCGAAAAATTTTTCGCCCCTACATCTGACCTTTCATGAGCCGGGGAAGGAGGTGGTGAAGGTGTGGATGGCCATGGTGGTGGGGAGCTGGAACCCTTCGCCGTAGAGGGTGCCGATTTGCTCGCCGAAGTAGCGGGCGCGAGCTTCGAGGCCGGTGAGGAACTCGCGGCGCTGGATGAGGGTTTTTGGCTCTTCGCCCACACCCTCCCGGTAGAACTGGGAGCCGAAGGCGAGTACCCCTTTGCGTGAGGCTTCAAAGGTTGTTGAAACATCAACAATAACGTCCGGCTCAAGGTGTTTGAACTGGATGTAGTAGAGCAGGTGGCGCGGCCGATGGGGCTTTTGCGTTGTGCCGTTCCAGGTTGTCGGGAGCTGCTGCAGGCCGGCGTAGTAGGCCGCTTCGGTGACGAGCTTTGAGGCTTTCAGGTGGTCGGGGTGGCGTTCGTCGGGGGAGTTGGCGAAGACCACGTCCGGCTGGAAGCGGCGGATCACCCGGATGATCTCCTTCATGTTCTCCTCGGTGTTAAAGAGTTTTGAGTCGCCAAGGTTGAGGGTGGTGCGGCTCTGGTAGCCCATCAGCGCAGTGGCCTCTTCGGCTTCAGCCTTACGGGTTTCCGGCGTTCCGAGCGTACCCATCTCTCCCCGGGTCAGGTCGCAAACGGCCACTGTGTGCCCTTCGGCCATTATTTTCAGCAGTGTAGCGCCACATGCCAGCTCCACGTCATCCGGGTGGGCGCCGAATGCCAGCGCATAAACCCGCTCTTCCGATCTCTCCGGTTGCAAACTCATTTATATGCTATATTGATCGTCATAAAAAACTCTTATTCCTGTTACGATTACCATGATACAAGTAAAGATTGTTCGCCTTCATAAACAAGCCTCACTTCCCGTTTATGCAACGGCCCATGCGGCCGGAATGGATATTGCAGCCTGCCTTGAAGCGCCGGTCACCCTTGAGCCCTTTACCACGGCGCTCATTCCCTCCGGTTTTGCCATTGAGCTGCCCGAAGGGTACGAGGCGCAGCTTCGCCCGCGAAGCGGTTTGGCGCTCCGCTCCCTGATCTCCCTGCCGAACACTCCGGCCACGATTGATGCCGATTACCGGGGCGAGGTCAAGGTGATTCTGATCAACTATGGCAAGGAGCCTTTTGTAGTGCAGCATGGCGACCGCATTGCGCAGATGGTGGTGGCAAGGGTGGAGCAGGTTCACTTTGAAGAGGTAGCAGAACTTGGTTCAACCCGGCGCGGCGAAGGTGGTTTTGGCCATACGGGGGTAGAAAGCAAGGGATAGGCTACAGTGCGGTCATGTTGAGCGTTATAACATATCCAGTTGTTGCATTGGATATGTTATAACGCTCATGACTTTAGAGAAAAGAGGTTACTGCCGGAGTGTTTATTTCCGCTGTGCCGGAGGCGGAGCCGATATGGTTGTTGCGGCTGGCTTCGGAGCCGGAGCTGCTGCTGGAGTTGCAACCGGTGCCGGTGCCGGCGCAATAGCTTTTACCTCAGGCTGTATCTCTTTTGGCGAGAACATAATCTGCTGGACATCTTTTTTCGGCTGGTTTCCACGGCCAAGAGGCATTCCCGGTATTCCTGGGATTCCTGGTGGAAGGAGGTTGCCGACAAGCTGACCAAGTCCGGAGCTGACATTCTCGAAGAGGTTCTGAATCTGGTTGGAGCTGACGGTGGAGTTGAGGTTTTCGAGCAGGTTGGTCCATATTTTGCCGAGTTCCTGAACCGAGTTCTGTACCTGTCCGGATTTCAGGGTGTTGGTAACGCCTTCAATCAGTTGACCTGAAACGGTGTTGACGTTATTTAAAATCTCCTTGACCGGATCGGACTTGATGGTAGAGGTCACTCCGTCGATAAGCTGGCCGGTGGCGGAACTGACCGTGTTGATCATCCCCTGTACCGGCTCGGATTTAATGGTGGAGGTTACGCCGTCAATGATTTGACCGGTAGCGGAACTGACCGAGCTCAGCATCCCCTGTACGGATTCAATGGTGGAATCAATCAGGATACCTACATTGCCGATCAGATTGGCCATATCGCCATTGCCGACATTTGAATCCTGTTTCTGGGGTGCCGCGGGTTTCGTGGTTCCTGAGGGTTTGTTGAGTTCTTCTGCTGCCATAGTTGTTGGTAGTTAAAAGGGTAAGTAATAGAAAGTATTTTGCTAAATATAACATTCTATTTCCTAACTCTTTCACTCCCAAATTCATTTTGCGGGAGCGAAGCTTTTGCGGCTCTTTTCATGGGGTTTGGAGGCTTTTTAGCCGTTCACTCAACGGATATTCTCCTTGTAGAATCTGGTCATGCTCTCCTGGTCAAAGCCGAGTGCATACATGAGGTGCAGGGTGCCGAAGCTCATCTGGAGCTCGATCATCCCGTTTTTGTGATATTTGCGGGCCGATGTCGTGACCTCGCTTTCGAGAATGTGGAAGCGGGTTCGCTGCTCAATGCGGTTGATAATATTGATATCCTCCATAATGCGAAGGGTTTCGTTGAAGCCTCCGATCTCCCGGAAAAGCGTGTGCTCCATAAAGAGCGACTGGTCTCCGCCCCGGCAGAGCGTCAGAGGAAACTGGGTGAACCAGCCGTAGAGGCTCATGATCGGGTGGTTGTCGTCAAAGTGCATCCTGAAGCATCCTGCCTTGTGGCCTTGCTCCACGGCGGAGCGGATATCCTCAAGAAAGGTTTTCGGCGGCAGGGTATCGGCATGGAGAAAGTAGAGAATCTCTCCCTTGGCCATTCGGGCTCCGGCGTTCAACTGCACGGCGCGACCTTTTTCGCTCCGGCACACCGTTACCGGAAACTCCTTGAGGAGGTCGGGAGTGCGGTCGCTGCTTGCATCGCTGATAATGATCTCGACCTCTTTTGAGCCATCGGTGATGGCAAGGAGGGTCTTGAGCGTGTTGGCAATCACCGCCTCTTCGTTGAAGGTAGGGATGATGATGCTTACACTTTTTGTTATTGTTTGAGGGGACATAATCCGCTTTTTTTCAGGTCTTCAATGGTATCAATATCCGAGAGTTCCGGCAGCAGTTCATACGCTACGCCGAGCTGGCGGAGCCGTGCGGTTGTGGTTTCAAGCACCTCCGGGGTGCTCCACTCCCGCTCAAGAAAGAGCTCCGGCAGATTTCGGTTCAGGCCGATAAGGTAGAAGCCGCCGTCGGTGGCGGGCCCAATCACGGCCTCCGTGCGCCGAAGGGCCAGAAATGCGCTCTCAATGATTGCACTTGTCAGCTCGTAACAGTCGGTTCCAATAAGCACAATATGCTGAAAACCCTCTTCAAATCCTGTGTTTATGGCGTGCAGCATCCGCTCTCCAAGATCCCGTCCCTCCTGCAACCGGGCCGTGAACCCTTCCGTGATGAAGAGATCGCTTGAGGGGATGAAGTCGGAGAAAAAGACCATCCGTTCTGCATTAACCTTCCGTGTGGCACGGGCGGTTACTTGCCGGAGTGCGTGGTAGATTTCAAGGGCTTTTTCGTCACCGATAGCTGAAGCGAGGCGGGTTTTTACCTTTCCCGCTTCAGGGTTTTTCGTGAAAATAATGAGCAGGCGCTGGCAGTTCATAGCAGGCTTCCCTGACAACTTGAGCCGGCCCCTGCCGTGCATCCATAGCAGTGCTGGCCGATCATGATCCTGCGGTTGCGGAGTGTTTCTTCATTGAACATGCTGATCTGCTGCGGCGCAGGAGGGAGCAAAGGGAGACGAAGCATCTGGTTGAAATCACAGTCGTAGAGGGTGCCGTCCCAGCCGACCGAGAGGGTGGTCTTGCACATCAGGTTGTTTATGGAGAGCGGGTTGTAGGTGTCGGCAAGCAGCTTCATGTAGTTGCAGTACGTGCCAGTTTCAAGCAGATCGCCCAGAAAGCGGTTGATCGGCATGTTGGTGATGGTGTAGAGATGGTTGAAAAAAATGCCGTGCTCTTCCAAGAGAATCTGGCGGAACTCTTTTTCGATAGCTCCTTGCCCTCCCGGCAGCGAAGGGCCCGGGGGGTTATAGACCAGGTTGAGCGAGAGCGTGCTCTCCTCTTTACCATAACCAAGGCGGTTGAGTAGTTGTAGCGCCTTGATTGAACGGTCAAACACCCCCTTTCCCCGAATCTGGTCAACCACCACCTGAGTATGGCAGGGGAGGGAACCGATGATGGTGACCCGGTGTTGGCGGAGAAATTCCGGTATACCCTGATACTTGCCTTTTTCAGAGAGCAGGGTGAGGTTGGAGCGTACCAGGAGCTCCCCGTCAGGCAATTTTTCGCGTATCCGTTCAATGAACCAGCGGAAATCCGGGTGCATTTCCGGTGCTCCACCGGTAATGTCGATAGTGGCTATGGCGCTTTTTTCAAGGGCGTCAAGGCAGTGCTGCATGGTCTGGCGAGTCATCATCTCCCTACGTTCCGGAGTGGCATCGACATGACAGTGGCGGCAGCGGAGGTTGCAGATGTAGCCGGTGTTGATTTGCAGGATATCGATTCCTGATGAGCGGAGCGGAGCATTTCCTGACTCTCTGAGCATCATGCCGAAGCGGGGGATACCGCACTCGGCCGTTTCAAGCAGTTCTACCTGTTTTTCGGGGGAGGGAGTATTATTCATGCGTTTTTTCGCTCATTCGTTCACGTTACCATACTTGCTCTCAAGCTACCACTCATTGCGTTAAAGCACAACAGGTGACGGCCCGGAATACTACCCTGAGAAACCCTGATTGTACAGGTTGTCAGGCATAGAGAAAGATCATTGCAATAGGAACGTTCTCTGATTAGCTATGGGTTTTTCCTGAAAAGCTGAGGTTTTATAAAGAAGACGAAAATTGTGTTTTTTTATATAAAAAAAATCTGTTAACTTGACAGGATTAACAATTGTTTACAACAGTTAAATATTGTTGACCTTGTGAAGAGCAGAGAAAACAACTGGCCAAGTGGTTGAAATGAGGCAGTTGTTATTCAAACCTCTTCTTATTCATTGAAATTACAGTATCACTGACGGATTCGCCTGTTTAATACTCAACGTTGTTTATTCAAGACACGTCTGGGTATTTTTTAAACAGGTGAGGGAATTCCTGACACGGAATGCCGTTTTTACCCTGATTTAGTAATACATAGCGGTGATTTTTTAAAAAACCTGAAGTTCCGATAGCGTCGAAACGCTACGTTACCGATCGATTCAAAATCATCAATTTCACTACTGAAAGCTACGCCTGCTTGTTCAGTTCAAAAGCAAAGCTGCGTTCATTCAGACGGTTCCGGGTAGAAAAGCGTCATTTTTTACTGGTTTTTTTGAGGATTGTTGCTTGGTACGAGTTGTTACAGTGTAGCAATGCATGAGGGTGTTGCTGCGCCATGGTTGCGGTGAATTCTGGTGATTGAGTGTGATTGGATTGCAGGAGTAAGACGCCGGTGTGCTATCAAGGTTCATAAGTACTATTAAAAGAAAAGTATGAAAGTGTTCTCCTTAAAGGTGTTTTCGTTGGTTGTGGCCGGTAGTATGTTTTCGCTGGTATCTCTTCAGGCAGAGCCCCTGCCTGATGCGGGCAGTATTCTTCGTGAGCAGCAGCTCCAGCAGCGCCAGTTGCCTCAGCAACTCTCTGCTCCAGGCAAAGAGAGTGAGAGAGCTGCATTGAGTGACAGTGGTGTTCGAGTGGCGGTGAAGGGCTTTACCTTCAGCGGCTATGAAGGGCTTGCTACTGAAGCGGAGCTGCAGTTCGTCGTGAGTGGTTCAGTCGGGAAAACCCTCTCCTTCGGGGAGCTGCAGGCAGAGGCCTCCAGGGTTACCGCCTTTCTGAAGAAAAAAGGGTGGTTCCTTGCACGGGCCTACCTTCCAAAGCAGGATGTCACTTCCGGTCTCATTGAAATTGCTCTTACCCAGGGCAAAAGTGACGGCAGTATCTCTATCAAGGCCGACAAGACGGTGAGAGTTCATCAATCCATTTTGCACAACATTGTCCAGCCAGCAGTTCTTCCTGGGCAGCCGATCAATGAGCAGCGTCTGGAGCGTTCGGTTCTCTTGATGAATGATCTGCCTGGTATCAATGCCCGTGCCACTCTGGCTGCCGGCACGACACCCGGCACGAGCGGAGTTCAGGTGAATGTGGCCGAAGGGCCGCTGCTGAAAGGAGTTCTCTGGGGCGATAACTATGGTAACCGCTATACCGGAGCCTGGCGTGCCAATACCATGATCTCATTGAGCGATCCGTTGGGCAGGGCTGACCAGTTTACCCTGATGCTGACCGGCGCTGATGGTTTGACCCAGGGGCGTATCGGATACAACTTTCCTCTCACCGATGATGGCTTGAAGGGGAATTTGGCCTATACCGGCATGCACTATAATCTGGTCGGTGATCTTGCTTCGCTTCAGTACGAAGGCCGGAGCAACGGTATTGACGCAGGCCTCAGCTATCCGTTGCATCGCACCCGACTCTCCAACGTTACCCTGTCGGCAACCTACAGCTACAAAGCGCTGCTCGATACCCGCTCAACCGTTGAAATGCGCGACAGGAACATCAACAGTATTACCTTTGGCGGTAACGGTGATCTTCGTGATACCTGGTTTGGAGGAGGCTTTACCAACTGGAATATCGGCTTGACCACCGGCGGGTTTCATGAATCGATTGCCGATATCAGTTATGCCAAAACCGAGGGTCACTACAGCCGGGTGAATTTTGGTATGGCCCGTCAACAACATCTCACAGATCGTGCTACCATGAACCTCTCCTGGACGGGCCAGGCGGCGTTTAACAACCTTGACAGCAGCGAAAAATTCAGTCTTGGCGGTCCAAACAGCCTGCGAGCCTATCCGGTTGGCGAGGCTTCGGGTGACGAGGGCCATCTCCTGAACGCCGATATCCGCTATAATATTTCCTTGCCGCCATCGTGGGGCAGCTTGCAGCTCGATGGTTTTTATGATGCCGGCTATATCGACATCAACAAGGAACCGGTGCTTATTGCGCTTGGAACCGCAACCAATCGCAACAGTTACTGGTTGCAAGGCGCGGGATTGGGGTTCAATTATACCTCGGGCGGAAAATTTGCGATTCGCGGAAGCTGGGCCTATGCGATCGGTGACAATCCCGGTCGATCCATAAGCGGAAACAACTCGGACGGCCGGAGCGACAACTATCGCTTCTGGTTGCAATCCATGTTGTTCTTTTAGCCGGGTTTTCCCGGCTCCTTAGAGAGCACTCTCTTGTTTAATCAATTGATTTTTTTGCTGCCACAGGGAGCGGGAGAGTAAAAACAGGATAAAGCATATCGCATATAAGGGGCAGTGAACTGTAGCGACATTATCATGATTAATAGCATTTACAAGGCAATTATGCATCAATGGCAACCAGAGGAGTCTGTGGAAACAATGGAAAACAGTGGAGAAGTTAGCGCGCTACCGATCTTTTACCGGAACCCGGTTCCGCTCAACAGCGAGATTCATGCCAACCTGACCGTTAGCCCAAGCCCACAGGGCTTTGCTTTTGCGGCGGCTGCGCGTACCGTGCTGCTGGCAACGGTGGAATTTTATGACGCAAGCCGTCAGTTCCCGATCATCTTCCGTGAAACGGCTGATAACGGCATTCTTCCGGTTGTGCTGCTTGGGCTTGAAGAGCATGAGAACCTTTTTGTGGATGCCGCAGGAAACTGGAGCGGTCACTATATCCCGGCCTATATCAGGCGTTATCCCTTTATCACCACCCACGGAAATGAGGGTGATGAAACGGTTTGTTTTGATGAAGCCTATGATGGCTTTAATCTTGAAGGTGGCGCGGCGCTCTTTGAGAACGGAGAGCCTTCAGCCAAAACCCGTGAGATTCAGGCTTTTCTGCAGGACTATCTGGTAAAAATGAGAGAGAGCTCCCAGTTTGGCGCCATGCTGTTGCAGGCGGGTCTTCTGCGTCAGATTGACGCACAGGCCAACCTCGGTGATGGCCGCAGCTATGCCCTGAATGGTCTCCTGGTGGTAGACGAGCAGAAACTGGCTCAATTGCCGGATATCGATATTGTCAAACTTTTTCGTAGCGGGATGCTGGCCCTGATTCATGCCCATCTGCTCTCACTCAGGAATCTGAAGACGTTGATTGAGCGCAAGGCGCAACGAGAGAATTAAGAGAGCCGAGAGAGCCCTCACCCAAATTTTAATTTTTCGCTATCTAACCATTCTACGCGAGTATTATGAACAGGATATTCAAAATCATCTGGTCGAAAACCAAAGAGAGATGGATCGTCGTATCTGAAAAGGTCAACTCGAACGGTCGTGTCCCTTGCTCCTCTCTTCTCAGTATTTCGGTGCTCTCGGCCATGATGGCGGCTGCGGTTCCGGCATATGCGCTTGATCCCGGGGCCCTGCCCACCGGAGGTCAAGTCACCTCCGGCAGCGGTTCAATTGTCACGAGCGGCAACCAGATGACCGTAACCCAGGGTAGTCAGCAGATGATAGCGAATTGGCAGAGCTTCAACATCGGCGTTAATGCCGGTGTGCGCTTTGACCAGCCGAACAGTTCCGCTTCGGCGCTTAACCGGATTACCGATCAGAATCCGACCCAGATCATGGGTTCGCTCTCCTCGAACGGCCGGGTCTTTCTGATCAATCCGTCAGGTATTATTTTCAGCCCGGATGCACGCGTTAATGTGGGCGGTCTGGTTGCCTCATCGCTTGATATGCTTGATGGCGACTTTTTGGCCGGGAAGTTCAAGTTTCAGAACTCCGGCAGTGCCGCCGCTATCCTGAACCAGGGTCAGCTCACGGCCCAGACGGGTGGCGTGGTAGCGCTGATTGGGCCGAATGTCAGCAATGAGGGAACGATAACAACACCGGGTGGCAGCACGGCCTTGGTTGCCGGCAATCAGGTGTCGCTGGATTTCAAGGGCGACGGCTTGATCACACTGACGGTTGATGCCGGTGTGGCTGATGCCCTGGCCGAGAACAAGGGGATGATCAAGGCTGATAACGGCCTTGTGGTGATGACGGCCAAGGCGGCCGATATTCTGACGCAGTCAGCCGTCAACAACAGCGGGGTTATTGAGGCTCAAAGCCTGCAGCAGAAAGAGGGGCGGATTGTGCTGGATGCATCGGGCGGTCAGACAACCATCTCGGGCACGCTTGATGTCTCCTCTTTGGACGGCAAGGGTGGTCAGATTATTGCGACAGGTGACCGGGTACAGCTCAGTTCAGGTGCGCACCTGACCGCTTCCGGAGTTACCGGCGGTGGAGAGGTTCTTGTTGGCGGTGGCGGTGATCCTGCTATCCATCAGGCAACCGGAGTGGTTGTTGAGCAAGGCACCCTGCTTGAGGCCAGCGCTACGGATAGTGGCAACGGTGGTAATATTGTGGTGCGCTCGGATGTCGCCAATCCCTTGTCGGTTACCCGAATTTATGGTGCGCTTGAGGCGAAGGGCGGGCTCAATGGGGGTGATGGTGGTCGGATTGAAACCTCCGGCTACTGGCTCGACGTGGCCGACGGTTCAGTTTCGGCCTTTGCCCCGGCAGGCATTTCAGGAACTTGGCTGATCGATCCGAACAGCGTGAACATTGGATCGGGAGTCGTTCTCTCTGGAGCACCTACTGATATCTGGAGCGCCTCTTCACCGGTTTCAACGATTCAGAACTCCCTTATTGCCTCCACGCTTGGCACCGGTACCAATGTTACCGTCCAGACGAGTGGAGGTGATATCACGGTTGACGGAGCGATTGCAAAATCAGCCGGCAGTGATGCTTCCTTGCTCTTGCAGGCGGTCGGCAGTGTTCGGCTCAATCAGAATATGTCCTCAACCAGCGGAAAGCTGAATATAACGCTGAGTTCGGCCAACAGCCAGAGCGCCACAACCGGCGGCATCAATATCAATGGCGACTTGAACTCCAACGGAGGAGAGATCCTGATTGGAGGCGCTGCAGGTGCATTGCATAACGGAATCGGCTATGCCCTGAACCTTTCAGCCAATGAGGCAGCGGTCAATATTGCAGAGAATCACTCGATTCTCGCTGGTGGTGGAAATATCACCATCAACGGGAGATCATCGGCCACATCCTGTAATTATTCGGTTGAAAAATCGGGCATCTATCTTGAGGCGGGTGCCACCATTTTAACCGGTGGCGGCAATCTCTCTCTAACGGGTGAGAGCCAGGGCGATACCAATGTCTTTGGTATTGGTGTTGAAGGCGGATCGGGCACAACGACAACCATCGGGACATCGCTTTTGAGCGGAACGGTGTTGATCAATGGCTTGAATACCACTCCGGGAGAGAGCAGGCATGAACAAGTCGAGGGCGCGCTGGGTTTTCTCAGCGCCGACAAGAGTGCGCAGCTTTCGTTTGTGGCACCAACAGTTGCCCATCTGCGCATTCAGCTTAACGGCGAGACGCAGCCATTGACCTTTACTTCCGGTGGAGATCCTGTGGGTGGAGTCTACAGCGGTACGATTGCCATTCCAGGCGAGAACAGCAGTTATCTCTATGCAGGATATAGTGTCAGTACCCCAGAGACCAAGGCAATTATTGTCGAGACGGGTAATGGTACCAAAACCTATGATAGTAGCGTCATCGCTACCGGACTTTCGATACAGGCCATAGGTGCTCCGGTTGATTTTTCAACCGCTTCACTGAGTTTTATCACTCAATCGAAAAATGTTGGTACCTATGATCTGATTTCCAATAATAATCCCCTGCTCTATTCAGATTATGCGGTTGGTTATTATACCGGAAGTTACACCATCACCAAAGCCAATCTTTCGGTTACCGGCCTTTCGGCATCGAGCAAAATCTATGATGGCACGGCCGCAGCGACCCTGACGGGGACAGCAACGATCAATGCCATCGGCAGCGATGTGGTGATTCTTGGTGGAGCGACCAGTGGCAGCTTTGCAGACAAGAATGTAGGTATCGCCAAGGTGGTTACGGTTACGGGCAATACCATCAGCGGAAGTGATGCCGGCAACTATAATTTGTTGCAGCAGACCGGCACGACGGCAGACATTACCCCACGTTCAGTGACGGTATCGGGCATTACGGCGGATAACAAGGTCTATGACGGTAATACGTTAGCGACGGTGAACACGGGTGGGGCCAGTTACAGCGGCATTGTAAGTGGCGACGATTTGAGTGTTTCGGCAACGGGCCGCTTTATTGACAAGAATGTTGGGCAGCAGAAGACGGTGAATCTGCTCTTAAGTGGTTTGGATCAGGGCAACTATACGATTATCGGCCAGCCGACCACGACGGCGGACATTACCCCGAAGGGTCTGACGATTTCGGGCATCACGGCGGATAACAAGGTCTATGACGGCAATACGTTAGCGACGGTGAACACCACCG
>CAIMCD010000038.1 GCA_903839405.1 uncultured Chlorobiaceae bacterium
AGAACTCTTTGAGAAAGCAAAGAAGTTTATTCCCGGAGGTGTAAACTCTCCTGTTCGTGCGTTCAAATCCGTTGGAGGAAATCCAATCTACATGGCCAAAGGATCGGGAGCATACATGACCGATGTTGACGGCAACAGCTATCTTGACTATGTCGGTTCATGGGGTCCCTTCATTCTCGGCAGCATGCATCCGAGAATCACCGCAGCACTTGAATATACCCTGAAAAATATCGGCACCAGCTTCGGTACCCCGATCGAGATGGAGATTGAAATTGCCGAACTGCTCTGCAAAATCGTTCCTTCGCTTGAGATGGTGCGTATGGTCAACAGCGGTACCGAAGCCACCATGTCGGCCGTCCGGCTTGCAAGGGGGTACACCGGCCGCGATAAAATCATTAAATTTGAAGGTTGCTACCACGGCCACGGCGACAGCTTCCTCATCAAGGCGGGTTCCGGTGCCCTCACCCTCGGCGCTCCTGACAGCCCCGGCGTAACCAAAGGTACTGCGCTCGATACCCTCAACGCCACCTACAACGATATCGACTCGGTAAAGCTGCTGGTCAATGAGAACAAGGGCCAGGTTGCGGCCATCATCATTGAGCCTGTGGCTGGCAACACCGGCGTTATCCCGGCACAACCCGGCTTCCTTGCCGCACTGCGCGAGCTTTGCACCGCAGAAGGTATTGTGCTGATTTTCGACGAGGTGATGTGCGGATTCCGCGTAGCACTTGGCGGCGCACAGAGCCTCTACGGCGTCACACCTGACCTCACCACCATGGGCAAAATCATCGGCGGCGGTCTTCCGGTCGGTGCATTCGGCGGCAAACGCGAAATCATGGAGCGTGTTGCTCCGCTTGGCGATGTCTATCAGGCCGGAACCCTTTCAGGCAATCCGCTGGCGTTGACTGCTGGCTTGGAAACCCTGAAAATTCTTATGGATGAGAATCCATATCCGGAACTCGAAAGAAAAGCAAAAATCATTGAGGAGGGCTTCAGCGCCAACCTGAAAAAACTGGGTCTGAACTATGTGCAGAACCGTGTTGGCTCAATGTCCTGCCTCTTCTTTACCGAAACACCGGTTGTCAACTTCACCACGGCCATCACGGCTGATGTGAAAAAGCATGCCAAATATTTCCACTCCATGCTCGATCAGGGCATCTACCTTGCTCCGTCGCAGTTTGAAGCGATGTTCATCAGCGCTGTGCACACCGACGAGGATCTGGAAAAAACCATCAAGGCGAACTACAACGCACTTGTAGCCTCCGGTCAATAAAACTCGTTCGCGAGAGATCAATAAAAAAGGGAAGCTTCCACGGCTTCCCTTTTTTTATTTCTATTCCCCGGCAAAAAAGGATCACTCCATGATCCCCGCACGAACCAGCTCACGGGTAACCATGGCACGACCGGCTGCATCCCTAACCATCTGCTCAACCATCGGCAGAAAGCCCTCAATCTTTTCCGGCGTGTCAACAATCTCGATCACCATGGGCAGGTTGGTACCGAACTCCATGATTTTTGAGGTCTTGATCAGCATGTCGTGACCGTAGGAGAGCACCCCCTTGAGCGCCGTGGCCCCAGCCAGACCAAAAAGCCGGGCTTCACGAACAATCTCTTCATAGAGCGGACGGTGACCGAACCGGACCTGTTCGCCGACAAAGATCCGCAAGAGTTCCAGATTCTGTAGTTCCATAGTTGCTTTATGTCCAGAGTTTTGCAAAAAGCGCTCCTGTGTAGAGAGCAATGAGTCCACCAACAATACTGCCAGCAAGATAGAGCGCGGCATAGAAGAGCTGGCCGTCCCGCATCAGCATACTGTGCTCGTACATATAAGCGGAAAAGGTAGTAAATCCCCCGCAGAAACCGGTCACCAGAAAGAGCCTTGCTTCAGGAGAGACCAGGGTTGTTGAAACCGCCAGTTCGCTGAGCAAACCGATCAGAAAACTGCCCACCAAGTTCACCGTCAGGGTGGAGAAGGGAAAGCCGATAGCCATCGGAGCAAAGAGGAGCGCCACCAGGTAGCGCGCCACCGAGCCCAAAAATCCACCGGTTCCGACCAGCATCACCGAGCCGAACTGTTTCATTGCCCGTACCTCCCGGACTCCGGAAAAAGAAGATTAATGCTCATCGCCGCAGGTCTGGCGACCCTCAATGCGCTTGTGCGCACAGCACATCTCGTCAAGAATACCAAGCAGGGTATTGAACACGCCAAGGCAGATAATGGTCGGCGCCCAGAGACCGATAAAAATGGCAATCATCTCGTGATTCGCTCCCGTACCAAAAATAAAGATATAGATAGAGAGCAGTATGGAGAGGGCTGCCCCGATAAAGTAGTAATGCGACTTCATAGAAAAGCACTGTTGAAATGAGCCGGGTATCTTTTCAAAATGTAACAATAATAACGCAAGGAAAAAACCCGGGCGAACGGCGAGCTAGCGTCGCCACCCGCCCCAAACGGCTTACTCAATATCAATCTGCACCTCGTTTCGGCGCAAGAAAGGAATGGTCCACGGTGGATCATAGCTTGCCGTACGCGGCTGGGAGAGAGTCCGGTACCCTTTCTGTTGAAGCCAGAGGGTGAGCTTTGCTGCGTAACTCTTGAGATTGCTCTCGGAGTGCAGGCCGCTGTAGCGGATCACCCCGACCTTTTTGGCCGGAATCGCACGAAGAGTCACCGCCGGATCAAGCGGCAGGGGAAGCGATTCCATGGTGGAGCCTTCAGGCATTACAAAGGCCATTACCCACCCCGTGCCCTGCTTTTCCTGAATCACCGGAGCGGTCATCGGGAGCTTTTCACTGGCCGCCTCCTGCAATACCGGGGCAGTCATCGGCAGCTTTTGCTGTGAACGGTTCTTGCCGAAAATATAGCCAGCAAGGCGACTGAAGGCCGTGCCGCTGCTCTGGCCATATCCGCCCTCCACAACCGTTTCGGCTACAATCATCGCCTCATAGTGGCGGATCTCTATCTCCCCCTCCTCTGCAACCACCTTGTAGGGCGGCTCGGCTGAGGTCCGCCGGCCCAATACCGAACAGCCGGCAAGCATCAAACTTGTCACCAAAAGCAACGACCATGCGCTCATCATATCCTCCTTTCCTCGTTTCCCGGTTCAAGATGTCAACACAGAACGGTAACAAGAACACCCTGAAGCGGAAAAAGGTTTGGCGGAAACTGACAAGTTAGGCCGGGTGCGGGGAATTCAGATTGAAAAAGTCATCAATCGGCTGTACCTTGGAGAAAGCATGATACAAGAAATCGTAATTATAATGACGCTAGATCAATACCGGAGAGTGCTCGCCATTGATTATGGCACAAAACGCATCGGCCTTGCCCGGAGCGATCCCTTCCGCCTCTTCGCCCAGCCAGTCGGCACCTTTGACCGGGCAGGACTCTCAAAAGCCCTTCAAAAACTGCTTCTGGAGAGCGTGATTGAAAAGGTCATTGTCGGCTACCCACTCAGCGACAACGGTGAGCAAAACAGCATGACTGGGGTGATTGACCGCTTTATCGAAGAGCTGCAGAAGGAGTTCCCCCAACTCGCAATCGAGAGGATTGATGAGCATCACTCTTCAAGGGATGCAGGCCGTATACTGGCCGCTTCAGGCCGCTCAAGAAAGGAGCGAAAAGAGAAAGGGCGCCTCGACAGTGCCGCTGCATGCCTCATCCTCAGCAGCTATCTTGAATCCTCGGCCCGGTAGATGAGCGGATTTGAATGACTGGCCGTGTTATCGATCGCAAAATGAGCAATGCGTTTTTCATTTAGCTTTTGAAACGAGCTTCTTTATCTTTAGATACATTGACTCTTTCAACCACGCACAACGTTTTCAGCCCTTATTATTTTCATGACTACTTCACCCCTGCTTGACCTTTTCACCTCGACCGGCGCCCTGCTTGAGGGTCACTTTAAACTGACCTCCGGCCGGCACAGCAACAGCTACTTCCAGTGCGCAAAGGTGCTGCAGCATCCCGAGCACCTGAGTGCGATATGCCGGGCAATTGCAGAACATTTCGCCGAGAAGGGAGTTGAAACCGTGATCTCTCCGGCTATCGGAGGCATCGTGGTCGGCACGGAGGTGGGACGCCAGCTCGGAGTTAAAACCATCTTTGCCGAACGCAAGGAGGGTGTTATGACCATTCGGCGCGGCTTCTCGGTTGAACCGGGTGAACGGGTTCTGGTTATTGAGGATGTTATCACCACCGGCGGATCGGTGCTGGAGGTGATTCGGCTCATTGAAGCGGCCGGTGGGGTGGTGGTTGGGGTCGGCTCGGTTGTGGACCGGAGCAATGGCCGGGTGCGGCTGGCCGATGAGCAGTTTTCCGTGCTCTCGATGGAGGTGGTCAGCTTCACGCCCGAAGAGTGCCCGCTCTGCAAGAAAGGCGTCGCCATTGACGCTCCCGGTAGCCGGGCAAGTCACCAGCAGTGAAGCCGATGAGCCAGACAGCCCCCATCCGGAGCATCTCGTTTATCGGTCTCGGTCTCATCGGGATGTCGCTCTTGCAGGCGCTCAAGCACTCACCGCTTGCAGCTCGGCATTCGATTCGCTTTCAGGGATTCGACCCGAACTTCAGCGACCTTGACCAGAAGCAGGTAGAGGAGCTTGGGGTTGACCTCTTCACTCCGGACAAGGCCACCCTCTACTCGGCCGACCTGATTATCCTTTCCGCCCCGGTCGAGGTCAATATCCGTCTGCTTGAAGAGATAAAAGAGTTTGCCGCGCCCTCAACCATGGTCAGCGATGTGTCGAGCACCAAGTCGCTCATCGCCCAAAAGGCACGGGAGCTTGGAGTGCCCTTTATCGGGATGCACCCGATGGCCGGCAAGGAGCAGCAGGGATACCGCGAAAGCCATGAGGAGCTGCTCCGTGGCCGCACCATTATTCTCTGCGACGACAACCGGCTGCTTGAGGAGGAGAAGGGGCAGTTTCTCATCCGGTTGCTGGAATCAGCCGGATGCACAACCATCTCGATGAGTGCCGAGGAGCATGACCGCATTATTGCCAAAGTGAGCCATCTGCCGCAACTGCTCTCGACCCTGCTCATTACCTATTGCAAGGAGTCCATCACGGCCTCCGGCCCGGGGTTTGCAACCCTTGCACGGCTTGCCGGAAGTTCCTGGCCAATCTGGCATGATATCATCGCAACCAACCGCGAAAACATTGCCGATGAGCTCGAACACTTCTCCCGGGAACTCTCGGCCCTCTCCAGTGAGGTACGCCAGGGCACCCTTGAGCCACTTGCAATGCGCTTCAACGAGGCCAACCAGCTCTACCAAACCCTTAAAGCCAGGAACCAGTCATGAAATTTGCGATTGTTGTCAATATTGCAAGGGAAAATGCGCTGGATCTGGCCCGTGAACTTATCGGCTGGTTAAGCGTGCGGCACATTGCCTATGTGGTGGAAACCCGGTCGGCCGAAAAACTGCAGATCCATAGCCATCAACCCATTGAGGAGCTGAGCCGCCACTGTGATGTCTTCATCTCGCTTGGCGGAGACGGCACCCTGCTGCTTACCTCCCACTACGCCGACAGCAAACCGGTCATCGGGGTCAACGTCGGTTACCTCGGCTTTTTAACCGAGTTTACCCAGGAAGAGATGTTCCCGGCAATTCAGCGGGTGCTCGACAACACCAGCTCCATCCATCGCCGTTCACAACTTGAGGCATCGGTACGTATCGGTAGTGAGATGAAGCAGTTCCGGGCGCTCAATGATGTGGTCATTGAAAAAGGGGCCTATCCGCGTATTCCGACCTTTGTTATCCACCTTGACGGCGAGCTGCTCAGCTCCTACCGGGCTGACGGCATCATCATTGCCACCTCAACCGGATCAACCGCTTACTCCATGTCGGCCGGCGGGCCGATTATTGCACCGAAATCCAACGTCTTCGTCATCACGCCAATTTGCCCGCACATGCTCACCGTGCGACCGATTGTCATCAGCGACGAAAAACGGATTGAGGTTTCGGTTGATGCGCCGGACGGAGATTTTCCCCTGAACTGTGACGGCTATCTCAAAACCATGCTTGGCCCGCAGGAGCTGGTCACGGTCAGAAAATCCAGCGACTCCATCAATCTGGTGGCCAATGAAAACCGGGATTACTGTGAAATCCTGCGCACAAAACTGCTATGGGGTCGCGAGCATAATTCCGGAATCTGAGCCTCGGTCGACCCTCTTGCAAACAATCCCGATAACTCCTCTTCATGAGTAACGCGCTTACAACCGGCTCACTCCACCGCCTGCTCGGCATTGCCCCGGATACCCCAATGAGTATTGAGGCGATGTGCCGGCGGCTTCGACCGGTCATCTACCCTGTCCCCGATCTCTCGCCCCGGCTTGAGGAGTTCTGCTTGTCCCTCCACGCCACCATGGACTCCCTCGGCATCGCGGTTCGCTCGCCAGAGGAGGTTGCCGGAGGTGACGGACGATTTCCGGCCGGCACGGTTATTTTTGCGGCAGGAATCTTTCCAAGCGAGTTGCTGGCCATCAACCGGGTCTCGACGCTCTACAACAATATCATTGTCGGCATCTACGACGAGCCGCCGCCGCTCACCCCCGACTCCCTGCCGCAGGAGCGGCTTGATGCCATTGTGGGCCGCCTTGCGCGTGATATGGTTCACCTTTTGATTTTCGTGACCGAGCGCTCCTGGACCATCTGCACCATGAATGGCGGAGTGGTAACCTTCAACACCCCCTCACCCCGACGGGAGGATGTATTTAGCACGCTGGTACCGAAGCTCACCGCACAGGTAGTTCCTCCAAGAGCGGAAGATATTGACATCAAAGAAGAAAAGCTGCAAACCGGCACAAGGGAATTTCAGGCAATCACCGACGATTTTCTGCAGTGCAGTGCTCTCTGGAGCAGTAACGGTGGGCTTTTAACCCATACCTCAACCGAAGGGCTTGAGTACCGCAACGACTTTTACAAGCGGATTGTGGCCCGCTATCTCGATCAGCGCAGCGGGATGAGCTACGGATTTTTTGCCCGCCAGATGCCCGTAACCACCCTGCCCGCCCGCATGATGCAGAACAGTGAGCCTTCACGTAAAGAGGAGCGAGAGGGGTGGGTGGAAATTCGTGTTGGAGAAAAACGGTTCCTCGTGGCCATCCCGGAGGTCAGCGTGATCACAACCCGGTCGGGATGCAAAAAACATGATCTGGATCCACGGCACGATCTGGTTGAAATCGGGCTAGCCAATGGCCGGGCCTGGCTGAAAACTCCAGAGGGGGTTTCACCAAGCGAGCTGAAACCCTCCTTCGATACCCTGACCATTCTCGCTCATGCCCTCGGCAATGCCTTCACGGCAAGCATTTTGCAGAGCCTGAGCAGCAAAGCGCCTTTTGCACGGCAACTGGCCCAAGAGGGTGCATCCATGACCCACTGGCACGACTACCCTTCGCTTGATCTTATCCCCGAAGGGTACTATCTCCACGGCCAGGAGAATCCCCCGGTCTCCTGTTCAACCCCGCAGTCGGCGGCATACAGTCTGCTTGGAAAAATAGAGGCGCTTGAAGAGGCCATCAACCAGGGAGAGGAGTACCGGGGAGACGCGCATATTGAACCGCACCACGGCACCAATATTGTTGGAACGCTCTCTTTGACACAAACCGCCATGCGGCTCAACCCTCTCCTTGTACCTGAACGGTAAACCCCTCTTCAGCTATTGGAGCTGCTTTCCGGCTCCTCAACCGGGCACTCCACATAGGGCCACTTACCCTGATGGGTGAGAATCATCTCCACAACCTCGCGTATGCACCCTTTTCCCCCTTCATAGCCCGCAATATAGCCAACGCGGTTCCGGAGATAGTCCGCGCCGTCAATCGGGGTAACAGGAAGACCCGATTTTGCAAGCACTTCCAGATCACCAACATCGTCACCAATGTAGGCACACTCCTCATCCGAAAGGGCGTGAAGCTGACGGAACTCCTCATAGTCGGCCAAAAGATTGCCTCCGGAGAGGTAGATACCCTCCACCCCAAGCTCTTCAAGCAAGGGACGATACCCTTCAGCACGCCGTGCCGAAAGCACCGCAACATGCACACCCTGCTTGACCGCCTCACGGATGGCAACCGCATCCCTGACCGAGAGTGAACAGAGCTCACACCCACTACCATCCATGGTAATTCTACCGCCGTTAAGCACCCCGTCAACCGGAAACAGAAGTGCCTTGATGGACTTGAGCGCCTGCTCTATCCTTGTTGTGGGATCGGCCTGTGAGGGCTCAATGCCGAAATATTGAAAACCTGACAAAAGTATAAAATTTAGAGTGGATGAAGAGTCTGCACACAGCGGTAAAGCTGCTGCAGTTGCCGGACAATATGGTGGAACTCACCGAGCGCCACCTGTGTGGCCGCATCGGAAAGTGCTTGTTGTGGATCAGGATGAATCTCAAAAAAGAGGCCGTTGACACCGGCCGCAACCGCTGCACGGGCAAGAGGCACGAGGGCGCCGCGCTCCCCGCCGGAGACCCCCTGGCCGGCCCCCGGAAGCTGAAGACTGTGTGTTGCATCGTAAATAACCGGATAGCCCGACTCCGCCATCCGGGCCAACCCCCTGAAGTCGACGATGAGATTGTGATAGCCAAAGCTTGATCCCCTTTCGGTCAGCATGATACGACTATTGCCCGTCCGGGCCACCTTGGCCGCGGCATAGAGCATATCCTCCGGGGCCATAAACTGCCCTTTCTTGATATTGACCGCGAGGCCGCTCTCTCCTGCCGCCACCAGAAGCTCGGTCTGACGGCAGAGAAATGCCGGAATCTGCAGCACATCAACATATGGTGCTGCAAGGGCTACATCTTTCGTTTCATGCACGTCGGTTAGTACCGGCATCTGGTAGGTACGCCGAATTTCGTCAAGGATTTCAAGCGCCTCAAGGTCACCGATACCGCTGAATGAGCCGCCGGATGTACGGTTTGCCTTGCGGTATGAGCCCTTGAAAATAAAGCGGAGACCCTCTTCATGACCAATGCGCTGCAGCTCTTCGGCTATCTGGAGCGCCATGGCGCGACTTTCGATCAGGCAGGGGCCTGCAATAAAAACCAGCGAGTTGTCATCAGGAAGTGAGAGCGAAGCGATCGAGAACTTTTGCACGTTGTTATCCGTTACTCTTTTATCAGGTTAAGGGGAAAGCTTCTTATGGATTTCCCCTCTTTGAGCCTTAAATTTACAACAATATTCTTTATTCACACTCCAGGAATAAAACCCGCGTCAACTATGAGCAGCGCCGACACGAAACAACGGTTAGGGGAAATAGAAAAACAACTGGCAAACCTGACCGAAGAGCAAACCCGGATCAAAGCCCAGTGGGATAGCGAAAAGGAGGTGATCCAGACCTCCCGCCACCTGAAGTCACAAATTGAAGAGCTTCGCGTTCAGGCCGAAGAGTTTGAACGCCAAGGGGATTATGGCAAGGTTGCCGAAATCCGCTATGGCAAAATAGCACAGATGGAGCGCGATCTCGAAGTGAACCGCCTGAAAATCGAGGCAAAAAAAGCTTCGGGCGACCTGATCATGAAAGAGGAGATTGATGCCGGTGACATTGCCGATATTGTTGCCAAGTGGACCGGCATACCGGTCAGCAAGATGCTGCAGTCCGAGCGCCAGAAGCTGCTGCTGATTGAGGAGGAGCTGCACAAGCGCGTCATCGGCCAGGAAGAGGCGGTCAGTGCGGTCAGTGAAGCGGTCAAACGATCACGGGCCGGGATGGGTGACGATAAGCGCCCGATCGGCTCCTTTATCTTTCTGGGCCCGACCGGTGTGGGAAAAACCGAGCTGGCCCGCACCCTTGCCAACTATCTCTTTGATGACGATGAGGCGATGATCCGCATCGACATGAGCGAATACATGGAGTCGCATACCGTCAGCCGGCTGGTCGGTGCGCCTCCGGGCTATGTGGGCTATGAAGAGGGTGGACAGTTAACCGAAGCGGTTCGACGCAAGCCGTTTGCCGTTGTGCTGCTCGATGAAATTGAAAAAGCGCACCCGGATGTTTTCAACATCCTGTTGCAAATTCTGGATGACGGTCGACTGACCGACAGCAAAGGGCGGACGGTGAACTTCAAGAACACCATCATCATCATGACGAGCAACATCGGCGCCCATCTGATCCAGGCTGAAATGGAGCATATTGATGCACCGAACCGTACAGCGGTGCTTGCCGGGCTGCAGGAGAAGCTCTTCCAATTGCTGAAGCAGCAGGTACGACCTGAGTTTTTGAACCGGATTGACGAAATCATCCTCTTTACCCCCCTCACCCGGGAGGATCTAAAAAAAATAGTGCTCATCCAGTTCGACCGGATCAGGGAGACGGCCCTGCGCCAGCGCATCACCCTTACCATATCTCCGGAAGCTATCCAGTGGTTCTCCGATGCAGGGTTCGATCCGGCCTTCGGTGCCCGGCCGCTCAAGCGAGTGATGCAACGCAAAATAACCAATAAAATCTCAGAGCTGATCCTCTCTGGAGCCGTCGAGGATGGAGACAGTGTTGAGGTTGGCCTTGCCGGCTCGGAGATTACCCTCACGAGAAAAGAGAGGGAAGAGCCGCCAAACAGCTGATGACCTTAATTTTTTTGTTACCGTTCACTCGAATGAAACAACGCCTGACCGCTTTTTTCTGCCTGCTCTTCTGCTGCCTCGGCCTCTCTCTGCCGCTTCTTGCCGGAGAGCAGCCTGACAGCCTCAGCATTAAAATCGGCCAGATGCTCATGATCGGCTTCCGCGGAACAAGCGTGGCCGAAGCTCCCTCCATTGTGGCCGATATCAAGGAGAGAGGGATCGGTGGGGTTGTACTCTTTGATTACGATGTTCCGGCTCACTCCCCTCTGCGAAACATCACCTCCCCGGAACAGCTCTCCCGCCTGACGCTGGAGTTGCAGGCCCTCTCCAAAATTCCCCTCCTGATTGCCATAGACCAGGAGGGGGGACGGGTCAACCGGCTCAAGCCCTCAAGAGGATTTCCACCAAGCATATCGCAGGCAAAACTTGGCCAGCTCGACAACCCGGACTCCACCAGTGCGGCCGCCCGACAAACGGCCCGAACGCTCAAAGCCATGCATATCGGCCTGAATCTTGCGCCGGTGGCTGACCTGAACATCAATCCCCTTAATCCGGTTATCGGCAAACTTGAACGGAGCTATTCGGGCAAGGCGGAGGTGGTGATCCGCAATCTCCGCCTGAGCGTCAACGCATTCCATAGCGAGGGAATCATAGCCACCCTGAAACACTTCCCCGGCCACGGCAGCTCCACCACCGACACCCACCTTGATTTTACCGACATAACGGCAAGCTGGTCGCCCAAAGAGCTTGAGCCCTACCGCTCCCTTATTGCCTCAGGCTACAATGATCCAATCATGACCGCCCATGTTTTCAACAAAACCCTTGACCCGCTCTATCCGGCAACCCTCTCAAAGGCCACGCTGGACGCGGTGCTGCGCAACCAGCTCGGCTTCAGGGGAGTGATTCTGAGCGACGACATGCAGATGAAAGCTATTGCCGACCACTACGGCCTTGAAACGGCCATCCAGCGGGCCATTGAGGCCGGGGTTGACGTGATGATCTTTGGAAACAACACCTCCTATGACCCAGCCATTGCCTCAAAGGCAGTGGAGATCATCCGATCGCTCCTGCAGAGAAAAATCATTACTCCGGAGCGAATAGAGCTCTCCTACCGCCGGATCATGGAGCTTAAACAACGCACACTTTTTCCCTCGCTATGAAAACCCTCTACCTTGTCCGCCACGCCAAATCGAGCTGGGAGAGTGCCCGCCAGAGCGACTTTGAGCGCACACTCAACGAGCGGGGCCTGAAAGCCGCGCCCCTGATGGCGAATCTCCTGAAAAAAAAACAGGTGCTCCCACAAAGTGTTATTGCAAGCCCGGCCAACCGGGCCATCACCACGGCTGAGCTCTTTTGCGAAATCCTCAACTTTCCGGAGAAAGAGATCAAAAAACGCATTGAAATTTATGAAGGGGGGAGCGGCCAACTGCTCCAGATTGTGCGGGAAATTCCGGACAGCACCAAAACCGCCATGCTTTTCGGCCACAACCCGACCATAACCGAGTTTTCAAACCTCCTGACCGAAGAGTATATCGACTCCCTGGCCACCTGCGGGGTCGTGCGTATTGATCTGAAGATAGAGTCGTGGAAAGATGCTCTGCCCGGAACGGGAAAGCTGGTCTGGTATGACTATCCGAAAAAACATCTCTGAAGAAGCTTAGTCACGCTCTGACTTGGGATCGCGTGTCATCAGCTCAAAGATCGCTTGTTTGGGCGGTTTTCCGTCGAAAAGCATCTCATAGACCGCCTTGGTAATCGGCATCTCAACCCCCAAAGAGCGGCTCAGTTCATGGACGGCCCGTGAGCTGAGCACCCCTTCGGCAATCATGTTCATATGTGAAATGATCTCCTCCAGCTTGCGGCCACGCCCTATCTCCTCACCCACATAGCGGTTGCGGCTGTGCTGGCTCAGGCAGGTAACAACCAGGTCACCAATCCCTGAAAGGCCGGAAATGGTTACCGGATCACCTCCAAGCCGGATACAGAGCCGGGAGATTTCAGCAAGTCCACGGGTAATGATGGCCGCTTTGGCATTGTCGCCATAGCCGATACCGTCAGAGATTCCGGCGGCAATGGCAATAATATTCTTGACCGATCCGGCGGTTTCAACCCCGATAATATCGGTATTGACATAGACCCGGAACATGTCGGTGCGGAAAAGCTCCTGCACTTTTTTGGCCGAGGAAAGATCTGGAGAGGAGGCTACAACCGTGGTTGGCTGCTCTTTTGAAACCTCTTCGGCATGGCTCGGGCCGTAAAGCGCCACCACTTGCGAGGGGTGCAGTGCAGGAAGTACCTCAAGCAGCACTTCCGACATGCGTTTACCGCTGCCGGTCTCTATACCCTTGGCCACATTGACCAGAATTTTTCCCCCAAGCGGTTGATCGCTGAAGGCCGCAGCCGTCTCGCGCAGGGCCTGGGAGGGCACGGCCGTAACAATGTATTCCGATCGTGAGACAAGCTCCCCCAAATGAGGGGCAATCTGGAGTGTTTCGGGAAAAGATACTCCCTTGAGATAGCGGCGGTTTTCGCGCTCGGCCTGAAGCTGCGCGGCAAATTCAGGGCGATGGGCCCAGAGGCGTACCTGATACCCTTTTTTGGCAAGCAGTACGGCAAGCGTTGTGCCCCAGCTTCCGGCACCTAAAACAGCAATCTGCATCAAAGGCTCAACAAGGTCATGAGTGCTTTCCAAAGGTCACGCGGTTTTCCGTACCCGAAAGCAATCTTCTGATATTTGCCCGGTGGGTGAACATAATGGCAAGAGCTACAATAAGTCCGAAAATCATGAGATGATAATCAAGGCTGTCATGAAAGGAGACCGCAGAGCCGAAAAGCCCGATGTAATAGTCAAGACCACCGCCAAGCTCAAAAATATATTTGCGAATGGCAATAATAAGAGGGAATGCGATAGCCGCAAGCATTGACGCAACAGAGACATAGCGCGAAAGATAAACGGTCAGCAAAAAGATCGCAACCACAATCAACATGCTTACCGGAGCAATGCCGATCAACATACCGGCAGCCGTACTAACCCCCTTGCCCCCTTTAAAACCGGCAAAAACCGTAAAGACATGACCAATCACCGCACTCATACCAGCAAGAAGCCGCAGGGCAACCTCATTCATATCGGGAAAATTGCCAATAGGATGGCTATGGAAAAAAGCCACAACCGATACGGCCGCAACCACACCCTTGAAAATATCAATCAGGGTGACCGTAAGCCCGGCTTTCCAGCCAAGCACCCGGAAGGCATTGGTTCCTCCGGCATTACGGCTGCCGAAATCGCGAACATCAATCCCCTTGAGCATTTTTCCCGCCATAATGCTGGTAGGAATAGATCCGATGAGGTAACTCACCGCCAAAATGGCCAGTAAAGAGAGCATATACCTTTATTGATTATGGCTTTATTCAACAAAAGAGAGCGCAATACAATCATGCACGACAGACCTTGCCTATAATATATGCATTTTCCTTTTGAGATGTCAAGGCACAGAGCACCCTCTCGACCGCATTCTTTTCAATAATCATCACTAAACCCAGGCCAAGATTGAAGGTTCGGCGCATATCCTCCTCCGGCACACTCCCTTCACGACGGATGATATCAAAAATCACCGGTTCCGGCCATGAACCCCACGCAACATCAAGCGTCAACCCTTCAGGCACAATGCGCATGGTATTGCCCATCAGTCCGCCTCCGGTAATATGGGAGAGCCCCTTGATATCCGGGGAACCAAAAAATGGCTCAATAACCCGGAGATAGGAGCGGTGGACTTTCAAAAGCTCTTCACCCACCGACCCCTCAAGACCCTCAAATGTCTGGTGCATCCGGCCCTCAAGCACTTTTCGGGCAAGCGAATAGCCATTGGTGTGAAGCCCGGTTGAAGGAAGCCCTACAAGCACGTCGCCCTCTTCGATTGCCGAACCATTGATGATTTTTTCATGATCGACAACCCCGACAATAGAGCCGGCCAGATCAAAATCCTCCTTGTCGTAAAGCCCCGGCATCTCGGCCGTTTCACCGCCGATAAGCGCGCATCCGTTCTCTGTGCAGGCATTCACCATGCCGGTCACCACGGCCGCCGCAATCTCGGGCGAGAGCTTGCCGCAGGCATAGTAATCAAGAAAGAAGAGTGGTTTGGCACCGCAGACCAGAATATCGTTCACACAGTGATTGACCAGGCACGAGCCTACCGTGTCGTAACGGCCAAACTCAATGGCAATCTTGAGCTTGGTACCGACACCGTCAATGCTGCTGACCAGCACCGGTTTTTTATAGTGGGAAAAATCAGGCTGAAAAAAACCGCCGAAGGCCCCGATATCCGTAATGACCCCGGGGGTAAAGGTTTTGCGAACCTGAGGCTTGATGAGACGAACAAACTCCTCGCCCGCACTGATATCAACTCCGGCCTTTTTATAATCCATAACAGTCACCTTTTCTTGAAATTTAATACGTTAAATGCCTTAATCAGAGTCATTTGCTCCCAGCCGGCTTTTCAAAAATACCCTCGCCCTCACGGCCGGAGAAAAACTCCCGATGCAGATTTTTAACCGCCGTGACAACCTCCGGCTCCCCAACCACAAAGCCGACATTGATCTCCGATGCCCCCTGTGAGATCATGCGGAGATTGACATCCTTCAAGGCGCTGAATATCCTTCCGGCAACCCCTTTCGACATGCGGAGATTATCGCCAACAACGCTGATAGTGGCCACATGGTGCTCAATATCAACCTCGCCAAAGCTCTTCTCCAGCTCCCCGATCAGTTCCGCGCTGTAGTTTTGGTCGTCAACCGTCAGCGAGACCGAAACTTCGCTGGTTGAGATCATCTCAACCGATACGCCGTAGCGGGCAAAGACCGTAAACAACTCATTCATAAAGCCGTGTCGGCCCATCATGCGGTTTGAACGGACGTTGATGATGCACTGGCCTTTTTTCACCGCAATTGATTTGACCAAGCCATCATAACTCATGCCTGAAAGCCGCTCGGGATCATTGGTAATGATGGTGCCTTTGGCATCGGGATGGAGTGAGTTCAAAACATAGACCGGAATATTTTTCTCTACGGCCGGTGCAATGGTGTCGGGATGGAGCACCTTGGCACCGAGATAGGCAAGTTCCGCCGCCTCGGAGAAGGTCATCACCCTGATGCTCCTCGCCTCGGGCACAAGGCGCGGGTCGCAGGTCATCACGCCATCAACATCGGTCCATATCTGTATGGAGTTGTCACAGAGCCATGCGCCAAAAAGCGAGGCCGTCAAATCCGAGCCGCCCCGGCCAAGCGTTGTTGTCCGGCCATCTTTGGTCGATCCGATATAGCCCTGGGTAACAACCGTGGTGCCTGCTTCAAGCAGCGGGCGAATAATACCAAGGGTATTGGCTTCGCACTCATCCTGGAGCGGACGGGCAAAACCGAAATTATCATCGGTGATCATCAGCGTGCGGGCATCGAGCCACTCCACCTTGTGGCCCAACTCCTGCATGGCCGCCGCAAAGACGGTTGTGGAGAAGAGCTCACCAAATGAACAGAACATATCCCTGGAGCGCTCGGTCAGCTCTCCGACAATATCAACGCCCTCGATGAGCCGCTCAAGACGATCAGCAAGAGCGTTGATCTTCAGGGCAAGCTCCTCTTTCAAGGCTGCGCTCTCTATCAGCTCATCCAGCAGGCCGAGATGAAAGAGGCGCACCTCTTTGGCAAGGGCCATCGCCTCCTGAAGTGCACTGCGGCCTGCGGCATCAGCAATATGTACAAGCTTGTTGGTGATCCCGCTACAGGCACTCAGCACCACAAGTGGCGCGGCCTGCTGCTCTTCCCGTGCAACAATGGAAATAGCCTGCTGCATGGCCTTGGCTGTTCCCACGGAGGTCCCTCCGAATTTCATCACCGCCATATCTTCAGAAAAAATAGTTTAACTATTAAATTACTTTTGTGTTATTACTTCTTGTGTTACAGCGTACCCCACAATCACGGGGCAAGCCAGAATACAGTGCACGCACAACAGCCATAAAACGCTTGTTACCATGCCTTCACTCCCCCTTCCCGCCACTCATTGCAGAACCCTGCTGCTGCTTGGCACCATGGCCGCAATCCTTTTAAATATGGCCGGGTGCCAGAGTTTCAGGAGCAGTTCATGGTCGGAACCGGAGAGCAAATATAGTTTAAAAAAGAGAAAATCGTATATCTCCTGTATGGCGGAAGGAGGCCGCTCCCCGGTCACTCGCCCCTTGCCGCTAAAGGTGCCGGAACAATCGCTTGAGCGCCTCATCTCATCCACCAAAAACACCCTCGGCACCGCTTACCGCTCAGGCGGAGCGAGCCCTCAGGGGTTCGACTGTTCGGGACTGGTCATCTACCTCTACAAGCAACACTTCCGAATGATTCTGCCTCGTTCCGCCCAGGAACTGGCCTCTCTCGGCCCCCTTGTGGCAAGAAGCCAACTGCAACCCGGCGACCTGGTTTTTTTCAGTATCGGAGGAGAACGGATCGACCACGTGGGAATATCTATTGGCCATGAGCGCTTTGTTCACGCCGCGAATAGCGGGGTTATCATGAGCGACCTTCTTGAACACTATTACCAGAATCACTACGCCTGCGCCGCCCGGGTGGTCACCCGGGAGTGAGCCTCTCTGCGGTAAATGGGCCGGCTTCGCCATGATCTTCTTTACCGGTGAGAAATCTGTATATTGAGCCAGAATCATTACCATCGTAAACCGCCCGGATCATTGTTATGCCGCAATCTGCACCCAGCAACTCGATAGAACTGGCCATTGAACTCAACCCCTCGCTTCACGAACTCGCCATTGCCCTGCTCTCAGGGGAGGGAATCGAATATTTTCTGGAGGAGGATAACCGGCTTTTGGCCTATTTGGAGGAGTCCAAATGGACAAAAGAGCGGGAACTCGCCATTCAGGCCATCCTGCAAGAGCAGTTCGGCAGCGTACCGCCCTACCAGATAAACCTTATTACGGAGCGCAACTGGAATGCCGAATGGGAGGCCCAACTGGAGCCCATCGAGATTTCCGATCGCCTCTTGATTGTCCAGAAAAACAAGGGGATAACCCCGAAAACCGGCCAGATCGTCATTGAGATCAACCCGAAGATGTCTTTCGGCACCGGCTATCACGCAACAACGCGCCTGATGCTGCGCCAGATGGAGCAGATGGAGCTGAAAGGGAAAAAGATCATGGATATCGGTACCGGCACCGGTGTTCTGGCCATTGCCGCCCGCAAGCTCGGCAACGACCTCCCCATTCTGGCCTTCGACAACAACTCCTGGGCGGCGGAAAACGCGGCGGAAAACATTGTGGAGAACCATGCTGAGGAGATCACAATCGCGCTGCTTGATGCTGAAGAGGATCTTATTGTTAACCTGAAAGAGGGCTACGACCTCATCCTTGCCAACATCAACAAAAATGTGATCGACCGTATTTTGCCGGTCATCCACAAATACGCTCCCTTGGCACCGGTGCTGCTATCCGGCATTCTGGTCTACGATGAACCCTGGCTGAAAAAGCTGCTGAAACGCCTCGGCTATGAGATTGCGCAGACCATCTATGAAGATGAATGGCTCTCCAGCTTTATCCGTCCGCGTTCACGATAACCCCTTTAACCTGGCCACACCGACTATGGAACGGGTTTCATGCATCGATATCGGCACCAACACCGCCCTCCTGCTGATTGCCGACCTTGAAGTAGAGAGCGGCACCATCCTGCCGCTCTTCCACAAGCAGACCATTCTGCGGCTCGGCAAAAATGTTGATGCCGAAAAAATTATTGATCCCGCGGCCCGCCAGCGGCTCATCAACGGTATGCTCGATTACACCCGCTTAAGCCGTGAACACCAGAGCCGGAACGTTATTGCGGCCGGTACCAGCGCTTTGAGGGATGCAAAAAACCGTAGCGAGATCATTGAGGAAGTTGCCAAGCAAACAGGAGTTACCCTGCAATGCCTCTCCGGCAAGGAGGAGGCCGAACTCACCTTTTTCGGAGCCGTTGCCGGCATGAGTGAGCTGCCGGAGCTCTTCACGGTCATCGACATCGGCGGCGGCAGCACGGAAATCTCCATGGGTTCGCTCTCGGGCGTTACGGAAAGCATCAGCCTTGACGTCGGTTCAGTCCGCCTCACCGAGCGTTTTTTCACCGCCCTGCCACCCTCCCCGGAAGAGTTTAACGCGGCCAAATGCCATATCAACCAGCTTTTCACCGCCAGCATCCTCCCCTTTTTCGAGGCACGCACCACGCTCTACGGCGTTGCCGGCACCCTGACCACACTGGCTCAGCTCGCTCAGGGTCTCAGGGAGTTCAATGCCTTGAAAGTGCATAACTTCCCGCTCCGCTACCCGGAGGTACACGACCTGCTTGAAAAACTTAAAGAGTCTACCCACGAGGAGATCATTGCACTTGGTGTTCCTGAAGGACGGGCGGACGTCATCACCATGGGCACCCTGATTTTGCACCAGTTCATGCGGCTGCTTGGGGTTGGGGAGATACGGGTCAGCATTCAGGGGCTGCGCTTCGGCCTTGCCCAGCGGGAGCTGCTTCGCCTGCAGGAAAGACTCTGAGCGCATAGATACAGATCGGACTCTGGGCCGCATCCCTGGTAAAAAAGAGAAAAGCGCTCTCGCTCTCACGAAGCTTGTATTTTCGGCGCAGCTCATCGGCTGAAAGCGGAAAGTCGCGCCGCTGGATACTTGCGCCCGCAATGGCGTGCCGCTGCAGGAATGCCCTGAAGCTTTTCGGCTTGTAAGCCGCGCACGCAATTACCTGAAACGTTTTGCCGGGGAAATCCTCAACTTTTTTGTCGGAAGTAAGGTAATCAACGCTTTGGTTCACAAACTCAAGCCCGCAATCCCTCGCAAGCACGGCTGAAACTCTTGCCTTGATAATGGCCGGATCAGGCTCATAGAGATACTCCTTCACCGCGATGGCAACCACTCTCTCGGCCCCATCATCCCCATCGCAGCCGATAACCTCTTTTACCTCCTCCGAATCAGATTTCACGGAGACCGCCTTTACTTGCACCGCACCATCAGCGGGGTATGCGCGCTCAAGCTGGAGCAGAACCTCCTTGCACTCCCGGTCAACCGAGAGCACAATGATTGAGCGAAGGGAGGGCAAGAGCGCTTTCAGGCCGCTGATTTCGAGTGCCGGAGAGGCCTTGATGCAAACCTTCGGGGCACAGCGAAGCAGAAAATCATGAGCGGCTACCACATCCGGGCTTGCCGCCTCAAGCGCGATGGAGCGACGCCCCTCTTCACGGCGGGCAGGATCAACATAAATCCACTCGAATGAGTCAGGCGGATATGCGGCAAGCAGCTCCATACTGTCGCCCTGCTCGATGGCAACATTGTGGGTGCCGCTCGCCTTCAAGTTGTGCGCCATAAGATCACAAAGCAGCGGATCACGCTCGCAGTAAACCACGCTTTCAAAACCTTTTGCAAGCAGCATCGTATCAACACCAAGCCCGCCGCTCAAGTCAATCAACCGCTTGCCGAAAATAAAGCTCGCCTTGTACGCCGCCGCACGCTCTCCAGAAGCCTGTTCAAGCGCCAGCGGAGTATAGAGAAGATGGTGACGTGAGAGGAGAGGCAATTTTTTGGCAGCTTTCCTCTGGCAGGCAAGCTGCTCGGCTATCGCCCGGATCGGCAGCTCCCGGGCGCCGTGAAAGCGCATGGCAAACCGCGCCGGGTCATCGGAGCTGTGGAGGAGCATAAAAGCCTGAGCCTCACTTTCAAGCAAACGGTGCAGTTCTTCTGGGGTCATTCAGCTCTCGACAAAATAGTCCGAATCCAGGCGCTTCAGCTCATAGACTGTATCGGTGGCAACACCCACACCGAAATCAATCATGAAACCCACAAGCTGTATACCATCAATCAGAATAATTTTGCTCTCTATTGCCGAAACAAACTCGTGAACGCTTTTTGAAAAATCGGATGTGGTAATAAAAATTCCTTTTCTCGCTCGCTTGCCCTGCAAGGCTCCAGCAAACTTCTGGATTTCAGGACGTGAAACCGTGTTTTCCCATCGCTTTGCCTGAATGTAGATAATATCGAGACCAAGACGATCTTCCTTGATGATGCCATCAATACCCTCATCACCACTGCGTCCGACAGCTTCACCCGCATCTTTGATTGAACCGCCATATCCCATTTTCACAAGGACTTCAACAACAACCTTTTCAAAAAAAGCAGGGGATGCTGATTTCAACTGCAGAAGAAGCTCTTCGGCAAGAGTTTCACGAAGCACCATATATGCTTCGTCAAGACGTTCTGCCGGCGTTTTTGTCTCTTGCTCTTTCAGCAAAAATGGGTCATCCGCTGTAGAACTCTTCTGTTGAGGTTCACGCGCAGTCAGATATTCCGGAAAGCGGCGAAGAAAAGCAAGGTTGATGCGCTCTGGAGACTCTTTGAGCACCGCTTTACCTCTTTCCGTGATACGAAAAACGCCCCGTCGGACATTTTCAAGAAGCCGTGCCATTTTCATATGCGCCCGTGCCCAGGCAACACGATTATCAAAAACACGCTGCTGAGCGCTCGGCAACATTTGTTTCTGCTCCTCTGGAGTCAATCCATACTCACGAGACAATGTATCAATCGCGTCCCGGTTGGTATACTCCCGCCCGTCAGCACAAAGGCGAAGCAGCGGCAGCATGATGCTTTGAAAATCAGGAATCGCCATAAAAGCAGTAGTAATTCTTTATTCTAGAATCCATAAAATCTCTTGATATCTGCTGTACTCCCCCGAAAATCCCCATCACACCCCGACTTCGGCGCAGTGGGCTTCGACGAGTTTGCGGCGGAGCACCTTGCCGATGGTTGATTTCGGCAGGGCTGTAGTGAACTCCACATGTTTCGGGACTTTGTAGGCGGCCAGATCCTTGCGGCAGTGCTCGCGAAGTTCATCAACCGAGAGGGTGTGGCCTTCACGCAGCACAACCCAAGCCTTGACCGCCTCGCCCTGATAGGGATCGGGCACTCCGGCAACGCCGACTTCGAGCACCGCCGGGTGAACCGCTATGGCCTCCTCCACATCGCGGGGCCAGACCTGGAAGCCGCCGGGCTTGATGACATCTTTTTTGCGGTCAACAATAAAGAGGTAGCCATCCTCATCCAGATAGCCAAGATCTCCGGTATAGAGCCATCCGTCGCGCAGCACAAGGGCGGTCTCCGTCGGGTTCTGCCAATACTCTTTCATGAGCTGGGGAGCCTGCATAATGATCTCACCGATTTCAAGCTCCCGAAGGGTCTCAAGGCCGTGCTCAGGCTCCACAATCCGCACCTCAACATCGGGCACGGGAATGCCTACCGATCCGTATTTGTAGGTGCCTAAAATCGGGGTAAAGACTGACGCAAGGGCCGATTCCGTCAGGCTGTAGGCATCAATAATCCGTCCGCCGGTCAGCGCTTCAAAGCGCTTTTTGGTTTCAAGCATGAGTGGCGCCGCGCCTGAAACACTGAGCTTGACCGATTTGAGAATGGTGTGGTCACGCTTGACTCTTGGATGGTTGATCAGTGCCGTAAAAAGGGTCGGCACACCGGGCAGGACGGCCGGTTTCAGCTTTTTAATGGTGTGGAGCAAGTCATCCATGTCCCTCGGGTTCGGCACCAAGGCGAGCGGATACCGCTCAATAAGCGCAGCAGTCATAATGCCAACCTGGGCGTAGACGTGAAAGAGCGGCATGTTGAGCAGAATAACATCTTTGCCTTTTTCAAGAATCACGCTGAACCAGCTCGCGATCTGCATACCGGTCATCACCAAGCCCTGATGGGTAATGACAACACATTTCGGGTTTCCGGTGGTACCGCCGGAAAAGAGAAAGAGCGCCGGGTCGTCATGGCGGACCGGCACCGGAGTAAACTTCTTCCCCGAATGGGCCGCAATAAGCTCATGCATCCAGCAATCTCCACTCTGCAGTTGAATGCGGTGACCATCCTTTTTTTCTTTCAACAACGTAAAGAGCAGCTTGTTAAGCGGCGAGAGATACTCCTTGATATTGGTGGCAATCACCCGTTTAAGGCGGGAGTCGGGCTGAACCTCTTTGATTTTTGCATAAAAGGGGGTCAACACAATAGCCAGCACAGCTCCGCACTCATTGAGGGCATGCTCAAGCTCATGAACCGTATAGAGCGGATTCATCGGCACGGCAATCGCTCCGGCTTTCCAGATGCCAAGTTCACCGATAACCATCTGCGGCGAGTTGGGCATGATCAGAGCTACCCGGTCACCGGAGCCGATACCAAGCGAAAGTAGTGCAGCGGCAAGCGCGTCGCTACGACGTTCCAGCTCGCCATAGGAGAGGGTGGAACCCTTGAAGTAGAGTGCGGGGTGAGTTGGCTGCTCGCGGGCGCTTCTCTGGACAACATCAATAAGTCCCTCTTCCGGGTATGGGTGAAGCGTCTGGGGAACCCCCTTGTCGTAATGGCGAATCCAGGGTTTTGCTCTCATGGCGATTTATGCTTTTGCTTGTTCAGCTCTCTCTATGCAAACAGGATACATCCTTATAGGGTGCAAAACAAAAATTTACCGAATCGTTTCAACAACATCGCACACCGCAGCGCAGAGGAGGCGAAGCTCCTCGTCCTGCATAATAAAGGGTGGCATCAGGTAGATCAGTCGGCCAAAGGGCCTGACCCATACCCCTTTTTCAACCAGGGTTCTCTGCACAGAGGCCATATCGACCGGCTTGTGCAGCTCCAGAACCCCTATTGCGCCAAGCACACGAAGCTCCGCCACGGTGCTGAAGCTCCGGCAGGGCAGAAGCCCCTGAAGGAGCCGGGCCTCAATGCGCTGAACCGATGCCTGCCAATCATAACTTTGTAGCAAGCCAATACTTGCAGAAGCCACCGCGCAGGCCAGAGGGTTAGCCATAAAGGTCGGGCCGTGCATGAACATGCCCGGATTACCCCCGGAAATCACTTCAGCCACCCGGTCGGTGGTCAGGGTGGCGGCAAGGGTCATGTAGCCGCCGGTCAACGCCTTACCTACGCACATGATATCCGGCACAATCCCGGCATGTTCCAGCGCAAACATCTTTCCCGTACGCCCAAAACCGGTGGCGATCTCGTCCAGAATCAGCAGCACACCGTAGTGGTCACACAACTGGCGGAGGCGGCGGAGATAGTGCGGCGAATAAAAGCGCATCCCCCCCGCGCCCTGCACCACCGGCTCAAGAATCACCGCCGCAATATTGCTATGATGCTCTTCAAGCTTGCGTTGCATATCAGCAAGATCCTCCTCGGTGCAAGGTTCATCAAAACGGCAGGAGGGGGCCTCGGCAAAGTAGTGCTCCTGCAGTGCTCCCTTAAAAATCGAGTGCATACCGGTCACGGGATCGCAGACCGACATGGCTGCAAAGGTATCGCCATGATAGCCGGAACGAACGGTCAGGAGACGATTTTTTTGTGTTGCACCCAAAGCCTGCCAGTACTGAAAGGCCATCTTGATGGCAACTTCAACCGACACGGAACCTGAATCGCTGAAAAAGACCTTCTGCAGCGCTTCGGGAGTCATGGCGATCAACTCCTTTGCCAGCCTGACGGCCGGTTCATGGGTAAGCCCGCCGAACATGACATGGCTCATTTTGTGCAACTGAGTCATCACCGCTTCATTGAGCACCGGATGGTTGTAGCCGTGAATGGCCGCCCACCAGGAGGACATGCCGTCAATAAGGCGGCGTCCATCCTCAAGCTCAAGATAGACTCCTTCAGCCCTTGAGACCGGATAGACCGGCAGGGGATGGGTTACGGAGGTGTAGGGATGCCAGATGTGATGGCGGTCAAAATCAAGATCAATGCTCGTTGATAACTGTGGCATACCGGCGGAGTTCTGTAAGAACGGTGTGAATAGAAACGTTATAAACCAAGATGGCCGGCCCCGTCCTGCAAGAAAACACCCTCCTGCAGATCGACAAGCGGCACAAAAAAGCCCTCTTTCAGCAGGTAGTGGCGAATCGTCTCACGGGTATCGTCGGCTATCAGGGCATCGGTACTCTGAAAAGCGTTGTAGATAACCCCCTGGAGTTGGATCCCCCGTTTCAGGCAGGCCTCGATTGAGAGCAGGGTATGGCTGATGCTGCCGAGCCTTGGGCCGGTAACCAGAAGCAGAGGGTAGCCAGCTTCGCAGATATAGTCAGCAAAGAGCAGATCCCCGGCAAGGGGCACCAGAAGTCCGCCAACCCCTTCAAGCAGCACCAGATCGTACTGCTCCTGCAGGGCCTCGGTCGCCCGGCGGATCCTCTTGCAATCCACCTCCCTGCCCTCAAGCCGGGCCGCAAGATGGGGTGAGGCCGGGTAGTGGAACACAAAGGGGCAGCTTAAACCCTCCCGGTCAACCTCCTGTACCCCGATACCCATCAGGCGACGGTGTTCAAGGATATCTTCCGAAATACCCTCACACCCGGTCTGGACAATTTTCTGGGTAATGACCCTCTTTCCCGCGTCAAGCAAGGCTTTGGCCAGCAGACCGGTCACATAGGTTTTTCCGATCCCGGTATCAATACCGGAAATTGCAATAACTCTTCCCGTCATGGCTCTCTCTTTTTAAGGCAACAGTAAACCGGATGATAGGTCAGGGTGACCCCGCCCTCCGAAGCAAACAACTTCCAATACTGCTCAATAAAATGGTGGTAGCGGCTTTTACTCCACGGACGGCGACAGAGACCGTTAACGCCGGTCTGGCGAATATGGTGCAGCACGGCCTCCGGCGAACTGAACTCCAAACGCTGCTCCTCCTCCTCAATGGTAATCACCTCAAAATAGCGGCTGGCAAGAATGGCAAGCTCCCCCGGCGTGTAATAGGAGAGTCCAACATCTTCAATCGTTGCGATTTCACGCATGTTTGACGGGCCGAAGGTCGTGAAGGCAAGCATCCCGCCCGCCTTGAGATGAGCCGATATCCGGCTGAAAAAGCTCTTCAGGTCATCGAGCCACTGCAGGGTGGCATTGGAGGCCACGAGGTCAAGTGACGAAGGAAGCGTTTTCTGCTGCTCAATGTCCCCCGCAAGAAAGTGAAACTCCTCAACCATGCATCGTTCAGGCAGCTCCTGAAGGCAAGCAAGGCTCTCCCCAACCAGATCGTTGGCATAATAAGCTTTCACGCGGCAGCGCTTCAACAGCTCGGCCATAAAAACCCCTGAACCCGAGCCAACCTCAAGCGTACGCTCAAAGCTCCGTCCGGGCTCCTCACGGCAGATCATGGCCGTGAGTTTTTGGGCCATAAGGTTCTGAACCACCGCATGGCGGGCATAGCTCCCGAGCGTTCGCTGAAACCGTTCACATACCAGTGGCTTGTCGGTTATCTGATGCATTCAAGCACCTCCTGCAGGGTCGTGAAATGAAAAAATGGAAAATGGGGCATATCGGCAATAACGGTTTGAGGCACTCCTCGCCATGCATGGTACTGCTGCTCCGCCAAAAAAACAAGATCGCGTCCGCCGATAATGGCATGATTGTAGTGCCAAAGGGCGCTCTTGGCAGCTCCGGCACGGTGCAACTGCTCTTTAAGGCTGTTCAGCTCCTCCTGCTGCTCGGCGGCGGTGCGGAGCGGGGCCATGCTCTCAAAAAGGGCCAGCTCTTCACGGCCACCGCACATCCTGCGGTAGAACCTCTGGCGGCTCCCTTCAGAGTAGGTTGCAAGGGTGGCCTCAAAGATCTCGGGCGCAATCCCTTTTCGGTCATCGACCGGAAAAAGGGTGCCGTTTATGGCAATCGCCCGTGCAATCGGAGGAAGCTCGGTATGGCGTGCGGCCCAGACCCCGAACGACCAGGCAACAAGCGTTATGCGAGCGTAACGAGCGGCTTCCATCATGACTCCCGCCTCCAGCTCCAGCGAACGGTAGTCGTAGCAGAGCAGAATATCGGACGAGAGCCCGGCAAGCTCTGACTGCCGGAGCAGGTGATCGCCAATCCGGCGATCCATCCCCCAGCCGTTGAAGAGCAGCAGAAGCTCCTGGCTGCCCTCTTTTCGGAGCCATGCGGTTTTCATGATCGCATAACCCTCTCCACAAGTTCAGGAATCGGGGCAATATCCTCCCACTGCAGGGTTGAGCGGAGCGAGATGCGAATGCGGGCACTGTTTTCCGGCACCGTCGGCGGGCGCACCGGCAAGCAGAAAAAGCCGGCCTCCCTGAGGCTTGACGAAAGCGCAACCGCTCGTTCGTTTGAACCCGTAACCACCGGCACAATATGGCTTTCACCCGGAACATCAAACCCCCGATCCTGCAGTTCACCACGCAGTTTTGAGGCGAGTTGCAAAAGCGCCGCCCGTTCACGCTGCATCAAGGCCTGCCGCTCAAGGGTCCGAAGGCTCCAGCCGAGAATAACCGGCGGCAAAGCCGTTGTAAAAATAAAGGGCCTCATGGTATTGATGAGGTACTCCCGCAAAAGCGGCTGCATCACAGCATAGGCCCCGGTGGAGGCAAATGACTTGCCGAAGGTGCCAACAATGATATCAATCTCCCCTGCCACCCCGGCACTTTCGCACAACCCCATCCCCCGCTCGCCGAATACTCCGGCGCCGTGGGCTTCATCAATAATAAGCAGTGCACCATACTGTTTCTTCAGGGCCACCAGCCGTGCAAGGTCGGCCAGATCACCGTCCATGCTGAAGACCGATTCGGAAACAATAAAGATTTGGCGGTAGCGCTCCCCGGCAGCGGCAAGCAGCTCTTCAAGATGATCGTAGTCCCGGTGGCGGAAGCGCTGGTAAGGGGCATCCGAAATCTTCATGCCGTCGATAATGCTCGCATGGTTCAACCGGTCACTCAATACAAGATCATGACGGCCCGTGAGCGCCGGCAGAATCCCGGTATTGGCATGATAACCACTGTTGAAAACCAGGGCCGCTTCACGCTGGTAGAGCGCGGCAAGCGCCTCTTCCAGTTGGTCGTAGAGCGGATGATTGCCCGTGAGAAGGCGGGAGGAAGAGCTGCTCATCGGGTAACGCCTCCCCTTGAACTCTTCGGCGTAGGCCGCAAGCAGCTCGCGGTCGTCACCAAGACCGAGATAGTCGTTCGAGGAGAGATTCAAAAAGCGGTGGCCGCCAAGCTCAATGCTCTTCCCCTGGCGGGCCGTTATACCGGGCAAAACCCGGTAGCGGTCGAGACCTTTAAGCTCATCAAGCTCACGGCGTATCCGTTCATGAAACGGCAAGAGGGCTCCCATCAGGCAAAACTTGCAAGCTGGTCGGCAAACTTCTGGTCATCGGCAACATCGCGTCCCCTGGTTGTGAGGTAACCGCCTGTCAAGTAACCGTTTGCGCCCGACAACATCAGCAGGCCCTGAAAATCCTTCATCAACGTCTCCCGACCAGCGGCAAACTTGATGATTTTATGCGGGTGGACCAGACGGCAGATGGCAAAGGTTTTCACAATTTCAGCGAGCGAAACCGGCGCACTCTGCTGAAGCGGCGTGCCCTCAATCGGCACCAAAACATTGAGCGGAATAACGGTAACATCAAGCTCCTTGAGGGCAAAGATCATCGCTATACGCTCCGCCATGCTCTCGCCAACGCCGATAATGCCGCCGCAACAGACCGAAATACCGTTCTTTCTCAGCAGCTTGATTGTCTCGATCCGCTCTTCGACACTGTGCGTATCCGAAATCAGCTCCCCGTAGCGATCAGGAGCAACCTGGATATTGATATTATAGTGGGCGATGCCGTGCCGGGCAAGGGCTGCGGCCGGTTCTTCACCAAGAATGCCAAGCGAGGCACAAACGCTGAGTTCCGGCAGCTCCAGATGCAAGCGGTCAATCATGGCCAGCACCCGCTCAAACTCCGGCGTTATTTTTTTGTAGCCGTAACCACTTGTCACAATACCGAAATGGGAGACTCCTGCGGCAAAACAGTTCCTTGCTTCAATCAGCACCGACTCTTCATCAACCAGATCATAGACCTCAATTTCGGCCTGGTTGTGGCGGGACTGGGCGCAAAAACGGCAATTCTCACCGCACACGCCCGACTTGGCATTCATGATCGAACAGGCATGAAGCAACTCCGAGCTGTCGGCGTAACGGTTTTTCACCTTGTTTGCAAGCGAGAGCAGATCAAGCGAGAGTTCGCCCGGCAGCTCCGCAAGCAAAAGGGCTTCGGCTTGAGTGAGAGGTTCACCGCTCTCAAGTACCTTGTATGCGGCTGCAATAGCGGGATGAAGTGTTGTCTGTTCCATAAAATTTTATGACTCGTTTCGTTATGATAGTGCTGTTCTGAGGTGTGCCTCTCCTGAAGAGATGAGGCAAGTTTGCCCGTCCTCTTGCTCAAGCTTCAGCTCTCCCGATCGGCCGATCCCCGAAACCCGGCCCCTGACCGTGCGGTTAAGCTGGTCAATCGCGACCTCTTTTTGGTGAAGCAGTGAATGCTCTTCGAGGTAGGGAAGAATAAAAGAGAGATCCTCCTCACCAAGCCATGCATCATAGAGTGGCTCAAGGTGGTTGAGTACGGTGGCAAGCAGTTCCGGTCGGGAAAAAAGACGGTTGCTCTCCAAAAAAAGGGAGGTGGCGCGACCCTGCAGCTCCGGCGGCACATCCTGCTGATTGACATTAAGGCCAATGCCGACCACAACAAAGTGAGCAAGATCGGGCTCGGACTGCATTTCACACAAGACGCCGCACACCTTCCGCCCATTGAGCAGCAGGTCATTCGGCCATTTGATCTTCACCTCAATCTCCGGCACCAGAGCAGAGAGTGCCCGGTGAATTGCGGCGGCCACAAGCAAGGTGAGTTGCGGCACACGAAATGAAGGGAGCTTTGGGCGCAGAATCAGGGAAAAATAGAGATTGACTCCCGGCGGAGATACCCAGGTGCGCCCCATCCGGCCCCGTCCGCCGCTCTGGCAGTCGGCCACAACCACGCTCCCTTCCGGTGCGCCCTCTGCCGCAAGGGCTTTCGCCAGAATATTGGTTGAAAGGGTCGCCTCATGATAGCTGAGCTTTCGGCCAAACCTTCCTCCTGTCAGAAATGGAGCGACCTCAGCCTCAACAGGCCGGCCGGTCAAGCCCGTAAGACGATACCCGCGGCCGGTTACGGCTTCAATTTGATAACCCTCTTTGCGCAAGAGGTCGACGTGTTTCCAGACCGCACTTCTTGTTACGCCGAGTTCCACAGAGAGATCTTCGCCTGACAAAAAGTCATCGGCCGCCGTCAGTCGGCAAAGTATCCGGGAGGAGAGTTCATTCATAAGCAAACGGGGCGACTAAAGAGCAAAAACAGGCTTTTTTGGAACAGTTGTGAACCGGAAGTTAGCTTGAGGTTGACAACTTTGCAATACAAAATAAAAAAAGCGCACGTTGATGCACCCTGCTACCCCGGATTTTCTCTCCGTCACCGCTCCATTGAGGCGATGCGGGAGCTTTCATACTGGCTGCGGTAGGCCTGCACGCCCTGAAAAATACCATAGGCAATTCTGGCCTGCTCCTGGCGGTCGCGCAAAAGGCGCTCTTCATCGGGGTTGGAGAGATAGCCCACTTCAACCAGAGCACTTGGCATGGATGGAGTCCACAAAACCATAAAACCCGCCTGGCGCACGGCACGGCCGTTCGTTGAGGCGGAGCGGTCAACCGGTTTGATAATATCCTGGGCAAGCAGGGTGGATTGGCGGGCAAACGAGTTCTGCGCCATACTGCTCATGATCAGGTGCTCCTCGGAAAACCCCTTGTACTGCAACTGATAGTCGGCTTCCTGACGGATAACCGAGTTTTCAAACATGGCAACGTCCAAAGCGGCTTTAGTTTTATGAGCACCCAGAATATAGACTTCGGAACCCCTCGCCGTATGGCTCTGGCTTGCATTGCAATGGACGCTGACAAAGAGCTTGCCTCCGCTGCGGTTGGCGATGTTGCCCCGCTCATGGAGAGGAATAAAGCGGTCATCCTTCCGGGTGTAGACCACCGCCACATCCGGCCACTTCTGGGCTATAAAGGTACCGAGATCGTGCACAATATTGAGCACAACATCTTTTTCCTGTGTGCCATTTCCTCCAATGGCTCCGGGATCTTTTCCTCCGTGACCTGCATCGAGCACAATGGTGTTCAACTTCCACTTTTCCACATCACGACCGAGCACCTGCGCAATCTGGGCCTCCTTTTCTTTCCGCCGGATTGCCTCAACATCGGCACTGCTGCGAACATAGACCTGGTAACGGTTGTTTTTTTTATCGAGCTGCAGCTCGGATGAGGTGATGGTAAAGGTTCGGTTATCAAGCGATATGGTAAACTGTAATCCTCCGCCGGCAAAAGATGTTGGCGTAATGGAGCGTACCAGGCCACTGCTGTAGGTTTTTTTCAAGAGAGCAAGGTCGCCCGAGGCATCCTTCAGGGAAAGGTAGGAGCACCCTGAGGTGTCAGGCTTGAGCAGTGAGGCCGCAGCAAGCGAGCCGGATACATTGAAGGTGATGATGGCTCCATTCGCCCGCGACTCAACATCAATACCGGTAATCATTGTTGCGCCGGAGTCGGAAGAGGTTGGTTTTGCTGAAGCATGCCCCGGCTCGTCAACCCTTACTACTCCAACCCCTGCAGAGGATTCAGCGGAACGTTTGCCGCGCAACCAGGCGGTTATTTTTCTTGACGAAGCGCTGTAGACCACATCCCGGTCAAGCCAGATATCAAAGAGCCGGCAGGCCTGCTCAACGGGCAGGTAGAACTTCGATTGGCGCAGCAAGGGAAATGCAGAGAGCTGAATAACCCGTTTCGGCAGGTCGGGATCCTTTGAAACCACACGGACAAAATTATTACCAGCAATGAACGTCGCGCGGGAACCGGGTTTTGTGAACGACTCTTCAAACACCAGAGAGCCCTGATTGTTGCAATGGCTCAACCGCAAAAGCCTGGCCATGGATTCAAGGTCAATGAGCAGGGCGGTATCGGTTTGCAGGGCCGCAACATTGACCAGATAACCCTGATCGTTGCCCGTAATCACCCGAAGCGACACCTGGCTCTCGGAGGGCTGAGCCGAAAGAGGAGCCGAAAAAAAAGTAAAGAGCATCCAGACGCTCACCAGCATCAGAGACGATGGTCGAGAAAAAAAACGAGACAAAAAGTGCAGCATGATCATCAACGGCATTATGTTTTCCCCCGGATAGTTCCCGCGGGAGAGGAACAATAAGAATAAAATATATATTTTGAACGCCACTACTGATTTATAATAACAGCTCATAAGCTGCCCATAGCCCGACTTTCCCGCAAGAGATCGAAGTGGGTAAAAATAGTAAAATTTGTTTTTTGCTCCTCAACACCTATCTTTTTCAAAATTTTATTTACAACGCCTTACCACAGGGACTCTATCAATGGCTTCAAAACAATCAACACCATCTGCCAAAAACAGGATACTGATTGTCGTAGAGTCTCCCTCAAAGGCAAAAACAATCAACAAGTACCTAGGCGATAATTATACGGTTTTTGCTTCGGTCGGTCATATCAAGGATCTCCCGAAAAAAGAGATCGGACTTGATTTTGACAATCATTACCTGCCGCGCTACGAAATCATTCCCGGAAAAGAGAAAGTTGTAAGGCAGTTAAAAAAACTGGCGGACGAAGCCAGTGAAATCCTCATAGCTACTGACCCTGACCGCGAAGGCGAAGCCATCGCATGGCATATCTCCAATGAGATCGGTGCAACAAAAAAACCGCTCTACCGGGTACTGTTTAATGAAATCACCAAAAATGCCATTATTGCGGCGATTGAGGCCCCCCGCCAGATCGACGCCCGCCTGGTGCGCTCCCAGCAGACCCGCCAAGGGCTTGATAAAATAGTTGGTTACAAAATCAGTCCCTTTTTATGGAATGTGGTGCTGCGCGGACTCTCGGCCGGCCGGGTACAGTCGGTTGCACTGCGCCTGATCTGCGAACGAGAGGCTGAGATCAGCCGCTTCCTGATTCAGGAGTACTGGACCATTGCGGCGGATTTCCTTACTCCCTCCAAAGAGTCGCTCAAAACAAGACTGGTACGTCTGGATGGCAACAAGCCGGAAATTTCCAATCAAGCTGAAGCCGAAGCCATAGCCGCACTTGTCAAAAAGGGCGAGTTCTCGGTCAGTGAGATTGCGCCGCGCCTGCAGCAGCGCAAACCGCCACTCCCCTTCACCACCTCGCTGCTCCAGCAGGCGGCATCAAACCAGCTCGGATTCGGATCGCAGAAAACCATGCGGGTGGCGCAGCAGCTCTATGAGGGCATTGACCTCGGTGCGGAGGGAGCTACCGGCCTGATCACCTACATGAGAACCGACTCAATACGCATCGGGCCGGAAGCGGTTGGTCAGGCACGGGAGTATATCCAGCAAACCTTTGGCAAAGAGTACATCGGATACGGCGGAGCCACAAAACCCGCCAAAAACTCCCAGGACGCCCACGAAGCAATCCGGCCGACCTCGATTACCAAAAAGCCCGAGCAACTCCGCCCATACCTCACACCCGATCAGTTCAAACTGTATGAATTGATCTGGAAACGCTTCCTCGCAGCCATGATGGCACCGGCAAAAATCGAGCAAACCCGGGTTGATGTAGAGGATAGTGCAAAAAAGTTTCTCTTCCGGGCAAACGGCAGCCGGGTACTTTTTGCAGGATTCATGCGCGTCTTTGACGACCAGCTTGAGCTTGCCTACGAAGCTCAAACCTCTACCAAGGAGGATGTGGAAAAAGAGCCTGTGGTTCAGCTTCCTGAACATATTTCGGTTGCTGAGCGCATGCTGCTCGAAGAGCTGGACAACAAACAGAGCTTTACCCGCCCTCCGGCGCGCTACAGCGAGGCTACCCTGGTCAAGGATCTCGACAATTACGGTATTGGTCGTCCCTCTACCTACGCTTCGATTTTTTCAACCCTGCAGGATCGCCGCTATGTTGAACTGCAGAAGAAGAAGATTATCCCCTCTGAGCTTGGCATGGATGTTTCGCTGATCCTTGTTGCCAATTTTCCGGAGCTTTTCAATGTTGGCTTTACCGCCTTCATGGAAAATGAGCTCGACAAGGTGGCAAGCGGAGATGACGAATACGAAAAAGTGCTCGACAGCTTCTACCGCCCGCTTGAAGCGGCACTGGAACTGCGCAAAAAAGAGCCGTTTATCCCGCAGAACAGTGAAGCCGTCACCTGCGACAAGTGCGGAGTGGGCAAAATGGTGATCAAGTGGACGGCAAGCGGAAAGTTTCTCGGCTGCTCGTGCTATCCGAAGTGCAAAAACATCAAGGCAATCAGCACCAACAAGGTCAAACCGAAAGAGACCGGCATCCTTTGCCCCTCCTGCAAAGAGGGCCATATGCTCCTGCGCAACGGCCGGCTAGGCGCGTTTCTTGCCTGCTCAAGCTACCCGAAGTGCAATACGCTGCTTAATCTCAACAAACAGCGCCATATTGAGCCGATGAAAACCCCTCCGGTTCAGACCACCATAGCCTGCCCGAAGTGCGGTTCACCGCTCTTCCTCCGTTCGGGAAAACGGGGGCTCTGGCTTGGATGCTCAAAATTCCCAAAGTGCCGGGGACGACTCGCCTGGAGCACGCTTGAAGAGAGCGCGGTCAAGCACTGGGAGGCAATCATGACGGAGCACCAGAAAGCCCATCCGCTGGTCATGCTCACCATGACAGACGGCAAACCGGTGCCCATGACCATTCCGCTCGACGATATCATCACCAAAGCCGAAGAGATGGGCCTGATCTCCGCCGCAACAGAAGAGCCAGCGGAAGTCACTGCACCATAAGAGCCAGGCGGTAGACCACAAACGAGAGCACCCAGGCAACCGAAAGGGAGTAGAGTGAGTAGAGCAGAACCGGCTTCCACCGCCCAACCTCCCTCTTCATCAATCCGATTGCCGCAACACAAGGCAGATAGAGCAAGACAAAAACCATCAAACTCAGGGCCGTTGCCCGGCTGAATGCCGGATCGCTCCTGAGGATTGCTTTCAAATCCCCTGAGGACTTCTCACTGCGACCGAGCGAATAGATGGTTCCAATGGTCGAAACCACAACCTCTTTTGCCGCCAGACCGGTCACAAGGGCAATGCCGATTCTCCAGTCGAAACCAAGAGGCCTGATGAGGGGCTCAATCACCTTGCCCGTCCTTCCGGCCAGAGAGTACTCAAGCTGTTGGGACTTTATGGTGAGCTGCAACTCACCTTTCCGTGCATCCTTTTCCGCCTGACCGAGATTGCTCGCGTTGATTTGGGCCGTCCCAGCCGCAAGACGAGTGTCAAGCTCCGCACTCCGGGGGTAGTTGCTTACACCCCAGATAAGAATAACCGCGCTTAAAATAAGGGTTCCAGCCTTTTTCAGATACATCACGGCCTTCACCTTTGCCTGAAAGAGCACCGACGCCAGTGTTGGCCAGCGGTAGGGCGGAAGCTCCATTACAAAGGGCTCGGAATCACTCTTCAGCACGGTCGATTTCAGAAGCCAAGCGGTCCAGAGTCCAACCAGAATACCAAGCAGATAGATGCCGAACATCACATTGGCCGCAACAGCCGGAGCAAAAAAGGCTCCGGTAAGCAGCACATATACCGGCAGTTTCGCCCCGCAGCTCATGAAGGGAATAATCATGATGGTGACCAGCCGGTCGGTACGGCTTTTAAGCGTCCGGGTAGCCATGATGGCCGGAATGGAACAACCAAACCCCGTTATCATCGGCATAAAGGACTTCCCGTGAAGGCCGAAGCGGTGCATCACCCGGTCAATCACAAATGCCGCCCGGGCCATGTAGCCTGAAGCTTCAAGAAAAGAGAGTCCGATAAAGAGCAACACAATATTGGGAATAAAGACCAAGACACCGCCCACGCCGGCAATAATGCCGTCAATCACAATGGAGCGGAGCATCTCGCTGGGCAGTAACGGCCGAAGGGTTGAGGCGACAAGACGGAAAAGAAAGCCCAGCCCCTCCATGACCGGAGAGCCAAGCGTAAAAGTCAACTGAAAAATTCCCCAAACCACCAGTAAAAAAATGGGCAGGCCAAGCACCCGGTTGAGCACCACCCGGTCGATATAGTCGGTGGCGGTAGCTTGCCGTGCACCCGGATATCGGACACACTCCTGGATGGCTCCACGGATAAAGGCGTGGCGGTCTTCCGTAATCAGTACCTCGGGATCGGCATCATGCAACCTCTCGGCCTCCCGGAGCGCATCCTGCAATGCCAGCTCAACCTTCACCCAGACCGGGTAGCGCTGCACCTCCTGATAGGCCTCGCGGTCACTCTCAAGCAGCTTGATGGCAAGCCATCTGCAGTTATAGGTGCCCAGCTCCTTCTGGTTTGCAAGCAATCCGGCAATACGCTCAACCCAGGCTTCAAGTTCTGGGCGGAAAAAGAGTTTGTTTTTGCGGATTTCGATAGCATGGCTCGAAACGCGGAGCACATGATCGAGCAGAGATTCGATTCCGCTCTTTTTTTTGGCTGATGTCGGAACAATATGGCAACCGAGCAGCTTCTGCAACTGCTTGATATCAATAACAATGCCTTTCTCCTCCACCTCATCGATCATGTTGAGCGCCACCAAAAAATCAACCTCCATCTCCATCAGCTGCGTTGTGAGAAGCAGGTTTCTTTCAAGGTTTGCCCCTTCCAGAACATCAATAACCAGATCAGGAGGCTCCTCAATCAGAAACTTCCGGGTAACAATCTCTTCTGGAGAGTAGGGGGTGAGGGAGTAGGTGCCGGGCAGGTCAACCACCCTGATGCGGTGCCCCTTGTAATCAAGATACCCTTCGTGCTTTTCAACCGTCACTCCGGGGAAATTGCCCACTTTCTGGTGAGCGCCGGTCAGGAGATTGAACAGTGAGGATTTACCGCAATTTGGATTACCAGCAAGCGCAATCGTGATCTCCTTGGGTTCACTCATCGAACACTCTCCAATACTCCGGCAACTTTTTTGCCCGAAGCAACCAGCGCCCCGTCACCGGGAAGGGTAACTTTACGCACCGTGATCCCTTCGGCCTCTTTTTTTCTCATGGCAAGGTAGAGTCCCTTGAAAAAAATCTCTATTGGATCACCAAGTGGCGCTACGCGGAGCACCTTGAACTCGGTGCCCTTGATAAGCCCCATATCCATAATTCTTCGGCGTATGGCCCGCTCACCCTTTACGGCGGTCACTTCAGCCCGGTCACCAACCTGTAATTCCGATAACTGCATAAACCAATCTCCTTCAAGCGCATAAAAAGATGAATAACTTAGATTAAATATAAATAACCGTCGATAAACAGAAAAAATTTCATCTTTTTATGTTTATCCCTCAAAAGAGGAAGTTCAGTGGGCAATGGTGCGCAAAACCGCCGGCAGAATGCCGCCTTCGCGATAGTAAGCCGCTTCGAGGGGAGTATCAATACGGCAACGAACCGTGAAGTGTCGGCGAGAAGCGGTTTGCGGCAGAACGGCCTCGACCTGAAGCAGGGCTCCGGGCCGGAGAGGTTCAGGAAGCGCAATCGTATAGCTTTCATGGCCGGTAAGGCCAAGAGAATCAGCATTTTCCCCCTCGGCAAATTCAAGGGGAAGAACACCCATGCCAATCAAATTGGAACGGTGAATCCGCTCAAAACTGCTGGCAATGACCGCACGGATACCAAGCAGCATGGAACCTTTCGCCGCCCAGTCCCGGCTGCTGCCCATACCGTAATCCTTTCCGGCAAGGATCACCAGCATAACACCTGCCTCTTTATAGCGCATGGCCGCCTCATAGATGCTCATCTCTTCGCCCTCCGCCGAACCAGCGGGAAAAAAGAGGGTCACTCCGCCTCTGGTATCAGGCACAAGGCGGTTCTGCAGACGGCGATTGCCAAACGTCCCCCTGAGCATGACCTCATGATTGCCCCGACGTGAGCCGAAACTGTTAAATTCTTCAGGTTCAACGCCCTGATGGCGAAGATAGAGCCCGGCCGGCTGGGTGGATTGAATTGAACCCGCTGGACTGATATGATCGGTGGTGACCGCATCACCAAAAAAGCCGAGACAGCGCGCTCCTTCTATCGGTGAGGGTGGCTGGGCCAAAAGAGAGATCCTCTCTAAAAACGGTGGTTTGCGGATATAGGTTGAGTCCTCGTCCCACTGGTAGAGTTCTCCTTCCGGAACCTTGACCATGCGCCACTCTTCCGTACCAGAAAAAATATTGCTATAGCTGGCGCTGAACATATCCGGCAAAACCGAGGCTTTGGCAAGCCGAAGGATCTCCTCCTCTTTCGGCCAGAGTTCGTGAAGATAGACCGGGTGCCCGTCAGGATCAACCGCAAGGGGATCGTGCAGCAGATCAAGCGCAATATTTCCGGCAAGAGCATAAGCCACCACAAGGGGAGGCGAGGCCAGATAGTTCGCCCTGATCAGGGAGTGAATGCGTCCCTCGAAATTGCGGTTGCCTGAAAGCACCGCGCAGCAAACAAGATCCCCCGCTTCCACCGCCGCCGCAACCGCGCTGGAAAGCGGCCCGGAGTTACCGATACAGGTGGTACAGCCGTAGCCTACCGTTGCAAAACCAAGCGCATCAAGATCGCTGCTCAGCCCTGAAGCGTCAAGGTAATCGGTCACAACCCGTGAACCGGGGGCCAGAGAGGTTTTCACCCATGGCTTGACCTGTAGCCCTCTTGCCCTGGCGGCTCTTGCCACCAGACCGGCCGCAATCATGACCGATGGATTGCTGGTATTGGTGCAGGAGGTGATTGCCGCAATGAGTACCGCACCATCCTCAAGAGCAAACGGGTTTTTGCCATCACCACCCTCTTGCGGCAAGGCCGGGGGCTGCGGAAGAGGACATCCGCCCTCAAACTCCATGGCGCTGCAGTGCTGATCCTCGGCAAGGGGCAGCTTTCCGAAAACAGCTCCGAGGGAGTGGTGCCAGCGGGATGAAACCGCCGACAAGGCCATCCGCTCCTGAGGGCGCTGAGGACCGGCCACCGAGGGCTCAACCGATTGCAGATCAAAATCCATCACCCGTGAAAAGAGAGGCTCTCCCGCTTCCTGACGCCAGAGCCCCTGCTCCTTGGAGTATCGCTCAACCAAATCACAATTGCTGCCTCTACCGGTAAGCTTCAGATAGGCCAGAGTCTCTGCATCCACCGGAAAAAAGCCCATGGAGGCTCCATATTCAGGGGCCATATTGGCAACGGTTGCACGATCCGGCAGAGAGAGCGAACCAACCCCACTGCCAAAAAATTCCACAAAATCATTGACAACACCGAGTTTGCGCAGCCGTTCGGTAAGCATCAGCACCAGATCGGTTGCCGTTGAGCCTGCAGGAAGCTCCCCATCAAGACGAACTCCGGTAACCCTCGGCAGAGAGAGCGAGAGCGGCTGGCCAAGCATGACCGCCTCGGCCTCAATACCACCGACACCCCATCCGGCCACACCAAGCGAATTGATCATGGTAGTATGACTGTCCGTGCCCACAACCGAATCGGGGAAGGCCACGCCCTCCCGAACAGAGACAACCGGGGAGAGATATTCAAGATTGACCTGATGCACAATGCCTCGGCCGGGCGGGACAACCCTGAAATTCCGGAATGCCTTCTGCCCCCATTTGAGAAAGGCATACCGCTCGCGGTTGCGCTGAAACTCCCGCTCAAGATTTTTCTGCAGGGCGTCAGGGGTTGCGTAAAAATCGACCTGAAGGGAGTGGTCAATAACGAGATCACAGGGGATAAGAGGATTAATACGCTCGGGATCACCTCCCAGCTCGACACAAGCTTCGCGGAGAGCAGCAAGATCAACGAGCAGCGGTACGCCGGTAAAGTCCTGCAGCACAACCCTTGCCGGAAGAAAGGGAAGTTCGGCCGAACCGGGAGAAAACGAGGCCCAGTTGGCCAACCTGAGCACATCATCTTCGGTCACAAACGGACTGTGCAGATTGCGCAGGGCCGCTTCAAGCAGCACAAGAATGGTTTTAGGGAGACGCCACAAAGAGTCCCGAGCCGCAACGTCAAGGGCCTGCAGTGAATAAAAGGAGAGGGGCCCTGCCGCAGTTTGCAGGCTACGCAATACCCCCATTGGATCGGTTGTTGCACTCATCTTTGAACGCACCTCCCCAGTCGTCAATTTTTTTCTGAAATAAACTATCCGTGCTTTGTTGCGGCCCCGGGAAAGGGAGGCCACCCCATTTGAGTGCCGCCCAGCAAGTGGCCGTGAATATGAAAAACACTCTGCATGGCATCCGGCCCGCTATTGAAGACCAGCCTGTAGCCCGACTCTTTGAACCCGAGAATGCCAGCCACCGTTCCGGCCGCCAAAAGAATTTGAGCGGCCACCGCTTCATCTTCCGGCGAAAGGTCGCTCAATGAAGCGATATGGCGAAGCGGAATAATCAGAACATGGTGGGGGGCAACCGGCGTAATGTCCCTGAAGGCCAGCACATGATCATTGCGATAGACAATCTTGGCAGGGATCTCTCCGCGAACAATACGGCAGAACAAACACTCGGATTCCTGATGTATCATAAACTGTTAGGATGGTTGATGCTGATTTTAGCTCCCCGGTAATTACAATTCCGGACTCTTTTCATTCGACTCTTTGGCACTTGCCGTGGTATGTTCCTCTCGCCGCGAGGCGAGCACCTTGTCAATACGTTGACCATCAAGATCCACGATCTCAAGCGTCCAGTTCTCCCACTCCATAATGTCGCCGGTCTGCGGCATTCGGCCCAGCAGCCACATGAGCAGGCCGCTAAGGGTGTGATAGAGCCCTTTATCCTCTTCCGGTACCGATTTCAACTCAAGCGTGTCCTTCAGCTCCGGCACCGGAATCAAGCCATCAAGCAGCCAGGAGCCATCGGCACGCTCCACCGCCCAGGAGTCCTCGCTATTACGCGGCACAAACTCTCCCGTCACGGCCTCAAGCATATCCTGCAGGGTAACGAGACCCTGAATCTCGCCATACTCGTCCACCACAAAAACCATCTGGGTGCCAGAGGTTCTGAAATGGTCGAGCAGCTCCATGCCGGTGAGGGTTTCAGGCACATAAACACAGGGCTGCAACTGCGAGGTGAACTCCGTCAATCCCCCTTTCAGGGTTTTCGAGAGCAACTGTTTGGCATTAACAACTCCAAGCAGGGATTGAAGATTACCGTTACAGACCGGAAAACGGGAGTGTTCCGACTCGATCACCCGATTGATATTCTCTTCAAGCGAGTGGGAAACGTCAAGTGAAACAATGTCGGCACGCGGAACCATGAGCGAACCGAGTTGACGATCATCAAGCCGGAATACATTGCGCACCATCTCATGCTCCTGCTGCTCAATCACACCGGCCTCAGAGCCCTCCTCAAGCATGGCGTGAATCTCCTCCTCCGTTACAATCGAGGAGGCTTGGGGACTTTTGCCCATCAGACGCAAAATAGTATCGGTCGAGGCCGTCAGCAGCTTGCCAAACGGACGGGTTATGGCCGTCAGCGTCAGCATGGGCCGGGCCACAAGGCGGGCAATCCCTTCGGGATTGAACTGGCCCAAACGCTTCGGCACCAGCTCACCAATCACAATGGTGACATAGGTAATCGAGAGCACAACAACAACCGTAGCCACGATCCGGCTCATATCCGGAGCCATGCCAAACGTTTGGAGCTTTACGGCCAGAGGACCGGCAAGCGCCCCTTCGCCGACAATACCGTTCAAAATACCAATTGAAGTAATGCCTATCTGGATGGTCGAAAGAAAACGGGTAGGATGGTGGCCGAGGCGGATGGCAATAGCCGCCGCTTTATCCCCATCTTCGGCAAGCTTTAGCAACCGTGAACGCTTTGCCGTTATCAGCGCAATTTCGGACATGGCAAAGAGGCCGTTGATGACAATCAGAAAAAAAAGAAGAAGTATTTCCATTCCCTTGGATTTGAGCTTTTGGGGCATTTCATCTAGCAACTTGCCTTCACGTCATAAGCGAAAGCAACATCCCCCGAAAGTTCGGTTTTTACAACACGTTTACAAGACTTGGCTTGCTCCCGGCAGCGACCCTAGAACTCCATCTCCTGCAAAAAAAAGAGTCCTCGCTGCTGTTGGCGCTCCGACTCACCTTTTGCTCCGGTTTGCCGCCAAGAGTCACAAATATTATAACTATAAAAAGGAAAACAAGGTAAAAGTTTCATGCCGACCGTTTTTCTCTCAGCAAAACCGGGCAGGGGAGGTTCTTTGACCGAAAGAATAGAGGGCGGCAGAAGTGCATTGAAGAAATATCGAAAACGGGAGAGCCCCTTAAAGGGCTGGCTCCAGGGTTAATCCAGTCGCGGCTTAACCCCCTTGATATCATGAAAAGAGACCACGCCAAGCAGATGCTCCTCATCATCGGTTATCGGTATGGCCCGGAACGAATAACGGGAGAACATGTCAACCGCGTCATGGAGCGTATCATCCGGGTTTAGGGCAATGAGGCTGTCGGTCATAATTTCGCCAAGGCTCTCGTCCGGATCGGCCGCAATCAGCTCCCGGATATCAACCACCCCCTGCAGCAGATTGTCGGCGTTAACGACATAGACATACATGATGACATCCATATCACCGGCAACTTCCCGGTAGTTGTCGATAACATCGCGGACAATGGTTTCAACCGGTCGCTTGATAACTTTTTGGGTAGAGTAGAGCATGATGTTCTCATCATTCTGATCGATAATCTGCTGAACCCGCTGCTTGCTCTCATGATCGACGAACTCGATAATCTCATCGGCTTCAGCCGCCGGCAGTACCGAAAGGATGCCAGCAACCTGGGCCGGACTCATTTCGTTAATCAATCCAGCGGCCCGCTCCTTCTCCATTGAACGGATCAGCTCCCGCTGCACCCGTGGCTCAACCTCTTCGAGGGTGTCGGATGCCAGCTCGGGTTCAAGCTCGTTGAATACCGCGATGCGCTGGTTCCCTTCCAGCTCCTCAAGAATATCGGCCAAGTCTACCGGATGGATATCATTAATGTTCTCCTTGAGCACATTCAGCTTGACGTTGCCCTGAAAGCTGCCGATCGTCTCGGGCAGCGGCTGCACATAGAGCCAGGAGATACTTGAGCCCTCCTTGTATTTGGCAAGATAGTTGGCCAGCTTTTTAAAGCCCATGCGCCGGAGAATGCGAAAGCGATTGAAATCAACTTCACTCACAAAAAGCCGCTCATTCTGAAACAGAAGCTTGACATCGTAGACCACCTCAACCTCATGGCCATCCATGTCAAGAATTTTCTTGTCAAGAATATAGTCCTTCAAAAAGATGTGGTTGTCGAGCGGATTAAGCTCGTAGCCTTCGGTCGTGGCAATTTCCGAAACAATCTCGGTATTGGAAATCAGGGTAATTTTATCCCAGGGAATCAAAAGGCGAGGATCACCGAACGGGCGGTGAACCAGCAGATGGGTGACTTCAGGAATTTTACCCGCATTCTCCTGAATGACAAGATCTTTCAGCTTGCCAATGGAGTGTGATTTCAAGTAGATCCGGCGACCGACAATTTCGCTCAGAAAAAATTCGCGATCCAGTACCGTAACCATTGGCGTTCCCGTTTTATAAAATCTTGATCACTGTTATAAACTTGTAGATCATCAACACAACCAGAAGAAAGAGATAGATGCGCAGTACCGCCAAAGAGAAACTCACACCTCGTGACATCTCAACCGTTGGCTTGCTGTAGCGCTTGTTGATCTCGCGGATCTTGCCTATAAACTGCTTGATCGTCCTCATCTTCGGGAAAGCCTCACTTACTGGAAAAGATTAGGAAAAAGTGCACTGACACCATACATCGTCGAAAGTATGATAATTGCTACAACAATAACCGTGCTGACAATATTCTGCACCGGCGTATTGGCATACTCACCCATCGTCTTTTTATCGTTGAGCAGCAGAATCAGAAACACGAGCGCCGCCGGCAGCAGGGTAACGGCAACAACCTGAACAAACAGCGTGATAAGCACCAGCGGGGCTCCCGGTATCAGGGGAACCACGCCGGCCGTAGCAAGCGTAAAGAAAAACGAGATATAGAACCAGGGAGCTTCCTTCACCTTGGTATTGAGGGAGTGCGCCCATCCGAAAATTTCACCGAACGCCCAGGAGCTCGCCAGCGATATACAGATGGCACCAAGCAAACCGGCATCAAACAAACCGATGGCCATGAAGGCGCCAATATAGTAGTTTGTTTTCATCAGCATTTTTGCCGCCGTTGCCGCATCGTCAATGGGCGCACCATGCAGGAGGGTGCCGGTTACAATGACAATAAAGACCGCAATGGCCACGGTGATGATCGAGCCGATAAAGGTATCGATCTTGCCCATCTTGATATCTTTTTCCAGCAACCCTTTATCAACAACCGAGCTTTGCTGGAAAAAGAGCATCCAGGGAGCGATGGTCGTACCGATATTTGCCATGAGCAGAAAAAACAGCTCATTGTTCAATCCGCCGGGAAGATTGGGAATCAATCCCTGGCCGGCAATATCCGCCAGCGAAGGGTGAACCATAAAGGCTGCGGGAATATAGATCAGGTTCAACAGGCAAAAGAGCAGGGCGATCTTTTCCCAGGTCCAGTATCGACCGTTCAGTACGATAATGCTCATCAGCAAGACGACAAGCACAACGGTCAGCCAGGGAGGAATACCAAAAATACTGAGCGCGGCACTCATGCCGACAAATTCCGTGACCAGCGTCAGCCAGTCGACAATCATGAGATCAAGCAGAGAGAACCATCCCCAGAATGCGCCGAAACTCTCAAAGATTGCCTCAGCATGACCCCGTTTGGTAACGGCTCCGAGCCGCACGGTCATCTCCTGCACATAGTAGGCGACAGGAATAAGCAAGAGCAGAAACCAGATCAGATGATAACCATATTTAGCACCCGTCGCCGCATAGGTGGTAATACCACCGGCATCATTGTCGGCAATCATCACCACAAGGCCGGGGCCGGCAATAACCAGATAGAGGCGAACCGCTTTCCAGACTTTTTTAAACCGGTAGTAAAGAACGGAAAAAAAATCCATATCCGTTGTGTTGAACGTTGACAAAACCCGGCGTTGGCATTGGGACGGAAAGGGCGTGCATGAAACTCAAAAATGTGCTTTTTATATGCTTGACGAGGAAGGCTATTGGCATAAAAAAACAAAGGCGACACGTTCAGACTCACCACTTAATCTGGCGCAAAGTTACCATTCTCTGCCCACTTTTCAAAATCAGCTTTTTCGCCGATTTGGCTCCCTTCGCCCGGCAAAAGCGTCCGGAATTTCGAGGCTGTTGATGCCGCAAAAAAAGCAGGCCCATGCCATGAACTCAGCTTGGGACTCCTATGGATCACCAGGAAAAGAGAGCGCTGAGGCTCAGAGATATTGAGCGAGCAGTTGCTCCGTATTGATGCGCATCGGAAGTGCAACGGTAAAGATCGTGCCGCCTTCAGGAGGGCAATGCACCTCAATGGTGCCGCCATGTTTATGCACAATGATGTCGTAGGAGATACTCAAACCAAGTCCTATCCCTTTTCCCGGATCCCGTGTGGTAAAAAACGGCTCAAAGATCCGCCGCTGGAGCTCCTCCGCGATGCCCGGTCCGTCATCACTGATGGAGCAATAGACACGACGCGTATCATGCCAGGTATGAATACGAATTGTACTACGGGACGGCAGCGGCTGCGATGCAATTGCCTGTGCGCTGTTGATAATGAGGTTTAAAACAACCTGGCAGATTTGCTCGGGATTGCACTGTATGGGCGGCAGCTCGTCAAAGAGGGTCTCAACATCGGCATGGTCACGGTACTCATTTCTTGCAATAATGAGCATATCGCGGATGCCCTGGTTCAGGTTGAACAAGACCTTTTCATCAATATCGTGGCGGTATGAGAAGTTCTTCATACTGCCAATAATGGTGGTGATGCGTTCAAACCCCCGCTCTGATTCAACAAAGATTTCAGGCATATCATCCAAGATCCGCTCAATGGCCAAACTCTCCTCCAATTGGCGCAACCGGTCAAGCTCTTCTTTGGAAAAGCTCCCCTCCTCAAGTGTTACCGCTATGCGGCGGTGCTCCTGAAGCACTCGCTGCAGGTCGGCAAGATCCTCCTTCAGGGTTGCAAAATTGATTCGGACAAAATTGATCGGGTTGTTAAGCTCATGGGCGATTCCGGCTGCAAGCTGACCGATTGAAGCCAGTTTCTCCTGCAGCATCATCTGACGGTGCGTGATATCGAGCTCCCGCGTACGCTCCTGAACCCGCTCTTCAAGGGTCTGGTTCAACTGCTGCAGCGCATCTTCGGATTGCTTGCGGTCGGTAATATCAAGGGCAATCCCCCGGATACCGACCGGTTTACCGTTGCGGATAATGGTGGCCGTATAGGCAAGGATCGGAAAACTGCTTCCATCCTTTTTCAGGCCCATATACTCATGATTCTCAAATGGGATGTTCTGTAACCGGCGCTCCATGTTACGCACAACCCGTTCCCGCTCTTCCGGCGCAAAAAGCATGAGACTTGAAACACCGCCCTGAAGCTCGTCAATGCTATAACCGAAAAGCTCAAACCCCAGGCGGTTGGCATAGGTAATGCGACCCTGAAGATCCAGCTCAAAGATCGGCTGAGGGAGGAGATCGGCAAGCTCCTGAAAGCGCCGCTCACTTTCAGCCAGCGCCTCCTGCTCCTGTTTGCGCAGGGAGATATCCTGCTTGACACTGATAAAGTGCAAAATATTTCCGCCGAGATCCGTGATCGGGATAATGATGGTATTTTCCCAGTAGAGTTCCCCATTTTTTTTCCGGTTATGAAACTCTCCGTGCCAGTTCTTTCCGGCCGTGATGCTCTCCCAGAGCTGCTTGTAGTAACTCTCGGCATGTTCGTCGGATTTCAGTATCCGGGGAGTACGCCCCTTGACCTCATCAAAAGAGTAGCCGGTTGTCTGGCAAAACGCATGATTGACATACTCAAAATGTCCCTCCCGATCCGTGATGGTGATAGCAACCGGACTATGGGTAATCACCGCAGAAAAGAGCTTGGCCTTGTAGCGGTTTTCCGACTCAGCGAGCGCTTTTTTCAGTGTTATTTCCAGCCGGCACGAATTGACCGGCGTTACCAGATAGTCATAGGCTCCCCGACTGAAGGCATCCTCTTCCTCTGCAGATGACATTACGGAGGAGGTCATAATAACCGGAGTGTCGGGATAATGCTGCCGGAGAAAAGAGAGCAGCTCCAAACTCTCCTTCCCCGAGAGAGCACAATCAAGAAAGAGGAGATCGATCTTGTTGCATCCCAGAAGTTCCAGGCAGCTCTCCCCGCTATCAGCCGTCAGGCAATGGTAGCCCAGCGTCGTAAGAGAACGTGAGGTTGAGCTGCGAATAAGCTCACTGCCATCAACAACAAGGAGTGTGGCTTGCTTGTCAGAGGGAAACATGATATCGAAAGTTATGGGGGAGTAAGCCGATAGCAATTTATTTCATGATGCGTAAACCGCCCTTGAGCGACTCACCTATATATGTTTTATCTAGATAGGAATATATGCCACACAGTTTCAATTTCGGTATAATTAGTTGCTCTTCCAAAAGCACCCCTCTTTGTTGACATGATATTGAATGAAGTAAGCTTGTCGATTAATAAGGGAAAGGGAGATGTCGCACTCTATTTATGCGTGGCAAAGGGTAGAGTTAGCGGCTGAAGAAGAGTGGAAAAAGCAAACCGGAAAGCGCGGCTTCTGGCTGAAAGCGGCGGTTCAAAAAAAAGATGGGTTATAGTCAATTAGGCTATGGAAAAAGAAAGAAAGGATATGGCCGGCCCTTTTGATGGATTACCCTTGACGGTAACTCCAACGCAAAGGGCCGGTTCACCTTGCTACAGAGATTCGCGAACCGCCTTCTCTTTTTGAGCAAACAGTTTTGCACTGAGAAATTCGCGGTTCATGCGGGCAATATTGATCACTGAAATACCTTTGGGGCACTCGGCCTCACAGGAGTAGGTGTTGCTGCAGTTGCCAAAACCGAGTTCATCCATACAGGCAACCATCTTCTGCACCCGGTTATGTGCCTCAACGCGTCCCTGGGGAAGCAAGGCGAGATGCGATACCTTCGCCCCGATAAAGAGCATGGCCGCAGCATTTGAACAGGCCGCCACACAGGCTCCGCAACCAATGCAGGTCGCAGCATCAAAAGCCGCATCCGACTGCTCTTTCGGCACCGGAATGGTGTTGGCATCCGGTACACCGCCGGTATTGACCGACACAAAGCCTCCGGCCTGGATAATTTTGTCCAGGGCACTGCGGTCAACAATAAGATCGCGGATCACTGGAAAAGCCTTCGCTCTCCAGGGTTCAACGACAATGGTCTCATTATCCTTGAACGAGCGCATATGAAGCTGGCAGGTGGTCACGCCCTTGACCGGCCCGTGAGGACGACCGTTGATGTAGAGACTGCAGGTGCCGCAAATACCCTCCCGGCAATCGTGATCAAAGGAAACTGGATCACCACCGCTCTCGATAAGCTTCTGGTTGAGGGTATCGAGCATTTCAAAAAATGAGCTGTCGGAAGAGATCCCTGAAACCGTATAGGAAACCATCTCCCCTTTGGCCGTAGCGCTTTTCTGTCGCCAGATCTTCAGCGTAAAGTTCATAATATCCTGTTATTTATAGCTCCGCTGGGAGAGCTTGATCTCGTTGAATTGAAGTTCCTCCCGATGCAGCTCTGCGGCAGCATCACGCCCTTTGTATTGCCATGCACCGACAAAGGCAAAGCGCTCATCATTGCGCAACGCCTCGCCCTCACTGGTCTGATACTCTTCGCGGAAATGTCCCCCGCACGACTCTTTGCGTTGCTGGGCATCACGCACCATAAGTTGGCCAAGCTCAATAAAATCGGCAACCCGACATGCTTTTTCGAGCTCCGGATTGTACTCGTTGAGTCCTCCGGGAATCTTCACACCCCGGCCAAACTCCTGACGCAGCTCCGTGAGCTGGTAGAGCGCTTCGGTAAGGCCGGCATCGTTTCGTGCCATGCCGCAATACTCCCACATGATTTTGCCCAGACGACGGTGGAAGTTATCGACCGACTCTTTTCCTGAGCCGTTTTTGATTCGCTTCAGGCGGTCACTGACGGCTTCGGCTGCAAGGTTGAACTCCCCGGAGGCGGTGTCGAAGCGCGGCGTATGAATCTCCGAAGCCAGATAGTTTCCAATGGTATAGGGAAGCACAAAATAGCCGTCGGCCAGCCCCTGCATGAGGGCTGAGGCACCGAGACGGTTGGCCCCATGGTCCGAAAAATTGCATTCGCCTATGGCATAGAGACCGGGAATGGTGGTCATCAACTCATAATCAACCCAGAGACCACCCATGGTATAGTGGACGGCCGGATAGATCATCATCGGAGTGTCAAAGGGACTCTCCGCCACAATCTGCTCGTACATCTGGAACAGGTTGCCGTAGAGAGCGTCGATGGTATCACGCCCCTTGCGCTTGATGGCATCGGCAAAATCCAGATAGACCGCCATACCGGTAGAACCGACACCGTAACCGGCATCACAGCGCTCTTTTGCGGCCCGTGAGGCTACATCGCGCGGCACCAGGTTACCGAAAGCCGGATAACGACGCTCCAGATAGTAATCACGATCCGCTTCCGGAATATCGGACGGCTTGATCTCCTTGTTCCTCAGTTTTTCAACATCTTTCATCTTGGCCGGCACCCATATGCGGCCATCATTGCGCAAACTCTCACTCATCAGGGTAAGCTTCGACTGGGCATCACCATGCACCGGAATACAGGTGGGATGAATCTGGGTAAAGGCCGGGTTGGCAAACATTGCGCCCTTCTTGTAGGCACTCCATGCCGGAGTTACGTTGGAACCCATGGCGTTGGTGGAGAGGAAAAAAACGTTGCCATACCCTCCGCTAGCCAGCACAACGGCGTGAGCCGCATGACGCTCTATTTCGCCGGTAACCAGGTTACGGGCGATGATACCCCTCGCCTTGCCATCAACCAGCACCGTATCCAGCACATCACGACGATTGTACAGGGTAACATTGCCTGCCGCAATCTGACGGCTTAACGCACTATATGCCCCGATCAGGAGCTGCTGTCCGGTCTGGCCCCTCGCATAGAAGGTTCTTGATACCTGTGCACCTCCAAACGAACGGTTGGTCAGAAGACCACTGTACTCGCGGGCAAACGGCACGCCTTGAGCAACACAAAGATCTATAATCTGGTTACTTACTTCAGCAAGCCGATAAACGTTGGCCTCCCGCGCCCGGTAATCACCACCTTTAATCGTGTCGTAAAAGAGCCGGTAAGCGCTGTCCCCGTCATTCGGATAGTTTTTGGCGGCATTGATTCCCCCCTGTGCAGCAATGCTATGGGCACGACGCGGTGTATCCTGATAGCAGAACACCTTGACATTGTAGCCAAGCTGACCGAGCGATGCAGCAGCCGAAGCTCCGGCAAGGCCGGTGCCAACAATGATAATGTCAAGTTTCCGTTTGTTGTTGGGGTTAACCAGCTTGATGCCTGACTTGTAGGCGGTCCATTTTCCGGCAACCGGCCCTTCAGGGATTCTGGCGTTGAGGCGTGTCATTGAAGAGTATGGTGAGTGTTGTTTTCGGTGAAAAACACAGTCGTTCAAAATTATTTGATGAACTGGATAACAAAGAGATAAATCGGAATCAGGCTGAAGCCAAGAGCAATAACAATCGAGAAAGCTGAACCGATAAACTTCACCGTATCCATATACTTGCTGTGGTTCCAGCCAAGCGTCTGAAATGCCGACTGAATGGCATGATTCAAATGAATACCGAGAAAGAGAAAGCTGATAATGTAGATGATGGAATAGAGGGGAGAGGAAAACAGAATGAGGGTACGGTGATAGAAGTCGTGACGCTCAATGCCCAGAGGTGGCGCTACAAGGCCTACCTTGATCAGGTAGAAATCAAAAAAATGGAGAAGCAGAAAGATGAAGACAACAATCCCGGTATGAAACATGTACTTCGAAAAAAAAGAGCTCTCCGAACGATTCTGGGTCGCATAAGCTACCGGTCGAGCTGAGCGGTTCTGGCCGGACACAATCAAACCAAAAAGGATATGGAGCAAAAATCCGGCGAAAAGCACAATCTCAAAAACCTTGATGACCGGATTAGTGCCCATGAAGGTTGCTGCTGCACTGAACGCACGGCCGCCGTCATCCTTTAAAAGCATCAGATTGATGCCAAGATGAACGCATAAAAATGTAACCAGAAAAAGGCCGGCAAGCGCCATAAGCACTTTTTTGGTAATGGATGAATACAATAACATAGTCTTCATACAGTGGTTGTTATCGATGGGAAAGAACAGCGGATTAACTCCTGAGGCCCAAAAGGTAAGGAGCTGTATTCAAACTTCCAAAATAAATCACACCATAACCCTTGGCTCAGACAAACGCAACAGCCCTCGTCGGTGAAGCTTCGGCCCCGGCAATTTTCAATGGAAAGCAAGAGAAAACAAAGGAGCGGTGCAAGAGCGGGGAGAGATCGGCAAGATTTTCAATGAGGATGAGGCCGCTTTGGAGCAGCCGGCGGTGAAGGGGAAAATCCAAAGAGTCGGGGCCGTCCAGCGAAATCATATCCACACCGATCCCTTTCAGACAAAAGCCTGCAAGCCACCCTGCGGCATCAAGAGAGAGTGTTGGGTAACCATGAAAATAGTCAGCACTGCCCCAATATTGGCTCCACCCGGATGAGAGCAGCACAAAGTCGCTCTGTTGCAGGAGAGGCTGAAAGGGCTGAAGCATTTCCTGCGTTATCACCCCTCCGGCAACATGACGCAAATCAATCACCACCCCGTTTCCGGTGAACGATTCAATACCAAAGCCGTCAAGCGACGGGCCGGCAGGAAGGATATGCGACGGCGTATCAATATGGGTTCCGGTATGGGAGGAGAGGGTGATGAGTTGCTCAACATAACCGTCTCTTTCCAGTGAAGCAAGCGATTGAAACACCGGAGCTGGAGTGCCTGGATAGCAGGGCATACCAGCCTCGATTGTATGGCTCAGATCAATAACCCGCATGACTCTAACTTATTATGCAATTAAAGTTCAGTAACATTTGCTACGTTTTCAATAGAGCCAGGAAAAGCCGGCAACGATGGTTTCCGAGTTGATGCCCTCGTTGGAACGATCCGCAAGGCCAGCGTGCGAGATGTGGCGGAAGCGGTAACCAGCAAAAAGAGCCGTTCGGTCACTCAGCTTGTACTGAAGGCCTGATCCTCCTTGGAGCAGAAAATTAAACCCGGCACTGCCCTGTTCCTGGGTAGCAATAGTAAGAACCATGGGAGCACCACCGGCTTCCACAAAAAGATCAACCGCTCCGGCAAGGTGATGAAAATAACGAAGCCCGATACTGCACCCGCTCTCAAAGCCACCTTCCGGAAGATCAATACTATTCAGGAATGGCTCAAACGCCACTTGCAGGGAACTCCGGCGACCCTCCATGCCGAAGAGGGAGCTGATATCGAAGCCGAACCGTGCAAATGCAGGATAGAGCGTGTACTTGCCGGGAACTCCCTTGATCGACCCTCTGGCGTAACCGGAGCCGATACTGATTTCATTGAGCACAAAAGAACCCCGCTTCCCGTTATCCGATAAAGCCACCCCCTCATTGGCCTTAACTGGAAGTGGCAGCAAGAGGAGTAAACAAAAGAGCCTCACCGCCAACCGTGCAACTTTGATGGAACGCTTCATCTTGTTGTTTGTTTAACCCGATCTGAAAAAGCGTATTTTATTCGCTTAACTGGCGCATTATTAACGGTAAATTTCTTTTTCAGTTACTAACAAGATGCCGGCTGTGATCGTTCGATTCTGGCGGAAACATAGTCAACAATTGCCCGGACAACTTTTTGCTGTTCGCAATCACAAAAGAGCTGGTGGCCGGAACCTTTCAGCCAGATGATCGACTTGGCCGAAGCATCTGTCGCAATCCGCTCATAAAGGATAGCTGCACTTTCAGGGCGTACGGTATTTTCCTTGCAGCCATGCAGAATCAGCACCGGCACCTTGACTCCGCTAAAAAGTGGTACTGTGTTTTTGATCAGATCGAAAAAAGAGATGATGGCATCGGTCGGGGCCCACTCATAATGAAGTATACCCCGAAGATTTGGCGCTCCAAAAAAAACGCTCTTTAACCCCCACTTCTTGATGATGAGGCTGACAAAGCGTGCGGCAAAATGCAAGGGTCGGCCGGGGGCGAGCAGCGAAACAAGTTTGATTGCCGGCGCAGCCAGCACCAACGAATCAACCTTTCCCTGCCATCTCAGGGCCAGATTGAGAGAGAGGAGCGCCCCCATGCTATGGCCAACTACAATGATGCGCTCGACCTGAAGCAGAAGCTCCTCAAACGCCTGCTCGGCATCCGCCATCCATGCCTCCCAGGTCAACCCCCGGAGAGCCTCCGGTGACGGGGCTCCATGTCCGGCAAGCAGAGGAAGGCTGACCGGAATACCAAGCTCGCCGAGAGGCTTGAGCAACACTGCTACACTCTCGTGTGTAGCCGAAAAGCCGTGAATAATCAGGACGCCAATTGGAGTTTTAGCTCTCTGTTGTTCAACCATGAACCCGCCCGGAATTAATATTCAGCATCGTAATGAAAAACATCCAGCCACCACCCTTGTACAAATGATACCAAAGGGTTATAGTGAAAATTACCGTGAATTGGCTATTTTTCAAATTAATTATGACCGCAATGAGATGAAGGTAATGCGTAAAATTGTTATAGCCGGATACATGTTGCTGGCGCTGGCGCTCAGCTCGTGCTCCTCCGTACGCACGCCCTTTTCAAAAAGCGAGTTCCAAACCCTCTCTCCTGAAGAGGCGTTCCGGCTTGGGAAAATCAAGGATACCCCCTATGCCATCAACGGGAGAGTCTATGAGCCGATGACCTACGAAGAAGCACTCTCCTATTCAGAGACCGGTATAGCATCATGGTATGGAGAGGAAACCCTTCGGCAGCACAACGGCCAGCAAACGGCATACGGCGAAACGTTTGACCCGTCAAGACCAAGCGCTGCACACAAATACCTTCCCCTCCCGGCGCTTGTCAAGGTAACCAATCTTGAAAATCAGGCTTCAATTATTGTCCGGGTCAACGACCGTGGACCGTTCGTCGATGACCGTGTTATTGACCTGAGCGCAGAAGCGGCCAAAAGGCTGGGTTTCTACGAAAAAGGCACCGCACGAGTAAAGGTTGAAGTGGTAACCCGGTAACCACGAAGAGCCAGAGGCAAGCGGGAGTAAGCGAAGAGGAATAAAAAACACGGTCGCCGGTCCATCAATCGCAAAAGCATGATGAACCGGCTGCAACTCCTTATTTTTTCATGACAGCAGCATCTTCCATAAACTTCTTGAGCCCGAGATCGGTCAAGGGGTGCTGAAGAAGCTGGCGAATCACACTATAGGGAATGGTAGCAATGTCGGCACCAATCAGGGCCGCATCAACAACGTGCTGCGGATGACGCACGCTGGCAACAATCACCTCAGTCGGATAGCCGTAGTTATCGTAAATCGAAACAATCTGCTCAACAAGCGCCATGCCATCGGTGCTGATATCGTCAAGTCGGCCAACAAAGGGGCTCACGTAACTGGCGCCGGCCTTGGCCGCAAGCAGGGCCTGGTTTGGTGAAAAGACCAGGGTCGCATTGGTGCGGATACCCTGCTCTGAAAAATGGCGGATCGCCTTAAGACCATCAATGGTCAGCGGGCATTTAACCACCACATTTTCATGAATGGCCGCAAGATCCTCTCCCTCAACAATCATCTCTTCCGCTGCAAGGCAGGTCACCTCGGCACTCACCGGTCCATCAACAATTTCACAGATGCGGGCGATATGCTCCTTGAAATCCTCATAGGTAAAGTTGCTGGAATCGCCAACAATTTTGGCAATCAGCGAGGGATTGGTCGTTACGCCGTCAAGGATACCAAGCTCCCTTGCGGCATGAATCTCATCCAGATTGGCCGTATCAATAAAAAATTTCATTGTTCTCTCCTTCAGGCGCTGACCTTTTGGTGATCAAGCAGTGCATTAAAGTTTTTAGCCTTGCGTCCTTCCCAATTGCGTTTGTGATAGGCATAACCGGCGATGAGTGGAAGAGCTATGGTGGCTTCGGCAAAGACCATCTGCTCATGAACCGTATCGACCTTACCCCACGAGCTGGCCTCCTTGAGGGTTGAACCGGACAGTGCACCATCGCGTTCGTCGGCAACCGTAATCTGCACGGCATAGGTGTGCATGGAAACATCCTCGTAGCCGAGTACCTCTGCAGCAACAACAATATCCTGTGTAAAGTTTTTCGGCACACCGCCACCAATCATGAAAATACCGGTACGGTCATTCTCGATCTTGATTTTGGTCAGTTCACGAAAATCCTTCACGGAGTCGATGGCAACATGTTTGTCGGGATTATTCCACTGGTGGTGTACCAACCCGAACCCGGCGGAGCAATCAGAAAAAGCGGGACAGAAAATTGGCACCCCTTTTTCGTAAGCCTTGTAAACAATGGAGTTTTTGTCGAGGTTGTTTGCCTCGATATAGCGGCCCATCTCCACAATAAACTCCCGTGAGGAGTAGCTACCCGGCTGCATGGAGTTTGCAATAACCGCCGTTGTTTCATCACAGACCCGGAGATCGTCCTCGTCAATATAGGTATCGTAAATGCGGTCAATATGCAGATCGCGCAGAATGGCATCATCAATAAAGGGAGTTCCCTTGTAGTGACGGAAGCCCAGGGCTTCAAAAAAGTCCTGATCGACAATATTTGCTCCGGTGGAGACAATGGCATCAACCATATGGTTCTCAATCATGTCAATGATCACCTGCTTCAGTCCTGCACTGATCAATGAACCGGCAAGGGTAAGAATAACTGCACACTCCTTGTCCTGCTGCATCAAATCAACAATGGATGCGGCCCGTGCAAGATTGCGTGCCTGAAAGGCCGTATCGCTCATCTGGTCGATGAGTGGTACAATATTGAGTTGTTTGATATCGATATGGCGAACCGGCGCACTCAGCAGCTCCTCTTTTCTGACTCCTGATTCCATTTTTAAAAGCTCCCGACAATTAAAAGTGAGTAAATAAAAAAAGAGAGTAAGCTGACTATATCACACATTCATATTACCGGATGCTGCTTCCTTCCGGATCTGACATGGTTGGGCAACTGAATGTTGTATAGGACTTACTCTCCTAATATATCGGTTCTCGAATTCTTCTTGTGTTAAGAAATCAAAAACAAGTGGCATAATATAGCCCATTGAAAATAAAAAACAAACAAAAGACCTTTTATCTTTCTCGGAACTGTGATAACTTCCTTGGCATTTTGCAGCCTTACAAAACCCCGGCCTTGCCTGAACCCGCCGCATTGAAAACACTCTTTGTGCGGCAATTATCATCTTATGCGACCACAGAGAATTTTAAGCGGGATGCGCCCTACCGGCAAACTCCATCTCGGACACTATACCGGAGCCCTTGAAAACTGGGTAGGCCAGCAGAACCAGCTTACCGAAACGGGTGAACGGGCCTATGAAACCTGCTTTCTTATTGCCGATTATCATAACCTGACCACCTCGCTCGATACCTCGGAGATCTACCAGCACACCATGGATATGCTCATTGACTGGCTGGCCTGTGGTATTGATCCCGAAAAAAGTCCGCTCTTTCGCCAGTCGCAGGTCAAGGAACATGCCGAACTCTTTCTGCTCTTTGCCATGCTGATCACCTCCTCGCGCCTTGAACGCAATCCAACCCTGAAGGAGCAGGTGCGCGACTTGAATATGGACTCCCTTATTTACGGTCATCTTGGCTACCCGGTGCTTCAGGCGGCGGATATCCTGCTCTATAAAGGCAACGTGGTACCCGTGGGTGAAGACCAGATACCGCATGTGGAAATTACCCGCGAAATTGCCCGCAAGTTCAACAACCACTACCCGCACCCCCTGGTTGGCGAGGTCTTTCCGGAACCGGAACCCAAAATCACCAAATTCTCGCGCCTTCTGGGGCTTGACGGCAAAGCCAAAATGTCAAAGTCTCTCGGCAATACCATTCTCCTGGCTGACGGTCCCGATGAGGTACTGAAAAAAATGCGCACGGCCGTAACCGATACACAAAAAGTCCGCAAAAACGATCCGGGTCGCCCTGAAGTGTGCACGGTATTCAGTTACCACGCACGCTTCTCCTCCCCTGAAGAGCTCGACGCCATTGCCGAAGAGTGTCGCTCTGGTGCACTTGGTTGCGTGGATTGCAAAAAACGCTGCGCCGCAAATATCTCCCTGGAGCTTGCCCCGATTCTTGAAAAACGGCGTTATTATGAAACACACCTCGGTCTTGTCAAAACCATTCTGCTTGAGGGCGAAGTAAAGGCGCGAGCCATTGCAAGCCGAACCATGCAGGAGGTGCGCTCAGCCATGAAGCTTGGTGAAACAATATGATACAAACACCTGTAACGAGAGTGCTGAACCTTAAGCGCGCCTTTATTTTTGACATGGACGGGGTGCTGACCGATAACATGCACCTCCATGCCAACTCATGGGTAGAGCTCTTCCGGGATTTCGGCCTTGAAGGGATGGATGCCCAGCGCTATCTGGTAGAAACGGCCGGCATGAAAGGTCTTGACGTGTTGCGTTACTTTCTTGACCCCCAAATCAGCGAAGCAGAGGCTGAACGGCTGACCGAACTGAAAGATTTTCTCTACCGGGTCAACTCACGCGATCTGATCAAACCGATGGAGGGGCTCGAAGCCTTTCTGGACAAAGCCCGCCGGCATGGCATCCGGCTTGCCATCGGCACCGGTGCCACCGAGAGAAACACCCGCTATGTGCTCGAACTGTTAAAATTTACCGACACATTCCAGGCCATTGTCGGCGCTGGTGATGTCCGGCGTGGCAAACCCAATCCGGATGTCTTTTTAAGGGCCGCCGAACTGCTCGGCACAGCTCCTTCGGAATGCATTGTTTTTGAGGATGCCCTGCCGGGCGTGGAAGCGGCCCAACGAGCCGGAATGCAGTGCGTTGCCGTCACCACAACCAATCGCCCTGAAGCGTTCAGCCATTTTGACAACGTTATACAGGTTATCAGCGATTTCCGCCAGCTCAGCCTGGACGATCTCTTTGAGCCCTCTCTTTTGAGCCTTAACCTAGACCCTTTTACAGAAGACCGAGATGCATGAATTTTTTCTCCCTGTAATCCAGAGAGCCCTCACCGCTCTGGGAATTACCACCGATAAAGCGATCCGTATCGAACAGCCGGCCGACAAGAAGTTCGGCGACTTTTCAACCAATATTGCCCTGCTCGTTGCAAAAGAGTGCCGCCGAAACCCGCGCGAACTGGCGCTTGAGCTGATAAGCCACCTTGAGTTTCCTGCCGATACCATTGCCAACACGGAGGTGGCGGGCCCGGGATTCATAAACTTCTACCTGACGGCGCACTGTATCATGCGCTCGGTTGAAGAGCTGCTGCTGATGGGCGACACCTATGGCAACGGAACCGGCGGCGAGGGAAAAAAAGCCATTGTGGAGTATGTGAGCGCCAATCCGACCGGCCCGCTGACCATCGGACGGGGACGAGGCGGGGTGCTGGGCGACTGCATTGCAAATTTGTTTGAAACCCAGGGCTACAGGGTTACCCGCGAATACTATTTCAATGATGCCGGCCGCCAGATGCAGATTCTCGGTGAATCCGTCCGCTTCCGTTATCTGGAGCGTTGCGGCAAAGAGTCCAGCTTCCCGGATAGCCATTATCAGGGAGAGTATATCCGCGATATCGCTGAAAAGATCTTCAACGAAAAAGGAAACTCTCTTGCTGAAGAGAGTGAGGTCGAGTTTTTCAAAAAGAGCGCCGAGGAGATTATTTTTGCCTCCATACGCAAGACCCTTGAGCGTCTCGGCATCCGCCATGACACCTTTTTCAATGAACATACCCTCTACTCTGCACAGGGAAGCGAGCCATCCCGAAACAGTGCGGTCATTGCATCCTTAACCGAGGCTGGCTTTATCGGAACCTATGACGGCGCGACCTGGTTTCTGACCACGAAGCTCGGTCAGGAGAAAGACAAGGTGCTTATCAAATCCACGGGCGAACCAAGCTACCGGCTTCCCGATATTGCCTATCATATCACCAAATATGAGCGGGGGTTCGATAAAATTGTCAATGTTTTCGGCGCCGATCATATTGATGAATACCCTGACGTGCTTGAAGCCTTGAAAATTCTCGGCTACGATACCAGCCGCATTGCCGTTGCCATCAACCAGTTTGTCACCACAACCGTGGATGGCCAGACCCTGAAGATGTCAACCCGAAAAGGCAATGCCGACCTGCTTGACGATTTGATTGATGATGTTGGCGCTGACGCAACACGGCTCTTTTTTATCATGCGCAGCAAGGATTCACACCTGAACTTTGATGTTGAACTGGCAAAAAAACAGTCGAAGGACAATCCGGTCTTCTACCTGCAATATGCCCATGCACGCATCTGTAGCTTGCTCCGAATGGCCAAGCAGGAGAACGGGTTTGACCCGGACTCCGACACCGAGCACCACCTGCTGCAGCTCCTCTCCTCTCCGGCTGAACTGCAGCTCGGATTCGCCCTGCTCGATTACCCTGATACCATCAAAGGGTGCCTCCGCCTGCTCGAACCGCAGAAGATGGTTGACTACCTGCACTCGCTTGCCGAGCACTTTCACCGCTTCTACCAGGAGTGCCCGATTCTGAAGGCTGACGCCGATATCTCAAGGGCAAGGCTCTTCCTTGCGCTGGCCACACGCCAGGTGCTGCATAACGGATTCCGCATTCTTGGCGTTTCAGCGCCAGAGTCGATGTAGCTCAAGGAAGGGGACGATAGAGCCCGTGCTCAATAATGTAACGATTGACGGTTGGCGGCACCAGCCGGGTAATGGACTCGCCGGTTGAGACCAGCTCCCTGATTCGGGTTGAGGAGAGGGGATAGGCAAAATCAATGAACCGTATGGAGCCTTTCGGTGGCAGAGTTTCCTCGGCAGAGCGATCATCCTCTGGTGCGGCTCTTCTGAAAACAACAATATCGCATAATGCCGAGAGCTGCCGTGAGTCCTTCCACGAAGCAAACTCCCGGTAACTATCCTCTCCAACGAGGAGGGTGAGGTGAGCCAGAGGGTAGAGTGCGTGGGCGTAACGCAACAGATCAATGGTATAGGAGGGTTGCTGTTTTTCAAGCTCCCATCCGCTCACCTCGCTGCAGGTGCCTGTAAGATTGATCTCCCTCGAGAGCAACTCAGCCATGCGCTTCCGATGCTCATCCGCCGCTTGCCGCTCTCTTTTAAAGGGATTGTTGGAAACCGAAATCATGATTTTCTCAAGACCGAGCAGCTCCCGGGCAAAGAGAGAGAGAGCGAGATGCCCATTATGCGGCGGATCGAACGTTCCACCAAACACGCCGAGATGCACCCGCGCCTCCCTTCAGTTTTTTTCCTGGTTCTGCGTTATTTTATGACGAATGCCTACCATTTCGTGCTCTTTGTCCGGAAAAAGCTGCAGGTAGTGATCAACCGCCTGGCTGGCATCAAACCATTTTTTCCGCATGATCATGACATCAATCCTGCCGGCCCATGCTGGCTGAAAATAAATCGTGTCGGGATAACGCCGGATAACCTCGTCATAAAAAATAGCGGCCGCCTTATACTTTTTCAGCTGGACATACTGCTTTGCAACAGAAAAAGAATTTCGGGCAAGCTTCTCCCTCAACTGAGAGATAGCTTTGCCGGCATAACGGATGCTGTCGATGCGGGAAAATTCCGCCGTGGCCGATGCGAAATTCTTTTTATAGGAGAGATTATCAGGATTGATCTTTAACAGCTCCCGGTAGGTATTGAGATCGTCAACAATGCGGGCCGAATCTTTGACCTGATAGAGATCCATATAGAGTGCATACTCCTGTATGGCTTTAACAGTATGCTGCTGATCAAGCTCATAGTGCGGGGAGAGCTTTTCATGGGATTTGGCAAGCATGAACTGGGCGCTTCTTGCATAGGGCGAGTTTGGCACCTGCTGCAACAAACGGGCAAACATATCCGAAGCAAGCAGATACTGAGCGGATTGGTAATAGGAGTTTGCAAGCAGAAACAGCACATGATCTTCAAGGGCCGTTGCCCGTGAGGAGAAGAGAAGCGGCTCAAGCGTGAGCGCAGCATCACTGTAGTCTCGCTTGGCATACATCTTCTCAGCTTTGGCATAACCTTCATTGACCAGGGCAGTTGCCGATGGTGCTGGCTTGGTGGATGAACAACCTGAAAACATCAGCAAACTCACGGCGAAACACATCAGGGCAGAACGTAACAACAATCTGGTACACGACATAAAAACTCCATTATCCTTTTTATAGAAAAGAGAAGTGATATAATACAAAACTGCAGAAAAAGAAACTGCACTGTTTTTCTGGCATTAGACAAGCGGCGCAATACACTAGGCCTGCCGGAAAGCGAAATACCGCGACCATCCCGACATAAACCTGCCCTCAGGAGAGCCTTGAAGCGCTTTTCCCCGGCTTTTGGTCGGCATCACACCCTCCACAGGTCGAAATACCAAGCACGGTATAGAGCGGGCAGAAACCTATCGCTGCGGTAAGCAGCGGCACAACCCCTACAGCCCCCCACCAGGAGTGGGTGATGAAACCAAAAAGCAGCATTACAACCCCTGCAACCACCCGGATTATCCGGTCATTTGCCCCCATATTTGCTTTCATGCTCTCCTCCGCTTAACAGGTTATCAGAAAAACAACTCTTGTTCAGCAAAATTACAATCTCTTTACTTGTGAAGCAATCTCCCAAAGCAGGAAAATCCCCTCCCTTTAGAGAAAAAGAGAGCAACAGCAAAAATCCGCCGGATAAAACGGCGGATTTTTGAAGCCGAAGCATCTCGCTTGACGGTAACGATGTGGAGCTTAGGGGAGTCGAACCCCTGACCTTCTCATTGCGAACGAGACGCTCTACCAACTGAGCTAAAGCCCCAAATATCCAAATGCTACAAATTTCCCGGGATGCATACAAGAGTACCCGTTAAAAAAGCAAAAAAAATAGCCCGCTTTGGCAGGCTATTACAATCAAAAAAAGCGTCAAGAAAAAGTGAGCGCGGCTTATACCGCTCCAGCAACAAAGGCAGCCTTGAGCAACTCCAGTTGATGACTGATACTGCCGTCATGAATCGTATCACCGATTTTCACGGTAACACCTCCAATAAGCTCTGCATCAAGAGCGATTTTGGCCCTGATTTTCTTGCCGGTATAGCTACCAAGACGGTTAACCAGCTCTTCCGACTGCGCGACGCTCAGCTCAACCGCACTGGTGATATCGACATTGATAACGCCTCTTTTTTCATCAAGCAGGAGCTGAAACTCATCAATAATCTCCGGCAGAAGCCCTGCCCGTTTTTTATGTGCGATCAGCTTCAAGAACAAAAACATCTTCTCCCCAACGAGACCATGAAAGACCTCTTCAAGGATATGGATTTTCCGGTCTCCCTTGACAAGAGGGCTCCGCAAGGCATGAACCAAGTCACGGGAGTTCAAGAGTACCTCACGAATCAGGTGCAGCTCTTCAATAATCTGATCGAGGAAATTACCCTCCTCGGCAGCTGAGAGTAAAGCGGAGGCATATCGCCGGCTTGCTATTACAGTTGACATATCGTGAGCAATTTTCAGTTACGTTTTGTAGAAAGATCCTGAATCATGCTGTCAACGATCTTTTTCTGCGTATCAGCATCAAGATTGGCCTTGATAATCTTTTCGGCTCCCTTGATGGCAAGATCAGCAACCTCATTTCTGAGCACATCGAGTGCACGACGTTTTTCCTGCTCAATTTCATCCTTTGCCAGAGCGATCATTTTCTTCGCTTCTGACTGAGCCTTTTCGGTGATATCCGAGCGAAGCTTGTCGGAATAATCCTTCCCTTCACGAATGATGCGGTCTGACTCAGCATCGGCTTTTGCCAGCAGCTCCTTGTTTTTACGCAAAATAGCTTCCGACTCGTCCTTGGCGCTGTGCGCACGGTCAATCGATGACTGAATTCCCTTTTCCCTCTCTTCCAGAGCACCAATAATAGGACCCCAGGCAATCTTCTTCAGAATAAGCAGCACAATCACAAACGTGATCGCAGTCCAGAAAATAAGACCGGGATTCGGGCTCAGAAGACTACCGGCAAGAAGTATAATTCCTGACGTAAGCATGAACAATGTTTCCTTTAACGGGTTAATAAAACCCGGTTACGGTCTGAAATGATCAGCCGCAACCGGGATATCTTCTGTAACGAACCTGCAGGCCGTTCACTCTTACTTAAGAGCAAGAAGCACACAGATAACTTCGCCGAACAGAGCAACACCTTCGATAAGAGCTGCAGCAATAATCATGGTAGTACGGATATCGGCAGTCGCTTCAGGCTGACGAGCAACACCTTCAGCAGCAGAAGCTGCTACGTTACCAATACCAAGACCTGCGCCGATTACAGCAAGACCAGCACCAATACCAGCTCCAAGAAAACCCAAACCTTCCATCTTGTAATTACCCCTGTTTATTTGTTGTAAGTTGTTTGCTAACTAATTAGCAGTGTTAAATCCAGTTAATGAAAAGCATAAAAATAAGAGTTCTTTCTCAATAATCCTGAGCTCATTTTAGTGGTGAGCAACTCCGGCCTCGTGCTCCTCATGTCCTTCGTGTGCCGAAGCAAGCCCAATAAAGAGCGCTGAGAGCATCGTAAAGATAAAGGCCTGAAGGAACGCAACAAAGAGTTCAAGCAGGTAGATAAAGATTGAGAACGGCACCGACATCGCAACAGCGACAATATAACTCTTTAAAATAAAGCTGATAAAGATAAGACTCAAAATAACGATATGGCCTGCCGTCATATTGGCAAACAACCGGATCGTCAGCGCAACCGGCTTGGTAAAGAGGCCAATAAACTCAATCGGAATCATGATAATCCAGAGGGCCGGATGCGTGCCGCCGGTCAGATGCGCAAGATAACCTTTCACACCGTGCGCCTTGAGGGCCGCAACCTGTGTAATGAAAAAGGTGAAAGTGGCAAGAGTCAGCGTGACGTTGATATTTCCGGTCGCCGTAGCGCCATAAGGAACCAGACCGAGAAGGTTACAGAGTAGAATAAAGAAAAATACGGTAAGAAGATACACGAGGTACTTCTCATATCCGACACCAATATTGGCTTTAGCGACATCGGTACGGATAAACTCAACCAGCGCCTCCATGGCATTGACCAGCCCCTTTGGAGCCGTGCGAGGTGTCATCTTCTTGTATTTGCTGCCAACTACAGAAAAAACGACCAGAAGAATTGCCGACACAACCCAGAGCATCACCACATGCTTGGTGATTGAAATATCAAAGCCGCCAACCACAATTCTCGGAAGATTGACGCTGCCGAAAGGCTCAAAGGCAAAAACATTGTTATCGAGAATATGATGCATGATAACATCTCCCGCTTTCTCCTCTTCAGGAGCCGCAGCTGGAGCCGGAACCGCAACGGCTGGCGAAGCAACAGGGGCGGGTGCAGCAACCGCAGTTGCCGTCTTCTGAGGAACGCCGGAGGCATTTTCAGGCAGAGCAAATGCGAGGCCGTTCGCATTCAGCAATAAAGGTGCAAGGAGAGCTACAACCTTGAGAAAAGCTTTGGCCTGTATGACGTTTACCCGTTTCATGCAGTGTTCTTTTTCTGTTTATTTTTCTTTTGATACCCGAGAATTTCAACAATCACGTAGATACAGTAAAAGGCAAAAAATGAGAGAACAAAGTCGTTGACGACCACCATGTGCCGGATAATAACCAGTGCAATCAGCACCATCAGTATCAGCATCCGTACGGTCAGTCCGCCGAAAACAACCTTGGTGAAGATGACAGAGGCTTTGTCAACGGCATATTCAAAGAGCAGATAGCCTGTAAGGGCATTGACCGCCACCATGATCCAGGCAACAAAGAGCGAGTGAATATCAAAACTTCCCGGTTTGAGTCCGGTAAATATAACCACCCATAAAACGACGGACAAAATACATAACTTTACTAAAAAATCAAACAATGGTTTCATATCTCACGCTCTTTCTTGATTTAACAAATGTAGAATCGTAACTGCACTATTTTTTTTTGTTTGCAGACCGCACAACCTTCATGAGCAGCAGCACCATACCAGCCATTCCAACGAGGACTCCAGCAAGGAGCAGTATCGGAGAGGTTCCAAGCCGGCTATCGGCCCAATATCCAAGCAAGACAAAAAAAACAAAGCTTACAGCAATCTGCAGGCCAAGGCCCATATAATCTGACATCGCCCGGGCTGAACGGCCGAACTGTTCCGAAAACCTCTCTTCATCGGGTGTTTTCATCGGTCAGCGCCTTTTTTATCATCAATGTTCATTCCCGCCGGCACAGCGCTCGGTACTACCGAAAAAAAAGCCGCGCTAGAGTGCATTATTTCGAGCTGAAAGATAATACAGTTCCGCAAATAATGAACCGTTAACAGCAATTCTGTAAATCAGGCTCTCGAACAAACAACGAAAAATCTCTATTTTGCGCAATTGAGAAGCAGCCACACCCCATGTAACACCACCGGAGAAAAGGTAATGTCCAGCTTAATGACCTCAGAGCAACCGCCGGAATATATCCAGCCGGAGATCTTCAAAAGTTACCCCCAGCTGCTTGCACTCCAAAGCACGAGAAAAGGAGGGGTGAGTAAGGGAGGTTGCGCCTCTTTGAACCTTGGAAACAATACCGGAGATGCTCCCGAAAATATCCGTGAAAACACCCGACGACTCTGTGCAGCACTTGGCATTGATCCCCGTAACATCGCCAGCTCGGTGCAGATCCACGGCACCAAAATACTGAAGGCCGAAGAGCCGGGGCAATATGAGGGCTATGACGGCTTCATGACCAATAAAAAAGATCTTTTTCTTGCGATACTTACGGCCGACTGCTATCCGGTTCTCTTCTATGATCCACACCATCAGGCCGTCGGAGCGGCTCATGCCGGCTGGAAAGGGAGTGCCCACCGTATTGTCATAAAAACCCTTGAAGCCATGCACACAAGCTTTAACTCCAACCCTGCTGAGTGTTTGGTCTCTATTGGAACAGGAATTTCCGCCGCAGCCTATGAGGTTGATCGAGAGATTGCTGGCGCATTTCCTTCTGGCTGCGTTCAACGCTCCCCGCGCACTTTGGACGAAGAGAGATACCTGCTCGATCTCGCAATGGTGAACTACCTCCAACTCCTGGAGGCAGGAGTCAACCCCTCACATATCGAGCGCTCCCCCTTCTGCTCATTTGGTGACCATGAGCTGTTTTTCTCTTACCGGCGGGATCAGGGCAAGACCGGGCGGATGATAAGCTTGATCGGAATCCGCTCAGAGCAACAAAGCGCCTGAAACAATCCCGCGTCACCAGAACGGCTACATGCAGCTCCGGCCGTAAGAACCATAGAGTTCATGGGCTTTGCGGCAAATGTCCTCCCTGAAATCCGGATGCGCTATGGCGGCAAGAGCCTCGGCTCTCTGGCGGAGATTTTTACCCTGCAGATTAGCAATCCCAAATTCGGTAACCACATACTGCACATGGGCCCTTGTGGTCACAACCCCGGCCCCCGGATTGAGTTGCGGTACAATGCGCGACAACCCGTGCCGGGTCATGGAGGGGAGCGCAATAATCGGCTTGCCTCCTTTGGATAGTGCGGCGCCACGGATAAAGTCCATCTGGCCTCCAACGCCGGAATAATATTTGTGGCCGATCGAATCGGCGCAGACCTGGCCGGTCATATCAATCTCCAGTGCGCTGTTGATGGCCGTCACTTTGGGGTTTTTACGGATCTCCCGCGTATCGTTGACATAGTCGGAGGGAAACATCTCGACAAGGGGATTATCATCCACAAAATCGTAGAGGCGACGGGTTCCGACCAGAAAGCTTGCAACAATAATCTCCTTGTGGGTCCGCTTTTTGCTCCCGTTGATCACCCCTTTTTCCACCAGATCAAGCAGACCATCCGAAAACATTTCAGAATGAATACCAAGATCGCGGTGGCCGGAAAGCGCCGCAAGCGTTGCATCGGGAATCGCGCCAATGCCCATCTGCAGGGTGGCTCCATCCTCAACCAGCGAGGCCACATGGTGGCCGATGCGGATCTCCGTATCACTCAAGGGGTGACGGGGAGTCTCAGGAATGGGATCATCCACCTCAACCATTGCATGAATCTTGCTCGTATGCAGCAACCCTTCCCCATGTGTGCGCGGCATGTTGCTATTAACCTGGGCAATAACCAGCTTTGCGGTATGCACGGCCGCAAGGGCGATATCAACCGAAACGCCGAGGGAACAGTAGCCGTGTCGGTCAGGAGGCGAGACATGAACCAGGGCTACATCAAGAGGAAGAATCTGATTGAAGAAAAGCGAAGGGATATCGCTCAGAAAAACCGGAATGGCGTCTGCGCAGCCGCTCTGAACGGCACCACGCACATTCTTTCCTACAAAAAAAGTATTGAGGCGGAAACTTTCATGGTAGTGCGGCAGGGTGTAGGCGGCTGTGCCTTCGGTATGCAGGCTGACAATTTCAACATCTCTCAACTCGCCCGCCCTTTGAACCATAGCCTCAACCAACCGCTGCGGCGTTGCCGCCGCAGTATGCAGAAATACCCTGTCACCCGATTTGATTCTTGCTACCGCATCTTCGGCCGAAAGCGTCGGATAATGCATCAACTTCTTGTTCCTTGTTTACAACAAAAGCCCTCTTTAGATGCCGTTGTTTTTCCGGCGCAGATATGCCGGGGTGTCAGAAAGCCCTTTCTCTATTTTATCCTCATGTTCCCCCGCATTTCCCGCAACCGGCGGGTGATAAGAGGAGTCATGAGCGGTATTTTTCTTGATACCAATCTCATGCGGATCATGAATCGATAACTGCCTGCGGATATAGGCGGGAATGCGCAGATCCTCTTCCTGACGTTCAGGATAGAGCCCACTGCCCTGCCGTATGGATGAGGCGGGCATGTGACCATGGCGGCCTCCCGGTACGGCTGCCGCTGGCTGGCGGACCGGCGGCACCTTCTCGTCACCCTGCTCCTTGCGCTTGAATCCGGTCACAATAACAGTAACGCGAATTTCGCCCGAAACCTGTGGCTCATCGACATAGCCGTTGATAATCTTGGCATCACTGCCGACCTGTTCCTCAATATAGTTCATGGCATCCGACATGTCGCGCATGGTGACTTCACCGGTAATATTGACCAGTACACCCCGTGCGCCCTTTACCGATACCCCTTCAAGCAGCGGGCTGTTAATGGCGTCAGACGATGCTTTTAAGGCACGGCGCTCCCCGGCGGCGGCGGCAGAGCCCATAACCGCATCGCCCGCTCCCGACATGATACTGCGCACATCGGCAAAATCAACATTGACATGGCCGTGACGGGTAATAATGTCGGCAATCCCTTTGGCCGCGCGGTAGAGCACGTCATTGGCCATGTTGAAGGCCTCCGTAGCACTTACCCCCTCTTCGGCAATGCTGAGAATCTTTTCGTTCTCGACAAGAATCAGGGTATCAATATATTTGCGCAGCTCGGCGATACCGCCGTCGGCAATCTTCGCCTTGACCTGGCCTTCAAAGTTGAAAGGCCGGGTCACAACGCCGATGGTCAAAATACCCATATTTCGGGCAATTGAGGCAATCACCGGAGCTGCACCTGTACCGGTGCCCTTGCCCATGCCTGCGGCAATAAAGACCAGGTCAGCGCCCCGGAGCTGAGCCGCAATGATTTCGCGGTCATCATCGGCCGCCTGACGCCCTTTGGCCGGATCCGCTCCTGCACCAAGCCCGTTGGTTGCTTTTTTTCCGATCTGTACCCTGATCGGAGCTTTCGAGTTCAAAAGCGCCTGACGATCGGTATTGAAGACGATATATTCAACACCGCTTATTTTCCGGTCGATCATGTTGTTTACCGCATTGCCGCCGCAACCGCCAACACCGACAATCCTGATGGTAACCCCTTTGCCCTGGTCGCTGTCAAACAGTCCGGGATCCAGCTCAAATGCCATTGTATCAGTTCTCCCCTGTTAAATCGCTCTCATTAAAGTTGCTCCCAGAATTTCTTCAATCGATCCACAATTTTTTTCCCGGCAGGATTCAGCTCCTGCTCAACACTCTCCTCCTGGACCGGTGAGGGAGTATCTGGTTGAGGCACCTCAACGGTCGAGGTGAAACCATGCTCCTCCGAGAGGTTGTTTTGAAATGCATGGGCAACAAGACCCATGACCGTGGCATACATCGGGTTGTTAACCGATCCCTTTATCCCGCCGGAAACTCCTTCGGGATAGCCGATACGGACATCGAGGCCAAGCACATCATGCGCAAGCTCCTCCGTACCCGGCAACAGTGAACCTCCACCGGTTATAATGGCTCCGGCATTGAGATATTCATAATATCCAGAACGCTTCACCGAGTCACGCACCAGCTCCAGAATCTCCATCATCCGGGCTTCAATGATCATGGTGAGTGAGCTCTGGGGAATGGATTTTTGCGGCCGCCCCTCAATACCCTCAATCAGAATATCCTTATCCTCTCCGCTGAGACGACTGTACGCGCACCCATTCTTGATTTTCAGCTCCTCGGCCACCTCATAGAGCGCTTTCACTCCGTGAGCAATATCATGGGTCACGTCGTTTGCCGCAACCTTGATTACCTCAGAGTAACGAATTGCGCCATCAATATAAATAGCTACTTCGGTCGTTCCTCCACCGATATCAATAACAACCACACCGCTTTTCTTCTCCCGTTCTTTCATCACCGCAATGCCGGAGGCAACCGGCTCAAAGGTAACTGCACTGATATCCAGACCGGCTTTTTCAACACACTGCTTGATATTGCGGATCTTTGTGCGGAGACCGACCACAATATAGGCGCTGCCGCGCATGGTCGTTCCGGCCATGCCTATCGGATCAAGCAGCCCATCCTGATCGTCAACAATGAACTCCTGGGGAATGACATGAATAATTTCATGATCGATATCCAGATAGCGGATATTGGTCTTGGCCTTTTCCAGAAAGCGCTTCACATCAGAATCATTGACAATCCCGGTCTGATTGATACTGATCTCGGAATTGCTGTGAATACAATGGACGTGCGCACCGGAAATCCCGACATTTACTCCGTGGATACGAATGGAAGACTCCCGCTCGGCATCGGCAACAGCGGCCCGGATAGCGGCGACAGTCTTGTTGATATTGACAACCGTTGCCCGTTGAAGACCATCGGAGTTGGAACGCCCTTTTCCAAGCACGTTGAGTTTTCCGATTTCATCTTTTTCGGCAACCACCACACAGACCTTTGTGGTACCAATATCCAGTCCTACAGCGATATTGCTCTTCAGCATTGTTACTTATCTTGCATGATTATCACAGCGAAGCACTCTGGGGAAGCTCCACGGCTTCCGGCTCCCTGGTAAAAATTCTGTCCCTAAACCTCAAGTCCACGCTCTCATAAGCGTTATAACCTTTTTTTGACACAACCTTTTGCCAGAATATCTCGAATTTTTTCAACTTTTCCTTGAATTTCCCATCATTGCCAACAATAAAACGGGCCGGTGCCTGAAGGGTTTTGCAATAGCTCATATTGCCGCCATCCAGATGAAGCTCGCAGATAAGAAGGCAGGCATACTCACTCTGCGTCAACGCCTCCAAAAACTGCTTAAGCAGCTCCACATCACGCTCTTCAAGCTGCTGCAACCCTCTTTCGCTCTTCTTGAAGCGGCTTATGCCTGAAACTACAAGAAATTTTGGAATCCGACCCAAAAACTCTTGTTTGCCTGGCAAGATAACCCCTTCACGATCAATCGCCATAACCTTGCCGTCAAGCATTGTCAGGGCAATCGGCTGGCGCTCCGAAACCCTGACACGGACAATCCCGTTCAGCTCCTTGCTGATTTGGGCATCGCGAACATAGGGGTGCTCAAAAATTCGGCTTTTAAGCTCTTCCGGGTCGACCTCCTGCATCTTGCGCCCTTTATAGCCGTTCAGACGCATGGAGAGTTCACCATGACGGATAAGGGAGAGGCCGTCCAGAACAAAGGCCCTGACATCAACCTCTTGCTTCCAATGTGCAGCATAGACGGCCAAACCTGCAAGAGCAAACAGAAGAATGAGAAAAACAAAGAGCAGCGATTTCAAACTCCCGCCGGAAACCGCAGCCGCAGGAGCACTCTGCTCTGTGGCTCCTTTCCGGGAACCCTTGGCTCCGGGATCCGGGAACTCTGCCGGATTATCCTGGTGTTCGGAATCAGCCATAAGTTACAAGAATTTTCAACTCTATTTATCCGCTCCGCCATCACTCTTGAAAAAACTTTCCGTCAACTCTCTGCCGGCTCAGTTACCGTGCATCGCTCTTTCTGCAGCTATCTGCAACCCTTGATGCAAGATGGGTAATATCCCCCGCCCCCATAAAGAGCAGCATATTTCCATGCACGGCAAGCGGCCGGAGGATGGAATAAAGCCGCTCCCGATCGGCAATAAACTCTACATGCTTTCCGCCCGCCTTTCTGACTGCGGCCGCCACAAGCTCCCCATCCACTCCGGGGTAATCGGCCCCTTTTTCACGGGCCGGATAGACATCGGCCACATAGACCATGTCGGCCCGCGAAAGGGCCCAGCCATACTCATCGGCAAACTCTTTGGTGCGGGAGAAGAGATGGGGCTGAAAAACGGCAATAACCTTTAATTCCGTCCACCCGCTCTTGGCCGCCTTGACCGTCACCTTGACCTCTGATGGGTGGTGGGCGTAATCATCAACAACCATCAACCCTTTGCCGTTATCGTACTTTACCTGGAAGCGACGCCGCATACCGCTGTAGTGCCCAAGACCCATAATCAGCTTTTCAGGCTCAATGCCAAGCTCAAGGCCGGCAGAAAAAGCCGCCAGGGCATTCAATACATTGTGGCGTCCCGGCACATTGATGGCAACATCCGGGTAGTTACGACCAAATGCCTCAATCGTAAAGGTGGTGCGGGTTTTTTCCAGCTTAATATCCGAGGCCATAACATCCGCCGGCTCCTCAATACCGAAGGTGGTGTGGCGGCGGTTGAGCGAGGAGATGATTTTGCGGATCTCCGGCCAGTCAACACAACAGATCACCCGTCCATAAAAAGGCACCTTGTTGGCAAAGGCCACAAAGGAGCGCTTCAACTCCTCAAGCGTACCATAGGTATCCATATGCTCGGATTCAAGGCTGTTGACCACAGCAATGGTTGGGGTAAGCTTCAAAAAAGCGCGGTCATACTCATCAGCCTCGATAACCATAAACTTCCCCTCGCCAACCACGGTACTCCCTTTCAGATAATCCGATATGCCGCCGATCATCACGGTCGGCGATTCGCCCGACTCGATCAGCATGGTGGCAATCATCGCCGTTGTGGTGGTTTTGCCATGCGTACCTGCAACACAGATTCCGTAGGTGTAGCGCATGATTTCGCCCAGCATTTCATCCCGCTTGATAACCGGAATACCGGCTTTTTCGGCGGCAATGATCTCGATATTCTCTTCCGGCCGGATTGCCGAGGAGTAGACCACAACATCGCACGATTGAACCTGTTCCTCCCGGTGACCTTTGTAGATCACGGCCCCGCGCTCGGCAAGTTTTTCAGTCACCTCTCCCGTCGACATGTCGGAACCCGTAACCCCGAATCCTGACTTCAGGAGCAGCTCGGCTATAGCACTCATGCCTGCACCACCAATACCGACAATATGAACACTTTTTGTTTTTCCCAGTTCCATGTGCATGCTCTTTCTTAAATATTTTTTACAAGATTGATGATCCGCTGGGCAAGCTGACGGGCCGCATCAGGATAGGCCAGTTTCAGGGCAGCCTGGCCCATAAGGGTGAGTCGATGGCGATCCTGCAGCAACTCAAGAATACTTTCTCCCGATGCCGACTGGCCCAAAGCCTCATCCTCAACAAGCATGGCCGCCCCGCCGGCAACCAGAGCCTGGGCATTATGGCGCTGATGATCACCCGTCGCATAGGGATAGGGCACAAGCACCGAGGGCTTGGCAAGATTGGTCAGTTCCGCAATGGATGAGGCTCCCGCCCTGCAGAGCACCAGGTCAGAGGCGCTGTAGGCCGCGCCCATATCCTCAATATAGGGCCCCAGCCAGAGATGAGGAGAGGGGGTGACCTGCGCTTTTATCCGCTCATAGTCGCGAGCGCCGGTCTGCCAGATCAGATTTGCCGAGCGGGTAATGGCGCTGAGCTGCTGCAGCACTGCGCTGTTGATCGAGCGCGCCCCAAGGCTTCCGCCAAAAACAAGCAGGGTTGGACGCTCTTCGTGCAGCCCGAATCGCTCCCTTGCCAGAGCCGGCTCCAGTACCATAAATGATCGGGCGGGATTGCCTGAAACAAAGACCCGCTTTCTGTTTCCAATAAAGCGCCGCGCCTCCTCAAAGGAGAGATGCACTTCGGTGGCACGCCGCGCAAGCAGTTTGGTTGTGAGGCCAGGAAAGGCATTCTGCTCCTGAATAAGGGTTTTTTTCCCCATGAGCTGGGCCGCAAACAGCAGGGGGGCACTAACAAATCCGCCGGTACCGACCACAACATCGGGCGCCTCCCGGACAATCAGGGAAACCGCTCGGCCCAATGCCTTTCCAAAATCCGCAAGGACACCAAGATTATCCTGAAGTGCCGCCACAGAGAGGCCTCGTTTCAACCCTCTGACCGGCAGAAGATGAAGCGGGTAGCCAGCTCTTGGCACTTCGGTCGCCTCAATACCACGGCTTGTGCCAGCAAAAGCAAGAGCACTATTGGGCACCAGACGGCGAAGCTCTCCGGCCATGGCGATAGCCGGATATAAATGGCCGCCGGTACCTCCTCCGGCAAAAAGCACCTTCATGAGAGGCTCCTCTCTTTAAGCTCAGAAAGTACCATGCGTTCTCTCTCCCGTTTTTTATGGCCCGATATACTCATCAGAATACCAACCCCGAGAGAGTTAAAGAGCAGCGCCGTTCCCCCGTAACTGATAAACGGGAGCGCAACTCCGGTGGTCGGAAGCAGATGACAGGCAACAGCAATATTGATGAGGGCAAAAAAGGTAATGGCGATGGTAATGCCGCTTGCAACATATTTGCCGAAGGTATCCGGCGCATTGCGGGCAATAGTCAAGCCGCAGATAAAAAAGCCGGCAAAAAGCGCAAGCACGACAAGGGCCCCTACAAAACCATACTCCTCACCGATCACAACAAAAACAAAATCATTATAGGAGAGCGGCAGATAGAGCTCCCGCTGCTTGCTCGCCCCTATGCCAAGCCCAAAGAGCCCGCCGTTTCCCAAACCAATCAATGCCTGAAGCACCTGATAACTCATCCCGTTTTCATGCCCGCTGAAAAAGGAGAAGAGCCGTGCTCGCCGGTATGGGGCGGCCAGGGCAAAAACCGTTGCCACGGCAATCATCGGGGCGGCCGTAGCCAGAAGGTGGCGCAGATTGACCCCGCCGATAAACATGAGGATAAAGCCGATCAGGGCAATAAGCGATGCCGTGCTGAAATTCGGCTCAAGTGCCACAAGCGCCACAACGGTCATCAAGAGGGTAATGAGCGGGTAATAGGAGGTATGGAGATCGCGGATATAGCCCTGTTTTTCGCTGATAAGGCGCGAAAAATGAAAGATCACCGCATATTTGGCAAAATCCGATACCTGGAATTTTACCGGCCCGAAACCAATCCATCGGGCGGCCCCCGAAATAATGCCGACCGCTTTCATGGAGAGCAAGAGGGTCAAGAGTGCAATGCTCGCAAAGAGCATGATTTTGCTGGTTTTCCAGAAAACATGATAATCAAGCTGCGCAAAGAGGAGGATCGTAAAAATACCAAGCACGGAAAAGGTAAGCTGCCGCCACAAAAAATATTCGGAACTGGAATACTTGTTCTCCGCCCATCCCGCACCGCTGCTGTACACAACAACAATGCCGATGCACATAAGAATGGCCACAATGAGCAGCAGGAGTTTGCCGGCAATGCCCTCTCCACCCAGGGAGAACGAAGGTTCGTTGAAAGCGGTTACCCCGGCCGGTTCGGGTATGTTATCACGGTTCAGCATATCGGTAACTGATGAACACACTCTTTAAACCTTCGTCCGCGATCTTCAAAATTCTCGAACATGTCAAAACTGGAGCAGCCGGGAGAGAAGAGCACGGTATAGCCTTGGCTGGCAACCTCATGCGCCAGCGTCACGGCCTCCTGCAAGGAGGATGCTGGCTGAACGGGCACAACACCTGCAAAGGCCGAAACAATCTTGGCCTTTGACTCGCCAAGGGCAATCAGCATCGCAACCTTTTGCTGCACAAGCGGGAGAATAGAGGTGTAGTCGTTGCCTTTGTCCCGACCGCCGGCAATCAGCACCACCTGGCCCGGCACCGCTTCAAGCGCCTGGCGCATCGCATTGATGTTGGTGGCCTTGGAATCATTGATCCAGCCAGCGCCATTGCGGGCCATGACCAACTCCTGACGATGCTCAACTCCCCCGAACTCCCGGAGAGCCAAACGTACCGACTCATTGCCTATCCGAAGGGCTCCCGCAACTGCAACCGCTGCAAGCACATTGGAAATATTGTGCCGCCCACGAAAACTCTCTTTCAGGAACTCCGGGGTCTTGATGACCGGCTCATCCCCGATGGCCGTGCGCCGCACAATGGTATCGCCATCAAGCAAAACCAGTGTAGCGTCGCCGCATCTCTCAATCAACGGCTCCAGACCAAACGGTATGATTTTGAACCCAAAGCGCTCTGTGCCACCTGAAAAATGGGCCGCAAGCAGAGGGTCATCCGCGTTATAGACAAGCGTATCCTGCGGGTCCTGGTTGGCATAGATGCGGAACTTCGCCGCCGCATACTGCTGCAGGTCGCCCTCATACCGGTCGAGATGATCCGGCGTAATGTTGGTAATAACCGAGATTTCGGGCTTGAAGGAAACCGTGCGCTCCAACTGGTAACTGCTCAGCTCCACAACCGCAATATCCAAAGGCTGCATCTCTGAAACCATCGAAGAAAATGGCAGGCCGATATTGCCGACACAGTATGCCCGGTAGCCATGCTTCTGGCCATCGACCTCGCAGATGCGGTGCACAAGGGTGGATGTTGTTGTTTTTCCGTCCGTACCGGTAATACCGACAATCCTTGCTTGGCAAAAGAGGCTGGCAATCTCAATCTCGCTGTAGAGAGCTATCCCCCGCTGGAGCAGGCTCTGCACAACCGGAGCGTGGGGCGGAATACCGGGACTCAGAACAGCAAAATCGGCATCATAGACCCGCTCCGAATGGCCCTGCTGCTCAACGGCTATCTGTTGCTCGTGGATGCGCTGCAGCTCTGCCTCTCCGACAGGGCCGAACTCGCTGAGGAGTACCTCGGCACCCTTCGTGCGAAGCAGGCTGGCAACGGCAAGGCCACTTTTACCCGCGCCGATGACCGACACTTTTTTCCCCGACAGGTTCATCACAGTTATCTGAGTTTTAAGGTCATGAGACTCGCCAGAAAAAAGAGAATAGTGATGATCCAGAAGCGGATCACAATCTTTTGCTCCGGCCACCCTTTCAACTGGAAGTGGTGATGCAGGGGGGCCATCAAAAATATCCTCCGGCCCTGACCAAAGCGCATTCTCGTATATTTGAAATAGAGCACCTGCAGGGAGACCGAGAGGGTTTCAAGAAAAAAGACCCCGGCAAGTACCGGCAAAAGCAGCTCCTGCTTGATAAAGAGAGCAATAACGGCAATAGCGCTGCCCAGGGCAAGTGAGCCGGTATCGCCCATGATGATCTCCGCCGGATTGGAGTTAAACCATAAAAAGCCGACACAGGACATCACAATGGCCATACTGACAACCGTCAGCTCTCCGCCTCCGGCAATAAAGGGAATCTTCAGATAGGAGGCATAGACCGCATTTCCGGCCAGGTAAGAGAAGGCGCCAAGTCCGGAGAAGACAATGGCCGAACTGCCGGAAGCAAGGCCGTCAAGACCGTCGGTCAGGTTCACCGCATTCGATACGGCCATAATGATAAAGATGACCATCGGGATATAAAAAATCCCGTAATCAATGGTCAAATGCTTGAAAAAGGGGACCGTGGTCTCTGAGAGCAGCACCGAAAAAGCCGGATCAAACCAGGTATAGAGCCCAATCACCAGACCCAGAGAGAGCTGGCCGATCAGCTTGTAGCGGGCTGAAAGGCCTCCCTTGATTTTCAGCACAACCTTGCGGTAATCGTCAATAAAACCAATCACTCCCATCCAGAGCACCGCCAGCATCACCAGCCAGACATGCGGATCAGTGAATTTTGACCAGAGCAGCACGGATACCTCTATTGAAAAAATAATGAGCAGCCCGCCCATCGTAGGCAGAGCTTTTTTCTTGCGATGCTCCGGAGGCGCCTCCTCCTTGACCGGCTCAATAAAACGGGATTTCAGGTAACGGATAAATCCGGGACCGGCAAGCAGGGTGATCAATAACGCCGTAATTGCGGCCGCACTTGTCCTGAAGGTGAGATACTCAATAACACCAAGCCCTGGAGGATCAAAAACATGTTTAATGTAGCGCAACAAATAATAAAGCATACCCTCTGTCTTTACCTATGGTTTTGTTTTTTCGTTGATAAGCGAGTCAACCACACGCTCAAGCTGCATACCCCGCGATCCCTTGAAGAGCACGGTGTCCCCCTCATGGAGGAGAGCCAGAAGCGCCTCCAGCAGTTTTTCATGACTCTCGAAATGGCCCTGGCTGCATTTGGGAGCGGCCCTCGATATTCGCCGGGCTCTCTCTCCAAACGTATAGAGCAGAGCAACATCGCTCTGCTGAATATAACGGCCAATGGTGTCATGTTCACTATCTCCGGCCGCTCCAAGCTCCAGCATATCACCCAGCACCGCAACTCGACGGCCACGGCACGGCATATCGCAGAGCGCGTCAATGGCGAGGCGCATGGAGTCCGAATTGGCATTGTAGGTATCGTTGAGGATCCAGAGACCGCCCGCCTCCTGAACCTCAAGCCGCTTCCATCCGGGAGCCGGCATAAGCTTTTGAAGCCCGTCAACGATCTGGCAGAGCGAGAGGCCAAAATGCACACCGACGGTAGCGGCTGCAACCGCATTGAGCACATTGTGCTTGCCGGTAAAGTTCAGCTCCACCCTTTCGCTCCCAAGAGGTGTCAACAGCAGGAAGGAGAGCCGCCCCGAAGGCTCCACCAAAATATCGCGGGCTTGGCAGAGCGCATCGGAACCCTCACCGATACCATACCGGAGCGTTTCGTCCAGACCAGCGCCGGCACCCTGGAGCCATGGGTCATCGGCATTGATAAAAGCCGTGCCGCCATGCTGGCGAAGATAATTGAAGAGCTGTGTTTCCTCCGCAGCCACCCCCTCAAGATCAACCAGAAACTCCAGATGCTCATGGCCAATATTGGTCAACAGTGCATGGCTAGGCATGGCAATCCCCGCAAGGAGCTCCATCTCTCCCGGATGATTGATCCCCAGCTCAAGAACCGCAATGCCGGTGTCACGACGAAGCTGCAAGAGCGTAAGCGGCACGCCCAGATGGTTGTTCCGGTTCCCCTTGCTCATCTGCACCCTGAAAGCGGTGGCGAGCACCGAGGCCACCATCTCCTTGGTGGTGGTTTTGCCATTGCTCCCTCCGATAGCCACTACGGGAATGGAAAACTTGCTCCGGTAACTTCTTGCGAGCTGCTGCAGGCCGGCCACACTATCCGGCACAACAATAAACCCTTTTCCCGCCGGAGGCATCAGTGAGTCGTGCGCCTCGTGCCACTCTCGGCTCACCATGGCCCAAGATGCCCCATGCTCAAAAACCGTGTCGATATAACTGTGGCCGTCGGTTCGCTCCCCTTTCAGGGCCACAAAGAGTTCACCCCCCTTCACCTCCCGGGAATCAATGACAACAACCGGATCCACAAGCTCCGCGGGAGGCGGGCTATCCACGGAAGCAAACAGCTCTCCGATAGCGCAGAAATCATCCAACGTCAGCACACCCTTCATCGCTCGCCCTCCACGGTTGGAGAGGCGGAAAATTTTTCCTGCATATAGATTTTCAAATACTCCTGATCCGAAAAAAACTCTTTACGTCCCCTAATCTCCTGATACTTTTCATGCCCCTTTCCGGCCACAAGCAGCACATCTCCGCTTTCAAGCAGGTCAACGGCTCGCTGAATGGCTTCCGCCCGGTCACGGATCCGGATATAGTTCCCGCCACTCATACCCTGCTCGATCTCATCAAGAATCAGCTCAGGATCCTCGTTTCGGGGATTATCGGAGGTAATGATAACAAAATCAGCATTTTTTGAGGCAATTTTGCCCATTTCAGGCCGCTTTGCCCTGTCCCTGTCGCCTCCACACCCGAAAACAACCAGGATACGGGCACCGGGAGGCTTGAGCCCTCCAAGGGTTACAAGGGCCTGGAAGAGTGCATCGGGCGTGTGGGCATAGTCTACAAAAGCCGTGCCAATAACCGGGCTGCCCCAGACCCGCTCCATGCGCCCCTCAACCGAGGAGACGGCGGAGAGGGAGCGGCAGATCGCTTCAGGTGCAATGCCCATTGCCCGACCAACCGCCGCAGCCTCAAGCACATTCATGACATTGAAGCTTCCCGGTAGCCCGACCTGCATGTGAACAACAGCTTCAGGAAAATGCATAGCCACATCGGTTGAGGTGATCGTACTCGCAAGGGTCTCCGCCCTGAAAAGCTTTCCGCATGAGGGTTCCAAAGCAAGACGGGGCTGCATGGTGCAGCAATATCGTTTTTCATGCGCGACCCGCTCCGCCATCTGGCGGGCATAAGGGTCGTCAATATTCAACACCGCAACCCCTTCAGGGTGAAGCTGATCGAACAGGAGCTGCTTGGCCGCGCCGTACTCCGCCATGGATTGATGAAAATCAAGGTGCTCCATAGTCAGATTGGTAAAGAGCGCCGCGTGAAAGCGGATACCGAAAACCCGCTGCAACACCAGCGCATGGGAGGAGACCTCCATAACCACGGCCCGGCATCCGGCCTCAACCATCTGGCTGAACAGCCCGTGCAGCTCATGCGACTCGGGAGTGGTTCGCTCCAGCGCAATCTCCCGGCCGGAAAAGGTGCAGAGATGGGTGCCGATATAGCCGGCCGTGATTCCGTTATCATTGAGCATTGCCGTAATCAGCTTTGCTGTGGTGGTTTTGCCGTTCGTACCGGTCAAGCCGATAATCTGCAGTCGGTCAGCCGCCTTCCGATAAAAAAGCCGGGAGGCAACCGCCAAAGCTTTTCGGGCATCCGATACCTGTATATAGAGGCAATCCGGCACCATGAGTGCCGGAAACTCTTCGCAGAGCACCGCGGCCGCACCGCCCTCAATTGCCGCACCGATAAAACGTTGACCATCAGTGCAATAACCCCTGACCGCAACAAAAAGCGAGCCAGGCACAACCGCTCTGGAGTCACAGGTAACCGAAGTGATCACCTGATGGGCTGGAGCATGACCCGAAAGAGCCTGATGCTCCAGGCCCAGCAGCAGCTCCTCAATCAGCAGCTCCTGACGGCCATTACTCTCCCTGTGAGGCATCATAAAAATTTCCTCTTCATCGTGTTAGCGTGACACAAGCGTCAACCGTACCATGCGTTTCTTTTCAACCCTTGTGCCCGGCGCAAGACTCTGGCGCTGCACAACGCCATTAACATCCCCGGCAACATCCATCTGCAGGGAGAGCCATTTCAAAAGGCGCTCGGCATCACGCCCCTTCATGCCTCTCAACTCGGGCACCTCTACCGTTGCCAAAGAGTCAATAACCGTCTGTTCAGGGGAACGGAACGCCAGGTTTTTCTGCATCTCCTCTGAACAGGCAATCATTCTTGTTGCGATCTTTGAGAATACCGGAGCGGCCACGGTGGCGGCATAATAGGCTGTTTTGGGATCTTCAACAAGCACAATAATGGCATAACGGGGAGCCTCAACCGGAAAAAAACCGACAAATGAGGAGACATAAACCGGTCTGGCATAGGAGCCTCCGGCTGCGCGCCGGGCGGTTCCGGTCTTGCCGGCAACACTCATGCCCGGCAGGGCCGCACTTTTGGCCGTACCGCTGTCCACCACCGCCTTAAAATACTCCCGGCTCAGATAGCGGGCCGTTTCCGGCAGAACCGCCCTCCGCACCGGCTCGGGCGCACTCTCACGAACCACCTTCCCTTCGGCACTGATCACTCGCTTGATAATAAGGGGTCGCATCAACTCGCCATCATTGGCAAGCGTTGCATAAGCCTGCAAAATCTGCAGGGGTGTGGTCATAACCTGATAGCCGTATCCCATCCACGGAAGCGTCGTACTGTCCCATCGCTCCAGGGGACGAACCCTTCCGGGTGACTCGCCAACAAGGCCGATTCCGGTTTTCTCTCCAAACCCGAAACCCTTTGTATAGGCATAGAACTTCTCGCGCCCGACCGCCATGGCGGTTTTGGCCGCAACAATATTGCTGGAATACATGATGGCCTGCCGAAAGGTTATGTTGCCATAGGGCTCATGATCGCGGATGAAAAGCTTGTAGATCGGCATAATACCGTTATTGGCAAAAACCATATCGGTTGCCTTGCGCTTCAGCACCTCGGTTGCCGCAGAGGCCATAACCAGCTTGAAGGTCGAGCCCGGTTCATAACTGTCGGTAACCGCACGGTTGCGCGCTTTTTCAGCACTCCAGGTTGTGCGGCGATTCAAATCAAACGTAGGACTATTGGCCATGGCCAGAATCTCTCCGGTACGAACATCCATCACAATACTCGCGGCCGCATTGGCATTGAACTTCGTGACCGCCATGGCCAGCTCATCTTCAACAATGCTTTGGATATCGGCATCAAGCGTCAACTGAACCGTATTGCCTTTGACCGGATCCTGCTGCTGGGCATCGGGAGCCGGATAACGGATGCCGGTAGCCGAGCGCTGATAAATTTTTGTGCCGTCACGCCCCTTCAGCTCCCGGTTCAACTGGAGTTCAAGCCCGCTGCTCCCCTCATTTCGACTATCCGTAGAGCCAATCACCTGGGCGGCAACATTGAGGTAGTAGCGCTGCTGCTCCCGTTCCGACCAGACGCCCGGAATTTTTTCCTGCAAAAGCGGCAAAGCTTTTGCTATAGGGATGTTGCGGCCCAGAACAACGGTTCCCTTGCGTCTCAGCTCTTGCAGGTAAACCTCCTTGCCACGACCCAGGTGACGAGCAAACAACTGCGCAATGTTGCGCGAGTTATCAAAGGTTTTCTGCTTGCCGCTCTTTCGATCGACAACCGCCTTGCCATCTTCATCAACGAGCAGGGTATTGCGGACACTTTTAGAGTCCGCATAGAACGAGATTGACTCTATGCTTTCGGCCAGCATGCGTCCATGACGATCAAGGATAACGCCCCGTGGAGCAATCTCGGTGATGACCCGCTCATACTGCCGGGCGGCTTTCAGCTTGTATTTTTTGACATTGATCACCTGGATGCTGAGCAGCATGGCTATGATTGCGGCAATAAACACCACAAAAACGATGATCACGATACCCAGACGCTTGCCTGTCTGGTGCTCACCCGGTTTTTTGGTGTTCTCTTGATCATTCATGCTCTAGTCCGGTTCATTTTGTTCGCTGCACCCCTCAGAGTTCGACCGCAGGCACAGAGGATGGGGCAAGGCCAAGCGCCGCAGCATCGGCCGCTATATTATGTATACTGTGCAACTCATGCACTTTCAGCTCCTGAGAAGTGATCACGCTTGAGGTCAACTGGATCTGCACGCGGAGTTTTTCATTCTGCAGCGCCAGATTTTTTATGGTAAGGGTATTGTAAATCTGAAAAATTCCGGTTCCGAGAAAACACAAAAGGTACAAAAAACTCTTTGGATGCAATAACGCCCCAATATCAAACTCCAGGGTATTGCTGAGCAGCTCCCTGAAGCCGGAGGCGGCGCTCTCTTTGGTGTCAAAAAGCGGTTCTACTCCGGAAAGCGAAGCGAGCTCTCGCTCCGGCTTCTTTTGGCTGAGCCCTTCGGCTCGCGCCTTAATTTGCTTCAATAACGAAGTGATCAGCGAACTTGCTTGCACGACAATTCTCCTCCTGCAATTTTCTCAATGACCCTTAATTTGGCGCTTCTGGCTCTCGGATTTATATCAATCTCCTGCTGGCTTGCAACAAGAGGTTTTCGGGTAACAAGGGTGATGCTGCCCCGCTCCAGAGGCTCCCGCAAGGCAACTCCTTTAGGGCCCCAGTCACTGCGGGCCTTTTCGGCAAAAATGGTTTTGACGATCCTGTCCTCCAGAGAGTGATAACTGATAACCGCCATCCGACCCGACTCTTCAAGCGAGTCGATACCGTCATAGAGTGCTTGACGAAGCACATCAAGCTCACCATTCACCTCAATCCTCAAGGCCTGAAAAACCCGTGAAAGCGTTTTAATAACATTATCGCCGCCATAGGTGAGCGCACGGATAATGGCGGCTAGCTGCTCGGTCTCGGTTATCGCACCCTGTTTCTGGCGATAGGTTACAATGGCCTTGGCAATCGTACGGCTTCTCGGCTCCTCTCCATATCTGAAAAAAAGTTTGGCCAGCTCATGCTCCTCATACCCGTTGACTACCTCCGTGGCACTCAGAGAGGCTCCGCTATCCATCCTCATATCAAGAGGGCCGTTTCGGCGATAGCTGAACCCTCGTTCCGGGCTGTCAATCTGAAACGATGAAACCCCGAGATCGAGCAGAATAGCGGTAACTTTATCCGGCACCGCTTTTTGGGCCGAAACACTTTTGATGATGCTCCCCATGGCCTGAAAATTACCCTTGACCAGCACCGTCATGGGTTCGTATGCCTTAAGCTTTTCGGAGGCCTCCTGCAGGGCGGCATCATCCTGATCTATACCGATCAAAAGCGAACCTTCAGCCTGCCCACTCTCCCGGAGAGCCTGCAAAATTGCCCGTGAGTGCCCGCCTCCACCAAGGGTTCCATCGACATAAATACCCGCTCTTCGAACCAAGAAGGCAACAATTTCGGCCGCAAGAACCGGCTCGTGATAGTTTTGGCGAAGCATACCCATTAAAAATACCTTCCCGCAAGCAGGCTAAAGCGCCCGGCACTCTCCTCAAGCAGAGCCGACAGGCGTAGTGGATCCCAGACAATCATTTTTGTATCAGCTCCTATAATAACAACATCCTTGGTTATCCCGGCGTGCTCCAGAAACTCCTTTGACAAGGCAATCCGCCCCTGACGGTCAAGCTCAACCGCTTCAAGGCTTTCATAGATCAAGGTCTTCAGGAGGCGCTCCTCGGGATTGAAATCCGAAAGTCCGGAGACGGTTTTGCGCATACCACTCCAGGTCGCCGGCTCATAGAGCTCAAGGGAGTGATCCGGAGATTTCAGAATATAGAGTCGCGCTAAACTGTCCGACAGACTATCTTCTCTGCCCGTAACTACATCCTGACCAAACTGGCGCCGAAACCTGACAGGAATCATCAGGCGCCCTTTTTCATCGATCGAATGTCGCTCTTTTCCTATAAAACCAGCCATCATGATACGGTTCTTATGCATCAAGCTCTCCCATCTGCCCTTCATTGCCGGCAGTGTGGCATAAAAAAAGAAAAAAAGTGAGAATGAGCACCATTGCCCCCCATTTTTTCCCATTTTTATCCACTACAAAAGGTATAAAAAAAGGGGGCACTAAAAAAATATTCATCTATTTTATACAGCATCCGAACCCCGTTAAGCATCAGCGTCAAGTCATCATGAAAAGAGGAGCAAGAGAGTTTGTGATAGATGGCTATAACCTTATCCACAAACTATATCCATCAATAACGGCCGCATCACTTGAAGAGGTGCGCAACAAGACCGAGCAACAGTTACGCTCTTTTCAGCAGAAAAAAAAGTGCCAGATCACCATTGTTTACGATGGCAAGGGGAGCTACGGGGAGAGCGCCTTCGGGGCGGCGCTGCGTATTGTCTTCACTCCGGCATCAAAAAGTGCGGACCACTGGATCATTGATTATGTAAAATCGTTGAACACAACAGTAAAAATGGTTACTATTGTAAGTTCGGATAATGAAATCCGCCGTTACGCAACCGCGTTCGGCGCAACGTGCATCACATCCGAGCTTTTTGCCACGCAACTGCAACAAGTTGGGCATGCAACTCCGCTCCGGCAAGGCAAAGGCTTATCCGGAAAAGCAACGGAGCATGGAAAAAAAACCAACGAAACATTGCTGAGTGAGAGGGAGGTGGCTGGCTGGATGCAGCTCTTCACCCAAGGCAAATCGTAGAGCAGATACCCTTGCATTTATCTTATACTCCTGTTGCTTTTGAAAGGAACAGGCTCACTTTTTAAAACGAGATCGCATGAAGTCCGACAGCACCGTCCACCATACAGCGCATTGGCAGGAACTTGACAATTGGCGAAAGAAAATTGATGCCATTGATCAGCAGTTATCGGCCCTGCTCTGCGAAAGGCTGCGCTGCGCTGAAAATATCAGCTCCCTTAAAGCACAAATCGGAGAGCAGGTGCTTCAGCCCGAGCGGGAAAAAGAGGTACTGAACAATGTCTTGAACCAGACCGATTCACCCCTTCAATCCCATGCGCTGGAAAAAATCTACCGCTGCATTATTGAAGAGACCCGAATGTTTCAGCACGAATGGAAAAGCACGCAGCCAAATCTCCATTCCCGGTAACCCTTGCTCGCTCTCATGGCCGTAAAAAAAGTATCCTTGCGAAAACCCTTTCTCAGCGTTGGGGCTATTTTGCTGATTCTCGGCGCATCTTTTTTATGGATGCCCGGCCTCAATACCTCCTCTCGGAGCACAAAGCTTGTTGTGCATCGGGGGATGGGTTACCGCTCCATTGTCGGTGAACTTCAGCGCAACGGCTCGATTACAAGCACCTGGCCGGTACTTTTGACCGGCTCCATTCTGCCAAAGCTGCACAACATCAAGCCGGGTAGATACACCATTCCGCCGGGCATGTCGAACTTCGCCCTCCTCTATTTCCTGCATACCCACCCGCAGGATGAGGTGCGCATCACGCTTCCGGAAGGGCTGTCACTTGAGCGTGTTGCCCATATCCTCTCCTCAAAACTTGATATTGATTCAACGGAATTCGTTGCCGCAGCTTCCAGCCGCCCGCTGCTTCGTCGCAACGGCATTACCGCACCAAATGCCGAAGGCTACCTTTTTCCGGGAACCTATAACTTTGCCTGGGCCAGCTCACCGCAGTACACGGCCGAATTTCTTATTGGTCGCTTCAGAAAGTTCTATACCGACCGGCTGAAAACGGCAGCGTCACAACAGGGATTGAGTGAAACCGAGCTTTTGAGCCTTGCTTCAATTGTTGAAGCGGAAACCCCGCTTGACCTGGAAAAACCTCTTGTGGCAAGCGTCTACCTGAATCGTCTCAAAAAAAAGATGCGCCTGCAGGCCGACCCGACCGTGCAATATGCCCTTGGCGGCACGGCCCGCCACCTCTACTATAAAGACCTTGCGGCCGACTCGCCCTACAACACCTACCGCCATAACGGCCTGCCTCCAGGCCCCATCTGCAATCCAGGATCGGCTGCTATCCAGGCTGTGCTGAACCCGGCCAACACGAGCTTTCTTTACTTTGTTGCTACCGGAAAAGGTGGCCATAACTTCGCTTCATCGCTTCAGGAGCATGAGAAGAACATCCAGAACTATAAACGAGCACGACGCGAGAGCCTGCGGTGAATCTCAATGGTAGCAAATCCATAGAGAGATAGAGCTGGCTGTTGAGCGAATTAATTATCTATATTTCCAGATTACAAGCGCAGATTTATTTATCAACCAACCCCACAGAGCAATGCAGAAAAAGACCTTGTCTGACATATCGATCCAAGGCAAACGGATACTGATGCGTGTTGACTTCAACGTTCCCTTCGATAAAGAGAAAAACATTACGGACGACAAACGGATTGTTGAAGCCCTTCCTTCCATAAGAAAGGTGATCGACAACGGAGGGCGCCTGATTTTGATGTCCCATCTAGGAAGACCCAAGGGAAAAGTCAACCAGGAGTTCACGCTTGCTCCGGTAGCCGCAAGACTATCCAAACTGATTGATTGCCCGGTTACCATGGCAAAAGATTGCATCGGCACCGAGGTCATGCAGCAGGTACTTGCCCTGCAGGACGGCGAGGTTATCCTGCTGGAGAATCTGAGATTTCACCCTGAAGAAGAGGCCAACGACCCTGATTTTTCAAGAGAGCTTGCCTCGCTTGGAGAGATCTATGTCAATGACGCTTTCGGCACGGCGCACCGGGCCCACGCATCAACCGAAGGCATTACCCACTATATGCAGACGGCTGTGGCCGGATACCTGATAGAAAAAGAGTTGCTCTATCTCGGCAAAGCTCTGGAGGAGCCCCGCCGTCCGTTTGTGGCCATTCTTGGAGGATCAAAAATATCAGGCAAGATCGATGTGCTTGAAAACCTGTTCAATAAAGTTGATACCGTGCTCATTGGCGGAGCCATGATCTTCACCTTTTTCAAGGCGCAGGGCTTCGAGACCGGCAACTCCCTGGTTGAAGAGAACAAGGTTGAGCTTGCTTTGAGCCTTCTGGAACAGGCAAAACAGAGGGGAATCAAACTGCTGTTGCCGGTAGACGTTATGCTTGCGGCGGAGATATCGGCCGAGGCCCCATGCCATGCCGAAGCAATCAACGCGATTCTGGGTAACATGATCGGCGTGGATATCGGCCCTGAAACGGCTGAACTCTACCGCAACGAGATTCTCTCGGCCCAGACCGTGCTCTGGAACGGCCCGATGGGTGTGTTTGAAATCGACAATTTCGCCACCGGCACCATGGCCGTAGCCAAGGCTCTCAGCGAGGCGACCGCAAAAGGGGCCACAACCATTGTTGGCGGTGGTGACTCGGCCGCAGCCCTCTCGAAAGCCGGCCTGACCGGAGAGATTACCCACATTTCCACCGGAGGCGGAGCAAGCCTTGAATTCCTTGAAGGCAAGGAACTGCCGGGCATTGCGGCCCTGAACGATTAACCGTTGCCGTTAAAGAACGTTTCTTTACGGGAATTACCTTCGACATGCCCCCACCGCAGCCCTGAAAGCTGCGGCGGGGGAAGAATGATATTGAGATGAACTATTCCAGCAAGCCGTATGCCCCCGGAGGGTTTCAGTTTATACCCCCGGGGATCAAAATCCTTATTCTTGTCAATATTGCCGTCTTTTTCCTGGAAACAACCCCGGCAGGTCGGTTCATCAATGCTGCCGGTGCTTTGTGGCCGATCGGTGCTGACAATCAGGGGGGGCTCTCATTCCAGATATGGCAGCCGGTGACCTACATGTTTCTGCATGGTGGCCTCACCCATCTCTTGTTCAATATGTTTGCCCTCTGGATGTTCGGTGCGGAAATAGAAAATCACTGGGGCACCCGGCAATTCCTTACCTATTACTTTATCTGTGGTATCGGCGCCGCATTGATCAACCTCTTGGCTACCGTCGGCTCTCCATACCCTACCGTTGGCGCATCCGGAGCAATTTACGGCGTTCTTTTGGCTTTCGGCATGATGTATCCCGACCGATATATTTTCCTCTATTTTCTCTTTCCCGTCAAGGCAAAATATTTTATTGCCGGCTATGCGTTTATTGAGTTTTTTTCGGGGCTCGGCAGCCAGAGCATGGGCAGCGGCAGCAATATTGCCCATTTCGCACATCTCGGAGGTATGCTGGTCGGCTTTATCTATATCACCATCAAAAGAAACGAGTGGTCACTCGCCAGAGTATTCAGCAAATTCCGCTTCTCCGGAAAGAAAAAAAATGGCCCCCGACTCTACCAGCAACCGAAAAATGCAGCGAGCGTCTCCGAATCGGAAATCAATGCCATCCTTGACAAGATTTCCCGCTCAGGTTACGCATCGCTCTCGGATGAAGAGCGGCGTAAACTACTAAAAGCCGGCGGGAAATGATGAATCCTGTTTTTGACAAAGCGGCTCTCAAGGCAGAAAGGTGCATTGAGAGCCCACGGAAAACAAAAAAGCTGCTGGATGCAGCCATGAAGATCCTCTCATCAGGCAATCCCGCCCTGCAGATTACGGAGTTCTCCGAAAAAGTCAAGGCTCTCGTACGCATGCTCCGCTGTTACGCCGCCAGGGAGTATCGGGACATTCCCTGGCAGAGCATCGTTCTCATTACTACCGCACTCATCTATTTTGTCTCCCCGTTCGACGCTATTGCGGACTTTATCCCGCTTATAGGCTTCACGGATGATATCGCCGTCATCTCCCTTGTATTCTCAGCCATCACGCATGATGTCAATAAATTCATGGCCTGGGAAGCAGCAAAACCGCCCGCAACAGAACTCGTCAGCGAACGATAGGAATCAATCCTTATCGTTCCGCTCAAAACAGGCCACACTCTCGATGTGACTGGTGTGCGGAAACATGTCGACCGGCTCGACCGATAAAAGCGAGTAGCCTGCCGCGCAGATCTCCTTGCCATCACGGGCAAGACTGGCCGGATTGCAACTGACATAGACGATTCGGCGCGGCTTGAGCTGCAGCATGGTCGAGAGCGCCTTTGGGTGCATTCCTGCGCGTGGAGGATCGGTAATGATGACCGCCGGAGCATCATGGCTTGCAAGGGTATCGAGTATGGCATGAAAATCCTTGAGATCAACCTGGAAAAAGGCGGCATTTTCAACCCCGTTGAACGCGGCGTTGCTACGCGCATCGTTGATGGAGCTTTCAACCACCTCAAGGCCGATAGCCTGGCGGCAATGCTTTGCAAGAAAGAGCGTTATGGTGCCGGTGCCGCAATAGAGGTCGTAAACCGTATCATTGGCGCCAAGCCCGGCCACGGAGAGAATTCCCTGATAGAGCGCTTCAGCCTGGGTGGAGTTGGTCTGAAAAAAAGAGTTGGCCGATATGCGGAAATCAAGGCCGCCGAGCCGCTCGGTAATAGTGCCTGTGCCACAGAGGAGATACTCCTCGTCGCCGGTTGCAACGGTATTTTTGCGCTCGGTCACATTATTGACCACGGTCATCTTCTGACCCGGCATTCCGGCTTCAAGAAAAGCCCGGTAGCGCTGCATCAGCGGCTCATCATACCACGAGGTCACCAGATTCACCATCAGCTCTTCGCGGTTTTCGCTGAAACGCACCACAAGGTTGCGCAAAAAGCCGGTATGCGCCTTGGCCGCAAAAGGCACCAGAGCGTTCGCAATTGCAAATTCGCGCGTCAGTTGCAGCACGCGGTTCATGGACTCCTTGGCAAGGTAGCAGTAGTCGATATCGATCACCTTCTCAAAATTGCCGGGCGTATGAAACCCTAACGCAAACCCTTTCGGGCGAAGAAGCTGCTCCTGCGAAAGCTCTTCCGGCAGGAGGTAGCGCATGTTGGAAAACGAAAACTCCATCTTGTTGCGGTAATGGCACGAATCCGGAGCCGCAACAACCGGCATGACCGGCGGCTCAACAAAATCGCCCAGATGCTCAAGCGCGTCGCGCACCTTTTTCTGCTTGTAGTTAAGCTGCGCCTCATAGCGGATATGCATCAGCTTGCACCCACCGCACACCCCGAAATAGCTGCACACTGGTTCCACCCTGTCCAAAGATGGTTCAAGCACCTCCACAGCAATCGCCTCAAGGTAGCGCTGCTTCACTTTTTTTATGCGGGCCAAAACCCGGTCGCCAATGGCCAGCATGCCCGTAACCATAACCGCCATACCACTGTCCAGCCGCCCGAAACACTGCTCCTTCTCCGCCAGATCCGTAACCGAGAGTGTGATAATATCCCCTTTCCTGTACATCTCTTCTGCCATAAAAATTTTTTTAACCTTATAAATCAATATGTTACAGCTATTTCATCACCGGACAATCTCAACTGGCCTGAAACAGCAACCCCGGAACATACAAAACCGTCCGCTCATGGACACAAAAAAGCAGGGAATTAGCTTGACAGGAGTAGGGTGAATTAGCTTGATTATGATCACTGATGCTCTTTCCTGAGGGAATGGAGGCGTTTGATCGACTCATCACATGCATCCATAGAAACTCCAAACACATCCGTAAGTGCACGGCTACTCTGAAACAAGATGTCGCCAACCATCAGACACAACATTTCAAGCCCATCGATAATGGGTTCGTTAACCAACGCACAAACTTTCCCTTCTACGTCGGCTTCGCAATGCTCATCAATATCTCCCGCAGAAGAATGAACAGCACCGCACAAGTACGAATAACCTGTCAGATAGAGATCTTCAAGGTCAGCAGCTTTCGCCATTGTACGAATATTCAATGCTTTGGCATCAAGGTCATTTACATTTTGTTGGATATGGGCACGAATTTGATCCAAGTCCGATGCATTGACAGTCTCGCGAAGTTTCGGATCATTGACATCCGCCAAGTGCTTCGCTTGCCTAAGCCTGTCGACTTCATCTGCATCTAACAAGGCCAAAGCCTTTGATGGTTCACGAGCACACGCCCCAAGTTTAAATAGTGCCTCGATAGCGCATCGAGCCATCGCTCGGGCAGATGCCTTCATCCCGCGCTCGATCAGAAGCACCGTAGCCTGACTATGAACTAAAACACGCATATAGAGCATTGCGCAAACCATCTCTTGAGCGCTTTCGCGATGGATCGAAAGTCCATATTGCACCTGAACGAGAAGCCGATTAAGTATACGAAGCTCGGAGAACCACGCTTCGTATTTTGCACGAATATCCACTATCACAGAACTGGCTTCCTCGCTCAGGAAGCCTTCATCAGCAAGTGTTGTGGGAACATTTGAACTCATGTGACTAACTAATCAAGAAATAAAAAGCCAGAGCTTTCTTAGTAAAAACTTTTTGTTAACAATGCCGCTCCAAAGACTCCTGCGCTGTCGCCGAGGAGCGGCTTTAGCAGGGGAATTCGGAGTTCGCGGTTGAAGAGGTGGCGTTCGATGGCCAGCACCGCCTCTGGTGAATACAACTGCTCAACCTGGCCGACACCTCCGCCAAGAATGCAGCAATCCGGATCCAGGATATTAAGCACCACCGCAACCGCTTTACCAAAATAAAAGAGCAACCGCTCTATGGTCTCGGCCGCCGCCGCATCAGTTTGAGCATCGGCGGAAATCTGCTCCAGCGATTTCTGGCAACCACTCACTTTCTGGTAGTAGCGCTCAAGTGCAGGGCCGGAAATCACCGTCTCAACACACCCCTTGCGGCCGCAATAACACGCGTCACCGTCAGGAATAAGTTCATTGTGCCCCCACTCTCCGGCAATACCATGGGCGCCGTGGCGGGCTTTGCCGTTGCAGACAATCCCCGCACCAACACCGGTTCCGAGAATAATGCCGAAAGCCACCTTCTGGGGATCCTGCATGAGCGGAGAGGCCGAGCCAAGCCTGGATTCGGCAAGGGCAAAGCAGTTGGCATCGTTCTCCACATTCACCGAGCGCCGCAGGAGTAGCTCAAGATCACCTTGCAGATCGCGACCGTTCAAACAAACCGTATTGGAATTTTTTATGATGGCGTGCACACCATCATACCGGCCGGGTGTGCCGATACCGATCCGATCCGGCACGCGGAGTCCGGTTTCAACCGAAACCATATCGAGAAGTGTTTTTATGCGGTCAAGTATATGGCTGTACCCTCCGGCTGCCTCGGTCGGCACCCTCAGGCGTAGGAGTGGCTTCATGGAGCTATCGATCACCACCGCCTCGATTTTGCTCCCCCCGAGATCTATCCCCCAATACTCCTCACCCATTGAGCCGGCTCTCCTGACGCATCAGTGCGGGCTGAACGAGATTCTTCAGGAACCATGAAAAGAGGAGATAGAGGGCAAGTGCACTGCAAACACCGATGACCATGCCGACGAGGACATCTCCAGGGTAGTGAACGCCGACATACACCCGTGAATAGCCAAGCAGGAGTGCATAGATAATCATGAGTGCCGTAAACAATTGTTCGACCCTGCTCCCCTTGTGAAAAAAGATCCAGGTTATGGTTGCTACAGCAGCGGAATTGGCCGCGTGTGAGGAGGCAAACGAGTAACTCCTCACCTGGATAACCAGCAGGCGATAGTGCTCAAGAGCAAAACAGGGGCGTACGCGCTGCATAAACGGCTTGAAAACACCTGATGCCATAAAATCGGCCAGACCGACAGAGAGAAGGGCAAGCGCGATCACCGGAAGAGCTGATCGCTCTTTGCGGATCACCATAAACAGCGCTGAGAGCAGATAAATATGCCAGGAAAGCCGCTCCATGGTGAGAAACACCATGAGATCATCGGCTGCCGGGTGAACCAGATGCAGGTTCAGTAACCCGAACAGCCAAACGTCCGCCTGCTCAATAGGGGCCATAGTGATGAGTTACTTTTTAGCTCCCCCTTTTTTCTGTTTCCGGTTTGAAGCGGAGGAAGAGTTTCCAAGGTTCACCTGAGGCATGTCGGCCGCAGTAGTGGTTTTATTGATATAAAACTGCTGGGCAACGCTGAAGATATTGAACATCAGGTAGTAGAGGCCAAGACCGGCAGGCATGTTATTGAAAAACAAGAGCATCATGGCCGGGAACATGTACATCATGACCTTCATCTGCTCATTGCTCTGGGTCGTCGGCGTTATTTTCTGCTGCACAAACACCGTCACCGCCATGAGAATCGGAAAAACCGCAATATGATTGCCATACATGGGAATAGCAAAACCGAAATCAAGAATCGAATCCGGCACCGACAGATCCTTGGCCCAGAGAAAGCCGTGCTGACGCAACTGGATGGAGGAGCGGAAAACGTAGAACATGGCAAAGAGCAGCGGCATCTGCAACACCACCGGCAAACATCCCCCAATCGGGTTAACGCCAGCCTCCTTGTAAATGCGGCCCAATTCACTCTGCAGTTTTGCCGGATTATCCTTGTACTTCTCCTGTAACTCCTTGAGCGCCGGCTGCAGGGCGGACATTTTTTTCATTGACTTTGTGGAAGCCATTGAAAGCGGATAGGTTACCAGCTTGATCAGGAAGGCGAAAATGATAATGATCAAGCCGTAATTGCCAACATAGGTATTCATCCAGTTAAAGACCGGCAGAATAATATATTCGGCAAATGGCCTCGTCAGCCAATCCCAACCGAAGTCCATGATCTTTTCAAGACCGACGTTCTCGGCCTTAATCGTATTGTAGTCAAGCGGCCCTACATAGAGGCTGAAACGGTCATCAACCACATTCGACGATGAGGGTACGCCCATTTTAAGGGCAACAAGATAGTTCTTGAAATCATTTCCCGTCTCTTTTTTGCCATCCAGATAGATGCCTTCGGTATGTCCACGGGGAATAAGGGTTGCAACAAAATACTTGTTGCGCACCGCAACCCACTTTGCCTCTCCGGACTGCTCTTCACGATAAACCTGATTCGGCTTGCTTGCATCGAGCTTTACCACGCTGCCGCCAAGGTATGCGCTCGCCAATGCACTCTGGGCCTCATCCGGCCGGTTTTTTTCTGAGTAGGCAACTCCTCCATCCCACTGCAACTGATATTCGTTACCGGCAAGCTCACTCGAAAATCCTGTCAGCTTGACACCATAATCAACTTTATAGCTCTTGCCCGTAAAGAGATAGGTAATATCAACCGCCTGTTTTGGAGAGACGTCGAGGTGATAATGCACGGCATAGGACTCATTGCCCGTGATTGTACGGAGGGTATCGAGGGTAACGCTTTTAAAAAAGAGATCGCGGGTATCAATTTTTTTCCCTTCCCTGGTCAGAAAGAGCAAGGAGAGCGCACCCTGTTTTTCGTTGCTCACCAGGTCAAACGGCTGGCGGTTGCCATCCAGATGCTTTTTAAGCACCAGCGACTTCAGGGTTGCGCCTTTGGATGAAAGGGTTGCACGGAACAGATCATTCTCAACCCTCAGCAACTGCTCTTTTCCCTGGGCTTCCGCGGCAAACACACCATAGCTGTTGGCCACAGGAGCCGGGGTAGCCACTCTTTCCTTGGCCTCTGGTGCAACAAGCTCTGTTTTCGCGGTTTTTGGCGACTGGAGCGGTTTTTTCTCCGGCGACATAAACTGCAGCCAGACAATCATGATCAAGCCGATAAGCGCAAGACCGGTTACCGAATTTCTATCCATTACAACTCTCATTTTTGTTTAAAGGTACCGGATCAAACCCGCCCTTTGAAAAAGGATTACATCGCAGAATGCGCCACAGTGTTAGCCATAATGCATAAAAAAAATGATGATGCTGAAAAGCCTCAAGCGCGTAGGAGGAACAGGTAGGATAATATTTGCAGGACGGGCCGAGCAGTGGCGAAAGAAAAGCGCGGTACAATTTTATCAGCGCTATCGGTACCTGATTGAAAATCTTCCAGATAGTCATCATTCTCCATCGTTACCCGGTAAAAAACACATCGCTGGCAGAAGTGCATACTATACCCGCCGCACCATCAGCCCGCCCGCGCTCTAAAAAAGTTTTACACTCTGCAACAATCTCCTGATTTCCACCCTGAATGCCTCAAGGTCCGGAAAATTCTGTTTCTTGCCTGTATAGAGAAAAACGATACAGAGCCTCTCGTTTGCAAGGGCATCTGGCATGGTCACCAGAGTTGCCACTACAGGAGATTTTTCAAGCCGGTAAGCTTCCCGCATCATCCTTTTCACCCTGTTGCGCAAGACAGCCGAAGAGATTGTTTTTTTGCCTACAGCAAACAGAACAGCAGGAACTCCATGAAAACCATGGTTTTCCTGAGGGAGTGAGGCATACACCATTTTCAAAAAGTCGCCCTTCATACTCTTTCCGCTCCTGAACAGGAGAGAAATCAGTTGCTGTTTTCTCAAGATCTCATGCTTTCGCAGAGAATGGATATGGAGCTTATTCAAAACCTGAAAGAGCAATGTTGTTCATCCCGCAAACCGAAGAGCGGTTGCCGCAGTTGATTACTTGGTAGCCGTACCCATCTCACTGCTGACCGAAAGCGAGTGACGTCCTTTGGCTCTTCTTGCAGACAAGACTTTACGACCGTTCTTGGTTGCCATTCTCTGACGGAATCCGTGCTTGTTCCTTCTTTTTCTATTCCGAGGCTGATAGGTTCTTTTCATCGCTTACAAGCTCCACACTGGTTTAAATAAATTCAAAATTATAGGGCGCGTAATTTAGCACAATGAATGCTCATTAACAAATGGTTCCGCTCTCCGTACCCAGGAACCCCTCCTCTCCTCCCATACCGATACCATCCACCGGGTCTCGCCCCAAAGAAAAAAACATCACTTATCAACAGGCTACCGACAGTGTGGATAAGTTGTTGATAAAATAATTAAAAAACCCAGAACACCCCACGGATGGCCCGAAAGAAAAAATCAACACATGTTGATAACTCTTGGGTGCAAAAAAGCTAACCCCTTTCTTGTATAGCGGTTGCTGTGTTGAAAACCTGTTCGGAAAACCTCCTTAAGATCGCATGGTTTTTCATAAAGGAAATTGTTTTTTATCCACTTAAAACCGTAACTTGTGAACATTAAATGTTGATGGCGCACTCAATATCGGCCCTTACCTTTCAAATTTCCGTTTCTTTATGCTTGAAGCTCCGTCAAAAACGTTCCAGGAATCTCCACAAACCAAACCTCATAAATCTGCCTCAATGGAGCTGCAGGTATGGGATGCCTGCCTTGATGCGATCAGGGAAAAAATCAACCCTCTTGCCTTTAAAACCTGGTTTTTTCCTATTAAACCAATCAGCTTTTCCGGCAGCGAACTGACCATAGAAGTCCCGAGCCAATTTTTTTATGAGTGGATTGAGGAGAACTATTCGACCTTTTTACGGCAGGCACTCAAAGATGTTATCGGACCGGAAGCTCGATTGATGTATTCCATCGTTATGGATAAATCACAGGGGCAAACCGTCACGATTGAATTGCCACACCAGAATGCAATGAATCGTGATTTTATTGCAGAAAGTCGACTTACGGGCAACAATCAAAAACAAACAGAGACGTTTGACCGAAATCTGGCCAGATTTGAAACCCATCTGAACACAAAATACACCTTTGATACCCTTATCAGGGGCGACTGCAACTCTCTGGCATTCGCTGCATCAAAATCGGTTGCGCAAAGCCCGGGCCAAAATGCTTTTAATCCTCTCGTTATCTATGGTGGGGTAGGTTTGGGAAAAACGCATATGATGCAAGCCATTGGAAACAGTGTCCGTGAAAACAGGCTTTCTGAACGAGTGCTCTATGTCTCCAGTGAAAAATTTGCAATAGACTTCGTCAACGCCATTCAAAACGGAAAAATTCAGGAATTCTCTTCCTTTTACCGCTCTATCGATGTTCTGATCATCGACGATATTCAATTTTTTTCCGGCAAAGAAAAAACTCAGGAAGAAATTTTTCATATTTTCAACACCCTGCATCAATCAAACAAGCAAATAATCCTCTCAGCTGATCGCCCGATAAAAGATATTAAAGGAATAGAAGACCGCCTTATCTCACGCTTCAACTGGGGTCTGTCAGCAGATATTCAGCCTCCTGATTATGAAACACGAAAAGCCATTATACTCAGCAAGCTTCACCAAAGTGGAGTAAATCTTGACGAAAGTGTTATTGAATTCATTGCAACCAATGTCACGGAAAATGTCAGGGAACTTGAGGGATGCATCGTTAAACTGCTTGCTGCGCAATCACTTGATAACAGAGAGATTGATCTCCAGTTTACAAAATCTACCCTTAAAGATATTATTCGCCACACAACGAAACAACTGAATCTTGATACGATAGAAAAAGCAATCTGTTCATACTATGCAATAACGCAAAATGATCTGAAAGGAAAATCAAAAAAGAAGGAAATTGCTTTGGCTCGTCAGATTGCCATGTTTCTGGCAAAACAACTGACAAACTCTTCACTAAAAACAATAGGCTTGCATTTTGGAGGAAGAGATCATTCAACAGTCATACATGCCATTAACACAATAGCAAAAAAAGTCGAATCGAGTGCTGATGAAAGAAAAAAAATAGAAGAGATAAAAAAACGCATAGAGATTCTTTCGATGTAATATTTTATGTTGATAAGATGTTTGTATTGTGTGGGGTAAATGTTAGGCGGTTGGTGGGTTATCAACACTCGATCAGAAATAGATGAGGCATCAACATTCGACCAACACCCGATAAAGGGGTAATTAAGCCAGCTATCCACAAGGAACTGGTTTTCTAAGACAGCGGTAAACCTCTATAGAGGTAGTGGTTAGCGGTAGAGGTGGTAGGAGTTATCCGGATATCAACACTGCCAACAACAACAATAAATTTTCAATCATTAATTAATAGTTAAAGTTGGAGCTGATGAAATTAACTTCCTCAATACGTCAACTGCAAGATGCAGTAAGCAAGGTGGTGCAAGCTATACCTGCAAAATCAATTGATTCTCGTTATGAAAATATTCATTTATCCGTTGAATCAGGTTCTCTGACTCTTTTTGCTACGGATGGTGAACTTTCAATTACAGCAAAAAGTGAGGTTGAGACCACTGATACTGTAAATATTGGAATAAAGGCGAAAACCTTGCAGGATTTTCTCCGCAGCATGTATGATACCTCAGTAACGTTTGTTATTGAACGTCAGGAAATTAGTGATCACGGAACTGTTTACATAACGACAGATAAAGGGAAGTATAAAATTCCATGCCTGTTCGAGAGCAAACATGAAAAACACGAAAAAAATTACGATATCTCTCTTGAGCTTGAAACCCTAGAACTGCAGGATCTGATTCAAAAAACTATTTTCGCATGCAGTGTTGATGGCATGAGACCCGCCATGATGGGTGTGCTTTTTGAACTTGAAGGCAACACCATCACCGCAGTATCAACTGATGGACATCGTTTGGTACGATGCAGAAAAAACTCCTCTTCTGATGTTTCTGAAAAGCAGAAAATCGTTGTTCCAGCAAGAGTTCTTGCTATTCTTCAAAAAATGGTACAGCACGAATCAATTACAATGAGTATTGATTCAGAACGCAGATTTGTCCGTTTTGTCAACGGTAACATAGTACTTGATGCAGCTCTGATTGTAGAGCCGTATCCAAATTATGATGCAGTTATACCCGTTGAGCATGATAAACATCTGATTGTTGATCGATCAACACTTTATGATTCGGTAAGACGTGTCGGTCGTTTTTCAAGTATCGGTGATGTCAAAATTGTGATAGAAGGAGAGCTTCTGAAAATTATGGCAGAAAATACCAATGAAGGTGAGGCAGCACAGGAAGAGCTGACTTGCGTTTATACCGGAGAGGATATCACTATAGGATTCAATTCCCGTTTTATAGAAGCCGCTCTTGCACATCTTGATGATGTAGAAATCAGCATTGAACTGAAAAGTCCTACGACAGCAGTTATTTTTAAACCACACAAGCAAATTGAGGATAATAAACTGATTATCCTGGTTATGCCTGTGCGGATCAATACTTGATTGCTTAAAGGAACTTATTGAGACTGGAGAATATAACGTATGAAAATTTCAGGAATCACCGTTTCCTGACTTTTGAGCCTAATGACGGGATCAATATTATTTATGGTCCTAATGGATCAGGAAAAACCTCGATTCTTGATGGTATTCACTATTGTGCGCTGACAAAAGGTTTTGTCAGCGCAGTGGATAGTGATTGTCTTGCATTTTCATCTGATTATTTTTTGCTGAACAGTAGTTTTCTTGCTGAATCAGAAAGCGTTACAAACGTAAAGGTCTGCTATAAAAAAGATAAGGAAAAACAGCTTATTGTCAATAACAGTGATTTGAAACCTTTCTCTCGTCATATCGGTCGTATTCCCTGTATTACCTTTTCACCTCCGGAAATTTCTATTGTCAATGGTGCTCCTGCTGAAAGAAGACGTTTTCTTGACAGTGCAATTTGTCAGAGCAATATTCTGTATCTGGACAATCTTATAGCATACCGGAGGGTTCTTCATCAGCGAAATGCTTTACTCTCACAACTTAATGAAAAGCATACTCTTGATCCTGCAATGCTATGGGTATGGACAGAAAAGATTTCAAGATTAGCAGCATTGATCGTATTTGAAAGGATAGAGTTTACTGCAAGGTTAGTTGAATTTTTCCGGGTAAACTATACACAATTATCTAATGATGAAAACCCGGATATCTCTTACCGTTCATCATTAGGTGTAATTGATAAAGATATATCAATTGAAGAGCTTTATGCTCGTTTTTGTACAAGGTATGAGCAAATAAAAAATCAGGAAATATTTCGTGCTCAGACATTAATTGGGCCGCACCGGGATGATTTGAATTTTTTGATCAACGAAAAGGAGATAAAAAAATATGCATCACAGGGGCAATTAAGAACATTTCTCATCTCACTCAAACTCTCCCAATACCGTTTTTTACTTGAAAAAAACGGAGAAAAGCCCATATGTCTGCTTGATGATATATTCAGTGAACTGGATGCATCAAGAATCGCTCAAATTTGTTGCATTCTTGAAACATGCGGTCAAACAATTATTACATCAGTTGAAAAAAAATCTGAGAATAATGTGACGCTCTTTTCAGTTGAATCGCTGAAAAATAAATAAGGAAAAACGAACGTGTCAAGAACTAAAAGTCCAAAAAAAATATCAACTGTGGTTGTTGATATGTGTCAGACCTTAGGATTGACAGAAGCTTATGAGCAATATAAAACACTCCAGATATGGAATAGTGTTGTCGGAGAGACAATTTCAGCAGCCACATCGATTGAACGTTTTTCCAATGGGCAGCTTTTTATTCGGGTAAAAAATCCAGCATGGAGAATGGAACTTAATTTCCGTAAACAGGATATTCTTCAGCGATTAAATGCAGCACTGGAATCTTCTATCGTCAAAGAGATTATTTTTAAATAAAAAGGACCGTTATGTTCCCACTCCGGTCCTTTTTTCGAAAAATGCATTGGTTCAGAGATTGCAACTCAACTGATACATATCAATCATTTTTTCAGCATAGGCTCGGCCAAAAGCAATACACTTCTCGAATTCCGGCTCATGAGGTTTGAACTTCACCATGACGTTCTGATCAAAAACTTTCAGTTTAAGCATGGAAAAATTGCTTTCTATCATCCGTACCGCCTCACCACTCCACCCATAGGAGCCGAATGCAGCAGCAAGCTTTCCTTTATCACGGATAGGATTGATGGCCGCAAATAGCTGGTAGATCTGTGGCAGGATATTCTGGTTTATGGTAGGAGAGCCTACGATAAGGCCTGAACAGTGCGCTATTTTCTCTTCAAGTTTTGAGAAATGGGTGGTTTCTATATCACAGATATCAATGTTGAAGTCGCAGGAGTGACGAAGCCCGTCAGCAATCTTTTCTGCCAGTAAGCCGGTATTTTCATAGGCTGATACATAGGCAATCAGGATGTTTTTTTCGTGAGGCAGGGCAATTGCCGTGGTGGCAAGCCTCCAGGAAAAGTCAACATATTTTTTCCAGTGCGAACGCAGTATAGGGCCGTGACCGGGACAGATAACCTTGATATCAAGCGGCTTGATTTTTTCAATAGCCTGAAGCATGTATTTGCTGAAAGGCCTCAGAATTGAATCAAAGTAATAGGTAAATGCATCATCAAAATCACCGACCAGGTCATCAAACATCTCTGCATGGCAGAAATGGGATCCGAATGAGTCGCAGGTAAAAAGTATCCCGTCCTCTTCAAGCCAGGTGTAGATGGTGTCTGGCCAGTGCAGGTTTGGTGCATTAATAAAATGAAGGGTTTTATTGCCGAGACTGAGCGTATCCCCGGTTTTGACAACCAGTGAGCGGAAGTCATGACCGGTCTGATCGCGCAGAAACTTGATGGCGTTGCCGCTGCCGACAACCGTTGCATTGGGAGCAAGAGCGAGCAGATTTTTGACATTGCCGGAGTGGTCAGGCTCTGTATGGTCAACAATGATATACTCAATCTCAGATGGATCAGTAACTTGTTTTATCTTATTGAGATATGATGGCCAAAACTTTTCTTTTGTTGTTTCTATGACCGCTTTCTTTTCTGCATTGATGAAATAGGAGTTATAGGTGGTGCCGTACTTTGTTTCCATAACAATGTCGAAGGTGATGAGGCCAGGATCCAGCACACCGATCCAGCTTACGTCACCAGTAATAGGAAGAACAGTATTATCACTCATGTTTATTCAATGGAATTGATTTTAAATAAAGGAGATACGTATTAAAAAAACCGATAATTCATGCAGAGAGTTCCGGCTCATGGGAAATAAAAAAATATCCTCGACTATCGGAACTCATAACGGAAGGTCATCATTACTATTGCCGGAATCAGAATGTCTGATTTCACGTTGCAGCTCAATACCTTCTGCTGAAAAAGCAAAAAGTGTATCATCTGAAAAAATCATGCTAAAGTCTTGAGGTTTAAAAAATGGCAGAAATTTCTGGCAGTGCTCATCAAGACGTTTAAGGTAGAACTGGGTATTTTCATCAGGCTTCTCTTTTTTCCATTCAGAGGCAAGTTTTCCTTTCTCATAAGAGGCGTTACCCATACCGGTTCCGGTAATGTAATAGGTTATCCTGTCACCTTTTGCTACACTGATGCCTCTCTTTATGGCAATTTCATAGGTGATTGCCTTGGCTCTTTTTCCGGCTTTAACCTCTTCGGTGTATTGTTCTATCGTGCTTTTCAGGCTTTCTGTTTTTGAAAACTCGGAAACATCGAGTGCATGGTTCAAAATTTTGTTCCGGTACTCGGTGAAGAGATCGTGCAGGCCCCGGATATCCTCGGTTAAAAGCGTTTCAAAGCCACGACGCACAAAATCACGACCGAATTTTTCACTGCTTCGGCTGCTGAGTGAAGAGCCTTTCAGGATCATGACATTGTTATAATCAAGCAAGGCATAGTTTTTTTTCATGTAGGAGATCATTTTTTTAAATCTCCCGTCAAAACCGATATTGATTCCCTGAGGCATGATTGAAGAGACTTCGCTGACCAGTTTTCGTTCATCCTCTTCACCCTCTACGCCCGGCGGCGGAATAAAAAGTATTCCGTCCGTATCAACCTCAATAACCCGGCACCCTCTTGCTTCAAATTCAAAGATCATTTTTTTTGCCAGACTCTGCCCTGTTGAGGTAACCTTGTCAGCTTCAATAAAATCGTTGAAAATTCCACCACTGAAGCCAAGGTATCCGTACATGGCGTTGATCAGGATTTTAAAGGAACTCTGCATGGCTTCAAAATTGTCAGCAAGTGAGCTATTTCCCAGCATCCGTGTTTCGCGAGATCGCTCTTTAGCCTTGAAGCGTAGCCCTCTCAAGTCGTTAAGCACCCCCGGAAATACCTTCAGTTCATCACTTTTCGGACAAATGTTGTATGAAAGCATAATTGAAGGATAGAGTGACTCAACATCAGCATAGACTATCGGACCCAGTATTCCCTTGAGAAACACCTCGGTATATCCTCCCGAGTGCTGCTGACCGGAAGATGGTTTTGGCAGGGAGTGTTTGCTGCGAAGATATTCCCTTACAAACAAAGCTTCAATTTTAGCCGCAGGGCCTATGCGCGAGGTCATGGCATAGGTGTAAGGCATCATTTGCGCCAGGTAAAAGTTGCTGCCTGAAAGCAGGGATGAGAGGGCTCGTGTTTCACGGACATCATCCAGCGCATAGGCCAGAAGCTTCTCATGGTTATTTTTCCAGAGGGGCGCAATATCATTGTACTCTATGTAGGTACGATCGGGTGAAGCAAAGCCGAAATGTTTTGCAACGGCTTTCAGGCCGTAACTCTGCATTGAGCGTTTTGAAATATCATAACTCTGTACAAGAAAGAGTGTGTCGACAACATGGCGTCCCGGGATATCACAAAATGGATAATCAATCGTTCGCTCAGCAAATCGGATACTCGCCGGATACGATCTTGGTGAAAGCCCATTTCTTCCTATGGCAAAAGGGATACGGTGGTGTTCGCACCTGCGTTGCAGATAAGGCAAATCAAAGCTGAAAATATTATGCCCCTCAATGACATCAGGATCTTTTTCAATGATCAGGGCAATCAGCTCTTCCAGCAGCTCTTTTTCGCTTCGGTTTTTTGAGTGCAAGACAGTCTCCCATCCCCTGTTATCACAGAGTGAAACAATGATAATCTCATCATCTTCACTACCAGAGCCCTCTTTTCGATGCTTCAATGGTTCATAATTGGTCTCTATATCAAGCTGTATGCGATAGAGCTCATCAAAAATCATCCCCTTGAAAAACGTTTTACCGCTCTGGAGCAGATATTGCGTGATAGCATCACCTTTATTATAGAGCAAGGAGATGTTGTCGTTCGGGCTTTCAGGAGTATCACTCTTTATTTGTCGGTTGATGAAATCAACGCCGCTCCGGTAATTCTTCCAGCTTCTGAAAATGGCAAGGAATTGGTAGTAATTGTCTCCGCCAAGTTTTACCAGCCAGAATTTATCCTTGTCTTCCGGCACAAATCCATCGAGCAGTGAACTCTCGGATAGGAAAAAAAAGGGAAAAAATGGTTCATCATGAAAATGAACTATGTCGTTGTTTCGATTATATACTCTTATATGGGTATCAGAAAGTTGATATGCCCCGACAATTGCCTGTTCTTTATCTTTTCCGAACAACAGGTCGTTGTTCACGATGTCGTTAATAATGCTATCCATGGATGGCCTATAAATTGATAAGGGAAATGAACGGAGCACTCCAACAGGATGTTTCACGTGAAACCTCTTGCTCTCTGCTCATCTCCCGATACGGATCAAGAGAACCGATATATCTGAAGGGGAAACGCCAAGAATTCTTGATGCCTGCCCAATGGTCTCTGGTTGATGTTTTTTCATTTTCTCCCTCCCTTCATTCGATAGGCCTGATACGGTATCATAATTAAATGAAGAGGGTATATGAAGCGAATCAAGGCGCGAGATCTTTTCTGTCATCAAGAGGTCTCGCTTGAGGTAACCCTCATATTTCAGGTCAATATCAACTTGTTCAAAGATTGCTATATCAGTGGTTTCTGCATAAACAGAGCTTCTGAATGTTGCTGATGAGTCCAGAAGCATCTGGAAGTGAAGACCCGGCCTTTTCAGAAGGTTTACAGCAGTGAGGCTGGTCGTGGTGGTTGGATAATCATGAGCTGCAAGGAGTGTATTAATATCTGCTGGCTGTAGCCGGAATGTTATGCAAAGCTGTTTCAACTTCTCAATAAGCTCAATTTTTCTTGTGCAGGCACTCACGGTCTCCTCATCAATAAGGCCGGTACAGAGCCCGAAGTGTTGCAGGCGAATATCTGCATTGTCATGGCGAAGCAGGAGGCGGTGTTCCGCTGATGAGGTAAACATCCGGTAAGGCTCATTCGTATCCTTGGTAATGATGTCGTCAATGAGTACGCCAATGTATGCATCTGAACGCTTCAGGTAAAGTGGAGGGCGTTTGAGTAACTTCAACGATGCATTAATTCCCGCGATAAGTCCCTGTCCAGCCGCTTCCTCATAACCTGATGTACCATTGATCTGCCCTGCAAAGAAAAGATTTCCAACCAGTTTTGTTTCGAGAGTCCTGTGGAGCTGATAGGGGAAAAAATAATCATACTCTATGGCATAACCCGGCCTGATCATTTTTGCTTGTTCAAGTCCGGGAATAGAGCGTAGGCCCTGGAGCTGAATATCTTCAGGCAGAGATGTTGAAAAACCATTGACATACATTTCGTTGGTATCAAATCCTTCAGGTTCCAGAAAGATATGGTGACTCAACTTGTCCGGAAATCGCGAGATTTTATCTTCCACGGAGGGGCAGTATCGGGGCCCAATACCCTTCACTTTTCCGGTATAGAGCGGTGAACGGTCAAATCCTGTTTTCAGGATGTCGTGTGTTTGGGTTGTTGTTTTTGTGATGAAGCAACTTATTTGCCTTTTGTTTTGAATAGCTGGGCTTTTGAACGAGAAGCGAACCGCCTGCTCATCGCCATGCTGTTCATCAACCAGGGAGTAGTTGACGCTCCTTGCATCAATACGGGGCGGTGTCCCGGTTTTCAGGCGACCCGATTTAAAACCGAGGCTTACGAGGGATTCGGTAAGTCCCAGTACCGGAGGTTCGGCTATTGTCCGGCCTCCGGCATAGTGGTTCATGCCTATGTGGATTAGTCCGTTCAGAAAGGTTCCGCAGGCAAGAATAGCTGCGGAACCGTTTATTATTCGCCCTGAGGAGAGTCTTACGCCAGTGAATTGACCAGAATCAGTTTCAATGCCGGTGACAGTATCCTGGAGAAGATCGATATTTTTTTCCTGCTCAATGACGCACCGCATGTACAGTGAGTATCTTCTTGGGTCGGCCTGCGCTCTTGGTGAATGCATCGCCGGCCCTTTGCTCCGGTTGAGCATCCTGAACTGAATGCCGGTTGCGTCAATCGCCTTTGCCATTTCACCGCCAAGCGCATCGATTTCCCTCGTGATCTGCCCTTTTGCAACCCCCCCAATTGCGGGATTGCATGACATGCGCGCGATAGTGGTGAGGTCTGTCGATATGAACAGGCATGAGAGCTCCATTCTTGCGGCAGCAAGTACGGCTTCGCAGCCCGCATGACCAGCGCCGATAACTATTATGTCATACATTGGCAGCAAAATGTTTCACGTGAAACATGTGTTAGAGTATTAATAGTTTGAAAGTCGAAGATACATAATATTAGAGCGATTCTCCCTTGCTTTTACGGATAGAGCGTGTAATGTTCGGTCACCGCTGGCATATTTAGTTTTAAGTTCCCCGGAAAGATAATACTTGAGATTGACTCGTTTTTTAAGGTGTATGATGTGTTTTTAGTGTATTTTTTATTCTTCTTGCTAACATCTTGCGTGGTGTGAAAAATTAATCAGGAAAAAAGTTCTTTGCTATATTTATATAGATATAGGTATTGATTTTGCGGTTCAATAGCAGGGTCCGGCGGTAGATGCATCTTAATCTTCAGTAAGCTTATGAAAAGGCGACACTTTCTTGTTGGTGCGGTTGTTTTTTCGGCATTGCGCCCGTTTCAATTGCTGGCAAGCTGGAGTGAAAAAAGTTTTCGGCGCTCAACACTGCAGCAGGCGTTTCTTGATGCGCTGGGCACGAAGGATCTTCTGCTCTCCGACAAGATTACGATTGTTGCTCCTCCGGCTGCTGGAGACAGTTCACTGGTTCCTGTTGCAGTTATTTCATCATTAAAGGGCGAAGAGCTTTTTCTTTTTGTCGAAAAAAACATCACACCCCTTGTCTTCCGCTGCATTCTATATAGTAATACATTGGCCTTTTTTTCGCTCAATATCAAGATGAAAGAGAGTTCAGCCCTGTACGCCGTTGTCAGGGAGGGGGAAAAATATTTTATGGCTACCGTGGCTGTTGCTGTAGAGGCCGAGGGCTGTTAATTTGAGGAATTATTTATCTTTTTACTCATGAGCAGTGATGTAAGAGTTCTTGCCAGGGAAGAGAGCGGTATCGTTCTTGTCAAGGTTATTATTCCTCACCCCAATGAGTCCGGCTCCAGGAAAAATGAGCAGGGCCTGATTGTTGCCGCCTATTTCATACAGGAGGGCACGGTGCTGCTCAACAGCAAGCCTCTCCTCGACATTCAGCTCGGGCCATCTGTTTCCAGGGATCCTTTTTTGCAGTTCCGCTTTTTTGGAAAGAAGGGTGACCGGCTCACACTCTCTTTCCGTGATAACCGAGGTGAGCAGTTTATGGCTGATACCGTTGTTATCTGAACTTTTCTGGTTATAGGCACGCTGCACAGGCCTTTGGTAACCGATATATCGTTTTCTTTATTCCATCACTAACTCAGGAGGAACATGTTATGGCAGTGAAACTCAGAGTTCGCTTGACTGCATATGCGCTCTCTTTTTTGGCGCTTGCCGCAGGAAGCAGTGCTTTTGCCAAAGAGAGAGTTACTCCCAAACCGGCCAGGCAGGAGAGTAGCAGCAAAGGCGCATCCAATCCCCGGGGTGAGGTTCTGGCACTCTCCTGCTCAACGTGCCATGGTACCGATGGCAAAAGTGTGGGCATTATTCCCTCAATAAACGGTAGATCGGCGGCTTATCTTGAGGCGGCATTGAAGGCATTCAAGTCCGGTTCCCGCTATTCGACCGTGATGAGCCGACATGCCAGGGGGTATAGTGATGATGAGCTTCGGCTGATTGCCGAGTATTATGGAACGGTCTCGCACAATAATAAATAAGCCGGAGGATCAGCACATGAGTCACAATCTTTCACGTCGGGATTTTAATAAACTCCTTCTGTCGGGTGTTGCTGCTTCCGCATTTGGAGTGCTGGGAAGCTCGACCTCCGCCTTTGCGGCTTCGTCCAGCAAAAAGGTCGTGGTCATTGGCGGAGGATTTGGCGGCGCATCAGCCGCCAAATATCTGAGAAAGCTGGATCCATCAATTTCTGTTACGCTGGTTGAGCCGAAAACCGTGTTCTATACCTGCCCGCTCAGCAACTGGGTGCTCGGAGGGCTGAAAACCATGGAGGATACGGCCCAGAACTATACCATACTCCGCAATAAATACAAGGTTAATGTCATTACGGACAGTGCCGTAGCCGTTGATGCCGCAAGAAGCACCGTCCGGCTGAAGAGCGGCCAGGTGCTCGGCTTTGACCGGCTGATCCTCTCTCCCGGCATTGATTTTAAATGGGATGCCATTGAGGGGTACAGCGAGAGTGTGGCCAACTCAAAAATGCCGCACGCATGGCAGGCGGGGCCCCAGACCATCTTGCTGCACAATCAACTGCTTGCCATGAAGAGTGGAGGCCGGGTGCTTATCTGTCCGCCGGCCAACCCCTTCCGCTGCGCTCCGGGCCCCTATGAAAGGGCGAGCCTTATTGCCGGTTATCTGAAAGCCAAAAAGCCAAACTCAAAAATCATTATTCTTGATTCCAAAGAGAAGTTTGCCAAACAGGCCCTCTTTAAAAAAGGGTGGGATCGGCTCTACCCCGGCATGATTGAGTGGCGCTCGGGTGCCACAGGCGGCAAGATTCTGAAGGTTGATGCAGCAACCATGAGCGTGGCAACCGATTTCGGCGCGGAACATGGCGATGTGATCAATATCATTCCACCCCAGAAGGCCGGAAAAATCGCCTTTGATGCCGGACTTACCGATGCATCGGGATGGTGTCCGATCAATCCGGTATCGTTTGAATCGACCATTCATCCGGGCATCCATATTATTGGCGACGCTTCATTTGCCGGAGCCATGCCGAAATCAGGATTTGCGGCAAGCAGTCAGGGCAAGGTTGCCGCTGCGGCCATTGTGCGCCTCTTCCAGGGCAAGGTGCCAGCAGCTCCATCGCTGGTCAATACCTGCTATAGCCTGCTTGCCCCAGGGTATGGCATCTCGGTAGCCGGTGTCTATAAGCTGACCGTGGAGGGAATTGTTGAGATCAAGGAGGCTGGCGGGCTGACTCCGATTGATGCCGATGATGACCAGCTCCGGGAGGAAGCAAACTTCGCCCAGGGGTGGTATAACAATATCACCAGGGATACATGGGGATAAGCATTCGTGAGCGTTCCATGGTAAAAAGCCCGGTAGTATGCCGGGTTTTTTACTGTAGAGAGCTTCCTTGATGCTATTGGATGCTCTCTCGCAGATTGTTAGATAATCACTACCCCATTTTATATATTGGCTGAATTATTTCTATTCGAGCGCAAAGCGATGTCATCAATGAAAAATAAACGTTTTAACCTTCTTCTTATTGCTCTGGTCACCGTTGTGGCACTCTGGTCACTCTGGCCTTCCTGGCGCGACTACTCCCTTTCGAAAGAGCTTGAGAGTTACGGAACCACTCAGGAGAGTCTGAATTTTGCCCTGAGTCACCGTGACGAGATTGAGAGCAATCGTAAAAAAAGCCTGAAACTTGGTTTGGATCTGAAAGGCGGCATGCACCTGGTGATGGAAGTTGACCAGGTTGACCTCTTTGAACAGAAAGCCTGGAATAAGGATGCCCGCTTTACCGCCATCATGCAGAGCGTCAGAGCGCAGGCCTCTCAGAGTGACACCCGAATTATTGACCTGCTTTCTGCCGAGTTTAAAAAAGAGAACATTCCCCTGAGCCGCTATTTTTATGATATCCGCAATACCGACCGGGAGATTATCTCCAAGCTCGAAAAGGAGTCGGATGATGCCTTGAGCCGGGCAAAGGAGATCATCCGTAACCGTATTGACCAGTATGGTGTTGCCGAGCCGGTTATTACAACACAGGGTAGCCGGAAAATCATTATTGAACTTCCCGGTGTTTCGGATCAAAACCGGGTGAGAAATTTGCTGAAAGGCACGGCAAAGCTTGAGTTCAAGCTGCTCCGCGAGCCGGAAGTGCTGGTCAGGACGCTGGACAGGATCAACTCCTATCTTGTGCAGAACAGTTCAGCCCCGACGGTGGCTACCCCGGACTCCTCAGCCGGAGCCAAGCCTGCAAATGCGCCTGTAGCGGTTAAAAAGCCTTCGGCCAAACCACTCTATGATGTGATCGGCGTCTTTCAGAACGGCACCGCATTTACGACAGAGCAGTCAAAAGAGTATGTGGTTGCCTTGCTTCATCGCAGCGACATTCAGGCCCTGCTCCCCCTTGATACCGAACTGCTGCTTTCCGCAAGGCCGGATATCAATGAAAAGGGTGAAAAACTCTACCCCATCTATCTGGTCAGAAAGGGCGCCGAGCTGACCGGGGGCGTCATTACCGAAGCCAAGGCTACTTTTGGTTCGCAGGGTGTGCAGCCTGAGGTGCTGATGGAGATGAACTCTGAGGGTACCTCCAAATGGGCGCGCATTACCGGTGCCAATATCGGCAAACGGATTGCGATTGTGCTTGATGGCTCGGTCTACAGCGCTCCGGTTGTCCAGTCCAAGATTCCTAGCGGCAACTCGGTAATCAACGGCATTGCTACGCTTGAAGAGGCCAAGGATCTTGAAATTGTCCTGAAAGCCGGCGCTCTGCCTGCTCCGGTGCGCATTATTGAAGAGCGGAGTGTCGGGCCCTCGCTTGGAGCCGATTATATCCGTGCCGGCGTGCTCTCGCTCTCCTGGGCCTTCTTTGCCGTTGCCGTCTTTATGCTGGTCTACTACAAAAAAGCTGGCATTGCGGCCGATATTGCCCTTGTGCTCAATATTATGATTGTCTTGTCGGTACTGGCCGGCTTTAATGCCTCGCTCTCCTTGCCGGGCATTGCCGGTATTGTGTTGACCATCGGTATGGCGGTTGACGCCAATGTGTTGATTTATGAGCGTGTACGCGAAGAGCTGGATGCCGGCAAGGGGCTCAAGAGTGCTATTGAGCTGGGTTATGAGAGGGCATTCTCCTCCATTCTGGACTCGCATGTCACCACCCTTTCAGCCGCATTTTTGCTCTATACCTATGGCATCGGCCCTATACAGGGCTTTGCTTTGACGCTCATGATTGGTACGGCCGCGAGCCTCTTTACGGCAATTGTGGTTACCAAGGAGATTTTCTCGTTCCTGCTTCTGCGGAACGTTCTCTCAGAAAAAAGTTTTGGCTAATTTTTCAAGATCTGTTCACCCATGAGGATTTTTCATAAGACCAATTTTGATTTTATCCGGTATCGTAAAATCGCATACGCCTTCTCCCTGATTCTGCTGCTCTCGGGCCTTGTTTCGCTTGGTGTTAAAGGCCTGAATTATGGTATTGATTTCAGAGGCGGATCGGAAGTTGTCATCCGGTTTGAGAAAAACGTCGATGTCGGCAGTGTGCGCGCGGTGCTCCAGGAAGCGGGTATCAACGGCACCCTGAAGCAGTATGGCATGGATCGCTCGTTTCTGTTAAGCACCGTGTTCAAGGGAGATACCGGCGGGCTGAAAACCCTTGTGTCAAACGCCTTCAGTGATCGTTTCAAGGGGAACCGTTTTGAAATTGTTCGTATTGATGCGGTCGGGCCAAGTATTGCTTCCGATTTGAAATGGTCGGCCCTCAAGGCGCTGCTTGCCGCCTTGTTTGCGATTCTGCTCTATGTCGGCATCCGGTTTGAAATAAAGTTCGCCACCGCCGGGGTCATTGCAATTTTTCATGATATCCTGACCGTTTTGGGGCTCTTCAGCATTCTCGGCGGACTCTTTGTCTTTATGCCGCTAGAGGTTGATCAGAGTATCATTGCAGCGTTTCTGACCATTGCCGGTTACTCCATTACCGATACGGTTGTGGTTTATGATCGTATCCGCGAACGGATACGCGGCCAGAAACCCTCCGAGTATGAGCGTATTTTCAATGAGAGCATGAACCAGACACTCAGCCGGACCATCATTACCTCCGGCACGGTGCTGCTCTCGGTTTTTGTGCTCTTTATCTTTGCCGGACCGGCCATCAGGGGTTTTGCCTTTGCGGTCTTTATGGGTATTCTGATTGGTACCTATTCATCAATCTTTGTTGCAGCTCCCATTGTGTATGACTGGCTCCGGCTTTCAAAAAGCGCGGTCCATCTCAGAGGCGGCAACAAAACCTCCTGACAAGCCTTTGTTTCTTGGCCAGAGGGGAAATCAACACTATGACACAAGGAAGGATTGTTGGTATGAAAAAATTATGGATAAACGCAGCCCTGCTTTTGCTTGCCGGTTCACTCTCGCCGCAAGCTGCTCTGGTTGCCGAGGTCGCTGACCGTGTGGTTGCGGTTGTGGGTCGTGATATGATTCTGCAATCGGATATTGACAGCCGGGTTCTCATGGCTCGTATGCAGTATCCTGCCGCGGCCAAGGACGCAGGACTGAGCCGTTCGATTCTTGACGGCCTGATTGACCAGAAGCTCATTCTGGCCAAAGCCAAAATCGACAGCGTTATGGTGGATGAGCCGCAGGTTGAGTCGATGACCAACGACCGTTTCCGTCAGTTGAGCGCACGGTTCGCTTCAAAAGAGGAGATGCAGAGCCGGCTCGGCAAGCCCGCAGCCGCTATCCGCGAAGAGCTTCGCCAGGATCTGCGCAACCAGCAGTTGATTGAAACCCTGCGCCGCAAAAAGTCGGCCGGTCAGGTGGTCAGTTACGATGAGGTGATGGCTTTTTACAAGGCCAACCGTCAAAGCATTCCTGAAATATCGGAACTCGTTTCGGTATCGCAGATTATCAAGTATCCGCCCATTTCAGCCGAGAGCCGGGCCCACGCGCTCTCCCTGATCAAGCAGGTTCAGAAGGAGCTTCGTGCGGGAGCCGATTTTGCTGAACTTGCCCGAAAGTACTCCCAGGATCCGGGATCGGCAAAAACCGGAGGCGATCTTGGCTATATCCAGAAAGGTCAGCTTGTTCCGAGCTTTGAAGATGCGGCCTATGCACTCAAGGAGGGCGGGGTGTCGGATGTGGTTGAAACCCGCTTCGGCTTTCATCTTATCCAGTTGCTGAACAAGGAGCCGAGTGAGATTCATGTCCGCCATATTCTTGTCGGTTTTGAGAACTCGAAAGCCGACTATTCCGGGATTACCCAGCAGCTTAAAGCCCTGCGTTCCGATCTCGTCAGCGGCAAGGTGACCTTTGCCGATATGGCAAAACAGTACTCGGATGATCCGGTCTCGGCAAAGCTTGGAGGGGGGATCGGGACATCAAAGCAGCAGCACTTGCCCCTCTCAACCCTGCGCCCCCAGCTTCAGCAGATTATTGCTACACTGAAAACGCCGGGCGCGGTCAGCGAACCGGTCAAGATTGATCCGCCACAGGGTGAGTCGTTTTGTGCGATTTTCCAGCTCAATGATCGTGTAGCCGCCCACTCTTTGGATCCTGAAAAGGATTACGCTCTCCTTGAAGAGCAGGCGCTTGACTACAAAAACCGGAAGAACTTTGCCGAGTGGGTTGAAAAACTCCGCAAAGAGGTTTATGTCCGCATCTCAGACATCTAGGCGGCGGACATAACGGGCGTTTTTTTCGATAAACTCTCTCCGGGGTTCAACCTTGTCGCCCATCAGCGTGGAGAATACCTGATCAGCCTCCATCGCATTTTCCACGCTGACCAGCAGGAGTGAGCGGTGAGCCGGATCCATCGTTGTGCTCCAGAGCTGTTCGGGGTTCATCTCTCCAAGACCCTTGTAGCGCTGGATATGGATATTGGCCTTTCCCTTCTGCATCTTTTTCATCCCGTCCGAAATACTGTTGCGCTCATCCTCATCCCATGCATACTGCTGGTCTTTGCCTGATTTTACCAGGTAGAGTGGCGGCTGGGCAATAAAAACCCGGCCAGCCTCAATCAAAGCACGCATATGGCGGAAGAAAAAGGTCAGAAGCAGTGTACGGATGTGAGCGCCGTCAACGTCAGCATCGGTCATGATAATGATCTTGCCGTAGCGGAGTTTCTCGACAGAGAATTCATCTTCGCCAAAGCTGGTGCCGAGGGCCAGAATGATGGTTTTGATCTCCTCGTTTTCCAGCATCTTGTGCAGGCGGGCCTTTTCAACGTTGAGGATTTTACCCTTCAGAGGCAGGATGGCCTGAAAGCTCCGATCCCTTCCCTGCTTGGCGCTGCCGCCGGCCGAATCACCCTCAACAATATAGAGCTCGCAGTGTTCCGGGTCGTTGATTGAACAGTCAGCCAGTTTTCCCGGCAGACCGGAGCTCTCAAGCACCGATTTTCTGCGGGTAAGCTCCTTGGCTCTCCGGGCCGCCTCGCGTGACATGGCCGCGCCCTTCACCTTTTCAATAATCAGCTTGAGCACGCTGGGGTTGCTTTCGGCAAACTCCGCAAGTTGCTCATTCACAATGGTTTCAACCGTGCTCTGTGTTTCCGAGTTGCCAAGCTTGGTTTTGGTCTGGCCCTCGAACTGCGGCTCGGCCACCTTGACCGAGATCACGGCGGTCAGACCCTCCTTGAAGTCATCACCGGTCAGGGCGAGCTTCAGGTTTTTCAGCAGGTCATTTTTTTGTGCGTAGGCGTTGAGGGTTCTCGTCAGCGCCTTGCGAAATCCGGTAACGTGCGTGCCGCCCTCATGGGTATTGATGTTGTTGACATAGCTGAACACATTCTCCTGATAGGAGTCGTTGTACTGCAACGCTATTTCAACAATGGTGGTATCGCGCTCTCCGGCCAGATAGATCGGCTCCTTGAGCAGGTTGATGCGGTTCTGATCGGTAAACTGCACAAAGGCCTTGATTCCGCCCTCATAATGAAAAACCTCCTCGAACCCTTCGGTATCCTGAACCGTAATGCTCAGCTCTTTATTGAGGAAGGCCAGCTCCCGCATCCGGTCGATAATGATATCCTTGCGCAGCTCGGTGGTCTTGAAAATCTGATGGTCCGGCAGAAAGGTGGTTTTGGTGCCGCGCTTGTCGGAGTTGCCGATAGCCTTGACATCGCCCTGGGGCACACCACGCTCAAAGCGCTGGAAATAGATTTTGCCGTCGCGGTAAACCTCAACTTCGCACCACTCGGAGAGGGCATTGACGACCGAGGCGCCCACACCGTGCAGACCGCCGGAGACCTTGTAGGCTCCTTTGTCGAACTTGCCTCCTGCGCCGATGACGGTCATTACCAGCTCAAGGGCTGACTTGCCTTTTTCCGGATGAATATCGACCGGAATACCCCGTCCGTGGTCAATTACCGTAACCGAACCGTCGGGATTGAGGGCAACAAAAATATAGTCGTTATAGCCGCCGAGGGTTTCATCAATCGAGTTATCGACAATTTCGTAAACAAGATGGTGAAGTCCGCGGCTGTGAATATCGCCAATATACATGGCAGGGCGCATGCGTACATGCTCAATACCATCAAGAACCTGGATGTTGTTTGCTCCGTAGGCCGATGGAGTCGAAGGGGTGCTTAATGAGGTCAGAATATCGTCTTCCGGCATAGTTCTCTGCAAGTAACAGTGTGAGATGAAAATTGAACTTCAAGATAATAAAAATGCCGTCATTATGCGCGCCTTATGTCGCTACGAGCTGGCCCAGAATGCATCAATAAAATGCTCAATGGCAAACGAAGCTATCCGGTTCTCTTCCATGCGTTTAACCAGCACGGCAACCACATCGAACCGGCACTCAGGCTCCTCATCGCCGGAAAGGGCAAGATAGGCCCTGGCCGCCTTGATGATCTCCCTCTGCTTCTGCAAGGTTACGGCCTCGGCCGGATGACCTTTTGCGGACGAGAGGCGTGTTTTTACCTCAATAAAGCAGAGGGTATGGCGGTGGCGGGCAATAAGGTCGATCTCGTTGCGATGGTAGCGGTAGTTGCGCTCCAGGATGCGGTAGCCCTGTTTTGCAAGGTAGTCGGCCGCCAAGCGCTCACCCTCGGGCCCGAGCAGGTGCGGGTCATACATGTTTTTCTTTTTCGCCAAGTTGGCGGAGGCGGAAACTCTGGCGGTGAATCGGGCAGCGCCCGTGTTGGCGGATCGCCTCAACATGCGCTTTGGTCGCATAGCCGAAATGGCGCTCAAACCCGTACTCCGGCCAGGAGGAGCTGTATGCGGCCATAATTTCATCCCTTCGGGTTTTGGCAAGCACCGATGCGGCGGCAATGGAGAAGACCTTCGAATCCCCTTTCACCACCGTTTCATAGGGAATTTTCTGTTGTGGACGGAAGATGTTGCCGTCAATCAGGAGCAGCTCCGGCTTTACGGCGAGTGAGCGAACCGCCCGGTTCATGGCAAGCATGGTCGCCTGCAGGATGTTGATCTGGTCAATGGTGCAGGGCTCCACCACAGCGATGGCCCACGCGGTGGCTGCGCTTTTTATGGCAGGTACAAGCCGCTCGCGAGCTTTGGCCGAGAGCTTTTTCGAGTCATCCAGCGCTTCAAGCGCAACAAATTCCTCGCCCTCCGGCTGGAACCATCGGGGGAAGAGCACTGCCGCTGCAACCACCGGCCCGGCCAGAGGCCCCCGACCCGCCTCATCAATGCCGCAGATCAGTGCGGTGCTTTGCCATCGAGGCCATTCGTAGTCGGTGTTCATTGATCGTAGCGGTTATTCTTTCGCCGGTTTGACAGGAGAGTTCCTACAATAAAGATTAAAAAAATGCAGTTTCGCAAAGGAGTTATTGCAGATCCCTTGATAACGCCCGGTTGAGAAATTGGACGAGCGGCTCTGCCGCCCGATATGTTTTGGCAAGCTCGGCCGAAAAATCCGGAGCAGTCACCTCTTGATCGCTGAAAAAGCGCTGGGTGTAGTACCCCTTGAACTTGAGATACTCCACGGCCGGATTGCTGCTCTCATACCCTTTCGGCGGCCGGACCAGCTTGCCCGAAGGAAGCACCCCTTCCGCAAAACGGGAGGTGAACTCTTTTTCGGCCAGAATGGATTGCCACTCATTGAAATGGGCGTCAATCTCCCGCCTTGTCAGCTCCAGAACCGCAGGCTCAGGCATGTAGATTCCGCCTCCGGCAAACGATGCGCCCGGCTCCAGATGGAGGTAGTAGCCGCCCCAGGGGCTCTTTCGGCCACCCTTGTTGATAAAGGCAAAAAAGTTGGTTTTGTAGGGCGACTTCTCTTTTGAAAAGCGGATATCGCGGTTGATGCGCATGATGCAGCTTTTCGGATCAAGATGCGACGAGGCAACATCTTTGTCGAACGCCGAAATCGCGGCAAGCTCTTGCACCACGGTATCAAAAAAGTCCGCATAGGCCGCCTGATACTCCTGTTTGTGCTCGGTGAACCAGCCTCGATCATTATTCTGTTTCAGCTCCCGAAGAAAGCCAAGGGTTGTACCGGTAATCATACTCAAGGGGGATTGAACTGAGTTATGAAAAACTATTTGAAGGTAAAGTTACACGGCTTTTTCTTTTCTCAAAAGTGGCGGGAGTCAAGTAAAAAAACATCTTTTCTGAATTCTGCTTGAGGCCTCCGGTGGATAACTCGCCGAATCAGCAAAAAAACCATTTGTCAGAAGATCTGTGGCTCATTTGTTTTGTCGGATACAGGTATTCAGAGTCGGCTATTTTGTGGATTATAGCGTCATTAACTCTTGTGTCAGCATCGTTAAAACAAATCTTTTAAGGATGTTTTTTTCTCTTCAGACTGGCCACTATTTTTTGAAATCGCATAAAATGATTATTCTGAAATTATAATACAAAAATTGTCCGTTTTACAGTTCACTCACCTTGCTCTGCCATCAGGATGTTCTTGGCGGAGTCCCGATTTAAAAATGTTGCTCTTGCTGCATGTCGCGGCAACTACAAGATTCTCGTTTGACCTCAGGGCGGCTGCTCAATAACTCGTATCTGTCAGCAGTATCAAACCCTTACACGCAATTATAAGGTTTTACCATAGCCTGTTACCCGATCACAAAAAAAGGAGGGAACTTACCAGAGCCTGATCTTCATTGCAAAACCGTCAAGAAGCCCTGCATTACCTTAACTGAACGTCAACTTTCAATCAAGGAGAGAAAAATGGCAACAAAAATTCTCGGCAATGTGAATGCAGCCATCGGAAGCCGTTTTTTGAAAAACCGGAATCAAGTGGTTTTTGTAGAATATACTACGGGATCGATCAGCCTTTTGAATATGGTTGCCCCATCGCCTGGAGTTGTCTCCCAAGGCAGCATCTTGCTGAAAGGCACATGGGTTTTTGATTGCGAAACCGGTGCGCTTGACGGAAATCTGAATGGGCCGGGAGATATCTGGTGGGAACAGATCACCGCAGTCAATCGACAGATGAGGCCGGTTGGAGGCGCAACAATTGTCAATCTGGGCATGGTTGATTTTGCTTCCGTTACGCCCTACATTCTTCAAGCAAAATCCTACGGCAGTGTGCCTATTCCCGGCAATGACGACCCGAGCAATCAGCTCAAAACCGGAACTGTTTTTGCTGTTCGAACCAACGCCGGAAACATCGCAAAAATCAAGGTGTCGCAATACGGCTACAATATGCAAATCGACTGGGTAACCTATAAAATAGCCAGTGCATATCAGTCTATCGGTACCGGTTACACCAATCCTGAAGATATTGCGGTATTTGCTGATGAAACAACCGCCTATGTCACTGAGCGATCAGGTAATGTTTTGCAGGTGAACCTTGCCAGTGCCAACCGGGCGGCGGCGACGCTCATTGCGTCCGGCCTGCAAGCTCCGCAACAGATACAGGTTGATGAACAACACAAGCAAGCCTATGTTGTTGAGTATGCAAGTCCAGGCCGGCTCCTGCAGATTGACCTGACAACCCATGCCGTCACTCCTGTGTTGCAGGGGCTGAACAACGCTATTGGATTGCTCATCTCTGATGATCTTGCCTATGCCTATATCAGCGAACAATCGGGCGGCGGAAAAATCACCCGATACTCCCTGCAGGGAAAAGCCAATCTTGTTATTGCTTCCGGCTTGACCAATCCATTCTTTCTTTCATGGGCCGATCCGACGAAAACCGCCCTGTTTGTTGCCGAGCGTGATCCGGCAAACCGTGTTTCCCTCGTCAAGACGGTGCCTTATGCGGGCAGTGTCCAGCAGGTTGTAACCGGCACAGGAGCCCGTCCATCAAGCGTTGTCAGCACTGGTGCAAGCAATATTGTTATCTCTTGCGACAAGGAGATCGACATCGCCAATATTCTGGCCGGGGTGGTTCCGCCAACAGGCCTCTTCAAAGGGATCGGACTTGTCCCATGGAATTTGATTACTGCGGCTGGCATGGCTGATACTACTACGCAACCCATTTATCCTTACCAGTTTGCCAAAGATTCACCATTTGGAGGTGTGCTCTCGCTGCAAGTCAATCATCAGCTTGCATCCCTGAGCGGGGTAAAAAACTATCGGATACTTGTCGATGGTGCCCCCCGTCTTGAGAACTGGTGGGATTTGCAGCTTAACACCGTAAACGGCAAGTATGAAATTCCGGTACAGTTCACTCCAAAGGATATCGGTGGTGTTCACGGTTACTACGCTATTCATCAACCTGGCGTTTGGCTTATGAACAGCGATCTGGCAATGATTCTCGACAGCTCCTTGCTCTTCAACGGAGGCAGGAACTTTACCATCGAGTTTTCCGATGTTAACGGTGCCGTCTTACAGCAACAGCTTTTAAAAGTGCTTATCGACAATAACCCGTGTACGGCGAGCATTGATATGCCCACGGTGAATGGCGTTTCCGCCACAACCGATTGCGGTATGCTGAAATTCGCGAACAAGACCCAGCAAGTTACCACCCATTATATTGCCTCTCATCCGAACCTCTATGGAACCTACTCATGGAGAGTTGGCAAGGGCGGCAAAGGGCCGGTACCCGGCGTACCCGAGTGTGTGGTTGACGGGCTGGTTTCGCTCTCCCCATTCACCTTTGCAAAGGAGGTCGGTGCCCTGCTGGAGCTCTGCCCGAGTGCGGCTTTTTATGCCACGGTCTATGTTTATGCCAAGGCTATCAACGGTTACGGACGCCTGAGCGGATACGACGCCTCCGCCATCATTGCTTTTGCCCTGACCCCTTAAGCGCACGCTCTCATTGTTGTGGCGGAGGTCGGCGGTAATCCCACCTCCGCCACAACGGTGAAGCCGTCACTCCCGCAATAATTCGGTTATTCTTTTTACAAGTTTGATATAGTGCCGCTCCTGCTCAGGTTTTGGGAGTTCAGAGAGGGCTTCATTGGGATCGTTTACGGCCTGAAATATGGAGAGCGGGCTTGTGGCGTAATCGCAAGGGTGGATGATGAGCGGCAAAATTGTTGCCCCTTTTTCTTTTGCGGCTTTAAGCAGGGATGGAAGTTCAATTTCCGCGATGAAGTCCGAAGCAAGAAAATCGGTACTGACCAGCACGACGCCAACGGCTGCTGAAGCCAGAGCCTCCTCAATTTCTGTTTTCCACTCCATACCCGGTTTTATTCTGGAATCATCCCAGACATCAATATCAACGCCGCTATGTTTTGATGCCTTGATAAAAACCTGCAACCGTTTCAGATACTCATTGTCCTGATGAGAGTAACTGACAAACACTTTCGTTTTTTTCCGCTGCTCATTCAAGACGTCATCAATTAACTGCCGGACATTGACCAGCTCATAACTGATGCCGCACTCCACATCCGGTTTGCCTTTTTCCAGGCGCCTTTTAAGGTCAGCATGGTTATAAAAGAAAGGTTTATCAGACTTTGCGCATTCGTGGCAATTGCAGGGAATCTGCTTGTCCACCTTCATTTTTTCATACTGCGCATTGATTCCATCCAGCTTTTCAGCGATGATGGTCATAAAGTCCCGTTTGTTTTTGCCGGAGAGACGTATGGCAATGCGCCGTGCATCATAACTTTCAATGACCTCGGCAACAGCTCCTTCACGTTCCAACACACATCCCCGCTTCCATACCAGATCATGATTGGAAATGTAGCGGTGCATCTCTACAATGAACTGCGACATAATCCCTTTTGGCATAAAGAGATCGTAGGCATATTGCAGATAAATATTTCCAGCCGAATCCCAAGGGTATTCAGGGCTTGCAGAAGGCAATTTTTCCGGCACGATGTAGTTGCCTGAGCGATCAATCTCATAGGTCAGGAAAAACTTTCCCATGAGGCGGAGCAGCTCGTCACGCAGGTTGGCATACTCCTCATCATGCCAAATGGTTGCAGCATCTTTATGGCTAAAGCGGCCATGCTGCTTGTCAAGCAGCGGATGGTCGAGCATTTTGTAGACTGCTCTTGTGGCCCAGTTTGCTTTCAAAAAAATGGTTTTGTTGAGCAGGCTGTCGTCCTGAAAATGGAGGAAGACGCCTATATCATGAAAGTACTGGCTTAGCACCAATGCATCCTTTCTCTCCGTTATACCCTGAGCTTTGCAGAGATCAAGATACTCAGGCAAGGAGATGGTCTGATGTTGTTCTTCGTCAAGGAGCGTTCTGACACTTGTCCAACGCGCTGGTACAGGGCTTCCGATGTGCGATAAAGCTTTTATTTGATATCGGATGGCCAGTTCCAACCTGCAAAGGCGCTCTTTATCAGCTTCATCAAAATCAACGGCAAGGATATCACGGATGTTCGTGAAGCGCTGCCGCAAGGCCCCGCTATCAATATCCCGCTTGCGTTGCTGTTTTTCATTCGAAACAATCAGGAGCGGGCTGTTGCCGCCAAACATCTCGATTACATGCAGCCAGTAGTTGAAATCCGCATCCTCCCTCCGGTTATCCACCACCAGTGCGTACAACGAGCGGTTTGAAAGAAAAAATCGGTGGGTTGCCTTGTAGATCTCCTGCCCTCCAAAATCCCAGATATTCATCCTGAACTGCTTGCCCTCAAGTTTTTTTGCATCAAGTTCAGGGAAATCTTCCGGCCTGACCGGAAAAAAAATCGGCTTGACATTAATCCCTCGTGTGGTCTCATCATCATTCGGCAAGGGAGCATCATGGTTCTCAAGCTTTCGGGCAAGCGTGGTTTTGCCTGCACCGGGCTCGCCGACAATCAGCAGTTTAGCTTCAAAGAGATAGTCGCCCTCCTGCTCTTCCATTTGCCGGAAATAGTTTCTGACAGCCTCTTTTCCCTGTTTTACTATTTCAGGGGGAGGTGTTTCGAGAGGATTATCAAAAAAGGTGATCACGCCATATTGACGGTCTTCACTCCACTGGATTTCCATATTAAAATCGCAAATCCAGTGAGGCAAGGCAGTAATAGGATTGTTACGGAGAACTAGCGAAGTGAGATTTGAGAGAGCCGCAAGAGGCCGCAGATCGTTGACTTGATTGTCGGAAACATCAAGCGAAGTGAGGTTTGAGAGAGCCGCAAGGGGCTTCAGATCATTGACTTGATTGCTGGAAACCTCGAGTAAAGTGAGGTTTAAGAGAGCTGCAAGAGGCCTCAGATCGTTGATTTGATTGCCGGAAACATTGAGCGACGTGAGGCTTGAAAGAGCTGTAAGTGGGCTAAGATCGTTGATTTGATTACTGAAAACATTAAGCGACCTGAGTTTTGAGAGAGCCGCAAGAGGCTTCAGATCGCTGATTTGGTTGTGGAAAATAGTGAGTGAAGTGAGTTTTGAGAGAGCTGTAAGCGGCTTCAGATCGTTGATTTGATTGTCGGAAACATCAAGTGAAGTGAGTTTTGAGAGAGCTGCAAGCGGCTTCAGATCGCTGATTTGGTTGTAGAAAATAGAGAGCGACGTGAGGTTTGAGAGATTCGCAAGTGGCTCCAGATCGTTGATTTGATTGCCGTAAACATCGAGTGACGTGAGGTTTGAGAGATTCGCAAGTGGCTCCAGATCGTTGATTTGATTGCCGTAAACATCGAGTGACGTGAGGTTTGAGAGATTCGCAAGTGGCTTCAGATCGTTGATTTGATTGTTGGAAACATCGAGTGACGTGAGGTTTAAGAGATCTGCAATCGGCTTCAGATCAGTGATTTGATTGCTGGAAACAATGAGTGAAGTGAGTTTTGAGAGAGCTGCAATCGGCTTCAGATCGTTGATTTGATTGCTGTCAACGTTAAGAGAGGTGAGGTTTGAGAGAGCTGCAATCGGCTTCAGATCGTTGATTTGATTGTTGGAAACATCGAGTGACGTGAGGTTTAAGAGAGCTGCAAGCGGCTTCAGATCAGTGATTTGATTGCTGACAAAATTGAGCAAAGAGAGGTTTTTTAGAGCAGCAAGCGGTGTAATGATTCGATTAATATTGTTTATGTCGCACTGAAACAATCCGATACAGGTTACAGAATTGTTTGTATCGACCACATATCCTCTGCTGTGCCAATGTAACTTCTCCAGCTTCTCCAGCTTGATTCCAAGTTCATCTTCTATCTGTTTCAGGTAATCAAAGTCATTCATTGTGGTCAGGGTATGATTGTGCAGTCAATGAGGCTTCATCGGTCATGAAACAATTGATCACTGGCGTGAATGCGGAGCGTACAGGCAATTACTACCTGAACACAAAATAACTGCTTCGTTTAATGTACATAACTTTATGTAAACAGTGCAAATAGAATGCTGCGGGGGTATCGGAAAAAATGGTGGAGATGTTTCGCTGGCGCTCAACATGACGCGCGGGCGAGGGTTCTCGTTGTCACGAGTTGCTTTGCGGAGCAGGCGCGCCCGGTTCATCATTCGTAAGCGCCTAACCCCCTCCCCGAAAACAGGATCATTCTAAAGGAGAGTTTTTCGGTAATGATGATCTTGAACCAAACAAGGAATCATTGCCATTGAAAAAAGAGCAAATTCACCGAAGAGCAGATTGCCTTTGCCCTCCATCAGGCTGAGACATGAATCCGAGTGGACGAGATTTGCCGTCAGATAGGTATCTCGCAGGCTACGTTTTTCAACTGGAAAATTATATTTATATTTAACTCAGTGCAAAGGTCAGCAGAAAAGATGAAATGTTATGTAATTATTAAATTAATAATTAACGCCGGACATGCAATCAAACGAAGCGAAAGCCCACGCAACTACGACATCGCTCAAAAAAAGCACCGTCGCCCCATTCTTTTCGAAAAAAGATCAAGAGCAATCGTCGTTTTTTGGTGAAAACATAGCCAAATCCGAACCGTTTTTCAGCTCTAAAGCTATTCAAGCAAAACTGCAAATAGGTAAATCCAATGATATCTATGAACAGCGAGCTGATGCTGTTGCTGAGCATGTAGTTGCCAAAGTTGGCAATCCGGCCTCTTCTGTACAAACCAAATCTGATGCTTCCGAGCTTGAAGATAAATTACAAAAAAAGGAAGACGCCGATGGTACAGCGGGGCTTGCTTCTGAAGCTTTTTCTAATCAACTGAATGCTACAAAAGGTGGCGGACATCCTTTGCCATCTGAGGTAAGCCATTCTATGGGGAGAGCGATTGGTGCTGATTTCTCGGATGTGCGGGTACATAGAGACAGCACAGCGGCTAATATGAGCAAGAGTATTTCTGCGAAAGCTTTTACGTCTGGGAACGATATCTATTTTAATGAAGGGAAGTACAATCCATCGTCGACAGGGGGGCAGCATTTGTTGGCACACGAGTTAACGCACACGGTGCAGCAGACTGGTGGCCTACAACGTAACATGCTGCAACGAAAACCAGACTTATCCATGATGCCAACTGCAACTATTCAACGTAGTATTGGTGATTGGGGTGGATGGCCATGGAATTGGGGTGGCGATGCCGATAAAAAAGCAGCTGATGGCAAGGTATTGAAAAAAGTAAAACCGTCAGGTTCCAACGCTGGAGCAAACTTTGACTCAGCCGTTAGTGTTCCAACACCGCTGCCAGCCCAGGGAGATATGCTTGTAACGATGCGTATAAATATTAATTTTCAGGACACTAATTTGAAGTTTATAACAGATAATATTTTAAGTACAGATACCGCTAATTTAAAAATTTGGAAGAAAGCTATTGAAAAAGTTCAAAAAACAGACCCAGCCAAATTAAAGTGGTCTGAGCCGGAAAAAGAAAAGGTAAGAAAAGATTATAGAAAAAATGTTGATGACGTGTGGCCATCTGATAAATCCAAGTTGACCTTCAAGTTAGATGACCCAGATTATGAAAAATACCAGGTTAAAAATAAATTCAAATTAGAATTTACAGATAAAAACCCTCATCATCATTTCAGTATTGTCAAAATGATTGATGGACCCACATTGCGTGCCTATATGGGAGGAGGAATTGGCGGCTTTAGCGATTCGCGCACTTTCGGAGGTACTCAGTTCAACGGCAATGTCCATAACATGCTTTCGGAGCAATTAGGAGAATTCGATAATGATAGCGCCACGGTAACGCCCGGTATCAGCGGTCAAATATCGGCAATGGTGGCGAACATAAATAAAATAAAACTTGAGCATAAGTCGGATACTCCGCCGCCGGTGTGGAATATCAGCCTTATTGGCAGAGCAAACGCTACAGGAGATAAGGCGCACAACCTCAAACTATCCCAACAAAGAGCTAGTGCCGTAAAAGCCGAATTATCAAAAACAATTGGCAAAGATGTTTCTATTACTTCTGGTACTGATGCTGTAGGTAATGCCGCAGCTGATTCTTCCAATAAATATCGTAGAGTAGAAGCTGTTTTCAGTAATACAAATGGCACTGACTTAAATCAAATTACTATGGCCCATGAAACGGGACATTTATTTGGCTATGGAGATGAATATGGTGATGTTGCAACTGGTGGCGGTGTACTGCCAAAATATACAGGGGATGAAGCAGATAAGACAAGCAAGGCTATTAGGGATGCAGGAATGGGCGAAGATGTTGTTAAACAGCATAGAATCGAAAACAATTCAGATAGCATCATGAATGCAGGTAATGTGGTAGGAGTAGGCCATTATTCTTTGTTTTTGATACAATTAAAGAACATAGCAACCGATGCAAAAACCAACGCACAGGTAAACTGGCAGGTAGTTAAGGGATAATTGTTCACTTGTCAGAAAATCAAAAGAATCGCTTTCAATAAAACAGATACTCTTGTTCGTATTGACTAAGAGTTTTCTTGCCCTTTTAGCTCAAAAACCTATGCAGTATTTAAAGACGAAGGCTTCAGTGTCTGGCATTGCAACCGAAACAAGAGACAATGAATCAAATAATAAGGCTACTCTTTTGGCAAACGCTTCATTTAAAGTAGTAGAAGGAAAGTCATACAAAGGACAAATGCCTTTGTCATCATTTTTGACTGATGACAAAGGCAACTTCTATCTGGAGCTGCCTTTGGGCGTGTATTGTATTGTTGAACAAGAGAGGCCGGAAGTCTTTATACTAAAAAAAAGCACTTCAAAAGAAAAATGGGATAATCATTGTAGAAAAAAGCAATGGAAAACCCCCCTATTCGTTCTGAGTGTAACGTCAACTGATAGCAAAAAGATTGAACTAAATATACATTTACCAAGCGACGATCCTTGTTTAAAAAAAATAGTACAAAATGGAAAATAAGGACAATAGTGAATTTGAAAAACAGATGATCAGAGGACAATTGGCGACTCATGCAACTTTTTCCAGAATCAGTGAAAGAGTCAACGATCTAGAAGCATTTGTTTTTGGTATCAATGATGCCTTGATAGAAAAAGGCTTACTCCAATCCAATTTTCTTTTCAAAAAAATTGAGTCTGTCAAAAAGAATAGAATGGATAATGGAGAAACGTTGGATGCAGGCGTTTCACTGAGGGTTGATAATGCCGAAAATACACTCCAGCCTGTTGATTGCGAAGCAAGATTGCATATCTGTAAGGCGATTTGTTGTAAACTTAACTTTCCGCTAAGTCAGGTAGAAGTAGAAGAAGGTATAATTAAGTGGGAATTAGGCCGGCCTTATTATATAAGGCACAGTAGCGATGGTTTTTGCTGCCACAGGGGCGCCACAGGACAATGTACAGTCTATAATAACAGGCCAAAAGTATGTCGTTCTTACTCTTGTCAAAATGATGAACGTATATGGAAAGACTTTGATGCTTTGGTGATCAATGAAGAATGGATAAATCAAAACTTAGAAGGAAGCTTCCCAACAGAGGCTGTAAAATGAACGGAGGTGAGCGCCCGGTTCACCTGCCGTGCGCGGCCATCTACCCGGCACGGCTAAAGGTGGCCGTTTTGAATAATGGCCGGGGCAAGTGTTGCGGCGGCGGGGTTGTTTGTGGCGAAGAGGAAGTGGTAAACGGGCTGGTTCTGGCCGTTCGAGAGCGTGATGGGCGTTTCGGTAACGTGCTGCCAGATGGTGCGTAACTGGCGAATATAGAGGTTTGCAAGGTGGTGGAGCGATCTGGTAATGTTTCCCGCTCTCTCGTCTTCAGCGAAAAGGGTTATCTGCTTCTCGTTTCTTTGCAGCTCGTCACGGATCTCCTCTACGGAAAGTCCGAAAAATGATTCCAGCGGTTCAAGATTCTCCAGTTTTCCGGTTGCGCCGAGGAAGCGGTTGACCATAACCGAGGTTGGCATGCAGATCCAGAGATCCGAGCGGGTTCCCTTGAGGGTGGCGATGGCATCCCACTCAATCTGCATTCCGAAAGGATCAAGCAGGAGCAGTGCGCTATAGTCGTCACTTTTCATCGCTTCTGATAAGTGTTTAATCTCCCGGCCGCACTCTCTGTGGCGGAAGAGGATGGTTTTGCCTTCGGCTTCTGCAAGGCCGGTCACTTTGGTTTTCAGCGCGTTGATGCTTTCGTGATTGTGGACGAAGTAGTAGTAATCAAAGCTTTTGTCGAGCCGGATCACCCTTTCGGCGCTTCCCTTGTACCAACTCTCCTCTGTAGCGGCGGCGCCCGGTGGATACCAGAGGGGAGCTTCGACCGGTTTTGCCGCTCCGTTTCCAGAAAACCCGTCGAAGTAAATGGTTCTCCAGTAAGGGTTTTGCGGTGAAATACCGAGATAGGCCTCCAGATAGTTGCTGAAGGCATCGAGCTGTTTTTCGGTCCACTCTCCGCCATAATAGCTGGCGGGCGGGGTATATTCGGGTGAGAAATTCGTCGTGCTCATGGCTCCAATGCTTTGCCAATATTACCGTAACGGCGTGATTCTTCTTGTTGCCCTATTATACGAATTTTATACTTTACTGCCACCTTCTTTCCTGTATTTGATAAATTTACAAACAGTTCTCCATTTTTTTAGCCTTCCCGGTGATGCAGAACTCCTGACGCGCATTTTTAAGAGAGTTTTTGCGTTTTTTTCCATCATGCTTCGTGGCCACATCAGGGGCGTTTTTGCTGTTTCCTTATATAATTTCTTATCTTGTTCCAAGGCTAGCTTGCCTCTTTTTCAGCCGTTTTTGCATGCTGGCCGTAAAGCCTTTATGGGTGATTCTGGTGAGGAGAGTTATTAGTTTGTGTGGCTATACCGAAAAAAATTACAAAACAGGGGACTGCCCCAGTTCTTACCATTTATAAAAGAGTTAACGAATGAAGAAAAGTTCGAACAAGCAGTTGTTGATGAACAAGACCGGTGACGAGATACAGGTTGCGCTTGTTGAAGAGGGTCGTCTGGTGGAGTTGATTATTGAACGTCCTGAAAGTCGCAGAAGTATTGGTGATATTTATCTTGGCAGGGTGCATAAGGTGGTTGAGGGGCTCAAGGCGGCTTTTGTTGATATCGGCCAGAAGTCCGACGGGTTTCTGCATTTTTCCGATGTTGGCACAACCAATGAGGATTATCGTGCCCTGATTGAGGATGATGATGACGACGAAAATGGCGGCCCGGATGATGGCGATGAGCTGCTTTCGATCGAGCCCGCAGGAGCCGACACTCCTCCGGCTGCCGCTCCGGGCGTGAAGCCAGCGGCGCGCAGTGGCGGTAAGAGCCGTTCGGCCGATGAGCAGGAGAAGGCTGAAAAACGTCAGTCCTATACCCAGTTGATTGCAGGCAAACTCAAGCCGAACGACTCCATTCTGGTGCAGGTCATCAAGGAGCCGATCAGCAGCAAGGGCTCACGCCTCACTTCCGATATTACCATTGCAGGCCGTTTTATGGTGTTGCTCCCTTTTGGTGGTGGCCAGGTTGCGGTTTCGCGCCGGGTTATTGTGCGCAAGGAGCGGGCGCGCCTGAAAAAGCTGGTGCGCTCGATGCTTCCCGAAGGGTTCGGGGCCATTATCCGTACGGTTGCCGAAGACCAGGAGGAGAGCCTTTTGAAACAGGATCTTGAGAAGCTGCTGGCCAAGTGGACCCAGATTGAGGAGAAACTCCAGGACGCGGCTCCTCCGCAGTTGATTTTCAAGGAGGATACCATTATTTCCAGCGTCTTGCGCGACTCGCTTACCTCCGACGTAACGGAAATTGTGGCGAACTCGGCCAGCATCCACAAGGAGACCCTCAACTATATCCAGTGGGCGGCGCCTGAAATGGTGAAAAATGTCAGCCTCTACCAGGGCAAGCTCCCCCTCTTTGAAGGGTATGGGATTGCCAAGGATGTTGAGTCGATCTTTTCGCGCAAGGTGTGGCTCAAGTCGGGTGGCTACATTATTATCGAGCATACCGAGGCGATGGTGGTGGTTGATGTTAACAGCGGCCGCTATGCGGCCAAGCGGGAGCAGGAGGAGAACTCGCTGAAAACCAACCTTGAGGCGGCCCGCGAGGTTGTGCGGCAGTTGCGTTTGAGGGATATCGGCGGCATTATTGTGGTTGACTTTATCGATATGCTCGACCAGAAAAACGCCAAAAAGGTCTACGATTCCATGAAGACCGAGTTGCGCAATGACCGGGCAAAGTCGAACATTCTGCCCATGTCGGACTTCGGCATCATGCAGATTACCCGTGAAAGAATCCGTCCGAGTTTGATGCAGCGCATGGGCGACCAGTGTCCGGCCTGCGGGGGAACGGGCGTGGTGCAGGCGCGGTTTACAACTATCAACCAGATTGAGCGGTGGCTGAGAAAGTATGCGCTGCAGCACCCCATGAAGTTTCAGCAGCTTGACCTCTATGTGAGCCCAACCGTGGCTGAACCGTTGCAGAACAGTGATATGAAAACCGAGCTGAAATGGTTTTTGCAGCACATGCTTTTTGTCCAGGTCAAGCTGGATGAGAGTCTTAGAAGCGACGATTTCAGGTTTTACAGCAGAAAAAATAACAAGGACATAACCGCCGAATACGGCGATATCTAAGGGTTTAAAAAGCGTTATGGGACAGAGTGAACAATTGAAAGCGGATATTCTGGGTTTTGCAGGTGTTGGAGCTGCGGCGCTCCAGGAAAATTCTGAAGCTCGCCGGGTATTTGAGAGCTTCAAGCAGCTTCTCAATGAGGGTAAAGTCAGAGCGGCGGAAAAGATTGGTGGAGAGTGGGTGGTCAATCAGTGGGTCAAGGAGGGTATTCTGCTTGGGATGCGCCTTGGTCGCCTGCAGGAAAATTTTGTACCGCTTGATGAGCACAACAGCGGCTTTGCCTTTATCGACAAGGATACCTGGCCGCTTAAAAAAATTACCTTGGCGAGCAATGTCCGTATTGTGCCCGGAGGATCGGCCGTGCGGGACGGCTCATATCTGGCCCCCGGGGTGGTGATGATGCCGCCGGCCTATGTCAATGTAGGAGCATATGTTGACGAGGGAACCATGATCGATTCCCATGCATTGGTGGGAAGCTGTGCCCAGGTTGGCAAAAAGGTACATCTCTCAGCCGGTGTACAGGTTGGCGGTGTGCTTGAGCCGATTGGCGCCATGCCGGTCATCATTGAGGATGAGGTGATGGTGGGTGGCAACTGCGGCATTTATGAAGGCACCATTGTCAAGGAGCGGGCGGTGATCGGTACCGGCGTTATCCTGAACGGCTCAACACCAGTTTACGACCTTGCCCGCAATACCATCTACCGCAAAACCGCAGACTCTCCGCTGGTCATACCGGCCGGAGCGGTTGTTGTTGCCGGATCACGCAGTGTCAAGGGGGAGTTTGCTGCGGAGCACGGTCTTTCAATCTATACGCCACTTATTATCAAGTATCGCGACAGCAGAACCGACAGCGCAACGGCGCTGGAAGAAGCACTCAGATAACCGTTTATGCATGCCAACCGAGAGGGCAGGGATGGGCGCCGGAGGAGAGTTTCCTGGCGCCGGAGGGTACCAGGATTCCTGATTACCCTGCTCTCTTTCTGCTCTCTTTGGCCGGCACCTCTCTCTGCCGCTCCCTCCTCCGAAAAGGAGTATTTCGATATTATCAAAAGTATTGACCTTATCGGAGAGGTATCGCGCGAGTTGTCGCAAAGCTATGTTGATACTGTCAATGTCAGCCGGCTGATCTATGGAGGTATCGACGGTATGCTCCGTACGCTCGACCCCTACACCGTGTTTTTTAACCAGGAGGAGTCAAAGGATTTTGGCGAGCTGACCAGCGGCCAGTATGCCGGAATTGGCATCACCATTGCCACAATCGAGGGATCTGTTTTTGTAACATCGGTTGTCGATGGTTATGCAGCGGCGAAAGCCGGCATCCGGGTTGGCGACAGCATTACGGCCATCAACAAGGTTGCCATCAAGAAAAAGCCGCTTGCCGAGGTAAAAGAGTTGATCAGGGGGCCTTTGGGTGCCACCCTCACGCTCACGATTGAGCGGGATGGCCAAACACCCTTCACGGTCACCTTGACCAGAGCGGAGGTGCGGGTGAGCACGGTCGGCTATTCCGGCATTATGGACGGAATTGGCTATATCGAGATGAAGAGCTTTGGTATCCGTTCGGCTGATGATGTGCGAGAAGCTTTCCAAGGGCTTCGGAAGCTGGCTGCAGAGCAGCAGAAGCCGTTGAGAGGGCTGGTGTTTGATCTCAGAAACAATCCCGGCGGCTTGCTGAACGTTGCGGTTGATGTTTCCTCCCTTTTTGTTAAAAATGGCAGCGAGGTTGTTTCAATCCGCGGGCGCTCAGCGGATAGCAAGAGATCGTACGTCACCATTACTCCTCCTGTCGAACCCTCCTTGCCCCTTGTCGTTCTGATCAATGGCCAGAGCGCTTCGGCGTCGGAAATTGTTGCCGGGGCGGTACAGGATCTTGATCGCGGGGTTATTATTGGTGAGCGTTCCTACGGAAAAGGGTTGGTGCAGTCGGTCGTACGCCTCTCCTACGATAACACCCTGAAGCTTACCACGTCCAAATACTATACCCCTTCAGGGCGTTTGATCCAGAAAGAGCATGTCCCGATCCGCGATCCACGCAGGGTGCTGGCGAAGCCAACAACTACAAGCCTTACAACGGTTTTCTATACCAAGGGGAAGCGAAAGGTCTATGGCGGCGGAGGCATTACGCCCGATATCCAGTTCCCGGACACCCTCTCTACGGCCTATCTTGGCGCGCTGCAGAAGCAGGGACTGCTCTTCCTTTTTGCCGACAGCTACCGCTCACTCCACCCGGCGATGCCGCCGCAGCCCTTTGATCGTCAGGGAGTTATGCGCTCCTTCAATGAGTTTCTGCTGAAGAAAAAATTCACCTACCACTCCGATCCCGAGCGGCATGTTGATGAGTTGAAGAAGAGCATGGCAAAGGTTTCTGGCGGCAAGCTTGAGAGCTCTCGGCAATGCCTCGACGGGCTCCAGGCTGAAATTGAACGGCTCAGGGCGCTGGAGATTGCCAGGGCGTCAGATAAAGTGGCTGATGCGCTGGAAGTGGAGATTCTCCGCCATTATAACGAACGCATTGCCCGCAAGAGTGAAGTTGCGTACGACCCGATGGTTAAAAAAGCGCTGCAGGTGCTTTCCGACTCAAAACAGTACTCGGCCATTCTTCATCCCTGAAGGGTCGGTAACTCCCTCCGCTCCCCCTGTTCAACCTCCCTGATTTTACGGTGTACGCCGATGACAATCATGAGATTGCTCACCGTCAGCAAACTTTCGGCCAAGCCGTGCAGCAGGTCGTCGTGCGAGAGGGTCGGATATCCCCGCACTTTTGTGGCAAGATACATGCAGAATACCGTGACGGAGATGAAGACCACCACAAACCAGAATCCGGCAAGGCTCAGCGCAGGGAAGAGTTCGGGGTCGCGGCGGTAGAGTTTGACGAGCAGTACCAGAAAGGTGAGGTAGACCACGCTTGAGAGCTGCAGGATGGCGTCAAAGATATCGGCACCCATCCAGGATTGCGGCTTGCCTGAAATCATGATGGCCGCCAGAGCGGCCGTATATCCGACGGCCGGCGATGGTTTGGTCGATTTGAGCAGATTCAGGGTTGCCAGAAGGAGTGCTGTGCTGCCAAAGAGGTTGATCAGCTCCGACATATCGAGCAGAAAGGGTATGGTGTCGCCCGAGACGTGGTAGGCGAGCACAAAAAAGCTTCCCGCCCAGTGCGGCAGCATGGCCAGGCCGAACATGCGGAGGTCGCGCCGCCGGGTCAGCTTTCCATAGCGGAAAAAGAGGGCGGCGGCAACTCCCCATTCAAGCGATGAGGAGAGGTGGATGATCCAGTTGGGAAAAGAGAGCAGCATTCAGGAGCCCTTGATCAGATGGTAGATGTTTTTGGAGAAGATTTTCATCTGGGTTGACCAGGGGGCAGGCACCATTTTTTTATAGAGATAGGAGTCAAAGGTGATCTGCTGTACCGAGTCGTCGGCGCAGATGGCCACAAAACTCTCCCGCAGCCGGTCATTGCGGTAGTAGGCCGCCTGCAATACTTCAAGGCCGAAAAAGATCGGGGCATAGAGTTTGCGGAACTCCTTTTCGTAGCTCTTCAGCGGAGCCTTGTTTTTAACATGCTCTATCATCGCCTGTGCGCCGAGCTTGCCGGAGCGCATGGCAAAGAAAATCCCCTCGCCGTTGGCCGGTGTGACCAGCCCAGCCGCATCACCAACCAGAATGGCCTTCTCCTGGGTAAAGGATTTACGTGGCTTCATCGGGATTTTGGCGGCTTCGTCGAGATAGGGTGCATCAGTGATGCCGATCTTTTCAACAAAGCGCTTCTGGAGCGCCTTGAGGTTGTGGCGGTGCTCCTCGGTGCCGGTGCCGATGGCAAGGTGATCGGCCTTGGGAAAAATCCAGCCGTAAAAGTCGGGCGAGACCTCTCCGTCGAACCAGATCTCAACAATATCGCTGAACTTCTGGATTGAGGGGGTGTAGCGGAAGCGCTGCTGCATGGCAATCACCTTCAGCTCGTTGGGCGGAAAGTGCAGCTCTTCGGCAGTTTTGGAGTTCGCTCCGTCGGCTCCGATAATTTTGCGAACCCTGAGAGGCGCTACCTTGTCGTTAAGGGTGGTGATAACAAAACCGTCGCCGGAGTGGGAGATGGATTTCACCAGCCCTTCAACAATAACCGCACCGGCCTTCTCGGCTTCGGAGCGCAGGTAGCTGTCAAATTTTTCGCGACGCACCATGCCGACGTACCCGTTCGGCATCTGCATCTCGATCATTCGCCCTTTCGGTGAGCGCACCCTCATGCGGGAGAGCTTTTTTTCAATCAGCTCGGCCGGAATGGCAAACTCTTCGATCAGGCCAAGCGGGATAGCTCCGCCGCAGGGCTTGACGTTCTGAAGGTTGCGCTCAATCAGGACGGTTGAAATGCCCGCACGGGCAAGTACGGCGGCAGCAACGGCTCCTGAGGGGCCGCCGCCTATTACGGCTACATCATAACGCATGTATAAAAGCGGGATTGACAATCATTGATACTGACATTTATACGAGTTTGGCCGCGAGGAACTCCCGGACTCTCGATATTTCAATTCTCTCCTGCTGGGCCGTGTCGCGGTGGCGCACCGTTACGGTGTTCTCTTCGAGCGACTGGTGGTCAACCGTGATACAGAAGGGGGTGCCGATCTCATCCTGGCGGCGGTAGCGTTTGCCGATGGAGCCGGCATCGTCGTACTGCACCAAAAAGTTTTCCGCAAGCTCGTCGCGCAGCGCTGTGGCCTTCTCCCCCATTCCCCCTTTTTTCATCAGCGGAAGCAGGGCGGCCTTGATTGGAGCAACTTTTGGTGCGAGCTTCAGCATCACGCGCTCTTCGCCGTCCACAATATCTTCGCGGTAGGCATCGGCAAACACGGCAAGGAAGAGCCGGTCGCTGCCCGCCGAGGTCTCCACAACGTAAGGCAGGTAGCGCTCGTTGGTGAGTTGGTCGATATACTCCATATTCTTGCCCGAATACTCCTGATGCTGCTTCAAATCAAAATCGGTTCGTGAGTGAATCCCCTCAATCTCCTCAATGCCGAAGGGGAACTCGAACTTGATGTCGTAGGCCAAGTCAGCGTAGTGGGCTAGTTTGTCATGCTTGTACCAGTGGAGCTTCTCGCGGCTGATGCCGAGCGCCGTTATGTACCACTCAAACCGCTCGGCTCTCCAAGCCTCGAAGGCCTCGGCCTGTGTGCCGGGCTTGACGAAGTACTGCATCTCCATCTGCTCAAACTCCACCATGCGGAAGATGAAGTTCCCTTTTACAATCTCGTTGCGGAAGGCCTTGCCGATCTGCGCAATGCCGAAGGGCACCTTCATGCGTGCCGACTCGCGCACGTTGTGGAAGTTCACAAAAATGCCCTGCGCGGTTTCAGGCCGGAGGTAAACAATGCTCGACTTGTCGGCCAAAGCACCCATGTTGCACTGGAACATCAGGTTAAACTGGCGCACCTCGGTCCAGTCGCCCGAGCCGGTATCGGCCGCCTTGATCTTTTCAGCAATAATCAATTCATAGAGCGCCCGGTTCGGATCCTCCGCTGCGGCCGCTGCTTCGTAGGTACTCTGCACCCGCAGGGCATCCTCCACCTTGCCGTCACGGCGGAGCTTTTCAATATGGTTCTCAATCAGATGGTCGGCGCGGTAGCGGCGCTTGGTGGTGCGGTCGTCAATCATCGGGTCGTTGAAGCTCGCCACATGGCCTGAAGCCTCCCACACCCTTGGATTCATCATGATCGAGGCATCAAGGCCCACAATGTTGCTATGGCGGCGGGTCATCGAGTTCCACCAAAGCTCCTTGATGTTGCGCTTCATCTCGCTCCCGAGCGGCCCGTAGTCAAAGCATGAGGAGAGGCCCTCATAGATCTCCGACGAAGGGAATATAAAACCCCGGCGCTTGGCCAGAGAAACAAGCTTGTGCATGACTTTTTCAGGAGGCAGACTCTGGCTCTGTACTCGTGTCGTGTCGGAATTGCTCATCGTTCAATGCAAAATGTTGTGGAAAATCCCCTTGAAACTCCTGTTCAACAGGATAAAACATTCAATATAACAAAGCAAGCAGGATAATCAGTGGGGAGAGGCTTTGGATGGGGTTGTCGGTGTGCATGGGAACTCTTCTGATGCAGATGATGTGTCAGCAGAAATCTCTCCGGCCATGAGTGGCGTAATATTTTTTCTTATCTTATAATGCAGTAAAAATGCTTCAGCTTGAGAATCTGCTCCCATCATGATGCATACATCTCATACGGCATTACTCTGTACGCGGGTCAGACTCTCATGTCATCTCGAAAATGCTGCTTCCGCTTCAAGATGTTCTGGGGTCTTGTCCCGGAAATATCCATGGCAACGCATGAACGCTTGTAAAATAATGCTTGACATCGAAGGCTCCTCGGCGGTCAACACTTTTTTATAAAGGGCATTTAATCTTATTCAACTGCAAAAGAGTGCACTTATGAATCTGGCGCCGTTTCCACTTTTTCTTGTGCTGTTCAGCGGATTCTGCTGGACGGTGGTCTATATCGAGAGCATTCGGGTGGGGTTCAGGGATTCAACCTATGCGATGCCCTTCTGGGCACTGGCGCTCAATATTGCGTGGGAGTTGTTGCAGGCGGCGCTGGAGTACCAGCAGGCCGGTTTTGTGCTGCAGGTCGGCATTTCGGGCCTCTGGTTTCTGCTCGATTGTGGGGTGCTCTACACCTATTTCCGTTTCGGTAAAAAATATTTTCCCCCAACTCTTTCCTCCCGGTGGTTTTACCTGTGGAGCACCCTTGTGCTGCTGACGGCATTCATTGTGCAATATGTTTTTTTGCTGGAGTTCGGGCTCTACCTTGGCCGGGCCTATGCGGCTTTTCTGCAGAATCTGCTGATGTCGGTGCTCTTTATCGATATGCTGGTGCGGCGCGGGAGCAGCGAGGGCCAAAGCATGAGCATCGCCCTTGGCAAATGGCTTGGCACGCTTGCGCCAACCATTTATTTCGGTATTCTCGGTTCAATTAATCTGAAGGGCGCGAACCTGTTGCTGCTCGTGGTTGGCGGCTTTTGCTCACTTTTTGATGTGATCTATATCGTGATGCTTGCACAAACAAAAGCTGAGGAAAAGCGAGGAGCATAAACAGCCCCGCGCTTGTAAACGAAGGTCAGGAGAGCAGTTTGGCCAGAAAATCAGGGTGCAGCGGCCAGCCGGCAATTCCGGCAACTCCCATGACGATGCCGAAGGCGGCAAAAACCCAGGCGAACCAGAGCAGTTTGCGCTTTCCAACCAGGGAGGTTACGGCCAGCATGGCGAGCGAAATGGAGAGTGAGGCGTCGGAGAGGTCGAACTGGTCATCCCGGAAGTTCAGGGCGTCATACTGTTTTTCAAACCCTTTGGCCAGGCCGGAGATGGTGGCTTCATCCTTCTGGTAGCGCACAATCACCTCCTGATAGGCTTTCTGCTGCTTCAAAAGCTCACGGTTGCCTTGCTCCCTGGCCATCCCCATGAGTGCATTCACCTGGTTCAACCCCAGTTCAGCCAGATGGTGCTTGATTTTTTTCGACTGGTACTCGTTCCAGCGGTCAACCGAATCAGACTTTGCCTGGAGCATCGCCTGGACGATATTATCATCCTTGACCTTTGCGATGGCCATGACAACGGAAATGATGGCTACGCTGATGGCCACCCAGTTATTGAGCCGGTTTTTGGCTTCGGAGAGGTCAAGCCGTTCCTGAAGATCGTTCATCTCTTGCTTAAGCCCTTTTATTGGTAAACATGACGTTCAGCCCGTTGCCGCTTCCCTTATGAGTAGACCCAGACGTGAGCCGGAGGGAAGTTCTGCAAAACGAAATGTTTGCGTGCCTTGCGTTTAAAATCAACCTCCTCAAGCGGATCCTTCAGCCCATAGGTAAAGATGACGCACCAGCTCACCAGCCCGTTGCTGTACAGATGATTAAGGAGAGGAATAAATGATGTTTTGAACGGGTTGTTGATCAAGGGAATCGAGACCACAAGGCCGGTGCGCTCGGTAACTTTTTTCAACTGCTCCAGCGCACAGGAATTGACGATGTTCAGGTGGGGATAGTTCTGCTGCAGCAAGGCACAGAACTCACGGTCAATTTCAACGAGCAGCGGGTTGAGGCTCTCAATATGCTTGGTTATGGCGCCGGTGCCGGCTCCGATCTCCATAACGGTGGTTTGATCCAATCCTTTTATTGACTTGAAGATAGCTTTAGCCAGGAAGTCAGAAGAGGGAATCACCGAGCCAACGGTCTGGGGATTCCGCAAATATTTTTTCAGAAACAATATCTCTTTACGCATGTATGGAACTGCTTTTTAAATAGGTGGCAGGGGAATTCTGCACTAATATCATCTTTCATGATCGATTTTTCAAGGCTCTAACCCTCTTTTGCGGCCGAGTGCCCTTTTTTTGCGCTTTTGTGCAGAGGCGCCTTTTTCCCTTTTTTCGTTGCAACCTTTGATGAAACAAGAGGGTGCCTGGCTTTTTTGACCTGCACTTTCGGGGTATGCTGCCGGGTTTTTATTGTTTGTTTCGCTTTTATTCCGGTTTTTGAGTGTGCAACTCCGCGCCTTTTCTCCCTGAGGGCGGCTTTTGACAAGAGCGCTTTTCTTTTGCTGTTGCGTATCCGCCTGATGGCCGAGGGTTTCAGCTTTCTGAGCGCCGGAACTTCAGATGCTATCCGGGCGCGGCTGGAATCGCCTCTGGAGGCGAGTGCGAAGCGGGCCGTGTCGGGGGTGATGCCGAATGCCCGGTCAAACATCTCGGCGGCAACACTCCATCGGTCGGTTTTCGCATTCAGTATCACGAGCACCACATCCTTTTGCTCCCTGATGGCTCGGCCGATCAGGCAGCAGCCAGCTTTCCAGGTATAACCGGTCTTGATGCCGACGGTGTAGGGATATCTGTCCAGCAGTTTGTTGTGGGTTTTCAGTGCGTAGGCCTTGCGGGTGGTTTGCTCGATAAAGACCGCTTGCGGAAGGCGGGCGACCATGTTGAAGACCGGGTTCCGGATGGCATGTTCTGTTAGCAGCAGAAGATCTCTTGCTGTGGAGATGTTGCCGGCATAGCGGCGTTCATCAAATCCGGCCGGGTTGGTAAAGTGGGAATTTTTCATCCCGAGCTGTTTTGCCCTCGAGTTCATGGCCGCAACAAAGGCGTCAACACTGCCCGAGAGATGGATGGCTATGGCAAACGCCGCGTCGTTGCTGGAGTTGACCATGGCCGCTTTGACAAGATCGATCAGCTTTATTTTTTCACCCGTCTTGAAGCCCGCTATGGAGGGTTCGACCATGGTGGACTCTTTGGTAATGAGTACATCATCCTCAAGCCGGCCGCTTTCGATGGCCATAATGCAGGTCAGAATTTTTGTCAGGCTTGCCGGAGAGACCGGGCGGTCGATATCCTTGGCCATCAGGACTTTGGAGCTACCTCTCTCTTGAACTATATAGGAGGCTATGGGTAGTTGCAGGGTATCATTGTTCACCGCAGCCTGCAGGGGAAGCGGCAAGAGCTGGAGTGAGAGGAGTAGAAAAATTATAACTCTCATGCAACGCTCTGCATGGGAGAAGAGGGAGGTCAAAGGGTGGCCCCTGTGCCTGGATTTTTCTGGTGCTTGGCTGTAAACAGAAAGGCCCCTTTTTATAAAGGGACCTTTCTTGAAACAAACGCCGCTGATTGAGCTTATCATCATTCGTCTTACCGTTTCAAATAGTCATCATTACCTCTTCATCATTCGTATCAGCGGGAAGTCGTTCTTACTTTACGGCTTCAGGAGCTGCTGCTGCTTTAGCGGCTTTCTTGGCAGCTTTCTTTTTGGAAACTTTCTTGGCAGCTTTCTTCTTGGATGCTTTCTTTGCCTTAGGAGCCTCAGCCTTTGCATCAGCCTTTACTTCAACTGCTGGCTTTGCGTCTACTGCTTTATCTGCTGCGAAAGAAACACCACCAAACATTCCGGTCATTGCAAGAGATACAATAATACCAGCAATAAGATTCTTTTTCATTGTCTTAGTCAATTTGTCTTTTAAGGAAACATAAACTTAGTTCATCTGTCATTCACCTTAATTCATACGCATCGCCATCAATATTCTTTCAAAAAAATTATTGAAAGGAGCAAGTAATCATGAGTTTCTGAAAATAAGTTCAAGGATAGTCGGAAAGGAGCGTTCTCAGCCGGTCTGGATTTCGGTTTTAAGGGCGATCTCCTCAAGAATCGAGCTTACCCGCAGGCAGTTGGTGATCGGGCCGGTATAGACAATGCTGCGGCCACGGGTGTGCACCTCCCACGTAGATCGCTCGGCACTCTGGCGACTGCACTGTGTGGCCTTGATGATCTGCATGATCACTTCGTCAAACGAGTGCTCTTCATCATTGAACAAGACAACCCTGCAGGCGTCAAGCAGGCCGCTATCGGAGAGCTTTTCAGTCTGCCTTGTTTCCGGTGTTGCTCCGGATGCCGTCCAGCTATTCATTGGTCTCGAAATGGAGTTGTTAAAAAAAGTAAAATACAGAGTCCTCTCCAGGGAGGCAAGTGGGAGCTTATGCCTTACGCTTCAATAACCGGCTCAAGGGCTCCAAGTGAAAATTCCCCGTTTCGGGAGACCCTCATGGCACATCGGGCTCCTACCGGCAGGGTGAGCAGATTTTGGATATGGCCGTACGAGAGTCCCCTCATGACCGGAGCTTCCCGGTTGCTATGCTGCAGGCAGTAGTAGTTGAAAATGGTTTTAAGCCGCTCCTCATCACGTGTTGGTTCGGGTTCATGACTGAACTGGCCGAAAAGCACGCCCCGGCTTCTGGAAAAGAGAGCGGCATTGTCGAGATGCGAGAGCATCCGGTCGATACGGTAGGCCGGTTCATTGATGTCTTCCAGAAAGAGCAGCGCATCGTTCAGTGATGGCAGGTAAGGCGTGCCGATCATGGACGAGAGCACGGAGAGGTTGCCGCCGATCAGTCGCCCTTCCGCTTGCCCTTCCCGGATGCAGGTCAGGGGATGGCTGGGGTGGTTGTGAAGCTGCTTTGCATAGGCCACAGAGGTGAGCATACCCCAGAAATGCTCTTCGGTGTAGGGCGATGGTTCGTGCAGTTCGGTTGTCAGCATCGGGCCTGAAAAACTGATCAGTCCGGTTTTTGCAAACACGGCAAGCGCCAGGGCGGTAATATCTGAATAGCCGACAAGGATTTTCGGATTGGCCGCAATCAGATCGTAATTTACTTTTTTTAATAGTCTTGAGGCTCCAGCTCCTCCCCGGAGGCAGATGATTGCCTTTATGTCGGGATGCTGGAACATCTCATTGATATCCTGCAGTTTTTCCAGATCAGCAATAGCCGGATCGGTGTCGATGCGGTTGAGATGGCGCGCGGGTTGGACGCGGTAGCCGTTTTTTTCAAGATAGAGTACCGCCTGACCGATTTTGTCAGGATAAGCGCAGTGTGACGAGGGGGAGATAAGCCCGATGGTCTCTCCCTTGCGCAGGGCTTTTGGAGTAAGGATTTTCATACCGGTCAAAAAAAAACATCAGCACTCCGGCTAACCGGCGCTGATGTTTTTTTTACTCATTGCCATTGCAAATCAGGAGATGGTTTCGGTCAGCAGTATTGCTTTATTGCTGCTGACTTCAAAAAAACCGTCCGAAATGGAAAATGATTTTTCGCTTTTATCCGCCAAGGCAAGCTTGACCTTGCCGTTTTTCAGCGAGGAGAGCAGCGGGGCGTGGTTTTTCAGAATCTGAAAAAGTCCGTTTTCGCCCGGCGCCGTTACACTCACAACCTCCCCGGAAAAGTAAAGTTTCTGGGGAGTGACGATCTCTATCTGGAAGCCTTTTTCGGAAGTAGCCATGGTTCTCGCGTCTGTTTAGAGAGTTTTTGCTTTCTCAATGGCCTCTTCGATGGTGCCGACAAGGTAGAATGCGCTTTCTGGCAGATTGTCATGCTTTCCGGCGATGATCTCCTTGAAGCCCTTGATGGTTTCCTCAAGCTTGACATACTTTCCGGCAAGACCGGTGAAGGCCTCGGCAACAAAGAATGGCTGGGAGAGGAAGCGCTGTACTTTCCGGGCTCTGGAAACAACAAGCTTGTCTTCGTCGCTGAGCTCGTCCATACCAAGAATCGCAATGATGTCCTGCAGATCCTTGTAGCGCTGCAGCAACTGTTTGACGGCCTGTGCGGTATCGTAATGGTCGTCGCCGACAATATTCGGATCCAAAATACGTGAAGTAGAGTCAAGAGGATCAACTGCAGGGTAGATACCAAGCTCGGCAATGGAGCGGGAAAGCACCGTGGTTGCATCAAGGTGAGCAAATGCGGTGGCCGGAGCCGGATCGGTAAGGTCATCTGCAGGCACATAGATAGCCTGAACCGAGGTAACGGAACCCTTCTTGGTTGAAACAATCCTGTCCTGAAGTTCACCCATCTCGGTAGCAAGGGTAGGCTGGTAGCCTACAGCGCTCGGCATACGTCCGAGAAGAGCCGATACTTCAGAGCCGGCCTGGGTAAAGCGGAAGATATTGTCGATAAAGAGCAGCACGTCGCGACCCTCTTCGTCACGGAAATACTCGGCAATGCTGAGGCCGGTAAGCGCAACCCTCTGGCGTGCGCCGGGAGGCTCGTTCATCTGACCGAATACCAGAGCGGTTTTATCGATAACGCCAGATTCCATCATCTCGTGCCAGAGATCGTTTCCTTCACGGGTGCGCTCGCCTACGCCGGCAAAAACGCTGAAGCCCGACTGCTGTTTTGCGATATTGTTGATCAGCTCCATGATAAGCACGGTCTTGCCTACACCTGCACCACCGAAAAGGCCGGTTTTACCACCGCGGGAGTAAGGTTCAAGCAGATCGATAACCTTGATTCCTGTTTCGAACATCTCGGCTTTCGTGGAGATCTGGTCAAACTTCGGAGCCTGGCGATGGATTGAATAGGTTTTCTGTGTGTGGACTTCGCCTCGTCCATCAATCGGATCTCCGACAACGTTAAGCATTCTGCCGAGAACTTCCGGTCCGACAGGTACCTGGATTGGTTTGCCGGTATTGGTGACGCTGAGTCCTCTAACGAGGCCGTCGGTGCTCTCCATTGAAACTGTACGCACTCGTTCTTCGCCGAGGTGCTGCTGGGTTTCAAGCACAAGCTTGGTGCCGTCAGGTCTTGTAATGGTCAGTGCGTCCAGGATTGACGGAAGTCGTCCTTCAGGGAAATCAACATCAACTACAGGGCCGATGATCTGGGAAATCTTACCTTCTTGCATAGTGTACAGTGTGGATAGGATTTTATGGTGCAATAAAACATTCAATGGTTCCGGACTTATCTGCCGGGTTTTACCGGAAATCAGGTGTCACTTGTTCTTGCTGTGTTATGGCTATTCCTGACAGGAGCCACCTGAGGGAGTCGAACCCACGACCTACTATTTACGAAACAGTTGCTCTACCAACTGAGCTAAGGTGGCCTAAGCATAGCAAAAAATCAAGCCGAAATATAATTTTTTTGGTATAGAAACACAAAGATTAATGCAGCAGCATTTATCGCCTTGAAAAAAAGGAAGAATTGTATATTTAAAGAGCATGGTCAATGCTACTCTTGAAATGTTTGGTCAACCTGCAACATATATAAGGATGAGGAGTATGATAAAGAGATTTAGTTACGGCGTGCATTGTTTGCTTCTTGGTTCTCTTTTGCTTGCGGCTATGGCTCAAAGCGTGGTTGCTGGCCCGATAGCTCCTAAGTTTACGGCGGTGTCGCTTGACGGGAAGAGTGTGGGATCGGCATCTCTTGCTGGTAAAGCCTACATTGTGAATTTTTTTGCATCCTGGTGTCCTCCCTGCCGCGCAGAGGTTCCGGATATGGTGCTTCTGCAGAGTAAATATGCAAGCAAAGGGTTTACCTTTATTGGTATGGCAGTCAGTGACGGTGAGCCGGCCATCAGGGAGTTTGCCAAAAACAACAGGATCAACTATCCGGTTGTGATGGCGAGTGATCAACTGGTCAGCTCTTTCAGCAAATATGCCGACGGTGGTATCAACGGTATTCCAACCTCCTTTGTTGTAAACTCTTCAGGCCGTATTATCCAGGTCATTGTTGGTGCAAGAAGCAAGGATGTGTTTGAAAAGCTGATTCTTGAGGCGCTCCGCAAGCCGGGCACAACGAAATAATGAATATCAGGATATGATTGATGGTTTTCAGCTCCGGTGGCCGATTAATCCGGATAGCATCTTTTTTCTTTCTTTACGTCCGCACTCAGTGGTGATTGCGGACGTTTTTTTTTAACTCCAAGCAAGGATAAGAATGATCACGAGTTCAATGCAGATCAATCCTCCGGATTATGTGAACAACAAAAAGCTGATCCAGTGGGTGCAGGAGACGGCGGACCTTTGTCAACCGGATGTGGTATGCTGGTGCGATGGGAGCCAGGAGGAGTATGACACCCTCTGTCAGCAGATGGTGGAGAGCGGTACCTTTATCAAGCTTTCGGAGGAGACGCGTCCGAACAGCTATCTCTGTCGTTCTGACCCGAGTGATGTTGCCCGGGTTGAGGACCGAACCTACATCTGCAGTCTTCGCCGCCAGGATGCAGGGCCGACCAACAACTGGGTTGCTCCCCGTGAGATGAAAGAGACCCTCAAAGGGCTCTTCAGCGGTTGTATGAAAGGGCGTACCATGTATGTTATTCCTTTCAGCATGGGGCCGCTCGGCTCACCAATCGCCCATATCGGTGTTGAGATTTCCGATTCGCCCTATGTGGTAACCAATATGCGCATCATGACGAGGATGGGACGCAAGGTGCTGGAGCTGCTTGGCGATAACGGTGAGTTTGTGCCTTGCCTGCACTCGGTTGGTGCCCCGCTTCATCCGGGAACGGCTGACGTGCCGTGGCCGTGCAATGACAAAAAGTATATTGTGCATTTTCCCGAAGAGCGCTCAATTGTCTCTTTCGGCAGCGGTTATGGCGGCAATGCCCTCTTGGGCAAGAAGTGCTTTGCCCTGCGTATCGCCTCCTCCATGGCCCGAGATGAAGGGTGGCTTGCCGAGCATATGCTGATTCTTGGCGTTGAATCTCCGGAAGGCGAGAAAACCTATGTTGGCGCGGCATTCCCGAGTGCCTGCGGTAAAACCAATTTTGCCATGCTCATCCCTCCCCACTCGTTTGAGGGATGGAAGGTGACCACTATCGGTGATGATATTGCCTGGATCAAGCCCGGCGCCGATGGCCGCCTCCATGCAATCAATCCTGAGTACGGCTTTTTTGGTGTGGCACCGGGTACATCGGAAAAGTCAAATCCGAATGCCATGGCAACGCTGGGTAAAAACTGCATTTTTACCAATGTCGCCATGACTCCCGACGGGGATGTCTGGTGGGAGGGCATGACCGACGCTCCTCCCGATGAACTGATCGACTGGCAGGGTAATCGCTGGACGCCGGATTGCGGCCGGGTTTCTTCGCATCCGAATGCCCGTTTCACCTCCCCTGCAAGCCAGTGCCCTTCGCTTGATCCTGATTGGGAGGATCCGAAAGGGGTGCCGATCAGTGCCTTTATCTTTGGCGGTCGCCGTGGAGATACGGTGCCGCTCGTTTACCAGTCGGCAAACTGGAATTTTGGCGTTTACCTCGCCGCCACCATGGGTTCTGAAAAAACCGCCGCTGCTGCCGGCAAAATCGGCGAAGTCCGCCGCGACCCCTTTGCCATGATTCCTTTCTGCGGCTACCATATGGGTGACTATTTCAACCACTGGCTCCATGTTGGCCGTACGCTGCTTGAACCGCCGAGAATTTTCGGGGTTAACTGGTTCCGCAAGGATGAGAACGGCAAGTTCCTCTGGCCAGGTTTTGGCGATAATATGCGGGTGCTGAAGTGGATTGTTGATCGTGTGCGCGGCAATGCTGCGGCTATCGAAAGTCCGCTTGGCTGGATGCCGAAGTATGATGCGATCGACTGGACTGGCCTTGATGAGATGACCTCCGAGAAGTTTTCAAAACTGATGTCGGTCGATCGTGAAGCCTGGAAAAAAGAGCTTCTTTCACATGAGGAGCTGTTTGCTTTGATTTATGATCGTCTGCCGAAAGAGTTTACCCATATCCGTGAACTGATGCTCTCAACCCTCTGGCTCTCTCCCGAGCATTGGTCGCTTGCACCCGAACGGTATGCGGTTGAAAACTAGGAGTGTTTTTGAAAGTCGTATAACAGAGAAAGGGCGCCTGGAAGGGCGCCTTTTTCTTTTACATCAGAGGCCCAGCGGGGAGAATCAGTTCTGGTCGAGAGTGAATCCGATTTTAACGGTAACCTGCCAGTAGGTAATCTTTTGCTCCTCTACATGGCAACGGGTTTCAACAACTTCAACCCATTTGATGTTTCTGATAGACTCGGCGGCTTTGGCCACGGCATTATTGACGGCATCTTCAATGCTGGTTGGCGAGGAGCCTACAATTTCGATTTTTTTATAGATGTGAGCGCTCATGGCGGGTCATGGTTTTAGTGTTTAAAAAATGAGTTACGGCTCAAACCTCCGTGGGCGTCAGGCCGTAGAGGATATATTAGCAAATCAGGTGTAATCTTCAAATAGCCAGTTCGCCAGCAACTTCTTTTCCTGCTGTACGTTTTCGTTTTCTAGGCTTTCACCTTCAGGCTTTTGCTTGTAAGGGGGAGCGCGCTCTTTCTTTTTGTGCATTCAGCCGTCACTATTGTTCTCTGGATGAAGCGTGTTGTGGCGCAGATAAAAGATGGTGGGTGCGGCCCGAAACAGCCTGAGATTCCCTGACTGTTTCGGGCGAGTAGAGGTTTACGTGGTTACACTCCCAGTGCGTGGAAGAGTATCGGCAGGGCGCAAAGGCCGATGGCAACATTGGTTGCGCCGCAGATTTTGGTGATGAACGAGTTCTGCTTGTACCATGCAAACGGCAAAAGAATGGTCAGCAGGTTAATAAGCAAGAGCACGGTGCCAAGAGGCCAGATTTTGCCGAGCAGGATTGCCTTGTAGCTGAAAACCGCCGTCATGAAAAAGATGCCGAGAAAGAGATGGGCATAGATTTTCTTGTCGCCAGGGTTGTAGAAATGCATGGCAACAACAACCCAGAACAGTCCATAGGTTGCAAAAATAGTGCCCAGATAAACTCTCATCTCTGCTGGTATTCCCATGTCAAACAGGTACATGCAGGCTGCGGTGAAAAGCTGCGCCACGCCGCCGAACCAGAGGGCGATATGGGCAAGATTCCTTCCAAGCTTTGCATGATCTGTCTCCTTGTCAAGCCCGAATCCCAACTGTTCCAGCCCGAACACCCAGACGGTGACGATCAGGCCGAACACTCCGATAGCTTCAGGATTTACAACATTCATCGGCAGAACTCTCCTTTTTTTAAGTTGATAAGAAAAAACCTGTTACCACCGCAATAACGATAGTAACAGCCGCGTAAATGTACGGCTATTTTTATTGAAAGAGTAACAGAATTGTTCCTGCTGCTCTCTTCCTGAAGGGTGACGGCTCTGGCCGGGCATCTCTATAATCATGCAGGGGATGATAGCGTGGTTGCATATAATCGGGCCGTTAAAAGCATGCAGGATTTCCCGCTTTCTTTTGATACCTTTGAGTCGCTACAAAAAACTGGTATAACTGAAGATGTTTTGAATTGATGACCCTGCCAACCGAAGACTCTCCAACCAGCGCACCCGATACCTTGGCTTCCCAGCCAAACCGTGCTGTTTCGGGAAAACTGCGTTCAGCATTTCCTGCGTTTGAGAGCGCGGATTTCCGGCGATATTTTCCTGGTCAGGTGATCTCGATGATCGGCACCTGGATCCAGATGGTGGCGCAGGGATGGCTGGTGCTTGAAATAACCGGTTCGGCGTTTGATGTGGGGCTGGTTGCTGCGGCCTCCACGCTTCCAACCCTTTTTCTCTCCCTCTTCGGCGGCGTGCTTGTTGACCGCTATCCCCGCCGGACCATTCTGCTCTGGACCCAGTCGGCAGCCATGGTGCTTGCCTTTGTGCTCGGTCTTTTTGCCATGACCGGCACGGTGACCATCGCCATCATTATTACCCTCTCCTTTCTGCTCGGGTGTGTCAATGCGCTCAATGTTCCGGCGCTCCAGGCCTTTTTGAGCGAAATCGTGGAACGTGAGCAGCTTGCTTCGGCCATTGCGCTGAATTCAGCCATCTATAATGGTTCACGGGTTATCGGGCCGGCCATTGCCGGCTTTCTGATTTCTGCAACCGGTACCGGCGCGGCCTTTCTGGTTAACGGGGTCAGTTTTTTTGCGGTTATTCTCTCCCTGCTCTCGATGAAGGGGGCCCCGAAAAAGAGTGGAGCGAAAAGTGTTGCTTCTCCCCTGCAGGCGATCCGGGAGGGGCTTTGCTACTCATGGGAGCATCCGCTGATCCGTACAGGCATTGTTTTTATTGCGGTTATTTCAATTTTTGCATGGTCCTACGTCACCATGCTTCCGGTTATTGCCAAACATACCTTTGGCATGGGGGCATCCGGCATGGGCTCGCTCTACGGGGTATCAGGCCTTGGTTCGGTTGTTGGAACCCTCTTGGTATCGGTCTACTCAAGAAGGGTTGACCGTCTGATTTTTATTGCCGGCGGCACCATCCTTTTCTCTCTGGCTCTCTTTGGCTTTACCTTTACGACCGCTCTGCCGGCAGCGTTTTTCTGCCTTTTTCTCGGTGGCTTCGGGCTGGTTGCCGCAGTTTCAACCCTCAGTGCTACCATTCAGAGCACGGTTGATGACCGCTATCGGGGACGGGTAATGAGCCTCTACATGATGGTTTTCATGGGCTTTATGCCCATCGGTAATCTTGAGATCGGTTTTCTTTCGGAACATTTTGGAACAGGCTTTGCCATCCGCATCGGATGCGTGGTCATGATCCTGGCCGCGCTGGCCCTTGTTTTTTACAGCTGCTCTGTCCGTAACGCCTACCACCGCTATAAACTCACTCCTGAGGAGTGATCTCTTCTGCATTGCCCGCATGATTTTTCCTGCACTGCATCACTACCGAGAAAAAGTATTCACTATCCAGCGGAAATTTTTTTGAAACATCTGAATCCTCCTATATCGGGGCGAATCGTTATGGTACAACTCTAATTTGCGATGTATTAATGCATTGGTTTCGTTTCAATCGTAACGGAACGTCCTTTGGGAACACTTCTGGCCGACGCTTCTTTTTGCTGTTTTAGTGTACTATTCAGCTATTGTTCTTGTATTTTATTGTGTGTTATCGGTATATTTACTCGGTTTATACTTGCGCGCTGCAGATCTGATTCTTTCTGATTTTTGTGCGAAGCCTAAAAGATGTGATCGGCAACTCGTCTTCTCGGATAACTCGCTTAAAAATTTAAGAAAATGATGTTCACACGTATGTTTGACCCCCAAAACGTATGGAGACCGGCTGCGTTTTCTTTTCTTTTGGCTACCCTCACCTGTCATGCGGCTTATGCTGCTCCCGAGCCGACGCTCTCGACCGATTACACCACCTCATTTCGGCGCACCGCATCGGAGGATGCTTCAAGCAGGGTTGTGGTCAAAGGGTTTCTGTTAACCGGCAACACCCTCATCTCCACCAGCGATCTTCAGGCTCTTCTTTCGGGCTATCTTGATCACTCCTGCGATCTTCAGAAGCTGCGCGAGGCCGCCAACCGGGTGAGTGAGGAGTATCATCGTCAGGGTCATACCTTTGCCAAGGCCTATATTTTGCCCCAACACATTGAGGATGGCCGGGTCAATATCACGATTGTCGAGGGCCGCATAGGCAAAATCGTGATTGAGGGGAACCGGAACTATTCGAGCCGCTTTATCCGGAGCTACCTGACCTCCGGTGAACCGGTATCGTCACTGACGATTCCCCGTCTTGAAAAAGCGCTGCTTCTGCTGAATTCGAAGTTTACCGACCTGAAGGTCTCGGCCAATTTTACCCCCGGCCAGGAGGCCGGTACGACTGACCTCTATGTGAAGGTCGAAGACAGTTTTCCACTTCACGCCACCCTGTCGGCCAATAATTTCGGCTCAAATTTTGTGAGCCGCTACCGTTTTGGCGGGCAGCTTGAGTGGACCAATGCGCTGATTCCCGGCTCACTTGCCACCATCGGCGGTTTTATTGGCGACAAGCCGAGCCATATGAACATCATCAATGGCGGCTACTCTTTCCCTCTTGGCACTGGCGGCACCATGGTCGGGCTCTCTGTGCTCAACGGTTATTTTGATATCGGTAAAGATTTTGCCGACCTCGGCATTCATAACCGGGAGAGCAGCGGCGACCTCTTTGTTTCGCACCCCTTTATTGTCAATCGCCGGTCAACGCTTTCCGGCAAGGCTGGTTTCCGGGCAAGCGATGCCAAGTACTATCTGCTTGATCAAATCTCCGCGCATGATAATACCCGTGTTTTGTATGCTGAAGTTGAGGGTGACATGCTCTCCTGGGGCGGCAAAACCTTTGGCAGCATAGGGGTGTCGCAAGGTCTTGGCAGCTTTCTTGGCGGCATGAACTCCCGAGATCCTCTTGCCAGCCGGAAAAATGCCGATAACGCCTTTACCCATATTAATTTTGGTCTTGCGCGCCTGCAACCCATGAGCGATAATTTTTCCGCCCTTGTGAGGCTGTCGGGACAGTGGTCTGATCGCAACCTGCTTGCCGGAGAGGAGTGGCTTATTGGCGGCATCAACTCCGTCCACGGCTATACCTCCGGCGAAGGATCGGGCGACCAGGGCTACAGCGCCAGCTTTGCGCTCCGCTCAACTCCTTTGGCCAACAAGGAGATCTTGCAGCTTTCCGCTTTTCTGGATCATGGCTATGCCTATAAAAAAAGCCCCATGATCGGCTCACAGGCTACGACCGAGCTGACCGGTGTAGGCGTTGGAGTCTTCTCCCATCTTTCGACTCTTGCTCCGACCGATCTTCGCCTTGATATCGGTTGGCCGCTCAACCCCTCCAGTAACTTTCTTTCGGAGAGTCCGGTGGTTTATTTCGATGCCTCAATCCGTTTTTAGTTTTTCTCTCTGTTGAAAAAAGCCCTTGTCCGTGTTGAGAGGCAATTGAAGTTTGATCTCTTTTTATTGAACTCTTACGGAGTCCTTAGATTATGAATCACTCTTTTCATTCGGCCCGCATCCGGCGTTTCATGAGAAAGCCGCTGATCTCCCTTGTTTCCGCAGGTGCCATGCTCTTTTTCTATCCGCTGCACTCATTTTCCACCCCGACGGAGGGTCGGGTGGTGAAAGGCTCAGCCAGCATCAGCCAGAGCGGCACCTCGACCATTATTAACCAGGGATCTCCGCGAGCCGTGATTGATTGGCGAGGGTTTGATATCAGTGCCAATGAACTGGTGAAATTCAATCAGTTGAACTCCAGCTCCATTGCCCTTAACCGCATTACGGGCGGTAACCCCACAACCATTCTCGGCCAGCTTGCGGCCAATGGACGAATTTTTATTTCCAATCCGAACGGAGTGGTTTTTGGTGTAGGGTCAAAAGTTGATGCGGCGGGTCTTCTGGCCACGACCTTTTCGATCAATGCCGATGAGTTCATGAACGGCAAGAACCTCTTTACCCAGGATCTTTCCCACGCCCCCTCCTTTGTGCTCAATCAGGGCACCATCCGCATTGCCGACAACGGTTTCTGCTTTCTGGTCGGAGGCGGGGTTAAAAATGAGGGAACCATTATAGCGCAGCTCGGCAAGGTGGTGATGGCCTCCGGCAACGCCCTGACGCTTGATTTCAATGGTGATGGCCTGCTGACCTATACGGTTTCGGGCAAGGTGCTTGAGAGCATTATCGGGCCTGATGGCAAACCATTTGATGCATCGGTCAGTAACAGCGGCACCGTCAAGGCATCGGGCGGCGATATTGTGCTCGTCAGCGGTGGCGCAGCCGATCCCTTTGCTTCGGTGGTCAATAACAGCGGTATGCTTGAAGCCACCTCTCTGGTCGCAAAAGGCAGCAGCGTCACCCTCTCGGGAGGTGATGCAGGAGTGGTGCAGAATAGCGGCACCATCGACGTCTCTGCCGTTGAAGCTGGTGCGCAATCTGGTAATGTGGCCATCAGCGGCCAGTACGCCGGCAACTTCGGCACCATTTTGGCCAAAGGTCATACCGATTCGAACGGCGGAGTGGTGGCCTTCAACTCCACTACCCACACCCTGCTTGGTTCCGGCAGTGTGATTGATGTGAGCGGTCAGGATAACTCCTCAGCCGGCAGTGTGCTCATTCGTTCCGACAACCACGCCACCTTTGGCGGCAAGATTCTTGCCCGTGGCGGTGATCAAGGTGGCAACGGCGGTTATGTCGATCTCTCCAGTAAAGGGCAGGTCGATCTCTATGGCACGGTCGACGCCCTTGCCCCCCAGGGTCAGAGTGGCACATTCCTGATCGATCCTCAATTTCTGACGGTGGTTCTTGGAGGGGCAACGTATAATAACCCTGTTGGCAATAATACCTTCACCGATAATATTGGTGGCACGACTCTTATTGATCCAGGAACGATCAATACCCAGTTGAGCAATGTTCTCCTGCAGGCAAACACCGATCTGACGATCACAGACCCAATCGCCATGGCAAATTCCGGTGTAGGGTTGACCATGCAGGCCGGGCGATCGGTTCTGGTGAACGCAAATATCTCCACTAACAACGGTGCTATTTCGATCACCGCCAATGATTCTGCCGCAAATGCAGGCGACAGGCTTGCCGGAGCAGGCAATATCACAATGGCCTCGGGGCCAACAATCAATGCCGGCACGGCAGCGATAAACCTGACCATTGATCCTACCAATGATGCGTTCTTTACGCCGGGCAGCATCACCGCAGCCACACTTGCCACAACGGGCAATATTACCCTGAGTTCTGTTGGTTCTATCACGGAAGCAACGGCTTCCTCGATTACTGGTTCAACCATCAACCTCACCACAACAGGAGGAGGCAGCAGCATCGGCGTAGCGCTTAACCCGCTTGCCCTCCATGCCACGACGGCGCTCAATGCCTCAACCAGCAATGGCGAGATCGCCTTGAGCGATGTGACCGGCGACCTGCTCGTTGGATCCGTGAGTGGCGGTACGGCGCCGGTAAGCCTTGCAGCAACGGGTGGCAGTATCATTGATGCGGGAACGCATTCCGGTGCCGACATTGTCGGCAGCACCATTACCCTGGCCACAACCGGGAGCGCACATACCATCGGCAGCTCAGCAACCCCGCTTGCCCTTAATGCGGTAACCCTCAATGCTTCAACCGCCGGAAGCGATCTCTTTGTCACCGATACGGCCGGTGGAGTAGAGATCGGGGTTATTGATCTTACCAATGCTGGAGCCGTGAACCTGAGCGCAACGAATGGAGCGATCACGGCAGGCGCAGTGGCCCCCCCTCTTCGTAATATTACTGCCGGTGCGGCTACGTTGACGACAACCGGCAATACGGGTGGAGCGATTGGAACGGTGGCAGCTCCAATCCTTACAACGTTAGAGGGATTGACTGCGTCAACCAATCATGGCGGCATCTATATCAATGAGAGTGACGGGTTGGTGATCAACTCCGTTATTGCGCGGGAATCGACGAACTACAGCAGTGAACTCGGTGTTGCTCCAACCGTCAATGCCTCAACCGGGCAGGTTTTGCTTGTGGGCAGCTCAACTCTGGCGGGCAGCTTTAATGTCGATATCACAACAGGAGGGAACACTCTTCTCGGTGTTTTAACTGCACCAAATGTTGCCACCATCACGACCACGGGCACCATTATTGACAATAACGATGAGCTGATAAAAGACAGTAGCGATATCGTTATCGGAACCAATCCGATCAACAACATTACGGCCCGGAGTGTCAATTTGCAGGCAGGTGGAGCTATCGGCCTCTCCGGTGATGCCGTTGAGATATTGACCGAGAAAACCAGTGCATCAACAACGGCGGGAAGTGTTTACCTCTCACTCGGCAATACCGGCTCTCTGGAGTCGATCACCGCCGGTGGGACAGGTAATAATGTTGTGGTGACCGGGAACAAGGGTTCGCTTTCCTTGAAAACCATTACCGCCCTTGGCGGTACCGTCACCATCAATAACAGCAGCAGCGGCAGCGGTGCGCTGGTTGATGGTAATGGCGGAAGTATGAATATTATGGCGGACCACGTGGTACTGAACGGAAAAAGCGGCATAGGAAGTGTTTCGGATTCGATTGAGACAACGGTTTCCACCATTGACGCAACAGCCACCGATTATGCGGCCGGGATCTATCTTGCTAACAGCGCCACCCTCTCTTCGATAGCGGTCAAAACCAATAACGGGAATGTCACTATTCCCTGGAGCGGCGGGTCGCTCATTTTTGCTTCCGGGCTGCTCAATGCGGCCGGTGCAGGTTCCATTACCTTTGAGAACAGCGGCGGCAATGTAACGCTCGGTGTGGTTGATGCCGGAGCTTCCGGCACCGCCAGCCTGAAAGCCTCGGCATCCCTGCTTGATGATGGCAACGACACCACACTCCTGACTGCCGGCACAGCTACACTGGTTGCCGGTGGATCAATCGGATCCAGCAGCTCCACCAACGAGCTGGATACAGCGGTTGACAACCTCACAGCAACTGCCGGTAATGGCGGGCTCTATCTCACGAACAGCAAAGCGCTCTCCTTGACTGCCTCGGCTGCGGGATCAGGCAGTGATCTTGCCATTCGAACCACATCGGGTGACCTTACCGTGGTGAGTGCCACCGCGCCAGACCAGGTTTCACTGCATGCCGCCGGTTCAATTCTGGCTTCCGTGCCGGCCAATACGGTTATCACTGGAACCGGAGCGACGTTGCAGGCCGGGGGGAGTATCGGCCCACTTAAAACAACCCTTTCCACCCTGAACGCTACGGCCGGCAGCGGCGCACTCAGCATTGATAACTCCCGGGCGCTTAATTTGACGGCCGCAACAACTGCGGGAGATATCACGGTAAATGCCGGTGGCGATCTGACCCTGCAGACCGTATTGGCTCCAGGCCACAGTGTGGCGTTGAGTGCATCCGGCAAGATTCTTGACGGGAACACCGGAAGCAATAACATCACGGCTGCATCGGCGACGATCTCCGGAACACAGATCGGTGAGGTTTCCAATGCGATTGAAACCGCACTCCCCTCAATGACCCTAACTGCAACTGCAGGAGGGATCTATATTGACAATACGGCCTCTGATCTGGCCCTGCTTTCGGCCGTGAGTCAGGGAAACAGTGCTGATATTTCGATCATAAATAGTGGCAATATTACCCTTGGAGCGGTTACAGCGGCGGGTGATGCGGTAACGCTTACCGCCGGAGGAGCACTTACGGATGGTAATGGGGCGTCAATGAATGTGACCGCAAAAACGCTCAACATAACCGCGCCCGGAGGGATTGCTCCTATCGATATTGCAGTGGATGAGATTTATGCCGATGGAGGTACGCATGATGTGATTCTCACCAACACCAATCCCCTGGCGGTCAGTGAAGCTGCGCTTCAGGCCACAGGTTCAGGAGCACTGACCCTGAATGCACCCTCGATTACCATTCTTGATATCGCCGATAATCTTGCACTCATGAGCCGCTCGCTGATCCTGCGGACAGCGGCCGGTAACATTGTCTTCCTTGATACCAGTGATACCATCCAGACTCCCGGATTGAATACCATTACGGTGGATGCCGGGAGCGCAACGTCAGGAAGCGGTGCAGTGGCTATCATCGGCAACCTGACAACCGGAGGCGGAGCAATAAGTCTCTCTGCGGACCGCCATATAAGCATCGGTACGCTCAATGCCGGAGCGGGCAATGTAACGGTTGATGCAAAGCATGGCATTATCCTTGACGGCAACGGAGCGGCGCTCAACATTATTGCCGGTTCAGCGTCGTTAAGCGGCATTACGCCCGACAAGTCGGTGGCCGACCTCTATCAGGCCCTTGCTATTGGCGACTATGCGGCAGCACGCGCTTTAGTTACCGCTGACGAAACCCTCACGGCGAGCTGGCTGGCCAGTTCAAACATCTATGCCGCTGCCAAAATTGTTGCCCAGGGCGCGGTGAACACCGCAACAAGCGATCTTGCTTCAAAAAATGCCGCCAAGGATGCGGCGGACAACGCGGTAACGCCATTGGCCGATGCCTCATTGGGTTTAGGCATTACCTCCCAGGTGCTTGATGTGGCAAATACGGTTGCAGGTACCATTGCTGCTGTAGCGCAGGCCGTGCCCTTTACCGGTGACGGTGGGGCGGCAACAGCGGCCTTTGTGATTACCGCGTCAAAAAATGCGGTTGATATTGCCAAAATGGTTGTGGATGCCAAGTTGAATACTGCGCAGAACGTTGCCCAGGATGCGGCTGACGCGGTAGCAACATCCACCGCACAGCTCTATGCGGCTCAGGGCGATTTAGCCGTAACAACTGCTCAGGCAAATGCATCATCTGAATCCCTCTCCATTGCAACTGCGGCAACCGCCAAGGCTGTAATAGCAAGGGATACGGCGGCGAAGGTACAGGCGCAGGCAATTGATGCGGATAAATATATCAATGACGTTTATTCGGCCAACGTGATCGGAACGCCGACGCAAGCGCTTGGCATACAGGTTCCCGGACGAGTTGACATTACGGCCGGTCACAGCAATGTTTATCTGGATACGACAGGGCCGGTAACGCTTGGTACGGTTACGGCAAGTGCTCCGCGGGTTGCCGGTGATTCGGTCGTGCTTGTCAATGGCACAGGCAACGTGACGGTTGCTGGGACGGTGAGTGCGCAGAACATGGTGCGCATTGACGTGAATCCTGGCGCTATTCTTCAGGGTGCCGGCGGGCTCATTTCTGCGCCGGATTTTGTTGCTACGGCAACAACCGGAATCGGAAGTGCCGGAGCTCCGCTTCATACCAGTGTTGATCATTTTGCGGCCATCGGAGGCACCGGTGGAGTCTCTATAAGCAATAACAAGGCGCTGCTCATTACGACGGTTAATGGTGTGAGCGGTATAACGGCAACCGGCGGAACTTCGGCGATCTCAACAACAGCCGGAAATCTGACGGTTGCACAGGCCATAACTACAACCGGCGGAAACGGAAACATTACGATGGACGCTGCCGGTGACCTTGTATTAAATGCACCTGTCACTGCCGACGGAAGTGGAAATATTTTAGCCAAATCCAGCGGAGCTTCCGTCACCGGCAACGCGGATATCCAGAGTGGCACGGGCAACATCACGCTGCTTGCAGCACAGAATGTGACCTTGACCGGCACGGCCGACTTGCTGACCGGCGGCACCGGTACGATAGACGTGCAGGCCACAGCGGGCAATATGCTTCTGAGCACGACAAGCAACCAGACCACAGGCAGCGGCGACATCCGGCTCTTTGCCGGCAACAACGTCACGCTTGGCGGCACCGCCACGACGACGGGCAGCGTGAGCATCACGGCCGACAACGGCTGGATTCGTGACGGCGACACGAATGGCGGCATTGACGTTGTTTCCACCGGCCTTCGTCTTGACGCGGCCACCGGCATCGGCCAGCTCGGCGTGAGCGCGAACCCGATCGAGACCACGGTCACCACGGTAAGCGCCCGGAGCGGCAGTGAAGGAATTAATTTGCTGGAGAGTGACGGCGTGGTGGTGGACAATACGAGTGCGACGGTCAACCGTGTTGGCACGGATGGCACCACGAGCCTGGTGAGCGACGCGGCGCAGAGCGACCTGGTGACGGCCTCCAACGGCAGTATTGTGCTGCGCACCTCCGCCGGCAACATCACGCTGAACGACGGCACCGCTCCGGGTAGTGACAGCGCCATCAGCGCCAACGGCACGGG
>CAIMCD010000039.1 GCA_903839405.1 uncultured Chlorobiaceae bacterium
AACTATCTTTATTTACAGTCATTGTCTGATTTGGCGTGCAACGGCTTTTTGGGTCGCCATGCCCGAGAAGGCGTAATGGGGAGTTTTTATGCCGCATCGTAAGGAGTCTGCTTCGATACGCGATATTTTCAGCCTGCCGGTCATTGTAGCGGCACTGGGTTACTTTGTTGATATTTATGATCTGGTGCTCTTCAGTATTGTCCGGGTGCCGAGCCTTAAATCGCTCGGACTTTCCGGCCATGCGCTGATTGATTACGGGGTCTTTTTGCTCAATATGCAGATGATCGGCATGCTTGTCGGAGGGATTCTCTGGGGATGGCTTGGAGACAAGAAGGGTCGATTGAAAATCATGTTTGCCTCTATTCTGCTCTACTCGCTGGCCAATATTGCCAACGGCTTTATTACCTCGCTTCCGCTCTATGCCATTTTGCGCTTTATTGCCGGTGTCGGTCTGGCCGGTGAACTTGGTGCAGGTATCACCCTTGTCTCCGAGGTGCTTCACACCCGCATACGTGGTTACGGCACCATGCTTGTGGCCTCAATTGGGGTTTCGGGGGCCATTCTTGCCAATCTTGTTGCCACACACTATGAGTGGCATAACGCTTTTTTTATCGGCGGCGGCCTTGGCTTTCTGTTGCTTGCGGCCCGCGTCAAGGTTTCCGAGTCCGGCATGTTCAAGGCAATGGAGGAAAAAGCCGGGCTCAGCCGGGGCAACATGCTGGCTCTCTTTACCGACCGGAACCGCTTTTTTCGTTACCTGAACTCTATTATGATCGGCGTACCAATCTGGTTTGTGGTTGGTGTGCTCATTACCTTCTCCCCTGAGTTTGCCCTGCAACTGGGTATTACCGGAGCGGTCACGGCCGGCAATGCGGTCATGTTCTGTTATCTCGGTCTGGTGTTTGGCGATGTTTCAAGTGGTCTTTTGAGCCAGCTTTTAAAGAGCCGCAAAAAGGTTATTCTGCTCTTTATGCTGCTTTCGGTCGGAGCCGTTGCGCTCTATTTCCTTCAGGGTCGCCGGAGTCCGGAATTCTTTTACGCAGTTTGCGCAATGCTTGGTTTTGCCGGTGGTTACTGGGCAATTTTTGTAACCGTTGCGGCCGAGCAGTTCGGCACCAACCTCCGTGCCACGGTTGCAACCACCGTACCGAACATTGTGCGAGGCATGGTGGTACCGATTACCATGCTCTTTCAGCTCTTCCGGGGGATGTTCGGGCTCGAATCAGGGGCTTTGCTGGTGGGAGGTATCTGCATCACGGCGGCTTTTCTCTCGCTCGCTGCCCTGGAGGAGACCTTTCACAAGGATCTGGATTATTACGAGGAGTTTTTGTGAAGCGTAGGGGCACGGCATGCCGTGCCCCTACAACAACTCCATTTTGAGGTATCGGCCGGTATGGGAGTGCTCCATTTGTGCAATCTCTTCGGGTGTGCCTTCGGCAATTACGCTGCCGCCTTCATTACCCCCTTCGGGCCCGAGGTCGATAATCCAATCGCTGTTTTTGATGATATCCAGATTGTGCTCGATGATGATGACGCTGTTGCCCTTGTCGACCAGTTTGCGCAACACCTCCAGCAGGTGCTGGATATCCTGAAAGTGCAGGCCGGTGGTTGGCTCGTCAAGGATATAGAGGGTTTTGCCGGTCTGTATTTTCGCCAGTTCGGCCGAGAGTTTAATGCGCTGGGCTTCGCCGCCTGAAAGCATCGGAGAGGGCTGGCCAAGCTTGAGATAGCCGAGTCCCACGCTCTGCATGGTTGTGAGAATGCGGCGGATCCGGGGAAAATCCACAAAGAACTCCGAAGCCTCCTCAATGGTCATTTCAAGCACATCGGCAATGGATTTGCCGTGGTATTTCACCAGCAGGGTTTCGCGGTTGTAGCGCTCTCCCTTGCAATTTTCGCACTGCACATAGACGTCCGGCAGAAAGTTCATCTCGATTTTCCGGGTGCCCGCACCTTGGCAGACCTCGCATCGCCCTCCCTTGACATTGAAGCTGAAGCGTCCGGCCTTGTACCCCCTGATCTGGGCTTCAGGCAGACGGGTAAAGAAGTCGCGGATAAAGGTGAAGGCTCCGGTGTAGGTTACCGGGTTGGAGCGCGGTGTGCGGCCGATCGGCGACTGGTCGACATTGACCACCTTGTCGATATGCTGGATGCCCTCAATGCGGTCGTAGGGATAGGTAACCAGTTTTGATCGGTAAAAATGGCGCGCAAGGATAGGGAAGAGGGTCTCGTTGATGATGGTTGATTTGCCCGATCCGCTGACTCCGGTAATACTGACAAGAGAGCGGAGCGGAATCGTGATATCGACGTTTTTCAGGTTGTTGCCCCGGCACCCGGTTAGCCGGAGGAGCTGCGCCTCTTCGCCCTCTTTTTTCTCCTCTCCCTTGAAATAGACCTGGCGCGCTCCGTTCAGGTACTCTGCCGTGAGTGAGTGGGGGTCAAGCTCCGAGGCCGCTCCCTGGGCGACAATCTCCCCGCCATACTCGCCGGCACCAGGGCCGAGATCAATGATTTCATCCGCCTGAAGCATGGTATCCTTGTCATGCTCGACCACGAGCACGGTGTTGCCGAGATCCCTCAGGCGCTGCAGGGAGGTGATCAGCTTGTGGTTGTCGCGCTGGTGCAGTCCGATGCTCGGCTCGTCGAGCACATAGAGGACGCCACTGAGCTGTGAGCCGAGTTGTGAGGCCAGCCGGATGCGCTGGGCCTCTCCGCCCGAGAGGGTTTGCGAGTTGCGGTCCAGCGAGAGGTAGCCGAGTCCGACGTTGAGGAGAAATTCAAGTCGTTTGACGATCTCGTGCAAGACTGGTGTGGCCACAAGCTGCTCCTTTGTGCTCAACTTTCCGGTGAGGGAGGTGAAAAAGGCCAGGGATTCCGGCAAAGAGAGCGCTTCACACTCGGCAATATTGAGGCCGTTTATTTTAACCAGAAGGCTCTCTTTGCGCAGTCTTGCCCCTTTGCACTGCGGGCATGGCAGGCGGATCATATAGCTTTCGGCCCACTCCCGTATTTTTGGGGAGCTGGCATTTTTGCGGATTTCATCAACATAGGGGAGCGCTCCGGGAAAGGGCTGCGGGTAGAGGGTGTCGCGCCCCGAGTAGGAGTAGCTGACTTCAAACGTGCGGCTGCCCGATCCGTGCAGCAGAATCTCCAGGGCGGTTTTCGGTATCTCGCCAATCGGGGTATCAAGGGTGAAGGAGAACTCCCGTGCAATGGCGCGGATTACCTGCCAGAGGTTCCGTTTGCCGGGCTTGCCAAACGGATCAAGTCCCCCTTCGTTCAGCGAGAGGGAGCTATCGGGGATCATCATCTCCCCTGAAAGCTGCATCAGCTCTCCAAGACCGTTGCACTCCGGACAGGCGCCGTAGGGTGAGTTGAAGCTGAAGTGGTTCGGTGCCAGCGTATCGACCGGGACGGAGCCGTCCGAATAGGCATATCGTGTGCTGAAGGTCAGTTCGTCGAGTTCACTCTCAAGCGGGTCGCAGATAACCGTGGATTTGTGTTCCGACATGCCGACGGCAAGGAGGACGGCTTGCCGCAACCGCTCTTCGCAATCGGGCGCGATAACCAGTCGGTCGACAACCAGTTCGATGGAGTGGCTTTTATAGCGCTCAATCTGCATGTTTTTTTCCATCTCCCGGTATTTCCCATCAATGCGGACACGCAAAAACCCTTTCAGCAGCAGCCGTTCAAAGAGCTCCCGGTAGTGGCCTTTTCGTCCGGTTACGAGAGGCGAGAGTATCTGCACTTTTGTGCCTTCCGGTAGGGCCAGAATGGCTTCCGAGATATTCTCTTCACTCTGTTTCTGCAGCATATGGCCAGTGACGGGGTCGTAGCTGCGACCGGCCTTGGCGTAGAGCAGACGGATAAAGTCGTGGATTTCCGTTATGGTGCCTACCGTTGAGCGGGGCGAGCGGTTTGTGCTTTTCTGGTCGATGGCAATAACCGGTGAGAGCCCTTCGATCAAATCGACATCCGGGCGCTCAATGTTGCCGATATACTGACGGGCATAAGGGGAGAGGGTTTCCATGAAGCGGCGCTGACCCTCGGCATAGATGGTGTCGAAGGCAAGACTGGATTTTCCGGAGCCCGACAGACCGGTAATGACTACAAACTTGTTGCGGGGTATATCAAGCGAGATATTTTTGAGATTGTGTACTCTTGCTCCCTTGATGGTGATATGGCTGAATTCCATGTTGTATTCTCTGTTTCTCTACTCTCTTTGTTTCTGAAACCTTTGGCTGATAGCCGCAAGGTGACGAACTAAAATGGTCTCTTTTTTCCGAAAAAAACTTTGTGAAAAGGCTTTCTGCTGTATATTTGTCTCGATCCGTCCGGTTTTGAAGCGGATGGATACTTTTTTGAATGAAAATAACGCAAAATACAAGCAGGATTCAATATGGAAATTATTTACCAGAAGAAAGCCGAAAAAGGCAAACAGTGTCAGGAATGTCAGAGCTTTACTCCAAAACCGGCCGATCCGGCTGCAGGCACCTGTTTTGGCAAGGATGTTGTTGCTGAAGGCGGCTGCATGTTTTTCAAGAAAAAGGAAGAGCAGCAGTAAGGTTTTATTTTATGGGTATAAAAAAGGCGGCCACGAGGCCGCCTTTTTTATTTGGTTGCAAATGCAACCTAGAACTGCTTGTTACTTTTGCAGAGCAGCTCTTGCTGCAGCAAGACGGGCAATCGGAACCCGGTAAGGGCTGCATGAAACATAGTTCAGCCCAAGCTGGTGGCAGAACTCGACCGTTGCAGGATCACCGCCATGCTCGCCGCAAATGCCGAGCTTCAGGTCCGGCTTGACCGAGCGTCCCTCTTTTGCCGAAATACTCATCAACCGGCCAACGCCCTCCTTGTCGATCGACTCAAACGGGTTGAACGGGAAGATATCCTGCTGCTGGTAGATTGGCAGGAACTGGCCGGCATCATCACGGCTCATGCCGAGACCCATCTGGGTAAGATCATTGGTGCCGTAACTGAAGAAATCGGCCGCCGTGGCAATCTGGTCGGAAGTGATTGCCGCACGAGGAACCTCAATCATGGTTCCTACCAGGTAGGAAATGCCGGTGCCCTGTTCAGCAATGACGCTACGAGCAGTTTTGTGAATGACTTCGCTCGTTATTTCAAGCTCTTTTACCGTGCTGATCAAGGGAACCATGATTTCAGGCACCACTTCCAGTCCCTCTTTTTTCAGCTTGCAGGCGGCTTCGATAATGGCGCGGACCTGCATGACCGTGATTTCCGGGTGCAGGATACCAAGGCGGCAGCCACGCAGACCAAGCATGGGATTGAACTCGTGCAGGTCGGCGATACGCGCTTTTACCGAGGCAAAAGGCTTGCCCATCTTGCCCGCAAGAATTTCGATCTCACTGTCGGTGTGCGGCACGAACTCATGCAGCGGAGGATCAAGCAGGCGGATGGTGACAGGGCGTGAACCCATGGTTTTAAAGAGTCCGTAGAAGTCATCGCGCTGATAGGGGAGCAGTTTTTCAAGCGCTTTTTTGCGCCCTTCGATATCGTCGGCCAGAATCATCTCCCGCATGGCGTCAATGCGCTCTCCGCCGAAGAACATGTGCTCCGTGCGGCAGAGTCCAATACCTTCGGCTCCGAAGGTGATGGCAATTTCCGCCTGGTCGGGCTGGTCAGCATTGGTACGAATCTGGAGTTTGCGATACTTGTCGGCCCACTCCATAAGCTGCTTGTAGATAGGCCAGGTTGGTGCATCTTCGGGCTTGAGGGTTTTATCGACCAGCACCTCGATGATTTCAGAATTTTTGGTGGCAACCTTTCCGGCAATCACTTCACCGGTGCTGCCGTCGATGGAGATGTAGTCACCTTCAGCAAGAACGATGTCGCTGCCCTGAACCCGCATTTCACCTTTCTGGTAGTCGATGCTCAGTGCACCGCATCCGGCTACGCAGACCTTGCCCATCTGACGGGCAACCAGTGCCGCGTGAGAGGTCATGCCGCCGCGTTCGGTCAGAATACCCTCAGAGGCATTCATGCCCTTGATATCTTCCGGAGAGGTTTCAATGCGCACAAGAACAACCGCTTCGCCGCGTTGGTTGGCTTCGTAGGCATCAACCGCATTGAAATAGATTTTTCCGGTAGCTGCACCGGGGCCGGCATTAAGGCCTTTGGCAAGAAGACGCCCTTCCTTGATTGCCGCCTGTTTCTCATTCATGTCGAAAACCGGACGGAGCAACTGGTTGAGCTGTTCAGGCTCGATGCGCATCAGCGCCTCTTTTTCGTCGATCAGCTTTTCGTTGAACATGTCAACCGCAATTTTCACCGCCGCAAAGCCGGTGCGCTTGCCGACCCGGCACTGCAACATGAAGAGCACGTTGTTCTCGATCGTGAACTCAATGTCCATCATGTCGTGGTAGTGGTGTTCGAGAATGGAGCGGATCTCTTCGAGCTGACTGTAGATGCCGGGATTTTCAGCCTTGAGCTGTTCAATTTTCAGCGGAGTTCTGGTGCCGGCCACCACATCCTCGCCCTGGGCGTTCATGAGAAACTCGCCGTAGAAAATGTTGTCGCCGGTTGCGGCATCGCGGGTGAAGGCTACACCTGTACCGCAATCTTCGCCCATGTTGCCAAATACCATGGCCTGAACGTTGCAGGCGGTACCCCAGTAACCGGGAATGTGGTTCAGCTTGCGGTAAACAATGGCCCGCTCGTTGTTCCAACTGTTGAAGACGGCCCCGATTGCACCCTGGAGCTGCTCGTAGGGGTCTTCCGGAAACACCCTGCCGGTTTTTTCAAGAATGGCTGCCTTGTATTTGGCTACGATATCCTGCAGGTCTTCAACACTGAATTCGGTATCGAGTTCAATGCCGAGCTCATGTTTTTTTGTTTCAAGGATTTTTTCAAAGGGATCAATCTGTTTTTTGTCTGCCGGTTTCAGATCCAGCACAACATCTCCGTACATCTGCACAAAGCGGCGGTAGCAGTCCCAGGCGAAGCGGGGATTGCCGGATTTGCGTGCCAGGCCGTCAACGGTTTTTTCGTTCAGGCCGAGGTTGAGAATGGTATCCATCATGCCGGGCATTGAGGCCCGTGCTCCGGAACGGACGGAGACCAAAAGCGGGTTTGCGGGATCTCCGAAGGTTTTGCCTAATGCCACTTCAATTTTGTGGAGCGCATCGGGAATATCCTGCTCGAACAGATTGCGTGGATAGGTTTTCTGATTGTCGTAATAATGAGTACAAACTTCGGTTGAAATGGTGAATCCCGGAGGAACCGGCAAGCCGATGTTTGCCATCTCTGCAAGGTTGGCACCTTTGCCACCAAGCAGGTTTTTCATGGACGCATCACCTTCAGAAGAGCCGCCCGCGAAACTGTAGATGTATTGCTTACAGGCAGCCTGTTCGTTGGTAATTTCAGGTGTTGGCATGTTTTTCAGGAGTAATTATGTTGTTTTTAAGCAGATAAAAAACACCGGCAGATAGTAAAAAAGCAGTTGAAGTTGACTACTTTTAGGTAAACCCAAAAATAACAAAAAAACCGGTTGTAAAAACTACCGTAAAGTATTTCTTCCTGATCCATGATGGAAATTGAGCCGCTTGTTATTCTTTTGCAGATACTCCGTATTGCGGTGCCCTATGTGCTTACCTCTGTCGGGGCAACTTTTTCGGAGCGGGGCGGGGTGGTCAATCTTGCGCTTGAAGGACTTATGCTTGCCGGAGCATTCGGGGCGGCTTTTGGCCAGTACCGGACCGGATCGGCTCTCGTGGGAGTTTTGCTCGCTCTCTTCAGCGGTTTTGTTGTGGCCTTGCTCTTTGCTTTTATTACCGTTACCCTGAAGGCGGATCAGATTGTGGCCGGAATTGCCATCAATATTCTGGTTATGGGTGCTACCCGTTTCGGGCTCTCCCTCGTGTTCGGAAGTGCCATGAACTCGGAGCGAATTGCGGGTATCACCGTCTCCTCCCTTTTCCTGGATCCCCTCTTTCTTACAGCTCTCGTGTCTGTTGTTGGCGGTCATCTGCTTTTGTTTAAAACCCCTTATGGACTCAGGCTCCGGGCAACCGGTGAGAGTGCCGAAACGGCTGACAGTGCCGGAATCAATGTAGAGAGGATGCGATACTCCGGTGTCCTGATCTCTGGTGTGCTTGCGGCCCTCGCCGGAGCTTTTCTTGTTTTCCAGCAGCATACCTTTACGGACAATATGTCGGCCGGCCGGGGTTATATCGCCCTTGCCGCCATGATTATCGGCAAGTGGACTCCGGCTGGAGCCGCCCTTGCAAGCCTGATGTTTGCCTTTACCGAGTCGATGGAAATCTGGCTCCAGTCCGGTTTTCTTCCTTCCCAGTTGGTGCAGTCTCTGCCCTATATCATAACCCTTTTCGTTCTTGCAGGCTTTGTCGGCCACTCGGTTGCTCCTCGGGACTCAGGTATTCCCTTTGAGAAAAACCGTCAATCAGAGTAGGTTGATTACCTCCCGGACAAGCTTCTCTATTCCCTTACTGACCTCTCCTATTGTCTGCTCCAGCATATACGCCGGTGTACTCACTATTTTTCCCTTTTTGCAGACAACCGTGTTCCATACCGGGCACTCAATATGATGTGCACCCATGGCTTCAATGGCTTCCGCTGTTTCCCGCTCATTGCCGACGGTGAGCTCAACATGATATTTACCCAGTATCTTGGCAGCGATTACCGGTGAGATGCAGATAAATCCAAGCGGTTTTCCAGCCTTGTAGAAGCTTTCTACGGCCATCACTACCTCCGCATTGACTTCGCATTGCGCCCCTTTAAAGGCATAGTTGCTGAGATTTTTTGCTGCGCCGTATCCTCCCGGAAGAATCAGGGCATCAAGGGCAAGGGAATCGATCTCTTTGAGATTGGTGACTTTTCCCCGTGCAATGCGTGCCGATTCGACAAGGATATTGCGCATCTCACCCTGCATCTCCTCGCCGTTGTAGTGATTGATCACCTGATACTGCATCATGTCTGGTGCCAAACAAACTGCCTCGACGCCAGCCCGGTCAAGAGCGAGCAGGGTAAGAACGGTTTCCTGGATTTCCGAGCCATCAAGAAAGCCGCATCCCGAAAGAAGAACCCCTATTTTTTTCATGCTCTTTGCTTTTTTTATCTAACTCATTGCTCAATTGCGAAAAGAGAACTTTCCAAACCAGAAAGGTAATCGTTAGCCGTTATAAAGGCAATGCCTGGAGCAGGTACTCATACTGCCAAGCGGATGCGTTTTTATTTCCCGGTAAGAAGTATTTTTTTTGTGTTTTTATTTGAAGTTACTTGAAATTACTTCGCATTTATATTAAATTCATATATGAATTACGTTGTTGGCTGTATATTTTTTTGAGTGTGTTGAAGGAGTTCCAGTTTTGTTTTAAGGCAGTATCGTGGTACCTGCAAGTAGCGAGTTGCTTTTGGCTAATTCATACGCATGGGACAAATGGACACCAATAATACTACTCCACTGGCAACAGTTACTCTTGTTGCCGGTAAAGTCTGGGCAGAAGCTGAAGATGGCACTAGGCACCTGCTTCAATCGGGAGATACGGTTGCAGAGGGTGAGGTGATTGTTACCGATGATGGCAGCAGGATTGAGCTGATAGCTGCAAATGGTTCCACCATAAAGATCTCTGAAAACAAAGAAATCGAGTTAAGTGCCGGGCTTTTTGATAATACACTCGAGCGAATTGTTGGTCATGATACGGAAAATCCACTCCACCTTGATCTGAGGGGAGCGGTAGCCGCCACCGATAGTAACGGCCGACCTATTCCTGATGATCTTGATCCTGATCAGGCCGATGATCAGGATCCCGTCGTTACTGATGAGAATACAGCGGCTAATAGCGGGTTTGGATTTATTCGTTTTGCACGTGTTCAGGAGCTGGTTACCGATCCTCCCTACAGCTTCTGGTCCTTTACCGGCAAGTATGATCCTTCAACAGGCTCTCGTACCTATGACTTTGTGCCTTTGCTTGAAGGGCGGGCGACGGTTGATGAGCGTCTTGCCATACCACTCTCTTCACTCTCTTTCAATGAAGAGGCGCTTTCCCTGGTGTTCACGACATTCAAGGGAAGCTCGATTAGAATAATTGATGTTCCTCCTGCACTTGGTCTTTCTACATCATCAATAGTTTATGAAGATGATTTGCCCTCGGGCAACGATCCGCTTCCCCCCAAAGAGTCACTGACGGTAACGGGTTCACTTGGTGTCATTTCGGGAACCGATCCGGTTGATACCATTTTTACTCCACAAAGTGCTCCTGCGGGATTGACTTCCGGCGGTCAACAAGTAAACTACTTTATCTCGCCGGATGGAAAAACCCTTATTGCGTATACTGGTTCCACACCCTCTGATCAGGTCTTTTCTGTCGTGATCCTTAATCCGGATGCTTCAGATGGTTCACAGAGTTATGCGTTTACGTTGATTAAAGAGCTTGATCATCCCTATGATCAGGGCCAGAATACCCTGCCTCTCTCTTTTGATTTCCAGGTCAAGGATACAGGCGGAATTATTCTTGATGTTATCAATGGGACGTTTACCGTTACGGTTGTCGATGATCTGCCGATCAATAATGGTGCACTGGTCACCGGAGCGGTGCAGGAAGATGCCTTGGCGACAGGCAATAGTAGTGGGGAGGGCTTTAAGACCACCATAGCAAGCGGAAATCTCTCGGCTCTGGTGACGGTTGGAGCGGACTCGCCTGCAAGTTTCAGCCTCCAGACCACAGGTCTCGGTGCCCTTGGTTTGACCTCAAAAGGAGTAGCGCTAACCTACAGTGTTGCCGGAAATACGCTGATCGCAATGGGCCCGGATGGCCCGGTCTTTACGCTTGCCCTGAGCGGTCTGAATAATGCAACCTACACCTTTACCTTGCTCGACCAGCTTGACCATACGGGTAAAGGAGATAGTGAACTTTTGAGCCTGAACCTTTCAAATGCTCTGGTTGCAACAGATTATGACGGCGATAGTGTGGTCATAGATAACGGTTTCACCATTACAGTTGAGAACGACGTGCCGGTGTTGCATCTGGACATCGAAGGTATGCCGCCAGCACCGATTACCGCCAAGGTGTATGAAGATGCGCTTGGCCATGAGGCTGACCCATCGGACCTCTCGCTGGGCAATCAGGAGAGCAGCACGCAGGTCGCGCAGTTGATCGGTAATGGTCTGGGCGGCAACCCCTCTTCGCTCTCGACGCTGGTGAGTGTCGGAGCGGATGAACCGCCGCGTTACCATTTGACGCTTGACCCTGCACTGTTGAGTAGCGCCTCGTCGGGCCTGACCTCGAACGGCGACTCGGTCATCTACACGGTCAACCCAGCAGGCGACACGCTGACGGCGACGGCCGGTACACGAACCATTTTCATTCTGACGGTTAACTCGGACGGGACGTGGACGTTCAACCTGAACGACCAGCTCGACCACAGCGGTGTCGGCAGTGACCTCGACACGACGCTTTTGAACGGCGCCTCGTCGCTCGACTTCACGAGCCTGATCGAGGTGACCGATAAAGACAACGATACGGTGAACCTCGGCACGCTTGTTGGCTCCAACAGCACGCTGTTCAATATTGTGGTGGAGAACGATATTCCTGTGCTGCAGGGTACACCAAACACCTATCCATCCCCGATTACAGGTACAGTTTATGAGGATGCGCTTGGCCATGAGGGCGACAGTGGTGACCTCTCGGTTGGTAATGAGGAGAGTATAGCCGGCGTGACGCAGGTAGCGCAGTTGGTGGGCAATGGCCTCGGCGGCAACCCGGCCTCGCTCTCGGCGCTGGTAAGTATCGGAGCGGACGACCCGGCAAAACGCTACGCATTGACGCAGGATAGCAGCCTCTTGCTTGCAGCCTCTTTGGGCTTGACCTCGAACGGCGACCCGGTCATCTACAGCGTCAACAGCACGGGCGACACCTTGACGGCGACGGCAGGTACGCGGACGGTTTTCATCCTGACGGTCAACAGTGACGGCACGTGGGCCTTCAATTTGAACGACCAGCTCGACCACAGCGGCGTCGGCAGTGACTTTGACACTACCCTTTTGAACGGTGCCTCGTCGCTGAACTTCACGAGTCTGATTACGGTAACGGATGCGGATAATGATACGGTGAATCTTGTTACCCTTGTTGGTTCCAACAGCACACTTTTCACTATTGTGGTTGAAAACGATGTGCCAGTAGCCAGTCCGGTACCGGAAACGGGCAACGTCGATGAAGACAGTCTGAACAATTATGATCCGGTAACGGGATTTGGATCGAAAGGGAACCTTGATTTGGTCAATGTCGGCACCGTAGCGACGGGCAGCCTGTCGGGCCTGGTGCTGAGTGGAGCGGACGAACCGGTCAGCTTTGCGCTGGTGATGCCGACGACGCTGGTGGGGTTGCGTTCAAAAGGAGAGACGGTACTCTATGAAGTGACCGATACGGACAGTGACGGCAAGAACGACAAGCTGACAGGGTACATTGATATCGGCGGTGGTGCCGGTTACCAGGTTGGTACCGACCGTGCGGTCTTTACGCTGGCGCTCAGTGGCACGAACCATGAGAACTATACCTTTACCTTGCTCGACCAGGTTGATCACCCTACGGACTCGGGAGATAACGGAGTGCTGGGTCTGAACCTGACGGGAGCGCTGGTCGCGACGGATAAAGATGGCGATTCAGCCACGGGTATGGCGACCTTCACGATCAATGTGGAGAACGATGTCCCGATAGCCAGTCAGACACTGGTAACGGGCAATGTTGATGAAGATGAGCTGAGCATCCATCTTCCTGGCCCGGTTATGCAGGGTGAAATCTTGAATCAGGGAGGGTTTTCATCTATTGATTACTGGACGCTGCACCATGCAGGCGGATCGTTGACGATTGACATTTTAACAGAAGTTGGTGGCGGGGATATCAATGGCGATGGCCTTCAGACTCCTCTTGACTCATACATCTACCTTCTGGATAATATAGGCAATGTTATTGCTTCAAATGATGATTCTGTTTTGCCGCTTGGTGGCGCCGATGGCTCTATCAGCTCTCTTGACTCCTTCCTGTCGTTCACCACGCTTGCAGCCGGAGAGTATCGTCTTGCAATCAGTGCCTACCCGTTAGACCCAGCAGAGGTTGCCAACGGATCAAATCCCACCAGTTGGATTTATCCTGCCGGGCCCTACCGGATTACGTTAACGGGAGCCGCCACTTTGGATGGCGGAGGCTTGTCCGACGGGAACCCTGATGGAGATTTGGTTAATACTGTATCGGTTGGCTTTGTTGGAGCGCTGTTTACGGGTGGAGCCGATGAAGTGTTGAGCTATCGCCTTGATCCGGCAGTTACGGGCACACCGGTGCTGACGGCCGGTGGTGTTGGCGTTACCTCCCAAAGTGTTGCTGTAAAATACTCGGTCAGCAGTGATGGCACGACATTGAGTGGTTATGCCGATAGTAATGGCAATGGCATTCTGGAGAGCGGAGAGCGGGTGGTGTTTATGATGACGCTTAATGGAAGCACAGGCGCATACACCTTCACCCTGCTCGACCAGCTTGATCATAGTGGCGCAGGCGATAATGAAATTTTGAGTCTGAACCTCTCAACTACAATAGTAGCTACGGATTATGACGGTGATCCGGTTAAGGTAAATAACGGCTTTACGATTAATGTCGAGAACGACATCCCGACGCTCGGCGGCACACCCGGCAATCCGCCTGCAGCGATAACGGGTACGGTGTATGAAGATGCGCTTGGCCATGAGAGCGACCCTGGCGATTTGTCGCTGGGCAATCAGGAGAGCAGCACACAGGTCGCGCAGTTGATCGGTAATGGTCTGGGCGGCAACCCCTCTTCGCTCTCGACTCTGGTGAGTGTTGGAGCGGATGAACCGGCGCGCTACCATTTGACGCTTGATCCTGCACTGTTGAGTGCCGCTTATGCGGGTCTGCAGTCGAAAGGAGAGGATGTCATTTACAGTGTCAACAGCACGGGCGACACCTTGACGGCGACGGCCGGCGGCAGAACAGTCTTCATCCTGACGGTTAACTCGGACGGGACGTGGACGTTCAACCTGAACGACCAGCTCGACCACAGCGGCGTCGGCAGTGATCTTGATACGACCCTTTTGAACGGCGCCTCGTTGCTGAACTTCACGAGTTTGATCACGGTAACGGATGCCGATAACGACCGGGTGAACCTTGGTTCGCTGGTCGGCTCGAGCAACCTGTTTACGATCGTGGTGGAGAACGACATCCCGACGCTCAGCGGCACACCCGGCAACCCACCGAGCCCGATAACCGGCACGGTGTACGAAGATGCGCTTGGCCATGAGGGCGATAGTGCAGACCTCTCGCTGGGTAATCAGGAGAGCAGCACGCAGGTCGCGCAACTGGTGGGTGATGGTGGTTCAGGTAGCGGTCACTATGCGAGCCTGACGACGTTGATCAGTATTGGTGCGGACGAACCGGCGAAGAGTTACTATCTGACTGGTGACCCTGCGCTGTTGAGTGCAGCTTCAGCAGGTCTGAAGTCGAAAGGGCAGGATGTTATATACGCTATTAATTCGGTTGGTGATCTGGTAGCCACGGCAGGCGGCAGAACGGTCTTCATCTTAACGGTGAACAGTGACGGCACGTGGGCCTTTAATTTGAACGACCAGCTCGACCACAGCGGTGTTGGCAGTGACCTGGACACGACGCTTTTGAACGGCGCCTCGTCGCTCGACTTCACACGGCTGATTGAGGTAACGGATGCGGACAACGATACGGTTAATCTCGGTTCGCTGGTCGGCTCAAGCAACCTGTTTACGATCGTGGTGGAGAACGACATCCCGACGCTCAGCGGCACACCCGGCAACCCACCGAGCCCGATAACCGGCACGGTGTACGAAGATGCGCTTGGCCATGAGGGCGATAGTGCAGACCTCTCGCTGGGCAATCAGGAGAGCAGCACGCAGGTCGCACAGCTGGTAGGTAATGGCCTCGGCGGCAACCCGGCCTCGCTCTCGACCTTGGTGAGTATTGGAGCGGACGACCCGGCAAAACGCTACGCGTTGACGCAGGATAGCAGCCTCTTGCTTGCAGCCTCTTTGGGCCTGACCTCGAACGGCGACCCGGTCATCTACAGCGTCAACAGCACGGGCGACACCTTGACGGCGACGGCAGGCACCCGAACCATCTTTACGCTGACGGTGAACAGTGACGGCACGTGGGCCTTTAATTTGAACGACCAGC
>CAIMCD010000040.1 GCA_903839405.1 uncultured Chlorobiaceae bacterium
AATGGTGGTTTCGCGCTGGTTGGTAATGCCGATAGCCGTGACCGGTTCATGAGAGCCGCCACGCAGCTCCCTCACCCCTTCGACAACGCTTCGCCAGATCTCTTCCGGATCATGCTCCACCCAACCCTCCCGGGGGTAGAGCTGGGTTATCTCCCTGTAGGCTTTGGCAATAAGGTCGCCCTCCGGTGTATAGAGCATAGAGGTGGTGCCGGTGGTACCCTGATCAAGAGCAAGAATAGCCATGCTTCCAGAGATGCGTTATCTAAGGGTTGGATTTCAGCAGGTAAAATAGCTATTCGCCGTAACATCTCCTTCGGCTCACCGAACTCAAACGATGACGAAGCGCTTTACTTCCGCAGAATCTCCCGGGCGCAGAACCAGCCGCTGAGGATCGCTCCGGTAAAACCACCACCGGGGTTTGCCCAGGCCGAAGCGAAGTAGAGATTTTTTACCGGCGAGCTGTTCGACGGACGATGCAGAATGCCGGATTGTTCGGGCAGTTGCGCATAACCGTAGATGGAGCCGCCGGGATTGAGGGTATAGCGCTGCACGGTTTTGGCCGTACCGAGTTCATAGTACTCAATCTCCTCGCTGATGCCCGGAATGAGCTTCTCAAGCTTTTTGATAAAGGTTTGCGCCACCAGCTCCTTTTTTGCCCTGTAAGCCTCTTCGTCAAGTCCTTCCCAGTCGCTCAGATAATCGATAGTACAGAGTGAGCCGAAACTCTTCCCTTTCGGCGAAAGGCCGGAATCAATCTGGCTGTAATCCACGAAGGTAAATCCCCTTTGGGTGAAGTCGCCATGAAGGGTTGCAACAATATCTTTCAAGGTTCGTTCCTGCTCGTTATAGACAAAAGTCACATAAGCACGGTTGCCAAGGGCTGAAACCTCTCGTTTGAAACCCAGATAAAGGTTCAGCACACAGCAAGATGGCTTGAAACCCGCAGTTTTTTTCTGAAGCAGAGCGCGCTCTTTTTCCGGGAGCATGGCCTCAACGTTTGGAATGGCGGCATTGGCCACAATGGTATCGGCAAACAGTTTTTGCTCATCCCCCTGATGCCCGCGTGTTTTCCGGCAGAGAACGCCCATCGCCTTGCCCTCCGCCGTCAGAATTTTTGTGACCAGCGTCCCGAGCATGATCGTGCCGCCGTGGCTCTTAATGTAACCGGCGAGGTAGTTGGAAAGCTCTTGCGAGCCGCCCTTGATGAAATGGCCACCGCCGCTGTAGTAACTGGCCTGCGCCATACTGTAGTAGATGAGCGAGAGCGAATAGGGATCGTCGTGATAGTAGCCAAAATTCGCCAGCAGTATCATTTTAAGCTCTTCATCACGAATGATGCGCTCCACAAATCCGCCGATGGTTGAGTACTCCCCGAAGAGCATATCCGGATGAAGCAGCGGAAAGAGCGGAAAAAGCAGCGCAGAGGTTTTGTTTGTGGCAACTGAAAGGTGGGGATAGAGCAGCGGAAAGAGCGGCATCTGCAACCGCAGCTTCCATTTTTCGACCGGCAGCCGGTTGGCCTCGCTACGTATGGCCATAATGGTGCGAAAATATTTTCTGATCCCCTTCTCCTCATCGGGAAATTGGCGCACCAATACCTTTATCGCCTCTTCACTCTTGGCCGGAATAACAATATCCGTGCGCCCATGGGTAAAGCGGTATAACTCAGGCACCTCGATAAATTGAACATGGTCAAACACCCCGAGCTCCCTGAAAATCTCCATTTTTGGATCCTGCGGGTCGAGGCCGTCCATCTCATGGAGTCCGGCTTCAACCAGAAACCCCTTTCGTTTGAAGGTGGTAGCGCATCCGCCCGGCACGGTGTGCTGTTCAATCAACAGCACTTTTTTGCCCTCACGGGCAAGTTTGGCTCCGGCCGTGAGTCCTCCAAGCCCGCCGCCGATCACGATAACATCAAAATTTTTCATAGCTTCATCCTTATTTTCAGCTCAAGTGACACTTCCCGGAAAAAGTAGCGTGCCGGATGAAGAAAAAAATTGACAAATGTTACATTCGCGCGGCTTGGGTAATTTTTTTGCGGATACGGCTCAAACTCTCCCGCTCCATTCCAAGGTAGGAGGCAATATGGTAGAGGGGTACGCGATCAAAAATGTGCGGACGGCTCTCCAGAAGCTTCAGATAGCGCTCGCTGCCGTCGAGGAACAAAAAAGATTCAACTCGTTCAACCGTAATGTTATAGGAGTATTCCGCCATCAAGCGGCCAAACCGCTCCCAGTTCTTTGATGTGTTGTAAGCATCCTGCAAGAGCTGATAATCGAAGGTGACAATTTCAGCCGCTTCGAGCGCCTCGATGTACGAACGGGATGGCTTCTGGTGCAGAAAGCTGCCAAAATCGACCATAAACTCATGTTCAAGAAAAAAATGCGAGTTGATCTCCTTGCCATCCTGCAGATAGTAGAGCCGGAATGCCCCTGAATTGACAAAGGCCATTTCTCGGCAAATCTGCCCCTCCGAAAGAATAACCTCTTGCGGCCGGATTTTTTTCAGGCTCAGAAAGGGCTCAAAAAAATCATAATCCTCATCGGTCAGAAACGGAAAGTTCTGCAGCCACCCTTTGATCTCCTCAAAATCACTCATGGTCACATTGTTGTGGATTGGATAGCGGCTGCTCAGCGCGCCTTATGAGAGCAGCCGGAAATCGTGGATCTCAAGGTGAATCAAAAGTGGGCCGCCGAGCGGCTTGCCTTTCGGCCCTTTCGGGGTTACCCGCCTTAAAGAGGGGTACAGAAGCCCGGCGCTGTTTTGCTTGTGCTGCAGCACAACATTGGATGCGGCGGCAAGCGGACTGATAATTTGAGCGGTATAGTCGTGCTGGATAAGACGGCCGCTCGCGCACTCAAACCTGAACCGCTGCACCCGGCTGTGGGTGGGAATCGAGTCTGGAAAGCGCGCCTCCAACGAGCCCGGCTCAAGCTCCCGCCACTCGATATCCTCACGCATGAGCAGCGCCGGGAGGGTGAAGTAATTCCATGAAGCATAGTTGGCGAAATAGCTCATATCGAGATCATCCCACCAGAAGAGCCTTCGGCCGATCTTGAAATAATCCCGCGCATTACGGCGCTCGGAAATAACATGGCCCTCTGCATTTTCCAGCCGTACATCAAGACCGTCAAGCACCCCCGTGACCGCAGGGTTTCGGCCAATCGGGGTCAAGGTGGAAAATGGCCGGTGGATATCCATAACCATTCTGGCGCGCCGGAAAAAGGGTCGCCGTTTGAGGGTAAAGGCGAGTCCGTGAGCCGTTACCTCGGTTTCAAGAGTTTTGGCGCTCTGCCAGATCGCGCGGCCTCCGTAGGCCGCAATTGCTTTTTCCGCTGTTTCTGTCAGGCTCATAGGGAGTTACAGATAGTGCAGTTCAATATTGAGATCAACTTCACTTTGGTCGAGGATGAACTTTGAATCGGCAAACGAGGGCGGGCCGAAATGGCCTTTCGCGTTATTGGAGCACCCCACGCCCTCTTTTGGTATGCCGATCAGAAAAACCGTGTCGAGCTTGCCATTGCTGTTTTCATCGTGGAAAACGCTGACCGCGTAAGTGCCGTAAGCAATTGCGTCAAACACCACCTCGCACTTCTGGTCATTGGCCTGCACAATCTTTTTCTGCGCCGCCTTGGCCAGCTTCACCGGAAACCCATCCTTGGAGGTATAGAGCGCCACCACCAATTGCCCGGTGGTGTTGCGCAGCTTGCTGAACTGCACCTTTATGGAGCCAGTTTGAACCGCTACGACAGCGGCCGGAACCGGAGTTGCATCCGCACCACTCTCCTCAGCAAATCCCCTGACCGAAAAGGCCATCAAAAGGAAAAGAAGTATAAAAGCTTTTTTCATGGATAACTATGGGTTTAGAATAATCAAACCAGTCGCGGGTACGTTGTGACCTACCGGAAATATAAGGTATTGAGCAAAGAGTTTTCTGGCTATGGGAACAAAATCACAAGAATTGAGAGCATTGCAATCACGAGTTCCCCCGGCGGCGTTGTGAGCGGATGCGGTAGAGGCGTTCGGTAAATCCGCCCTTTTGTTCAAATGATTTTGCCAGGGCATTGAGCTGGCGATCAAGCAGGTAACAGCAAAGGTTTAGCAGGGAGAGTGTTGCATTAGCTACAAACACTGAAGCCAACAGTGACTTACACGGACTGTCAGGGACACGCACCTGAGAAGTGGCGTCGGTGATGGTCTGTGTTTGACGGTGCAGCTTTTGCTCTTCCGAAACCCAGTTGCGCAGTTCGTCCATGCTGCTGCAGCGAAGTGCTTTAAACCGCATCAGTGCAGGGTGGTCGGGCCGCCATTCCGCCAGTCGCCTCTGGCGGAGGTAATCTTCGTAGTCGAGGCGCAGCTCTTCGAGGCTGGCCCGGGCCACGCTAGTCAGTTTGAGTTCGGTTTTTTTGGAGGTTCCTGAGGCCTGGCTCCCTTCGGCGATGTTCTGCACGCCGGAACGGGCGGCCTGAACCATCTGGTCGCGGGTTCGGCTGCGTTGGTCAATGTAGCGCTCAGCAAAGCGCACGGTCACGTCATAAATCAGTTGCGCAAGCTGAAAGCTCTTTAACTTGCGGTAACCACCATGTTTCCCGATGAGCGGTTCCTGGCTCATATTCATGCGGCAACGTGATTAAAGAGAGGGACTCCCTACCTTCTATAACGCTGAAACGCAACAGGGCGGTAAAAAAGTCACGTTACAACACCGCTTACTCCCCCTGCTTCTCGGTCAGATATTTCCAGTACTTCATCGGCATGTTGGATTTCTGGAGACGCGGGTTTTTTCGGTCAGGGATGGCGATGGTTTTAAAGAAGGTCTGCCACATGGCCTGAACCTTTTTCTCTTCATCGGAGAGAGCGGGTGTGGTGAACTGCTCGATGGTACCAAAGCGGAGCGAACCGTTGTTCCAGCGGGCGGCGGTGCGGCGGCGGACATCGTAGAGAAACCAGTGCTGCGCGCGGAGCCGGCGGCTGAAGTGCCAGGCGAGGGGGTGAAGAATGTTGTGGTCGGGCTCCATTTTGGCAAGGTAGGCGCCATCCTGAAGTTTTTCAAAGCGCAGAAGCCCTTTCATGCGGTGAAGTTCCCGCTCCGCCTTTCGGGAAACCGTCACAATATCGCGCACGCCCGGATGGGTGAGGTGGCCCTTGACCTTGTCGCCATGCGTAAAGGCCAGGGCAACATAGTGAAGCAGGCTTGTCTCCATCCCCTCCTTTTCAGCAAGCATAAAGGTGTAAAGGGTGTGGGCGGCATCGGGCGCATGGTGGCGCAAGCGGAAAAAGAGCGATTCGGCAAGGGTTGCATCGGTAGCGATAAAAAAGCCCTCCTCAAAAAGGGTATCCTTGCGCTCCAGAAGCAGCACCTGCTCGGGATCAGGCTCCTCCTCAATAATCCATGCTATGGCCGAAAGCAGGCCGTCGGCCGTGCCGTCGTAGAGGTAACGATTCATACAACTCATGCAAAAATACCGGGCAGTACCAGTTGGCGAGAGGGTGCCGGAAGTGCGGCTTCGCGGTTGCCGGGAAGCAGCAGTTGCTGGCGCAAAAAAGCCTCTGGCCGGTCGGGTTTTTCAAAACTCCTGCCGGAGCAGGTGATAAAATATTTGGCCCGCTTCATCACCACGCCGATTTTTTTCATCCCTTCGGGCGTCAAGGAGGAGAAGCGGCGTGCCGCCAGAATGCGTTTGGCCGAGGTGACCCCGATGCCCGGCACGCGGAGCAAGGTCGCGTAGTCGGCCCGGCTGACTTCAACCGGAAAGAACTCCGGATGGCGCAAAGCCCAAGCGGTCTTGGGATCAAACGCCTCATCGAGATGGGGTGCATCATCGGAAAGGATCTCCTCGGCGGAAAAGCCGTAGAAGCGTAAAAGCCAGTCGGCCTGGTAGAGCCGGTGCTCACGCAGGAGCGGCGGCGCAGCCAGCACCGGCAAGCGGTTATCCGCACTGACCGGCACATAGGCCGAGTAGTAGACCCGCTTGAGGTTCATTTTTTTGTACAACCCCTGCGAAAGGCGCAAAATCTGGAAATCGTTCTCGGGGCTCGCCCCGATAATCATCTGGGTGCTCTGGCCAGCCGGAGCAAAGCGCGGAGCCCGGCGGCTGCTTTTGCGCTCTACCAAGCTGCTCGTGATCTCCCGCCCGATCAGCGCCATCGGCTCCAGAATGGAGTGCTTCTGTTTCTGGGGCGCAAGCCGCTGCAGCGAAGCCGCTGAAGGAAGTTCGATGTTCACGCTGATACGGTCGGCATAGAGCCCGGCCTTTTGCACCAGTTCACTGCTGCAGCCGGGAATGATTTTCATGTGGATATAGCCGCCGAAATGCTCCTCGGTGCGCAGGGTTTCAACAACCCTGACCATGCGCTCCATGGTGTGATCGGGGCTTTGAAAGACGGCCGAGCTTAAAAACAGCCCCTCAATATAGTTGCGGCGGTAGAAATCAAGGGTAAGCTGAACCACCTCTCGGGCCGTGAAGGAGGTTCGCTCACCGGGATTGCTGGAACGGTTGACACAGTAGGCACAGTCGTAGCGGCACTCGTTGGAGAGCAGGATTTTGAGCAGCGAAATGCAGCGGCCATCGTCCGACCAGGAGTGGCAGATACCACCCAAAGAGGTATTGCCGGTGCCGCACGAAGGCCCCTCACGGCGGCTCCCGCTGGAAGCACACGAAGCATCATAACGCGCCGCGCCGGAGAGAATCTGTAATTTTGCCAGGGTATCCATAGGGGTGAAATATAGCGAAGAAAGAGCAAAAGAGCGCGCAGAAGTACCGCTCTCTTCACCTTATTTCTCCTGAAACTGGACGTTCCATCGACTCCCATTCAGAGCTTGATTTTTGCGGCTTTTCGGCGCACAAGCTCGACAACCCTTCGGGCACCGGTCACCACACCGGGGAGAGACTGGCCGGGAAAGATGGAGTCGCCGACAAGAAAGAGATTCTCAAACCGGGTAACGGGCGAGCGCACCCCGAAGAGCGAGCATTGGGGATAGCCGCCCACGTGACCGTGAAAGCGACCGGTATAGCGCTCCCAACTCACCGGCGTGGCGGCCGTTATGCTCCTGATGGCCTGGCGTGCAAGAGGAAAGTGTTCTGAAAAGAGATCCAACGTCCGCTCGGTATACCTATTTTTCAGCTCCATATAGGCCGCCTCTCCCCGCTCCCGGGCCTCAAACCACGCTTCCGGCCGTGCATGGGTAGAGATGGTGACGGCACAAAGCCCTTCGGGAGCGCGACCCGGCTCGTCAGTGGGCGAAAATGAGACAAAGATGGAGTTCCCTTCGCCAAGCTCCCCGCTCTGGCCGACAAGCTGCAGATGATGGGCCCGGAGATCGGTGAAGAGGGCCGCCTCCATGCCCAAATAGAGCGTAAACGCACTCCAGTAGGGAGAGAGCGCCCTCGGAGCTGCCGCCACACACTCCTCTCCGGTGAGCCGCACAAGACTCTCCGGCGTCAGGTTGGCAAGCACCATATCTGCCGCAAGAGCACTGCCGTCAGAAGTTTCCACGCCAATCACCTGCCGGCGTACCGAGTCGATGCGGTTAACCTCTTTACGATAGAGCACCGCCCCGCCATGTGCTTCAATGAAAGCAGCAAGCCGCTCGGCAATGCTGCCCATCCCTCCTTTGACCCGGTAAGCGCCAGCCGCCGGAAGGTCAAGCGCTATGGCGGCATTAAGGGCATTGGCATAGGGTGAAGTGGTCTGAACGGAAACAAGAAGCTGGCTGTCAATAAAGCGCACAAACTCCAGATCGGTATCGAGAGCGTGCCGCTTAAGCCATTGAAGGGTTGTTGTTGTCGCAAATTGCAAGAGACGGGCGGTTCCGGGGAGCTGTGAAAGCGCACTCAAAACAAGATGCCTAGCGTCACCCACACTTTGTATAGGCCATGCAAGCCCATTTTTGGAGAGATGCCAGAGCAGTTTTGCCAGCCGGGCCTGCTCATCCCAGAAGGGTGCCGAACGGGGAAAGTGGTGGATGATCTCGCTCCGTTGCCTTGAAAGGTCAAGCTGCAGGTTCTTGTGGCGGTAGTGCCAGGCAACCGCTTCCGGTGTGACCGGCCACCCAATCCCGAGTTCCTCGCCCAAGCTCGCCATCGGTCCACCGGGATGAAAGCCGCACCCCATGGTCGCTCCGGCATCAAATCGGTAACCGCCGCGCGAAAAGGTTGCGGCGCACCCGCCGGCGTACTCCTCGGCTTCAAGCACCGTAACCTGAGCACCTTTATGGGCGAGCAGGGCTCCGGCGGCAAGCCCACCGACTCCCGCGCCAATAACAACAACGTTCAGCTCCTGCACTTTCATTAAACTCTCCAATCTCTCCAATGGTTAACCCTTCCGCTTCAGGATTAACCACTAAACTCCTTTTGAAAGTTCTTCAGGATAAGCACAATGCTGAACCAAAAAGAGTCCACTACTCCTCCAAAAGCAAGAGATGGAGCTGGGTTTTAAGCATATCAGGCGAGGTATCAGCCTGATCGTTCAGATATATCTCATACGATACACCGCTCAGAGTGAGATGGTTGTCGTCACTCCACTTCAAAAGAAAATCGTATGCCGGCTCGATCTCTTCATAGGGGCCGATATAGAGCGTGGTGACCGCTCTTGCCGCAGGAGTTCTGGAAGGGGTGCCAGCCGCATGAATGGAGCCCGACCCCTCAAACGGCTCATCGACCGGAAAACCGAATTCAACCTCAAGATCCTCCATATCCATGTTGTAGTAGAGCGCAAAGGGCGGCCCGCCCGGTTTTTTGCCATGCTCCGTGAGTAACTGGAGAATGGAAGCATAGCCATGGCTAAAGAGCAGAGGAATGGCACTGACCTTGGTACGGGCATGGATGGTAAGAGCTGGACTGGAGTGAAGCTCAAGCAGCTCCGGCTGAAATGCGCATTCGAAATCCATGGTGTTCTCCTGTTATTTCGGTTGCGACGAAAAAAGAAGAAGAGAGAAGAATGCTAGGAAAGACGAGTCGGCGTAGCGGGATTTGAACCCACGACCCCTTCCACCCCAAGGAAGTGCGCTACCAAGCTGCGCTATACGCCGATATGATCAGGAAGTGTAGTAATGATAAAAAATTCTGTCAATTATTATAACTTTTTTTTCAGGGAGTTGGCCCTTTTCTGTCCGCTTTTTGCCGCCCCTTCAGGCTCACGCGGCACACCCTCGACAACTTGTCCACATTTGGCCCACCAATCCACACCATTTGGTCAATTCCAAAAAGAAATCAAAAAAAAGTCAAAAGAGGCAGAAAAAAGGCTTCATTCTATTTTATAGAAATACTTTAACCGCTAATCAACCCGGTCCGGAGACCCGCCTCACACCTCAACCGAAGAGTACCGTAATGAGTTATTCAACAAGTTGTCAACAATCCACAAACACCGGGAACCCTCTCACCCTTTCCCAAAGCGGTGCTTGAGGTAGCCTATAGCGGGCGGCATAAGGGAGAGGCCGATGATGGCAAGGAAAATAACCTTTCTGTGCTCCTGCACAAAGGGAAGTTGGCCGATAAAATAACCGCCATAACAAAACAATCCTACCCATAAAAGTGCGCCGGTGATGCTGAAGAGGAGAAAACGAGTGTACGACATGGCGCCGATTCCGGCAACAAAGGGGGTGAAGGTTCTAATGATGGGGATAAAACGGGCAATGATGATAGTCTTGCCGCCATGTTTTTCAAAAAACTGATGGGTTCTCTGAAGATGTTCGGGATTAAAAAAGCGGGATTTCTGGTAGCTGAACACCTTGGGCCCGATCTTGCGACCGATCAGGTAGTTGAGGTTATCGCCCGTGAGAGCAGCCGCAACAAAAACTCCGAAAAGCAGGAGCGGGTCAAGCGATGAAGCGGGCATTGAGGCAAGGGAGCCGGCCGCAAAGAGCAGGGAGTCGCCCGGCAGAAACGGGGTAACCACAAGACCGGTTTCGCAGAAAACAATAAGAAAAAGAATACCGTAGACCCAGATGCCGTAGTGTGCGGCCAGAAGCTGAAGATGGATATCGATATGCAGGATAAAATCAACCAGCGAAGAGAGCGCTCCGGTCAGGGAATAATCCATTGTCATGAGGTCGGTTAAAAAAATAACAGGGCTACGAGCCACCAAAGCGAAGTAATGTACTCATTGAGGCTGAGAGTAGCAAAACCGCACCCTTCGCCTGCAAGGGAGGGTGGAAAGGCTGAAGAAAAATATTATTGTTATATTAAGCGTTCTGTTTCAGAAAAAAACAAGGTGCAACCATCAATGAGTTATTTAGCCTCACTCCGCTGCAAGCTCTACTATGAAGACAGTGCAGAGCTTGACCCGTCAGGCAAAAACAAGCCCGCCGTGCTCTTTGTCAACGGCTGGGCCATCTCCTCCCGCTACTGGAAACCACTGGTGGAGAAGCTTTCAGCGCACTATCGCCTGATTACCTACGATCAGAGCGGAACGGGTAAAACCGTCATCAAGGGCCACAAGCCGGACTTTACCATTCAGGGTTTTGCCAATGAAGCCGGAGAGCTGATTGAGCATCTCGGACTCCAGAACACAAGAAACCTCCATATTGTCGGCCACTCCATGGGCGGCATGGTGGCCACCGAACTCTCCCGTCGCTACCCTGATGCGCTGCTCTCAACCACCATCATTGCCTGCGGCATTTTCGAGGAGAACGCCATGACCTCTTTTGGCCTCCTCTTTCTTGGCGGATTGATTGATGTTTCGATGAATCTCCGCAATATTTTTATGGTTGAACCGCTCAGAAGCATGTTCATCAAACGGGCGGCCACCAAGGAGATCCCGAAAGCGTACAGCGATATCATTATTGAGGATTTCACCCAGTCCGACAAAGAGGCGACCAACGCCGTCGGCCACCTCTCCATTGATCCTGAAGTGTTGAGGGCCTATACCCGCCATGTTATTGCAATCCCTTCGCCGGTGCTCTGCTGTGTCGGGATGGCCGATCATACCATTCCGCCCCAGGGAACCATCACGCTCTATGAACAGCGCAAGGCCAAAACCCCTGCGCCGACTCACCTCTTGACCTTCGAGGAGGTCGGTCATCTGCCGATGCTTGAAGAGACTGCACTCTTTGGCGAAGAGCTTGAAAAACATTTTGAATTTGCCGCACAATTTTATAAAAAGAGTTCGCAAGAAACGACCGGAGGCTGAAGCAAGCTCCGGACGCCTGATAAGATGATTACCGTTCTGAGCGCTACGAACAAACTTTAAGATCTTAACTTGTTACTGTGAGTAAAACATCTACCAAAAGCCTGATTTTTCTCTTTGCAACCCTCTTCGCTCTCTGGCTGACTCCCACAACGGCCTCGGCGATGAGCGCTTTTCTTGGCCTGCCAAGCCTTGAAGAGCTTGAAAATCCCAACCCTGAACTTGCCTCGCTGGTCTACTCTGAGGATGGCGTGCTCCTGCACAAGTTCTTTCTGAAAAACCGTACCTTTGTCCCTCTCAAATCAATCCCCCGATCAACGCGCTACGCCCTTATTGCTACAGAAGATGTAGCTTTTTACCAGCACTGGGGAGTTGACCTCCGCCGCTTAGCGCTGGTTATGGGTGAAAATATCCTGAAGGGCCGCACCCGCTGGCATGGAGCAAGCACCATTACCCAGCAGCTTGCCAAGAACCTCTACCTGACTCAGGAAAGAACGGTCACCCGAAAGGTCAAGGAGTTTGTCACGGCCATCCAGCTTGAGAAAACCTATACAAAAGACGAGATTCTGGCGCTCTATCTCAATACGGTCTATTTCGGCTCCGGTGCCTATGGCATTGAGGCGGCGGCCCAGACCTATTTCGGCAAATCGGCCTACCTGCTTACCCTGCCTGAAAGTGCAACCTTGATTGCAACCCTGAGAAATCCGACCGCCTACAACCCGGCCAAAAACCCGGAAGCCTCCATCGGCCGGCGGAACCTGATTATCTCCCTGATGGAGAAAGAGAACTTCATTACACCCCAGCAGGCGGCAGCCGCAAAAAGGAGCCAACTGGTACTGAAGTACACTCCGGTGAGCCATCAGGGTCTTGCCCCTTACTTTACCGAATATGTGCGCCAGACCGTCAAGCCCACCTCGATGCTCGGCAACATCGACCTCTACCGCGACGGCCTGAGCATCCAGACAACGCTTGACAGCCGGATGCAGAACTATGCACAGCAGGCGGCGGCCGAACATCTGGCCACGCTGCAGGCCGAGTTCGACCGCTCCTGGAGATGGAGTGAAGAGCTGAAAAACCAGATGATCCGCGAAAGCACCCGTTTTAAAGAGCTATTGGAGGATGGGGTCTCGGACGCACAGGCCATGGCGCAAATCAAGGCCGACAAGGTGTGGGTGAATGATCTGCTACGTTCCAAAACCAGAATACAGGTAGCCCTGGTAGCCATCGACCCGACCAATGGCCACGTCAAGGCATGGGTGGGAGGCAACAACTTCGCGCCCGATGACTTCAAATACCAGTTCGACCATGTCTGGCAGGCAAAGCGCCAGCCGGGTTCAACCTTCAAGCCCTTTGTCTATACCGCCGCTATCGACAAGGGTCTTCCGGCAAACTTCCGGGTGCTTGACCAGCCGCTTGCCCTCAAGAGCGGCAACGGCATCTGGTCGCCAAGAAACTCCGACGGCTCGTCGGGCGGCATGACCACCCTGCGCGCAGCCCTGAGCCGCTCGCTGAACCAGGTGACCGTACGGCTGGCCTACGAGCAACTCTCAACCACGGAAATCATCAGTTTTGCACGGCGCATGGGCATCACCTCTGCTTTGGAGCCAAACCTCTCCATCGCCCTTGGAACCTCGGTGGTCACCCCACTGGAGCTTGCCGGGGCATTTTCAACCTTTGCCAATAACGGCATCTGGAACGAACCGGTCTCCATCCTCAAGGTTGAGGACAAGCATAACCGTCTCATCTCATCCTACACCCCAAACCGCCATTTTGCCATCGACTCCACCACCAACTTCGTGATGGTCTCGATGCTGAAGGATGTCATCAACAAGGGCACCGGCGCGGCCGTCCGTGGCCGTTACGGCTTTGACATGGAGGCGGCCGGAAAAACCGGTACGACCCAGAGCATGCGCGATGCCTGGTTTGCCGGATTCACTCCCCAGCTTGTCGCCATTGTCTGGACCGGGTTTGATGATGAACGCGTCAAGTTCACCTCGATGCAGTACGGCCAGGGCGCAAAAGCCGCGCTTCCGATCTGGGCCGGATTCATGAAACGCTGTTACAACGACCGCACCCTGAAGCTGCAGAACCGCTATTTCCATATTCCGGAAACCGTGATTGCCATGCCGATCTCCAACCAGACCAACACCCCGTCGGAGTTGATCGGCAACAGTGTCTATATTGAGTACTACACCCCGAAAGGCTTTAAATACTATCAATCCCATTCATCACAGTTGACGGGCGAAACCGGTGCTCCAGCAGACTCTTCCGGCGCCAACAGCGGTAATCCGTTAAATCCGCCTCCGGCAGAAAACCCTAAACAGGAGTGGGGCTTCTGATATTCCCCTTACCATTAACACACAACCGCTTTTATATGCAATCGGTCTTGGTTCTTGATTTTGGATCGCAATACACACAGTTGATCGCCCGCCGTATCCGTGAACTGGGCATCTACTCGGAAATTCTCCCCTATAATACCACACCGGAGAGCATCAGGGAGCACGGCCCCAGGGCTATCATCCTTTCAGGTGGCCCCACAAGCGTTTATGGAGAGTCGGCCATTCTGCCCGACGAGGGAATTTTTGCCCTCGGCATTCCCATCCTCGGCATCTGCTACGGCCTGCAGGCCATCGCCAAACACTTTGGCGGAGAGGTGGCCAGTGCCGCAAAGCACGAATTTGGTCGCTCGAAGATTCTGGTGGAGCATAGCAACGAGCAGGAGAGCCTCCTCTTCCGCAACATCCCCGACTCCGATGTCTGGATGAGCCACGGCGACAAGGTTGTCCGGATGCCTGAAGGGTTCAGGGTTACGGCAAGCAGCGAAAACTCCGAGATGTGCGCCATTGAGAGCTGTGGCAACAAGGCAGCCCTGAAGGTCTACGGCCTGCAGTTTCACCCCGAGGTGCAGCACACCCTCTACGGCAAACAACTGCTCTCGAATTTTCTGATCGATATTGCGGGCATCGAGCCCGACTGGTCGTCCAAAAGCTTTATTGAGCACCAGATCGAGGAGATCCGCCGCAAGGCCGGCAGCGATACGGTCATCTGCGGCATCAGCGGCGGGGTGGACTCAACCGTGGCCTCCGTTCTGGTAGGCCAGGCCATCGGCAAGCAACTCCACTGTGTATTTGTTGATAACGGCCTCCTGAGAAAAAATGAGGCTGAAAAAGTGATGAGCTTTCTCGGCACACTCGGCCTGCGCGTCTCTCTGGTTGATGCCTCCGACCTCTTTCTGAAACGCCTGAAAGGGGTTGCCTCTCCTGAAAAGAAGCGCAAAATCATTGGCCGCACCTTTATCCAGGTTTTCGAGGAGCAGATGCAGCAGGAGAAATTTCTGGTGCAGGGCACCCTCTACCCCGATGTTATTGAGAGCGTGAGCGTTAAGGGGCCGTCAGAAACCATCAAGTCGCACCATAATGTGGGCGGACTACCGAAACGCATGAAGCTCAAGCTCATTGAACCGTTGCGCGAGCTCTTCAAGGATGAGGTGCGGGCCGTGGGACGTGAACTTGGTATTGCGGAAGATATCCTGATGCGCCACCCCTTCCCCGGCCCCGGCCTCGCCGTCAGGGTGCTCGGCTCACTCACCAAAGAGCGGCTGGATATCCTGCGCGAAGCGGACGAAATTTTTATTGATGAGCTGAAATCAAGCGGCCTCTACAGCAAGGTTTGGCAGGCGTTTGCCGTGCTGCTGCCGGTGCAGTCGGTTGGCGTGATGGGCGACAAGCGCACCTACGAAAATGTGCTGGCTCTCCGGGCCGTGGAATCCACCGACGGCATGACCGCCGACTGGGCACCGCTTCCACACGACTTTCTGGCCCGCGTCTCAAACCGCATCATCAACGAAGTGCGCGGCATCAACCGGGTCGCCTACGACATCTCATCCAAACCACCCGCGACAATCGAGTGGGAATAACCGTCTTGCAGTGCGAACGTTGGCACCATGCTGAATGAATCAACGTTCGCGCTGCTACAAGCCGAAAGCAGCTTTGGAAAAATAAAAACCTGCCGCCTGTCTTTAGCCGCCCGCAGAGTCGTGCCCCGTCGCGATAAGTGGATGATTATACCTGTCTCAACTCTTCGAATAACGATTCAAATATTCCATGGATTTGAAGCATATGATTTGAATTCAATCGGATTCTTCGTCCAAAGAGCGCATCCTTTATATTTAGGTTTTTGAGAGCGGCTTCAGCTTTAGGTATTAGCTTGGTCTCAACTAACCCTCCATAGCTATGTACGAAAGTGTTTCTGATTTCGTAAACAGCCGTGAAGCGATCCCAATTTCGTATTTTCCCGAAGTCGATCCGTTTTGATCTGGACAGATACTTCTGTAATCGTTTTAATCCTTGACCGGCAAGATCATCGACCTTGAACTGGTGTCGCGACTCCTCTTCTTCAGCAAGCTCAAACAATCGGCTTTCAACTAACGCACAGAGACCGACCACGATTAAAAGAGCTCGATTGCTTAAACCAATTCCAAAATGCGTTAAGTTGCCAACAGAGGATGGGTCTTTTCTAAACGCCTCATCCTTCGCCGCTATGTCTTTAATCTCACCTCCGTAGGCATTCAACTCGTGCCAATATATATCCATATCTGTATCCTACCTGACACTGTTAGACTGACCTACCTGATTCAGAAAAAACAAACAGCTTCTTTTTGGGAATCCGCATTCATCGTTTCTTTTGAGTCATAGGCGGACTCGTCAAATGAATCGACTACTTCAATATATGCAATATGTTACGGTCATCGCAAACGCCAAGCAAACCTAATTCCCCCGTTAAAAACCGTGGACTGAGAAATGACCGTCTGCCATTGCATCCTCATCCATTCCAGGGGCACGGCATGCCGTGCCCTTACAGCGTATCATCCAACCACACGCAACTATCGAGCGGGAATAAAGGTGACGACCGGAATTTTTTTCATGGCTGGCTGGTTTGTATGAGGAGCAAAACCCCATAAAATAAAAGAGATTAACCATGCCTTTAAGCACCAAGTCAGGATTGCCACTGCGGGGAACACTGTTCGCTTTGCTTATGCTCTTGCTTTCAAGCATTTCGCCTGCCGTATCTCCGCTCCATGCGGCTGCACCGGCGGCTCTCGGGAAGGATGAGTCCGGCGAACTCACTCTCGCTGCCACCAAAGCCCTTTTTGACGCGCATTCGGCATACTTTGTGGATGCGCGTTCCGAGTATGCCTTTTACGTTTCGCATATCAAAGGAGCCCACTCCCTTTCCGAGAGCCGGTTTGACGAGCAGTTTGCGGATTTCAGGCAAAAAAATTCCATTGAAACCCCTATTGTGGTCTATTGCGCCGAGCCGAGTTGCGGCAAGGCCCGGCATGTGGCTGAAAAGCTTAAGAAAAACGGGTACAGGAACGTCAGGGTTTTTACCGGCGGAATCATCGAATGGTCTCATGCAGGCTTCCCGATGGAGGGATGAGCTTGTTTGAATGAAAAGCCTTGCGGAAGAAGCAATAAACCAGGAAACACCAGAACGCCTATGAAGAGGATCGCCTTTCCATCACCACTTATCACCACCCTGAGGGTGATGCTCGGCGCGCTCTTTATTATTTCGGGAGGTGAAAAACTCCTCGACCTGAAGTTTTTCAGTCTGGTCATTGCGGAATACCAGATTCTGCCCGCACTTGTCATCCCCACCGTGGCGCTTTTCGTCTCCCTTTGTGAACTGCTCTGCGGCACCATGCTGCTTTTCGACCTCTTTTCGCGGATCACGGCCTCGATCATGCTCGCCATGATGGCGCTCTTCATCGCCGCCATGACCAACAATCTCGTGAGGGGACTTGAGCATGAGTGCGGCTGCTTCGAGTTTCTCTCCCAATGGTACGGACTGAAAGAGGAGATCGGTATCGGCCCGATTCTCCGCGACATCCTCTTTTTCATCCTCCTACTGCCGGTCGCACTGCTTGGCAGCAACAGGATTCCCTGGAAAAAGGAGCAGGGTTGAACGGATTTTTTTTATACGATGGTGACCTCATAGACGTGGGCGCCTCCGGTTCGAACCTACGACTGAAAACTAACATGTGGCTTGACCCCCAAAACAGCTCCGACCCGACGAAGAAATGCCAGACTGACGTTTCTGTACGTTCCAGATTCCAAACGGGAAATCGCAGCCTGTGACGTATGTGCCTGACGCGCAAGTTCTTTTTGAGTCATACCGGCATTCAAACGGAGATGGATAATCTCTTTGGCAACGTCGAAATCCTCGTGGAGTGCTTCATATTCTTTTTTGAAATCTTCATCTTTGAGATTCTCTGCAAGCAGGTCATCAAAATTGGTTGTCTTCATTGCGTCATCTCCTCAATAAAAATCTTTCGTAATTTTTGAGCCTTCTCAATTTCACCCTGATCTGTTTTCATCTCTTTTTTAATGTAGCCCGAAGTTTAGGGGAGAGCGAGCGTATGAACTCCACTGCTGGCGGCATTACTTCAACATGGTATTTCATGCAGCAAATATACCATATTTGATATCTTTGCGCAACTTTTCATGCAGGGAGAGTACACCGGGCAGCTCAAAGCGTGTATAGGTGGCTTACTTCCAGGCAACGAAGCCTGTCGGAACTTGGCTTGCGGGAGTGAATGCTGTACTCCGCGCTCTCGGATATCAGGATTTCTGTCTGAGGAGTGTTCAGGGAGTTCATCCCTTTTACTCTTTGGAGCGCTTGAAGATATTGCGGTTTGACCATTTGGAGCGGGACTGCCGGGCAGGGCAGGTAATTGTCATTTGGCCATGCGCCCTATTCGGAGAGTCGGACAGTTGAGAGCTGCATTGATAGAGATTTCTTTAGCTACTGAACCACGAAGTCTTCCCCCTACAAAGTGCTTGGCGAAAGAGTCGTGGAACTCTCGGAATATCACTGCAAGTTGGTTAGTGTCAAGGAAGGCTAACACTGGTTTATGGCAACAAGTTTATGATTACAGTCGCGGTAGGGATACCGGTTACCCGGCACCCCCCGCATAGATCCGTACGTGCGACACTACCGCATACGGCTCCTGCCTTGAGTTATTGCGAGACTTGACCTCCTGATACTGATGGCAATTTCGGAGGTGCGGGATTTGGCTGATCGCTTGGCAAACCGTGACTCATTCACCTCTTCCCTGCGGTGTGCCTACTGCTTCCAAGTCAATCCACCTTACTTTATCCCGTCTTGAGCCTTTACTTCGGGCTCTTCTTCGCACACCTTCGAGTCCGCAAGACATCGGGTTTTGGCTCTGTGTCCTTCCGATGGCTTTCTCTCCGGTGTTCCTCTTGGCTGGTGGCCTTCCCTCCACAACCTCCGCAACTTCAGGGTTCGCTTTGTTCGGCTGCTTCTCTGGTACTATACCACCATCCGACTCCCGGTTCGTTTCAGCATCAATTCTTCGGGTTCTCTCCTTCATCGATGCCGCCCTGCTTCCGTTTGCCTCCGGGCAGGGTGCTTACCGGGTCTCCCGATTCCCGCGTAAATAGCGTTCACACATGCTCTGGTTCTTTGACTCCGCCGTAGCCGTTCATACCTCGCCTTTTCGGTACGTCCGATATTGCTTTCCCCCTCGTTCCACAAGGTCAGCCTACGAATTGAGGTGATTTCGGAGCTCATTTGCCTGCCTGCGTGTTCCCCTGTCAACGCTTCCCCACCCCATTGCTGTAGGTCGAGGCATGACTCGGGGCCATGATGGTTGGCTATGCCTTTCATGTAAGACTCTTTCATTCTCTACTCTTTACCGGTTTTAATCGGCGCTTTCGGAACGTCCCGGAGTCTTTCCTATCATTATCGCGTTCTTGAAGGCGATCTCACTATCCCTCAATATTCATCATCTCATTTATCCATGCCAACTTCCTCATAGTCTCTGAATAAACCTGCCAAGTCTTCCCTAGCTTCGTTGAATCCCGACTCGTCCATGCCTTCATCAATATACAAATCGAGAAAATCCCGATTTGCGTACAGAAGGTCAAACTCATAAGCAAGCGCAGTGAATAGGCTGACCGTAGCCGTGGTATTGCTCAGCATCGTGACAGATCGTTTGGCAGGAGCCATCAGATCATCGGGGAAAAATGCCTTAGGCTGACGAATAATCCCCACTTTGAAGCCCGTCGGACACCAATCGACAAATGGAATATCATGCCTGGATTTGATCTGTGCAATCGCAGCATTGACATCTCTCTGGGTAACGTCGCCGCGATAAAGCAGACAGCAGGACATATATTTCCCGGTTAATAGATCGCACCTGACAAGTTGATTTGCCGGGTCAAATAAAGCATTTGTGATTTCTAGCGTATTCAGTTCTGAGTGAGTGGTGTTCTCCCGACTGACAACAGGAACATAACTGATCGCTGGAAAACGTAGTCTAGGGTAAGGCACCAAAGTGGTTTGGAACTCGTTGATATCCACATTGAGTTCTCCCTCAAATCTCAGGCAGGCAGTCACATCAGCAATGGCATGGGCTATCAGGTTGTTGAGGTCTTCATAAGAGGGACTTGGGATGCCGAGGTTCCTTTGTACGATGTCGTAGATGGCATCATTATCCAAAAGGAAACAGCAATCACTATGGTCATTCGCATAGTGAGTCGAGAGTACGGCATTGTAGGGCGATGTGACTGAGGTACTGAGTTTGGGGGTCGGATAAATCGCAAACTGTAGTTTCGTTCTCTTACCATACTTAATACTAAGTTCTTCCATCAAGTGCGCAGTCACGCCACTACCGGCTCCACCACCCAGCGAGTGTATGATGAGAAAACCCTGACAACTGTCACATTCCTGAGTGAGACCTTCGATCCTATCCATGACATCATCATTGATAGTGTTCCATACATTATAGGCGCGAGCAAAACTACCACAGCCCCCATCCTCCCTGCCAGAGACGAAATATTCTGGATTAAATAAGTCTTTATAAGGTCCAGTATGTATCTCATCTACAGAAGTGGGTTCTACATCCACAAAGATAGTACGTGGAACGAGTTTGCCAGACTCCATCTCATTAAAAAAGCTTCTCCGGGAGTCGCCGGCATTACCTGAAAAGTCTGGGTTAGGTTGCCCATCAGGGCTAATGCCATGCTCTAAACATAATAGCTCCCAGAATTTTGCACCTATACGGACACCTGCCCCTCCGACACAAATCGTTATGATTTCTCGCATTATAATTTCCTTTTTTATGAAAATAGTAAAATAGTGGACAGACCACGTTTATTCCGAAGCTACCCCCATCAAACCAAAGAGCCGAAACACCCAACTCGCCTGCCTTGTCTAACGCCAAGCATATGTGGCGGTTCGCCAAGGGCAAAGCGTCCCAGTGAGCAACGCGATCAACATGATGCGCTTGTTATGTTTCATTTCTTTTTGACTTGGAAATGATTGCCTTCCTTCCGCTCCAAAATAAATTTAGGTGGTTGCCGTGATGGCCATGGTGCCAAATCAGATTTGATAAGCCAATTCCCAATTTCCTTGCTAATTAGCTCACGGCATGATTGATTCCAAAATGATGATTTAGCGATATTGATCTCAACTTCTCCAGTTGCATCAGGGATGGAGAGAAATATACTCTGCCATTCCTTATTAAAAAATCGATCACGATCTTCTATCGATAGCTTAAAACCATACCCAGCACCTGTAGTATGGTGCTGACCGTTATTCCAAGCTGTTACCTCCATCGCGCCTCCCAAGTTTTATAAAACATAACGTGGAAGTGAGCGGCCTGCGCGGCTTTTCGCGCAGGTCCGCTCGACTGCAGGGTTATACGTAGGCGCTACTTGAGCCATATTGTGTAGTCCAAGCGGCCCACATACTTCGATACGTTTGCAAGAGCAATGGCTTGGCCGACACTGGTTAAGTTGATGGTAAACAAGTTGTCCTTGGCGAACTGCTCAAGCAATTGCAGATACGAGGGCGCGTTGCTTGCCAATGCTTCTTTGAATGGTGCGCCGCCAGTGATGCCAAAGTATTTGTACTCTTGGCTCTGAATATCGAAGATATCACCGCCAAGTATGTTGTTGACCGACGCGGTGCCGGCGTACTGAAGGTGCTGCTTCTGAGGCTCGGACAAGCCGAAGCCAGCGGCCGAAAATAGAAGTGCAATTTGCCCGACCCGTTCTAAGCCACCGACTGTGGGCAAGCCTTGATAAACCATAGATCGCACGGCATGCACAAATGATAGTAGAGCGATCTGTGGTCCCGTAAGCCGTGGCACAACGTGCACCGCTTCGGACAGAACGATATCTTTGAAGCTGTTTGTCTGTTTCGCGACACGCTCGGCTATGAGTGTTGATAGGATTTCAGGGTTGGCCGCTTCGCCTTTGCGCGCACTTGCTTGCACTGCATCATTAATCGTAGCCTGAACATCCGGCTCTCGGAATTTCTCTAGCGCAATTGTCGCGGCCTCGTTAGCGAGGCGATTTTCAAGAGTAGTCGCGAAGGCTCGGACTTGTTCTTCAGCGGTGCGCCGTGCTTCCTCCCTGAGCTGCGGAAAATTCTCACGAAGAAATAAAACGCACAACTCACGGACTTCGCTCACCGACAAACCAATATTTATGTCCCTGCCAGCTTGAAGTGCGGTTGCGCCGCCCTCGGTGGATTGGAGTTGCTTGTCACCTAGCATGGCTACTCTCCTTGCTACTGATTCTTGATGTCACGCACGTTGGCGTCACGACCGGCTTGAATTCCCACCGACGCCCCGGATACCTCCTGAGTTTGCCCCGTCGCCTTGGGATCCCGCTTCAGAAAGAACGATGAGAAAAGAGCAGCTAGCGCCGCGGCTAAGGCAACCCCGGAGTCGAACGCGGGTTTGTCGATCACCCATGCCAACGACAATAGAACTGCGATAAGGGAGATAAGAATTGCGGCGATGCGCATGAGGAGAATCTCCTACGTATAACAATATTTAGATGGATCCGCCTAAACAGCGGATTTTTGAATTTGAACCCATATATGACGCCAATTACAAACTGCTCAGAATTCCGTTAATCGTTTCAATATAAATCGTTTAAACCTTGCATTGCGTTTTATGTCAACGTCTTATATGGATCGGCATACAACGTTGCTTACAAACCGTCAACGGAACTTTTTACTCCATGACCACCTTTGTTTAAAACATGCGTATAAATCATCGTGGTGCTTACATCTTTATGCCTCATTAATTCCTGAATGGTTCGAATATCATACCCTGCCTCAAGTAAATGAGTTGCAAAAGAGTGCCGAAATGTATGGCAAATTAATGTTTCATGAACGTTCCGGAGTATTCGTTCGGAGTCTTGCCACACCCTCAAACTTAAAGTCAAACTCTTCAGTAAATCGTCAACCCTCTTGTGCATGTCACCCTTTTTTTACCTTACTTGATACAACCTTAAATCCCTCTTTAATCAGCTCTGGAACTTGATGCATAAATTCTTTAAGCGCAGCGCCCCAAGGTGCCGATGCTTCAGTAGGAATTTTGCCAAAAGCGTTTTCTCCCGAGACGTTCCAGTTGAATGCTTCTTTCATCTGCTCAAGGGAGAGCCAGCCATCGTTCAAGTGTACGAAAAGTCTTCCTTGGCGAAGCGCGTGACGCCGTTCCAACAATCGTTCCCCTTGATCCAGCATTGCTTTGCCATAGCGAGACAAACCGACAGCGATCAGTACAATCATTCCGTATGCAGTAAAAGAGCGTGTAAAAGTCAAAAAACCATCTATCCCCGGATTTGTTCCTAATACAGACTTGTGCTCCGCGAACAACATCTGATAGACAGCTATCCCTGAACCAATGACTATTGTAACAAATGCTACAAAGTTCGTCACATTACCCAATATCTGATAGCGCTCTGCTCGGCTTTCAAGGTAGGCAAGGGCTTTCTCCACGAATAAATCTGTAACAGCAAGATGATAAGCACGAGTGCCCGGCAAAGTAATGAAACCTTTGCGGTCCGAGCCAGTTTGATGATCACTTAGCTCTTGACTGGTATCGGACAAGAGGCGAGTTGCCTGTCTCTCCAAATCTTCATGGATTTTACAGTGCCGTGCCTGACTTTCCAGTGATCGAAGTTGTGCATACCTGAAACTCAGCCGACGAAACACCCGCGCCGCAATTTTATCATGACGCTTGTCTGTTTTCTTCACTCCCATCACCTCGGCCATTGCCATCAACTCCGCCAAGTCTTTGTCCAAACGCATCCGCTCTTCGTCCATAATCCTCTCAACAGTTTGATGGTTTTTCACAAAAAGTGCTTAAAGCCAAATAAAATAGTCATATAGCAGAACTTAAATAACCTAAGCCCCCTGTTAGTAAATGGGAGTGATCATGGGGGCATGATGCGAACCATCTTGAGAGTCGGCACATACTACACCGCAACTTTCAATAATAAGCATTATCACAACATAAGAAAAGTAAAACAAGCATTTTACCGTAAATTATCACTTCAAACCAAGTAGAATTGACGACATCCACGGTTGAAGTTGGTTCTTTGCTGAAACAACCTTATGTTTTAACTCAACTGTTTTGAATCTTGATGGTTAACAAGAGGGTCGATACGCCTGTAAATCAATCGGTATGACAGAGCTTCTCCTTATCAATATTACAGGGCCGGACAAACCGGGTCTGACCTCCAAAATAACGGCCATTCTCTCCGGCTATAAAATACCGGTGCTGGATATCGGCCAGGCGGTGATCCATAACCATCTCTCGATGGGGATGCTGGTGGAGATACCCAAAGAGTCGGCCTCGTCACCGGTGCTGAAGGATCTGCTCTTTTGCGCCCACATGCTTGGCATCCAGATCACCTTTACACCAATCTCTGATGGTGATTACGATCAATGGGTGCACGAACAGGGCAAGCCACGCTACCTGCTCTCGCTGCTCGCGCGAAAAATCACGGCCGAACAGCTTGAGCGGGTCACCTCCATTATTGCGGCGCATGAGCTGAATATTGATACCATCAACCGGCTCTCGGGACGCATTCCGCTTGAGAACAACGTCACCGGCCATACCAAGGCCTGCGTGGAGTTTTCGCTGCGCGGCACCCTGCAGCAGGAGAACCGCTTTCGTGAAGCGATGCTTGCCATTACCGACACCCTCGGTATTGATATTGCGTTTCAGGAGGACACCATTTTCCGGCGTAACCGCCGCCTGATTGTGTTCGATATGGATTCAACCCTCATCACCTCCGAAGTGATCGACGAACTGGCGCTTGAAGCCGGGGCGGGCATTGAGGTTGCGGCTATTACCGAGCAGGCAATGCGCGGCGAAATCGACTTTTGTGGCAGCCTGCAGCGACGGGTATCGCTCTTGAAAGGGCTTGACGAGCATCTGCTCGAAACCGTTGCCCAACGGTTGCAGCTTACCGAAGGGGCTGAAGCGCTCTTTCACAACCTGCACAACCTCGGATTTAAAACCGCCATCATCTCCGGCGGCTTCACCTATTTCGGCCACTACCTGCAGAAAAAGCTCAATATCGACTACGTCTACGCCAACACCCTTGAGATTGAAGAGGGGCGGTTGACCGGCAAGGTCATCGGGCAGATTGTTGACGGAAAGCGAAAGGCTGAACTACTGGAACTGATTGCAAAAAAGGAAAATATCCGCCTTGAGCAGACCATTGCAGTCGGTGACGGGGCCAACGACCTCCCCATGCTTGGCAAGGCCGGGCTCGGCATTGCCTTCAGGGCGAAACCCATTGTGCGGGAGAGTGCAAAACAGGCTATCTCAACCCTTGGGCTTGACGCGATTCTCTACCTACTGGGATTCAGGGACCGCGACGACCTCTCGCTTAATCCAGATACTCTTCCACAAAGTGTTTGAAATCCTGGGGATGGGGCAGAGTGATCGCTCCGGAAGGGCAGACATGTTCACAGCGGGTGCAGAGCACAATGCAGTTGAAGGGGTTGGCGACGCTCATTTTTGCCTTGTAAATTCCTGACGGGTCGGGTGTACCGGGTGAGAAAACTCCCGGTCGGCAGAAGGCCTGACAGTCACCGCAGCCGTTACAGTGTGAAGCCTCTATCATGGGAAACCAGGCAATCTCCTCCCTCGGGGCGAGTAGCCGTTTCCGTTTTTTTGGTCTGTTCACGTTCTACTCCTGTCTACCAACATTTCTCAATCAGGGCAACCACATAGGGATTGCCCCTACATAACAGGGCACTTCCGACGCGTCGGGAGCGCCCCTACATCAATCAATATATTCCACGAAGTGCTCGAACTTCTCTTTCGGAGGGAGGATAATGGCGCCCGAGGTGCAGATCGGCACGCAACGGTTGCAGAGCACCAGACAGTTGAAGGGGTGGGCCACAATCAGTTTCGGGCGGCAGACACCCGTGGGATCAGGCTCGCCAAGCTCGAAGACGCCGGGCTTGCAGAGCACCTTGCAGTCGCCGCAACCGTTGCACAACTCCGGCTTGATGATCGGATACCAGGCAATCTCCTCCCTCGGAGCGGTCAGCCGCTTCCGTTTTTTTGGTGCATCCGGTTTCGGTTGCGTCGTCTGGGTGGGCAGCGTCACCGTTTGCGGCTTCTCCCACGCACCGACCGGAGCGACAGCAACCTCTTCACTCCTCTCCATTGCGCGCGACTTGAGCCAGAGACGCAGGGAACGCACAGGCCCCAGGGCGCAGCCGTTGCAGGAGGGTTTGGTGCAGCGCCCGAAATAGCAGTCAAGAACCAGCATAAGCAATCAATCCCTCTTCCTTGATGCCAGCGCGTTCTTGAGGGAGACGACAAAGGTTTCACAAGCTTTGCCGATACCGGAAGCATCTTTACCACCAGCCGTGGCGAACTCAGGCTTGCCACCACCGCCGCCCTTGACGCACTGCGCGGCTTCGCGGATCAGTTTACCGGCATCAATACCAAGCTCCTGCACGGCTTTATCGGAAGCAAAGCTGACCAGCACTACTTTTCCATCGTCCACACTGCAGAGCAAGCCAGCCGCAGAGGTCGACTGATCGCGGAGCAGAAGCGCAGCCTGGCGAAGGGTATCGGCCTCCACGCCGTCGATGAGTTTGGTCATGACCCGGCAACCACCGATATCGGGCGAAGAGTTCAGTTCCTCCGTAAGCCTGTTGACCAGCGCGCCTACCCTGCTGCCGCTCAGCTCTTTTTCCAGCTCCTTTTTAGCCTCCATCAGTTCGGCCACCCGCTCGGCTACCGGTTCATCACCTCTCGCTTTCAAAAGGTGACGCACCTGCTGCAGCTCCCGGTACTCCTTCCAGAGAAGCTGCTCGGCCGCTTTGCCGGTCAAAGCCTCAATACGGCGGACGCCCGATGCAACCGAGGATTCGCTGACAATCTTGAAGAGGCCGATCCGGCCGATATTGTCAACATGGGTGCCTCCGCAAAGCTCAACCGAGATATCCGGCACCTCAACAACCCTGACCCGGTCGGCATACTTATCGCCAAAAAAGGCAAGCGCGCCCTTCGCAAGAGCCTCATCATACGGCACATCAACATGTTTGATGACCGCTTCAGCCGTTCGGATTGCAGCATTCACGGCCGCTTCAACCTCTTCAATCTCACTCTCGCTCATGCGGGAAAAGTGGCTGAAGTCGAAACGGAGCCGTTCCGCATTAACAAAGGAGCCTTTCTGCTGGACATGCTCTCCCAGAATCCGGCGGAGTGCCGCGTGCAAAAGATGGGTGGCCGTATGGTTACGCTCGCTCTCCTGACGCAGGTGACGATCCACCGAGGCTTCAGCCGAAATGCCGGTGGCATCAAGCTCGATATCATCCGGAGTGATGGCGGAGTCGCGGATTTTGTCGAACACTTCCGTAATAACATGCACAATGGCATCGCCATCTTTGAGGGTGTCGGTTACCTGGAAGCGGTAGGTCGCGCTCTCTATCCTCCCCCGATCGCCCGCCTGTCCACCGCTTTCCGCGTAGAACGGGGTGCGGTCAAGCACCAGAAAGAGCTTGCCGGCACCATGTTTCAGGGCGGTAATTTGCACCGGCATCTCAAGATGGTCATAACCACAGAACTCGGTGCGATGCACGTCGCTGAACCAGAGCCACTCGGAGGAGTCATCATGGATCTGCTGTTTTTCACGGCGGTCGGCCCGCGCCCTGGTTTTCTGCTCCTGCATAGAGTGCTCAAACCCCTCACCGTCAACCTCAAAACCAGCCTCGGAGGCCATCAAACGCGTCAAGTCAAAAGGAAACCCGTAGGTATCGTAGAGCTTGAAGGCATCTTCGCCCTTGATGATGGTGCTGCCGCTCTGGCGGATGGCTGAAATCACCTCGTTGAAAAGTTCAATCCCGCGGTCAAGGGTAACAATAAAGCTCTCCTCCTCGGCCTTGATGATGTTGCGCACCGTCTCCTGCTGTTTCTGCAGCTCGGGAAAGACCTCGCCCATCGAGTCGGCCAAGGTGCCGACAAGCTGATGCAGAATCGGCTCGTTGTAGCCAAGATTTTTTGAGTAGCGCAATGCCCGGCGCAGAATGCGGCGGAGCACATAACCGCGCCCCTCGTTGGAAGGCATAGCACCGTCGGAGAGCGCAAAGGTCAGGGTTCGGGCGTGATCGGCAATAACGCGCATGGCAATATCAAGCGGATCATCCATCGATGCCCCGTAACGAACACCGGTGATCTCACTGATCCGCTCAAAAAGCGGTTGAAAAACATCGGAATCGTAGTTGGAGCTTTTGGCCTGCATGACCGCCGCAACCCGCTCGAAGCCCATGCCGGTATCGACATGTTTCTGGGGCAGCGGCTCAAGGCGACCATCGCTCTGACGGTTATACTGGATAAAAACAAGATTCCAGAGCTCAATAACCCGGTAATCACCCACATTGACCAGAGCGCCACCGGAACCATCCTCGGTCAGATCAATATGAATTTCAGAACAGGGGCCGCAGGGGCCGGACTCACCCATCTCCCAGAAATTGTCCTTCTCACCAAAGCGGATGATGTGCTCCGGATCAATGCCGGTATGATTTTTCCAGATCTGAAAGCTCTCATCGTCATCCTGATAGACGGTTGCATAGAGGCGCTCTTTCGGCAACTTCCAGACATCAACCAAGAGCTCCCACGCCCAGGTGATGGCCTCCAGCTTGTAGTAATCACCGAACGACCAGTTACCGAGCATCTCAAAAAAGGTATGGTGGTAGGTATCACGCCCCACATCTTCCAGATCGTTATGCTTGCCGGATGCCCTGATGCATTTCTGGGTATCGGCCGCACGCACGTAGGGCCTTGTGCCTTTTCCCAGAAAGACATCCTTGAACTGGTTCATCCCCGCATTGGTAAAAAGAAGGGTGGGATCATCAGCCGGAATAACCGGTGCTGAACGAACAATGGTATGGCCTTTTTGAGCAAAAAATTCCAAAAAGGAGTTTCTGATATCACGAGATTTCATATGAGATTCTAATCTTGTTGCAATGCTTTTCCCCTGATTGCCACAAAGAGAGTGGCATGGTAACGGCTGAAGCCGGGGGCCCAAATTTACTCTTTTTTAAAGCTTGTTGCCAACTTAATTTTATGCAACGCTTCATACAACTACTACCTTGCGCACCAAGATTATAGCGAAGCAATGTTGGGCTGATCAGATCAGCTCTACTTGCAAGAAGCGTTGCACCGGTAATTTTCTCACATGAGGTGCTTGCAAAATACGTTTACAAGCGGTAGATTAAACAATTGTTAATAGCCCTGTTTTATAAGAAAGGTTTTCAGCCATTATCGGCATAGAAAATTAAGCCCTTCGATAAAAGAGTTTTTACGTTCGACAAGAGTCGACCTTTTGGCTTGTTCATTACTATTACCGACCGCAATACCAAACATAGTTCCGCAAGATTAACCCTCTTGCAGAAGAGAAGCATTTCCTGTCAGACTATCTACTTATAAGTTTTCCGAAATAACGCAGTACTCTTCCGGCCGGTTTCAGGCAGGGGAGAGATCGGTTGATCAATAAAATCAGCCATCTTCGGTCATTCATCAGCCAAAGAGGGCCTATTTTGCGATCCCCATAAATAGGACAAATTCAACCTTGTTTACATGCTACAGCAACAGGTTGAGTTCTGCTCAAAAGTTATGCAATAATCGCCCAATAACGTCTTAAAAACGGAGACAATAAACATGGCTAATCCATTTACGGTTTACACCGGCTCGAATACCAACACCCTTACCTCAGCACTTCTTGCACCTAATTCAGGTATTGTTATCGACCCCTCTTCCATTGCCCTGCAGGCATCAGGCAGTGATGCGGTCAATTTTTATGATGGATCACTCTCCGGACTTGGTATCGGTTCCGGATTGCTGCTTACCACAGGAACCACACCCGGCACCACCAATACGGTGGGTTGGTTCGGTCAGGATAACAGTATACCGGATACTTTTTTTAATGGTGATCCCAACATTGATGCGGTCGTCAATACCGTTTTTCAAACCCAGTCCTACGATGCAACCACCCTCTCTTTCGATTTCAGCGTCGCAGACCCAGCCGCAACCTCAGTGAGCTTCGACTTGGTATTCGGTTCGGACGAGTTTCCTGAGTGGGTTGATCAATTCGTTGATTGCGCCGTTGTTATGGTTAATGGCGTCAACTATGCACTCTTCAATCACGATCCGCTCCATCCGCTGAGTGTCGTCAGCTCCAATCTTGCCGCCGGATATTTTCAGGATAACGCGGTTGATCCAGTAACAGGACTGAGCCTGCTGCCGATTGAATATGACGGTGTGAGTCATGTCCTTAAAATTGTTGCTCCAATCAATGCTGGCGGAGGAATCAACCACATCAAGATCGGTATAGCGGACACCGGTGATCATATCTACGACAGCGGTATTTTTCTTTCGAACTTTTCTGCCGGCACGATACCCGGTTCAGGTGTTGTTGCTGCCACTCCAAACACAGGCACGGATGGTAGCGACAACGTGACCGGTTCAATACAGGATGAGTATTTTGACCTTAAAGCAGGCGACGATACACTCTATGCAGGAGGTGGAGATGACATTGTGATTGCTGGAAGCGGCAATGACAATATTTATGGCGGAAGCGGCAATGATGAACTGAAAGGTGACGGTGGTAATGACAACCTTGACGGCGGCGATGGTTTTGGTGACACTGCGGTTTATTCAGGCGCAAGCAGTGATTACCATATTGTATACAATGGCGTTGGCAGCAGCTTTACCATTACCGACACGCATTCGGGCCTCACCTCAGAGGGAACCGATACCGTGACGAATATCGAATATCTCAAATTCAGTGACGGACTTTTTGCTCTGGATGTAAACGGCCTGACGCCGGTTTCCTCTATCGGTACTCCCCCGCCATCCAATACGCCCGGCAACCTGGCAATCAGTGGCATAGGTTCAGCCGGCAATACGCTGACTGCAACCCTGAGTGATGCGGACGGCATCTCAGGATCAGTCAACTATCAATGGCAGATCTCCGGTGATAATGGAAACTCCTGGAGTGATATTTCGGGAGCTGTGAACAATACCTATCTGCTCTCGAACAGCGATACCGGCAACCTCATCCAGGTTACGGCAAGCTATATCGATAATGGCTCGCAGGCAGAGTCACCGGTCAGTGCCGCCAAAACCATTTTTGCGCCCCAAGCCGGTGACTTGATGGTAACACTGATGCATCTTGATGCTCCTCTGGGCACAAGCGTTGTCAATCCACTGACGACACTGATAAAAAATGCAATGGATCTTGGCCTCTCACCCAATGAAGCCGCACTGGAGATCAAGTCGGTTTTGGGAATTCCAGCCGATGTTAAATTGCAGAGTTATGATGCCTACTCGGTTTTACAGTCCGCACCGAATGATCCGACGGCACTGGCCGTCGAAAAAGTAGCGGTTCAGGTTGCGATTCTGACCTCGCTTTCCGATGATGATACCGGCATGAATCTGACGATCTCCATTCTGGATGCAGCAGCAAACAACAAGAGTCTTGACCTCGCCAATCTCAATGATTTATGCTTTATTCTCGGTGTTGATCCCCTGGGCTCACTGCCGGATTCGCTCAGTGTGATCTATGACCGGAATAAAAGCATGTCCGACTCCCTCGCCGATGGAGGAAACGTGAACAGCATTGAACATGAATGGGTCGATTTTTGCGGTATCCAGGATAACATTAACTCGACAAGCATAGCCGACCTGAGCATTCACCTTAACCAGGCGCCCGTCGGTAGTGCAACCGCAGCGCTGCCCGTCGCTCTGCAGAATGAACTCTACCTCATCTCTTCAACCGATCTCTTGCAGGGTTTTACGGATCCGGACGGAAACAGTTTAGCGGTATCAGCGATCTCGGCCGATGCCGGCGGTGAAGTGCAGGACAATGGGGATGGGACATGGTCATTCATACCTTTTCAGGATTACTCCGGACCGGTTGAGCTGACTTACACCATCGAGGATGGAAAAGGCGCCGCCATTACAGCATCCCAGATATTCGTGGTAACGGCAGCAACATCCGGCAACAGCAACTATGCTCCAACGGGTGAAGTCGTGATCGTCGGCGAATTGATAAAAGGTCAGACTCTCTCGGCAGATCTCTCCACCCTGGCCGATGCGGACGGCCTTGGCGAAATCAGCTATCAGTGGCAAGCCGACGGAGTCGATATTGCCGGTGCAAACGCGAGCAGCTTCACCCTGACGCAGGCTGAGGTTGGCATGACGATTACCGTTGTTGCAAGTTACACGGATGGCAACGGCACGGCCGAAAGTGTGGGCAGCAGTGCGACGGAACCCATTATCAATGGCAATAGCGCCCCGACCGGAGAGCTCCTTATCATCGGTGAGAGTACACAAGGCCAAACCCTCACGGCCGACATCACCACCCTGGCCGACGCGGACGGGCTTGGCGAGATCAGCTATCAGTGGCAGTCGGGCGGCGTCGATATCGCCGGAGCAACCGCGAGCAGCTTCACTTTGACGCAGGCTGAGGTTCAGAAGCACATCACCGTAACGGCAAGCTACACGGATGGCAACGGAACCGCGGAATTGCTC
>CAIMCD010000041.1 GCA_903839405.1 uncultured Chlorobiaceae bacterium
ATGCCGCTACGCTGACTGCGGCCAACTACCTGATCACCGGATTTTTTGGGAGTGACGGAGCCAGTGTCACCAAGACAAGCGGAAACTACGACACCGCCAATACTGGAACCGGCAAAACCGTTACCGTAAGCCTCTCCAACAACGACTACCTCGGAACCGGCAGTACTGCGCTTTCAAACTATAGCCTTCCAACTGCAGTGAGTGGCTCAATTGGCACCATCACGCCGGCACCGCTGACCGTAAAGGCCAATAACGACACCAAAGTCTTCAATGAAATCGCTTATAGCGGTGGAAATGGTGTCACTTTCAGCGGATTTGTCAATAATGAGAACAGCGTTGTGCTTGACGGTACTCTAACTTATTCAGGGAACAGTCAAGGTGCGATCAATACTGGCAGCTATGTCATCATACCTGCGGGCTACACAGCTCGGAACTATGCACTGAACTATGTCAATGGTGCTTTGACAATTATCCTGTCTCAACAGAGACCCGTTGAGATTGATCCACAATTCCCATCAGATCAGTTTTTATCGGTAGCAATCCCTCCCCAAGTGGTAGGTTTTAAAGGTGAATCTGAGGGCATTATTGTTCAGATTGTAAGCGAGCCATCAGACCAGGGGCCGGGCACTATAGCTGTCGCTATTCCTAGTAATATGGCCTTTCCAGGTTCAGGATTTAGTTTTGAACTGCCCGAAAAGCTGATAAGCTTTGCATCATCCAGTGGATTAACCGAAACGGTCACTCTGCTTGATGGAAGCGCACTCCCGGAATGGTTACAGTACAATCCGACTTCAAAAACATTCACCGCCACCAATGTTCAGAATGGTTATTTCCCTTTAAAAGTACTTGTCAGGATTGGGGATAGAAGCTGGATCCTCGATCTCAGTGTTCAGCTATCGGCTTAACGTATAGATACGCAATAATCACTCTAGTCCAGATTAAGAGAAGGAACACATGATATCACGCTTTGTTGGAGTTGCCGGGCTGCCTCGAGCAGGATCAACGTTACTCTGCCAGTTGCTCGGCGAACATCCGGAGATACACTGCGAGGGCCACAGCTCACCCCTTTGCAACTCCCTTCTGGCCACACGCCGCTTCATCAGCGACGACCAGTTCTTCCTCTCCCAGCTTGATGTGCAGTATGATAAAACCTATGACCATCTCCGCACCGCCATGCAGGGGTTTCTTCACGGGTGGTATGGTGATTGCGGTAAACCGTTGGTGGTCGATAAAAACCGCGCATGGCTCCACTGCATCGAACTGCTGCTCCATCTTGACCCTCAAGCCCGTATCCTGGTCTCCATTCGTGACTTGATCCAGATATACGGCTCTATTGAGACGCAGCACCAAAACTCAATCCTTGTTGATTTTATTGACCATCTGGCTGATTATGACCGGCTTGGCAGGGCAGACAAACTTTTTGCCCAGGAGAAGTCCATCGGAGCGCCTCTTTCGTCTATACAGGCCGTTCAGGATTTGCCACAATCAGTCAAGGATCGGATCTATTTTGTTAAGTTTGAGGATCTGGTTTCGAAACCGGTGGAGACGATGTCGCTCATCTATGCATGGCTGGAGCTTTCACCGCATACCATTGACCCTGGAAAGCTGACAGTAAGGCCGCATGAGAGCGACAGTCACTACCGTCATAAATATCTGCACCGTCAGCAAACCAGCATCTGCCCGCCCAAACCACATGATGTACCGCCCCGCATCCGTGAGCTTATCGCCAAGGTTTGCCGCTGGTATAATGACTGGTTCTACCCAAAATGACAGATTGTTTACGAATGAATCACGCCACCCCAACAACTATACCGCAACCTTTTTTTATAGATTGATAGTGACGATCGAGCAGATGTTATTGATCTTTGGATGCGTATCAAGGTTTTCCTGAGAGAGAGTATGACAACCCTCGGCACCAAAGTGTCAAACTCTATCGGCAGGAACCCACTGATAATTGGAGCGGAGTACCGGAGCGAGTAAAGCATGATTTATTAGTTAATACCGTTGTTCTGAACAATTATCTGATGAATATGGAACGGAAAAATATTCACTGGCATAATGGAGATGTTGATGCTGCTGAGCGCGCCGCTTTAAAGAACCAAAACCCCTGTGTTATCTGGATGACCGGTCTCTCCGGATCCGGAAAGTCAACTCTTGCCAATGCGATGGAGCGCAAACTGGTTGAGATGGGGCGTCATACGATGCTTTTGGATGCAGACAATATACGCCATGGACTTAATCGCAATTTGGGGTTCAGTGAAACAGACCGGACGGAAAACATACGTCGTATTGGTGAAGTCTCAAAACTGATGACTGATGCTGGTCTTATAGTCATTACCGCATTCATCTCACCTTTTCAGAAAGATCGCGATATGGTCAGGGCTCTTTTGGCTGCCGATAAATTTCTTGAGGTTTACCTATCCACTTCGCTTGAAGTCTGTGAGGCCCGAGACCCAAAAGGGATGTACCACAAGGCACGGAAAGGGGAAATTGCTCACTTTACCGGCATCAGCTCACCTTATGAGGTACCACTTCAGCCTGAACTAACTATAGACACTGCGGCTTTATCGGTTAAAGAGTGCATTGAGAGTATTACGAATCTGCTTCAAAAAAAAGGTTTTTTGTAATCTGAATGGGATCGCTTCAGGAAACTGATTTAAAGTACGTTAAGGATTTTTTTTGTGCAGGAATCCATCGCTACAGCTTAGAAACAGATACCCCGAGATCTTTTGCAGCGTCCCGAGGCTCAATGATGAAGATCAAGAGAGAAGTAAAGTTGATACTCTGAAAGCTGGTTATTGCTTTTGCCTGCTGATATCGACCAGATCGGAAACAACGCTCATGGAGTGCTCAAGCACGACATCTCGCTTTGGGGTTCCGGTTGAGTCCGACGAGAGAGACCATTTACGGTTAATCTCTTTTATGGCCTCTGTTTCCGACTTATAGAGCGGTTCAAGAAGGGGTATCGATTTTTTTTTACGAAACCGGTCAAGGCTTTTCAAATCTTGCAGATAGCGTTGATACTCTTCGTCCCGGGAGGAGCGTGCCTCCTCTTTTTGGCGAAGCCGGTCGAGACCAGTCTGGGTAACCGCCAAGAGAGGATGATACGATGCCGCTACAATGGTACTCCAGGGTAAACTGCTGGTATAGATATCCTCACCGATAATCGAGTGGTCGATCATGGAGGGCATGAAAATATCCGGCACCACCCCTTTATGCTGGGTGCTGGCGCCAGAAATACGGTAACATTTTGCTGTTGTAAGGGTTATCTGGCCGAATTCAGGCCGGTTTGCTGCCAGGGTACTCTCGCCCGGAAGTTTGATGAGGGTTTGAACACTCCCCTTGCCGAAGGTTCTCTCGCCAATAATAACGCCCCGCCCGTAATCCTGCATGGCGGCAGCAACGATTTCGGAAGAGGAAGCGCTGTAACGGTTTACCAGCAGGGCTAGTGGGCCGCTATAGCTTGCACGACGCTCTTCTGCCTTGAGCACGATAGTTTCACCCGTTGCATTCACGAGCTGCACCACTGGCCCTCGGGGAATAAAGAGGCCCATAACCGCCACGGCCTCGGCAATGGAGCCTCCACCGTTGTTGCGAAGATCCAGCAGAATACCCTCGACACCCTCACCGTTCAGCTCTGTCAGAATCCGGCTGACATCACGGCTCGTGCTCGTATAACTTTTGGTGTGCTGCTGCTGGGCGTCAAAATCAAGATAAAAGGAGGGAATGGCTATAACAGCTATCTTCATCCCGTTACGGTCGATAACGGTTTTCTTTACGGCCAGACGCTCCAAATCAACCCTCTCCCTCTGGATCGGAACAATGACGGCGGGCCCTCGGCCGCCCTGGATTGCCGGTAAAATTTTCAGCCAGACCATACTCCCCGGTTTTCCCCGGATCAGCTTGAGCACGTCAAGAATCTTCCAGCCAACGACATCAATAATATCCACAGCGTTTTTCTGACCAACACCGACAATTTTATCTCCTTTTTTCAACACATTGCCTTTAAATGCCGGTCCTCCGGGAATAACCTCATTGACAACCGTATACTCACCAACATCTTCCAGCCGGGTGCCGATACCCTCAAAGCTCCGGCTCATGATGATCTGCAAATTCTCATATTCATCCGCTGAATAATAGGCGGTATGGGGATCAAACGAGACCATCAAGGCACGGCTGTAGGCGTGAAAGGCATCGGCCGAACTCTGGCGGGAAAGAAGGTTGAGCCGGCGGGTATAGCTTGTGGCAAGCGCCTGGCGAATGTTCGGCGTTTTATCCCCGGAATATTTCAGCTCCAGCCAGCGATATTTCAGCTCCTTTCTCCACAAATCGGTCAACTGGTGCCAGTCGGCCGGCCAGGGGTCCGCCTTTCGATCAAGATCAACGGTTTCGGAAAGTGAAAAATTGAAATGCATGGTATCGGCCGCCGCCTTCATGTAGCGCATTTTCTCTTTTGCCCGTTGCAGGTAAAAGTTGTAGACCGCAAACCCGGCGGTTGATTTGCCGGCCAGAAACTCGTCATCAATCAGGTTTCCGTAACTTTTTTTCAGCCGCTCAACCTCGCTTGCCAGAAAATAACTCTTGCCGCCATCAAGAGTGCTGATATAGCGCCAGAATATCTGCAGGGAAAGCGAGTCATTGACCTCCACTTTTCTGTAGTGCTTCTGCAGGAGATATTGGGTGATATATCGGCTCGCCACCTCCTCGGCAGCCGTTGGATAAAGGGCATCGTCAGCGAGGGCCAACACCGCATATCCCAACACAAAAAGAGTAAGAAGCAGGGCTTTTCTGAACATGGTAATCAGGGATGAGCAATTTCCTTAGATACAAATACCCTTTTATTACAATAAGTTTCGAAAAGCAAAATCATCCCGGCCCGCCGCTTACCGTTCAAGGCAAGAGAGAGGTTTGGATAGAGGTGGTGGATGGAGGCGGGGAAAAAGGGGGAGGGTTTTGGCAATCTGCGGAAAAAAACAGGATGGAGCTTATGCGCCTAAACAAGCTCCATCCTGCATCAAGGTCTCACGCAACTACTACCTTCTGCGGTTATCATGCTGCTGAAACTTGTTTGTTTTGTACTTCACTCTGACCGTCCTGTAGGGTCTCCTATGCCAGCGGCGGTGATGGTGATGGCGCTGAACCCGTTGGCCCGAATTGACGCCGACACTGACGCTCACTGCGGCCTTGGCATCGGCAAGAGGGGTGCCAAGCAGCATGGCTGCAACTCCCGCTGCCGCCAACCAGATAGAAAGTTTCATTGTTTTCTTCTCCTGTTACATGAATGCATTCATTGGAAAATCTGCGGCACACCTTTTAGGCCGCACTCTGAAAAAAACTCTTGTTTACAATAGGTTAGAATCAAATGTAACGACAGAACCACTCAAAAAGTGACTTTCCGCGGCCACATCCAAAGCTTTGATCACTAAAATCTTATTGCTGTAGCTTTTAATGCCTGTTTTCGTAATAGATCCATCCAGCCTTGGCCGGAATGTTTTTCTGCGAGCGCAACCACCGTGTGCAGCGGCTTGATGCCCAGATCAAGGTTTCGGCCGAGTCCCTGAACGCAGGAGGGACAGTTGGTCAGTATAACCCGACTATCGGAATGGTGCATCGCCTCCGTAATGGCATCCCGTTTGCGGTGCAGCATGGAGTCCGTAATGTCCGGACGCGACAAGGAGAGCGTACCGGCCTCGGAGCAACAGTGCGGCACGGCCGTCACCCGCTCAAAACCGCCCAGGCTTTGGAGCGCTTGCGCCGCCTTACCGGAAAGGGAGTCGTGGCAGGGAGCGTGATAGAGATACTCCCCTCCACCACTGAGTTTCAACCCTTTTTCAAGCGCGTAGGCCGCAATATCCATAATCTTGCCACCAAAAATTTTGCCGGTCTCAATGGCATCAAGCCCCTCCATACAGGTTCCGCAGGTCACGATGCAGGCATCAAACTCAAGGTAGGAGAACATCTCGCGGATCTGGCTGAAGAGCACGGTATTGCGCAGCACAATGCTTGAATACTGGTCAGTTTTGGCATTGACATGCGCCGGAAAGCCGCAGCAAAGAAAGGGAGGAGGCAACACCACGCGTGAACCAACTTCAAGCAAAAGATGAATTGCCGCCATCGAGATGGTAGAGTTCAGCCGTTCGGAACCGCATCCCGGAAAATAAAAGACATTGCTTTTCACCTCACCTGCTGGCTCGAAAACAAGCACCTGGTCGGGGCCGCACTCCGGCAAAGCGTCCCGAAGCGTACCCTCAGGCACCGAGGGCACCGGAGAGCGCAGAAGCCGGAGCGGATAGAGCGCCGGCGGATCGTTTTCCGGCTGAAGGGGCCCGGAGAACTTGCACCCTGCCCGTTGTGCCGCGCCTCCCATCCTGAGCACCACCCGACGAAAGAGTGCGTTAAAGGCCGGCGACCGACTTTCGAGATAGCGCAGGGTCAGCTCCGTAACGGGTGAGGAGTGCTTGAAACCCCACTCCGAAAGGATTTCACGCTCCAGTACAGAAATCTCGCCCGTATCAATATCGACCGGGCAGGGCTTCAGGCACTTATGGCAGATGGTGCAATGATCGGCTACCTCTTCAAGCCACTGAAGGAGAGCAAAGTCGGTTGAGCGTTCACGCTGGGCATCAAAGAGCAGCGCCTCAATGAGCGATCCAATCGCCAGATTCTTGTTACGCGGATGGTAAAACATCCCTCGTGCCGGATAGTTGACGCAGCAATCGGCCTTGCACTTACCACACCGGATGCAGTAATCGACCTTTTTTGAAAGCTCCTCAATCCGGGCACGCTGCAGGATATGCGCTTCAAGCTCAAGCAAGTTAAATGAAGGGGTAAAGATATGATCCAGCGCCTCGTAATCCTCAAGTTTGCCTGGATTCATGATCCCCTTGGGGTCAACCTTCCGCCGATAGAGGGATAACTCCTTGATAATGGCCGGATCGAGGTATTTCAGTTTGGTCACGCCAATACCGTGCTCACCCGAAACCACACCGCCAAGGGAAACCACCTTTTCCATGACATGATCAATCACCTGGTCGGCCCGGTCAAGCATGGGGCGATCATTGGAAAGCACCGGCACATTGACATGTACATTGCCATCTCCGGCATGCATGTGTGTGGCAAGCACAATACGGCGGTTCCGCACATGGTTATAGAGCCCGTCAAAGGCAGCCTGCATCTGGGGATAGCCCTGCACCAGCTCGCCCAGTTCACTGGCGAGCTCCTGAACAATGGCAAGGGCGCGGATACTCTCTTCGGGTGCACAGTCGATCCTGTCGCCAAAAAGGCGGCAAAGCTCAAGCCCTGCGGGAATCTTGGAGGCAAACTGGCCGCCATCCTCGTTAACCCGTGAGGTAACCAGGAGATCAGCCGCACGCTCAACAAAACGAAGCTGCGCATAGCGCTCCTCCTCAATATTGAGTTGATCAATAAAGCGGGAGAACTCGGCCAGCGCTTCAAGCGGAATCACAATATCCTCGTTGAGCTTGAAGGCATTGGTGCGGCGCGCAATGGCTCCAAGTTTTTTGCGGTCAGCCCAAAAACGCACCGCTTCAGCACCATCACGGGCCAGAAACATCAAGGTGTTTGGATGGCGCTCGAGCAACTGCTCCACCCGTTCAACCCCGCTCTGCACCTCGCGAGGTGTATTGCCGGCAATATCAATCAGAAGCACCGCTTTCGGCGTCTGGGCCCGTGGAGCCTTCACCTTGTAGTCGATAGCACGGATATACTCGTCATCAAAATGCTCAAGGGCGAGCAGCGCCTCACGGTTCTCGGAAAGCAGGGGAAAGATTTTCGAGAGTTCAACTATCACCCGGCTGGCCTCATCCATATCGGGGCCAAAAAATTCAAGGCAGAGGGTTCTTTTTTCGGGATACTTCGGATAGAGCACAAAAGTGGCCGAGGTAATCACCCCGTCCGTACCCTCCTTCTGCAGACCCGGTACGCCACCAAGTGCCTTGTTGGTGATATCCTTCCAGAGCCCTTTTTTGCGAATATCGGTACCAAGCAGCTCAATGCGTTCAATGCGCTTGCCGGAACCGTTCCACACCTCAAAGGTAACGGTATCCTCGTGCAGGATTTTACGCAACCGGTGATCAACCCGCTTGATGGTCCAGTTTTCGCCCAAAGGCATGGCAATGCGCCACTCCAGGAGGTTGTCGATACAGGTGCCCCAGCGTACGGCCATCTTTCCGCCAGCGTTTTCGGCAATATTGCCGCCAATGGTGCACGACCATTCGCTTGTCGGATCCGTTGCAAACACAAGGCCGTGTTCGTCAGCCTCCTCCATGGCCTTTTCCGTAACCACGCCCGCCTCAACCTCAATCACCGAGGCCTGAACAATTTCGTTGTTTTCAAGCTGAAACTCGCGCACCGAGATCCCCCGGATGTGGTTCAGTTTTTCCATATTGATGACCACACACCGGGAACGGAGCGGCACGGCGCCACCGGTCAGGCCGGTACCGGCACCACGGGGAATAACGTGCAGGCCTAGATGGGCAATGGCCGTAATCAGGGGTGCAACCTGTGACTCAAGATCGGGCGTCACGACGGCCGAAGGGAGATGCAGCCTCCAGTCGGTTGCGTCAGTAGCATGTGCGGCAAGGGAGAAGGGATCAAAATGGACATTCTTGATGCCGACCACAGCTCCCAGCTCCCGCTTGATACGGCGACGAAGTTCCGGGGTTTTCTGAACCACAGAGCGGAAACGCTCAAGCTGCTCGCGGACGGCCGCAACAATGCTCATCACCCGGTCTTTGCCGTTAGCCGCACTGGCAATGGTATCAAGCTCAGTAAAGGCCCGTTCAAAAAGGCGGTGGCGGCGGGCCGGAGAGTTCACCAGCTCCTGAAAGAGGTAGGGGTTGCGGCGGTGAATAAGAATTTCACCGATAATGCCCATAAGCAGCCGTGCCGAGCGTCCGGTAACCCGCAAATCGCGCAGCTCGTCGAGCATCTGGACAATATCCTTGCCGAGCAGAAAGGATATCGCCTGCCGATCACCTGCTGATGTATAGTTAAATGGTATTTCACGCTGAACGATCGTGGGTACTTTCACAGTTTCCAAAGTCTTTTGTTTTCTATAAGTGCCGCTGCTACGGTCGGGCAATCACGGCCACGGCTAAAAGCCAGGCTTTTACGGATACAAAGTAACAAACCGGAGTGAAAGGTTTAACATTCCGTAAAAAAATATATCCAGTTAAGCGGCCAAGGTTTAACTCCCACGATCACAAAATCGGTGGAAGAATCAGAGCCTTGCTCCCCCGGAAATTTCAAGAATCTGACCGGTAATAAAGCTGGCATCATCGGAAGCAAAAAAGAGGGCGGAGCGGGCAACATCATCCGGCGTTGCAACCCGTCCGAGCGGATAGCGCCGGGCGCAATCTTGGCGCAGCATCTCCCAGCGTTCGGGGCCGAGAGCCCTTTGAAAGGCCGGAACATCTACCAGAGCCGGCGCAAGAGCGTTAACCGTTATACCATAGCGACCTAGCGAGAGGGCAAGCGAACGGGTAAAGGCGTAGATACCCCCTTTGGCCGCTGAGTAGGAGAACTGGTTCGGACTGCCCCGATAGACGAGTGAGCTCATATTGACAATCCGCCCTGCGGCCTGGCGCTTCATGATACGGGCCGCTTCACGGCAGGAGAGGATGCAGCTCTTGAGATTCAAATCCAGATTGGCGCTCATCTTTTCATAATCGATATCCTCAACTTCAGCCGAGGGTTCGCTGTCGCCTCCGGCAATATTGACCACAACATCAACCCTCCCCAGCCGCTCATCAAGATCACGATAGAGCGACACAATATCACTCTCCCTGGTAACATCGGCACGCAGGAAGAGGCCGCTCCCCCCTGCCGCTTCAAGGAACTCTAAGGTTTCGTGGCCGCCCGGCTCATCAATATCGCTTAGAACCACCAGAGCGCCCTCCCTAGCGAAACAAAGCGCCGTAGCCCGGCCAATCCCTCCGGCCGCTCCCGTCACCAGTGCAATCTTGCCTAAAAGTCGCATCATCATCCCTTCTTTATTTAAGGAGGCTTGAGGGAGCTATGCCGCTACCCGGCAGCCCGGTGATCTCCAAAATGTTCGGTCATAAAATGCTTGCGCTCCGAAGGCGAAGAGGCAAAAAACTTGAACCCCATGAGGCTGGTCATCGACTGGACGGCACAGTTGATTTTGCCGATAAAGAGATCCAGATCGGTCACCTCATGCCGTTCGTCCGACGCCGCCTGAACCATAAACTCCAGAAACTGCTGATACCGCTGCTCCCCGATCCTTGACGACCAGGAGCGATCCGAGATCCGGAATGCGCAAAGCGGTTCATCGATAACAAACAAATCCCCATGGCGCAGCACCTGTATCCAGAAGTCGAGGTCGATGGTGTAGGGTACCAGGGCGCTGTATCCGCTGGTTTTTGCAATCAGTTCCGCCGGATAGAGGCCGCAGACCGGTTCGCCGATAATGTTGGTGCCCATGCGAACCATTTTGCGGATCACCTCAACCGGCTCCTTGCGCCCACCGTCAACAAAATTCACCTTCTTGATGAGGGTCTTGCCTTCAGGATCAATAATGGTTCTCTGACTGCTCACCAAACTCACACCGCCACTGCGGGGGTCGTCAAACACCGCGACCTGCTTTTCGAGGCACTGCGGGAAAAGGATGTCATCACCGCAAACCAGCTTGACATACCTCCCCCTGACCTTGCTGATTGCCTTGTTCCAGTTCCCTTCCGGCCCAAGGTTTTCAGGGTTTCGGAAGAGGCGGATACGAGGATCGGTAAAAGATGCGGCAATCTCATAGGAGCTGTCGCTTGAGTGATCGTCGTAGATTAAAAGCTCAAAATCGGTAAAGCTCTGAGCAAGAATGGACTCTATGGTTTCCTGGATAAAACGCTCATTATTGTACATCGGTATGGTCACCGTCACATATGGCCGGTTGAGAAACTCCATAAATTTATCCTCCCCATTTATCCGCTATTTCATTTCGCTTTGAAGATTGACGTTCACAAAAAAAACAGAACAGCCGAAAACGAAACCTGCTGCAGCAAGCAGGATATTGTTGTAGAGCAAAAATGCCACCAGAATGACGAGAGCTGAGAGCAACTGCACGGTAAGCTGGCGGAAGGCTTTTTTCATGGTATCAGGGTCAAGCAGCAACGAAAGCGCTTGCTCGTTTCTGAGCCCCTCAAGGGAGTTAAAGCGGACAATAGAGGGGATGACAATGTAGATCATGCCGATAAAGGAGAAGCTTATCCAGCCGAGCAGGGCCGCATGAGTATGGGAGTGATAGATCCACATGCGCTCAATGTTCAGGGGCGGTACGGTGCCGAACGGAACTCCCTTGAGAAAGTAGATATTCATGATCCCGTAAGCGCTTGTGGCAAACAGCAGGGCAAGACCGCTCAACAAAAAAGCGAGCGCCGGATGGTGAAAGTTCTTGTGGAAAAAGTTGTAGAGATAGATTGCAAAACTGCCGAGCAGGGCCATGACTCCGAACATGAGGATGTGACTGATCAGCATCATCCCGAAATAGTACTCCGCCAGAATAACAACCAGAAAGAGCAGCACGCCGCCGACAAAGGTATAAAACCAGAGACTGAAAAGCCGCTTGACCAGCTCCCGTTTTGATGAGTGGCTCCAGGCATAGGTATAGAGAAAGCCCATCACACTGATGCTGAGCGGAAAAGAGGAGCCGAGAAAATAGGAGGTCTGGGTCACAAAAAACGGAATCAGGCGCTCTTCCGCAAAAGCCTCCTTAAGGCCCAAAGTGAAGAGGCCAATATTGGCCACCAGCAGAAAGAGGACATCGAAAATGTAGTAGCGTACCGAAACCTCTTTCCAGATTTTCGGCACGGAAAGGGTTGTAAAGATTTCGCGGAGCGGCCCAAGCACCACAATCATGAGGAGCAGACCGGTCAACGCCTTCAACAGCGGCCAGGAGAGGGCAATGGAGAGGGTTATCATCGCAAGGGCAAGCGCTACGAGATAGATATAGCGCACCTGTTTGCGGGGGTCAATTTTCAGCTCCGGATAGATAGCCGCCGTCAGATAGCGGTTCAAGAGAAGGATGGCAAGGTTCCCGAAACCAATAAAAAACAGATAGGGATGGAGTTTCAGAAGAAAGGCATTGGAGGTGAGGGCACCGGCTGCGCCCAAAAAAGAGGCCAGCGCAATCACGGTTACGGAGACAAAAAGAAACAGCCTCGCAACACGGCTCAACTCTCCATCAAACAGGTGTTGCTTCATTCAGGTTCCGGTTTTTGATTTTTTCAACTCCAGTACGGCAATCACCGAGAGCGCGATCAGAGCTATATTCAGCGTCAGTGGATTAAACGGCAGGGTAAACATGCCGGGCTCGAACAAGGCAACGTAAAATAAGAGTCCTGCTAAAGTTACTATATTAAGCCAAAATGCCCAAGCTCTTGAGGCAACAAGCAGAAAAATCCCGAACACAATCTCGCCAACCCCCATCCAGGTCACAGCCAGACACACCCAGCGATAAACCGGGATGAGGTGACCCAGCAGCTCGATCTCTCCGCTGCTCCGGCAAACTATTTTCGGCACCAAGCCCTGGTATATCCACGAAAAAGCCAGGGCCAAACGGCAAATCAGCAGTGCAGGAGTACGAACGGAGAGTAGCGACATAAAGCAAAAGAAAACGGCGGTTACAAAAAACTCCCTCTTTATTTCAACTTGATTGATCGCTGCTTCTTCATGATGGCATAGAGCTTCGCCTGCGCCCGGTCGAACCAGACATAGACCACCGGAATAACCAGCAGCGTCAAAAACATGGAGCTGAACAGGCCACCAACAAGCGCAACGGCAAGACCGGATTTCCATTCAGAACCGGAACTTCCTGAAAGAGCAATCGGCAGGAGGCCGAAAATCATGGTCAGTGTGGTCATCAGAATCGGACGCAGCCGCTCTTTGGCCGCTTCCAGAATTGCCGGGGAGAGTTCCATCCCCTCACTGCGGAAGGTGTTGATAAAATCAACCAGAAGAATAGCATTTTTTCCAACCAGACCGACAAGCATGATCATGCCGAGAATGGTAAAGATACTGAGCGATTTGCCGGTAAGGGCAAGAGCAAAAAGCGCTCCGATAATGGCCAGTGGAATGGAGAACATAACGACCATCGGCCAGACATAGGAGTCATAAAGAGCCACCATAATGAGATAGACAAAAATAATGGCCACAAGAAACGAGAGCAGCAGGGTTGAGTTCGACTCCCCCTGCCGTTTCAGATCCGACTCGTAGGCCGACGAGACGGTGGCGGGCATAATCCCCTTTTTCTTCATGTTGGCTATAACCCGCTCAATCTCCTTGCCGACACTGCCGACCGGACGATTGATCACCTGCGCCTTGACCCAGACGGCGTTATTGCGATCCCTCCGCTGCAACTGCGTATAGCCCCGCTCCTCCGAGAAGGTGACAAACTGGCCGAGACGCACAAGATCGCCCTGGGGAGTACGGAAGGTGAGCTTTTCAAGCGTCGAGGTATCATGGCGGAAAGAGTCGCCGAGCCGCACCCTAATATCGTACTCATCGTCGCCATCACGATATTTTCCGGCATCATCACCCGCATAGGCCGTACGCATGGCGGCTCCGACATCGGCAATCGTAAGGCCGAAGGCGGCCATTTTTTCACGATCAACATGCACGCGCATCTCCGGACTGCCGGCCTGTGAGGTGAGCTTGACATCGGCTGTGCCCGTAATGGTTTTGAGGCTGTCTTTCAAACACTGGGCAACGCGGCTGACCTCGCTTCTTGAGGGACCACTGAAAATGACAATAACCGGTGTTTCGTTGGCGGTGCCGAAAATACCAATCGGATTGATGCTTGCCTTGAGCCCTGGGATATCCTTCAAATTACCACGGATGGCCTGCATAACCGCATCGGTCGAACGCAAGCGCTCCTCCTTTGGCGAAAGCTTGACATTGAGTTCGGAGATATTATCGGCACTCTGGTTGAAAAAGCCCTCGCTTGAGGCTCCGACATTGACCATCACCTTCTGCACCTCCGGCAGTAAACCGAGACGCTTCTCCACGCTCCGGGTCAGCCGGTTGGTCTCTGCAAGCGGTGTGCCCGGCTCAAGCTCCAGCTTGACGGCAAACTCTCCCCGGTCAGATACCGAGATAAACTCTCCTCCGATCAGGCCGAAAAAGAGCAGGCTGAACGAGGCACAGAGCAACAACACGGCACTGAAAAAGACTTTGCGGGGATTCTGCAAACTCCATTGAAGCATCTGGATATAGCGATCCCGCATCCGCTGGAAATTCCGTTCAAAGGAGATGGCAAACCGTTCAAGCAGGTTCCGGCCGGAAAGCTTTTCAACTTTGGAAAAGCGTGAGGCCAGCAGCGGCGTCAAGGTAAAGGAGACGAGCAGGCTCACCAGGGTGGAGATGACCATCACCACGGCAAACTCGCGCAGGATGTTACCGACAAGGCCGGTCACCAGGGAGAGCGGCAGAAAAACAACCACATCGACCAGGGTGATGGAGAGTGCGGTAAAACCGATTTCGTTTCGGCCCAGAAGCGCGGCCGAGCGCGGCTCTTCGCCCCGTTCAAGATGACGGTAGATATTTTCAAGCACAACAATGGAGTCATCAACGAGTACACCCACCACCAACGAAAGGGAGAGCAGGGTCATGAGGTTCAAGGAGAAGCCGAAGAGGTACATCCCGGTAAAGGTGGTCACGAGCGAGGTCGGAATGGAGACCAGCACAATGAGGGAGTTGCGCAAACTGTGCAAAAAGAGCAGCATGACCAGCGCCACAAGCCCCACGGCAAGCACCAGATCGTGCTGCACGGCCGTAACGGCTTCAAGCGTAAAGCTGGATGCATCCTGGGCAATATCAAACGAGAGGTGCTGCGCCTTGTAAAGATTCTCAAGCCGGGAGAGCGCAACTCGCGTCAAGCGGCTCACGTCAACCGTATTGGCGTCGCTCTGCTTCATGACCAGAATCCCGACCGCGGGCCGGCCATTGATTCTGGTCAGGGTTGTGATTTCGCGAAACCCGTCCTCGACTTCGGCCACATCGCGGAGCCTGACCGTGCCAGTAGTTGGTGAAGAGCGGAGGGTGAGGTTTTTCAGCTCTTCAAGATCGGTAAACTTGCCGGAAAGCCGGACCACAAACTGCTTGTCGCGGTCATCAATTTTTCCGGTCGGAAAGTCAAGATTGGCCTTTCCGAGCTCCTTGAAGAGATCCGGTACTGTCAAACTGTAACCCTGAAGCCGGTCAAGATCAATATTGACCTTGATCAAACGCTCACGTCCTCCAAGCAGGTAGACCTGGCCAACGCCGTCAACACTGGCAAGCACCGGCTTCACATTATCCTTGAGCAGACGGTAAAAATCCGTATCCGGCAGGGATGAGGTTGCCCCGATGCGCAGCACCGGAACCTCGTCCAGCGCAAAACGGGTAATAACCGGATCCTTTGCCTCATCAGGAAAGCGGTCACGCACCTCATTGATTTTGCGCTGCACATCCTGCAGGGTTTTTTCGATATCGGCCGAATTGGAAAACTCGATCGAAACAACCGACAACCCTTCAGTGGAGGTTGAGGTCGTAGCCACAATTTTTTCAATGGCTGAAACCGCCTCCTCAACCGGTTTGGTCACGGAGGTCTCAACCTCGCCCGGCGAGGCTCCGGGATAAAGAATGGAAACCGTAATGACCGGCGGGGTCATTTTCGGCAAAAGCTCATACTGCAACTGCCGGTAGCTGAAGAGGCCAAGAATGGTGAGGACGGAAAAGAGTACAACAATCAGGGTCGGCCGTTTTATGGCAAGTTCGGTCAAGGTCATGGCGTGCCCAAACTCCTCTTCCCGGTGATAACGCTCACCATTGAGCCCTCCTGGAGTTCGTTCTGGCCGCTTATGACCACACTGTCACCCGGCGCAAGCCCGCCGAGCACCTCAAGCTGCTTGTTGTGCTCCATACCGGCAACAAAACGGCGAAGGCTCACCTGTCCGTGATGCACCACGTAAACTTCAGGGGTTCTGATACCCGACACCAGCGCACTACGGGGCACAAAAACCGCTTCGCGATCTCCCCGGCCCGAGTAGATCACCCGGGCAAACATGCCGGATCGTAAAACCGCTTTTCCGGGGTTCTGTAACATAACCTCTACCCGGTAGGTATGATCACGCCCGGCCTTGTCACTCACCGAACCAACCCGGCCAGTGAAATGCTCCGCCGGATAGAGGTCACTGGTAACGGTAACCGGGGTGCCGGAGGGTAACTTCATCACCTGCTGTTCAGGCAGATAGATAACAATCTTCACCTTTGTCATATCGGCCATATGGGCAACCTTAAGACCGTCGCGCACCACTTCACCCTGCTCGACAAAACGAGAGGTTACAACACCTGAAAAAGGAGCCTTGATGGTGGCATTGCGCAGTTTCCGGCTGGCTACAAGCCACTCCGCCTCGGCCTCCTGATACTGAAGCTGGGCGCTCTCAAACTGGGCAAGCGACACGGCTCCCTCACGGTAGAGGGTTTTATAGCGCCCAAAATTCCGCTCGGCCTGACGGTAACGAGCCTCCGAGCGCCGTTGTTCGGCGGAAGAGAGTTCGTCGTCGATCACAAAAAGCGCGGTTCCAGCAGCTTTTCGCTCTCCGGGTTCAGCCTGAACTTTGCGCACCAGCCCTCCGGTCTCGGAAAAAATTTCAGCCTCCCGGAAACCCTCAACACTGCCCACAAAAGAGAGCGTGTCGCGCACGGCCGCTTTTGATACCAGGGCAACCGAAACCGGGATGCGATCCGGGTAGTTCATCTTTCCGGTTTTTTGCGCTTTGCGGGGCTGCGCTATCCAGAACAGCGAGAGCAGAACAAGCGTCAAGAGAGCAAGAACAACAGTCCGGTTTTTTTTGAAACCTTCAACTATCGAGCGAAAACTCATGAGTAATGGAATTAAGGAGAATCAAGTGACCATAAAACAATAAAAAAGCGAACCGGGGTTCGCTTTTTTAATCTCGGCTTAACCACAACGGAGAAAATAATACAGGCAAAGGGAAAAAAGCTTTCAAACCCCCTGATTGTTAATTTCAACAGAAATGGCGGGCAATTGCACAGGAGATGTCGGCTGAAGCCTTGACATGCTGCAAGATTGAAAGAATACCGGTCAGATTAATAATGTTCTGATCGTTGACCGAACTCTTGATCTTCAACTCTGCCTTGTCGTACAAATCCTGAATCTCCTGCATCATCACCAGGGTTTCGCTGGCATGTTTGGAGTTGCCGCTCACAAAGGCTTCGACCGCTTTCTTGATCATTTCGGCCGTAATATCGCCCATCGGTTTCAGGCCGTACTCATCCTTGTGCAGCTCCTGCACATTGGCAAACTGCACATACTCAGTCTTATCGGCAATATTAAGGGCGAACTGGGCCAGTTTTTCCAGCTCCTGCAAAATCATGCGGGCATTCTGGACGGCCTTGAGCTCCTCCTCATTGAGCTTCTGGAAAGATGCATAGGCAAGGGTGAGATATTCAACCTCAAACTTCCCTTTGCGGATATACTCTTCGTCAAACTTGAAAGCCGAAGAGGCAAGCGTGACATTCTGCTTGGTTGATGCCCGGATACTGAGCATCAGGTTATTTTCAACGTTCGAAGAGAGTTTGGTAAGCTTCTGCTTGAGGGATTCAAGCTGCACATGAACCGTCCCCTGGGGTTTCATGGAAAGAGCAAACTTGACCGGGTCAATCTTGATCGTAAAAGCTTTCGGAGTTTCTGCTGATTTCGGTGAATCGCCGAAAAATTTACCTAACAATGTAGCCATAGGGTTCGAACACCATGCTTATAAATTAAAGAAAGAATGTAAAGTGGTGATAATTTAGCTGTCAGGAAGGATTAAATGCAAAAAAAAAACAAAAACCACCTTCCGGCCTCCTTTCACCACGTCCCGATTGGCACGTTTAATCTTTCAGCGACTCGATAAGCTTCTCATAGAATCCCTCCTTGTGGCGCACAATTTCACCCGTCACCAGATAGATCACCTCATAGGCGATGCGGGTAGCATGATCGGCCATCCGTTCAATATAGCGGGAGACACTCAGTGCCGCAATAAGCTGGTCAACAAGGGCATCGGGGTTCTTCATGAGCAGGGTCACTTTTTTAAAGACCTTGCGATGCATCACATCAATATCTTCATCAAGGGCGCAGACCTGGTCGGCAAGGGCGCGGTCTTTGGCAATAAAGGCCTCAATCGACTTTTTAACCATCTCACCGGCACAGATACCCATATTCTCGAACTCAAAAAGCTCAAGCATATCAAGCCGGATTTCCGGCATCCGGTCAATAATATGAACCGCGAGGTCACCGATCCGCTCGAGATCGTCATTGATCTTGATAATGGTGACAATGGTGCGCAAATCACGAGCTACCGGCTGATGCATGGCGAGAAATGCCAGACAGCGCTCCTCAAGATCAACCTCGGCCCTGTCAATTTCAGCATCCATCAACCGGATCTCGCGCGCACTCTGCTCATCCTGATGTTTGACGGCATGGAGCGCCTGCGTAAAATTCTGCAACACCTTGTCGGAGATGTGCACAAGCACCTGGGCAAGCTCTTTTATAAGTTCATGAACCGGACGTTCTGACATATGGGTAATCCTGGTTTCGTTAGCTGAATCTTCCGGTAATATAGTCTTCGGTCATCGAATCTTTGGGATTGATGAAGAGCTGCGCCGTCGGGGCATGTTCAACGAGCACCCCTTCATAGAAAAACATGGTATAGTCCGATACCCTTGATGCCTGCTGCATGTTATGCGTGACGATCATGATGGTATAACTACCGCGCAGCTCCTGGATAAGATCCTCGATTTTAGCCGTAGCTTTCGGGTCAAGCGCCGAGGTTGGCTCGTCAAGCAGCAGCACTTCAGGCTCGACGGCAAGCGTGCGGGCCACGCAAAGCCGCTGCTGCTGGCCACCGCTCAATCCAAGGGCATTTTTATCGAGCCGGTCGCACACCTCATCCCAAAGGGCGGCTTTTCTGAGACTTCGCTCAACAATCTCCATCAGCTTTTTTTTGTCGTTCACCCCATGCAGACGCGGCCCGTAGGCAATATTGTCAAAAATCGACTTAGGAAAAGGGTTCGGCTTCTGGAATACCATCCCGACCTTCTTGCGGAGCAGCACCTCATCGGTAAACTTGCCGTAAACATCCTCGCCATCAAAGAGCAGGGCTCCGGTGGTGTGGCAGCTTGGGATAAGATCGTTCATCCGGTTGATCGAGCGTAAAAAGGTGCTCTTTCCGCATCCGCTGGGGCCGATAATGGCCGTAACATATTTGGATAGAATATCAGCACTGACCTTCTTGACCGCCTCAAACTCCCCATAATAAATGGAAAACTCCTTGGCAACAATATGGGGGGTTCCTCCTCCGGCCACGATTTTTCTTTCCGGAGGCAGATACATCTCCCGTGTTGCTCTCTTTACCGACGAACTCTGCAGATTCTGACTGGCATCATCTGTCATGAACATTATTCCTTAGCCTTTTAATTTTTTGGAAATACGCGCTCTCAAGACAATCGCCGAGAGGTTCAGCAAAAGCACAATACTCACGAGCGCAAGCGCCATACCATACTGGACATGGCGGATTTGCGCAGCCGCTTCATGCTCACTGGCAAGATTATAGATATTCCAGCTCAGCGCTGGTGTCGGAGAGGAAAAAACATCGGCAAGGCCGATTGCCGAACCCACGCTGACCGCGGCCGTGAAAATAATCGGTGCGGTCTCACCGGCCGCCCTGCCCAAGCTAATCACCCCGCCGGTCAAAATGCCGGGAAGCGCGGCCGGAAGAATCACGGTAACAATCGTATTCCACTTCGTTGAACCAAGACTGAGTGAGGCTTCACGGTAGGTTTTCGGCACGGCCAAAATGGCCTCTTCAGCCGCACGGATAATGGTCGGCAGAATCATGATGGCAAGAGTGAGGGCGCCGGCAATAACACTTTTTGATTCCGAGACTTTCAGGGTATTGATGAAAAAAGCAAGGCCGAACATACCAAACACAATGCTCGGCACTCCGGCAAGCGTGCTGTTGGCGCTGCGAAGCATACTGTTAAAAAAGCCAGGGCGGGCATATTCGGTAAAGTAGACTGCGGCAATCACTCCAAGCGGAAAGGCAAAAAGCATGGCGCCGACGGCAAGAAAAAATGTACCCTGGATCTCGGGCCAGATGCCGCCAAAGAAATGCGAATCGACCGAACTGTCGGTAATAAAACCCCAGTAGAAGGTAAACTCAGGCAAAAGCATCTTGCTGATATTGTTTTCCACATAGGGGAAAAGCTTGACGAGAGAGGTACCCTCAAAACTGATGGCACGACTCACGAAATACTCCTTCGACATGACGTTTGGATCAGAGTTATCCCACTTGACCTCATAGAGGAGATCGTGCAGTTTTGCTTCAGCTTTCTCCCATCGGGTCTGCCCATATTTGAAACGGGTCAGCATCGGCTCCGGGTCACCGGGTAGTGGGCCTAGCAAAGCCTGCAGGGCCGTTCGAACCTCAGTGTATTTCGGCTGGTACTCCCTTTTTTTCTCCGGAGCCATGGTCTCAAGTTCCGCCTCAAAACCCGAAAGCATCTCATAAACCTTTGCTCGGTAGCGCTCGGCCGAAGCACTCTCTTCCGTAAGTTTCTGGCTATCACCTCTCTTGAACTCATGAAAGAGCATCTTGCGATGCTCCACCGTACCAGTAAAAAACAGTGCGCCGATACCATTGGTAACAATCGGCACAATAACAATCATCAGGGCCAGAGCCATAATGACAATGGAACCGATACCCAGGGCGGTAAACGAACGATCAAGTATTTTCCTGGTTCCGAGATTCATGACAACATGGTTTAATGAACAAAACAGCCGTGACGGGCATCAAAAAAAGATCACTGGCCGGACAAGATTTTCCGCTGGCGTACAACAATCCGCTCACTGACCAGATTGCAGATAAAGCTGATCACAAGGAGCAAGAGACCCATGGCAAAGAGCACATGAAAACGGGCCGATCCGGTCACCTGGTCAGCCTCGCCCATATCACCGGCAATGGTCGCCGTCAAGGTGCGAACCGCCTCAAAGTAGTTGAAAAATGGTTCGGGAATATGGGCCGAGTTGCCTGAAGCCATCCAGACCACCATGGTTTCGCCAAGCGCGCGCATAATGCCCAAAATAACAGCCGCAAGAATCCCGCTGCTGGCGGCAGGCAAAATGGTCTTCATGATGGTCTCGGCCCTGGTGGCACCAAGCGCATAACTCCCTTCCCGCAGGTCACGACCAACGGCCTGCAGGGCATCTTCCGAAACACTGACAATGGTCGGCAGAGCCATGAAACTGAGGATAATCGAGACATTGAGTGCGTTGGTGCCGGTCAGAATCTGGATTGAGCTGAGCACGGAGCCTACCCGGTAGAGCAGGGCCACACCGATGAGACCAAACAGCGCGGTCAAAAGCAAATTGAGTTGTTTGCGGCGTTTCGGGTCAGCAATATTGGTGGTCAGGAGATCGGCAAAAATAATGATCATGAGAGTCATGAAGGGGGCGGCAATAAGCCACCAGGCCCACATCATCAAAAGACCTCCCTTCTCCTGCAGGAGCGGGGCGAGCACCACAAGGGCAAAAAATCCAAAGGCCACGGAAGGAATGGCCGCAAGCATTTCAATAACCGGCTTGGCATATTGGCGGATCGAAAAGGGCAAGATATCGCTCAAACATATTGCGGCCGCCACACCCATCGGTACGGCAATCAGGGCGGAACCAAGGGTAACCATCAAGCTGCCGTAAATAATGGCAAAGGCACCAAATTTAGCCGGATCATCGGCCGGATACCAGCCCGTCGTGGTAAAAAACTCCTGGAACCCGCGAATCTGGAAAAACGGAATTGCATCCTTGGCAACGAAATAGAAGATAAAAATCACAACAATGGCCACGAACGAGGCTATTGCGAGCAGCGTCCCCTCACCTACGGTTTTGGTCACCCTCTGGATGAACCGTTTGCGGGCGCTGACCACAAAGGCGTTTGTGCGGTTCTGCCCTCCAGCACTCTCTTCAGCCATAACATTCCATAGTTTCTTGACAAATTACCATTTAACCCTGACATCCTAAAGTAGAAGCGACCCAATCTATGAGCTTTCCCTAAAGGAACAAAGAGCGTTGTGTTACAACTCTGAAACATTTCCGATTCCAATCAGTAACACAAAAGCCGGCTTATTGGTTAACCGGCTTCATGCAATCAATTGCTGTAAAAATATAAAAAAACGATTACTGGTTAACAAAACCAAGCTCGCTGATCATCCGCCGGCCATCGGCGGTTTTTGAGAGCTCGATAAACTGCTTTACCGGGCCTGAAGGTGCTCCATCGGTATAAAAATAGAGCGGTCGGGTTACCGGATAGGTGCCATTTTTAACCGACGGTATTGTTGGAGCAATACCGTTTACAGCCACACTTTTAACCGAACGATCCACAAATCCGAGTCCAAGAAAACCAATAGCTCCGGGGGTTGTGCTCACCCGGTTTTTTACCGCGCCGTTACTCGCCTGGGTTTCAGCGTTCCGGGTAATCTGCACCCCTTTGCCGACCACCAGCTCTTTGAAGGAGTCCTCGGTACCACTATTGGATTCACGCTGAATCACCACAATGCGGGCGTTTGGTCCTCCAACCTCCTGCCAGTTGGTCACCGTGCCACGGTAGATACTACTGATCTGGGCTTTGGTAAGTGAGCGAACCGGGTTTCCGGGATGAACAACCATGGCAAGACCGTCAAGCGCAATCACATGGGCAACAGGATTGACTCCGATTTTTTTCGCTGCAGCAAGCTCTTCGGCCTTCATGGGGCGCGAAAGGGTGGCAATGGAGCAGGTGTGGTTGATCAGGCTTTTGGCGCCATTGCCACTGCCCGACTCGCTGACGGTAACACGAATTCCGAATTTGCGGGTAAAATAGGTCGCAAAAGATTTCGCGATGGGGCCGACGGTCGTCGAGCCATCCAGCACAATGGTTTTATCGGCGGCATTGGCCGTTGCGCCAACCGCAAAAGAGAGAAAGAAAGCAAGCAGAAGTAGTTTTTTCATCATGATGTATACGAATTTCTTGGGTTCCCTGATTTTTCAAAAACAAGATGCTTAAGGTAAGCAAAGATGGTTGATTTTGAAAAAGGAGCGGAGCCTTCAACGCATAAAGCCGCCCTGAAAAATCAGGACGGCTTTATCATCATCATGAAAAAATGAGGAGCGTTATCAGCCATTTATCAATGAATGTTAACAAATCCGCTCTCACTGATCAGGCGTTTGCCCTCTTCAGTTTTCGCCAGATCAACAAACTGCTTGATGGCTCCCGACGGCTGGCCGTTGGTATAGAAAAAGAGTGGGCGGTGAACCGGGTAGGTACCATTCTTGACGGTCTTGACATCCGCCTCAACACCATCAACCAGCACAGCCTTGACTGAACTGTCAACAAAACCAAGACCGATATAACCGATCGCGGCCGGAGTAGAGGCCACACGGCTCTTGATGGCACCGTTGCTTGCCTGGGTTTCAGCTCTCTTGGAAATCGGGTTATCCTTGCCCATAACCAGCTCCTTGAAGGAGTCAGCCGTACCGCTGTTCGATTCGCGCTGGATAACAACAATAGCTGCATTCGGGCCGCCAAGCTGGTTCCAGTTGGTGTATTTTCCCATGTAAATGCCGCGAATCTGCACTTTTGAGAGTCCACTCACCCGGTTGGAGGGGTTAACCACAATGGAGAGGCCGTCAAGCGCCACAACGTGCTCCACCGGATTGACACCCTTGCCTTTGGCGGCTGCAACCTCACTCTCTTTCATCGCTCTCGACATGGTAGCAATGTCACAGGTTTTGTTGATCAGGCTTTTTGCCCCGTTGCCACTGCCCGACTCACTCACCACAACCTGTACTCCGGTTGTTTTGGTAAAGTAAGCTGCGAATGCCTTGGCAATCGGGCCAACCGTGGTTGAACCGTCCACAACAATCTTGCCGGCGGCACTAGCCGTACCCGAAGCCATGCAACCAAAAATAGTGGCACCTAAAACTATCTTCCTGAAAAGTTTCATCTTGATCTTATGATTGAATTTGAAAAAGTAAACGCACTAATACAGTAATTCTTATTTACCGGTTTAGCAAGGATGCAACGTAAAAACCCCGGCACCCTTGCAGACCAGTCACACAACCCCTAACGAAGAAAGAACAATGGACACCATGAACACCAAAAAGAACAGATGAGACAAAAAGAACAACACACACGTTTTTAGAACTTGACCAGAGCGTCGAGCTGCACCTGATGCAGCGTCGGATCTCCAGCCACCTTGTCAATATTGCTGTAATGGAAGTATCGGGCTCCAACGGTCAGGTTCTGAACCAGATGGTAGGTGCCGGCAACTTCAAAACCCTTGACGTTGACAATCGTACCAACTTTACGATCCGAATCGGTGAAGAGTGGGAAAACTGCATCCCGCTCAATATGATCGTACTTGGCATCAAGCGCCCACTCGCCGACCTGCTTGGCTTCACCGAGGCTCACACCGGCCAGCCAGGCATTTTTTCTGTTGTACGCAATGGCTTTGGCATTACTGGCGGTATTATGAGCATACTGGCCGTAAACTTTCCAGGGCAGTGTGTCGGTAAGCTGACCGCCAATTTTTCCGAAGAGTTCAGCAATATTGTAACGGGAATTAGGATACGCCGCAGGTGTCGGAGCCGAATAATAGGCACCGTTCGTATCCGTGCCAATGGCCGCCTTGTCGCCCGTGATACTGATGTTCTGAACACTTCTGTACATATTGTATGCGCCGCCAACCGTGTAGCTCATCTCATTGAGTTCACCCTTGTAAGCCAACTGACCGATCATAAGGGCTGGATCGGTAACGGTTGTGGACGACCATGAGTTGAGGGTGTAGTAACCGGCAACAGCAATGAGGCCATCTTTGTCCTTGCCGTCACTATCCTTGCCATACTGCAGGGTTGCGCCTTCAAAGGTGAGATCGGAGTCATAAACCAGATTGTCAATCCTGACAAGGGTACTCGCCACTTCCCGTTTACCGACAATCAGGTTAACCTTGCCATTAAGGCCGTAACTCATCGGGTGGTAATCAACAAACTCCTCGTTGAGGTAGATGCTTTTCGGCTGGAAAAGGCTTCCGAAATTCTGGTTGCGCGAAATGGTTTCCGCAGGTGTATCGTTGCCGGTTGAAATCTGCACACCAGCCGAGAGTTCCTCGTTGATCCAGGGATAAACGCCAAGGCGAACTCGGGTACGTGCACGGGAGCTGCCGGGTGTATCCGTAACGGTTGTTGTATTCGTAAGCTGGGACTCATAACGTTCGCGGACATCGCCTTTCCAGTTCCAGTCAACGGCCTCTGCGTTGTTGAACCCGAAAGCTGCGGCCAGTCCGACCAGCAAAGCAATTTTTTTCATAATAGGGGGGTTATTTTGTAGACTCTGTTCATAAAAACCAGTGAACTCATTTTTTCTTTTTCGCATCTCATTTATGCTCCCGATAATCTACCGATCCTTCTGTTAAGGAATTGTTACGGGAGTGCTACAGGATGGTGAACTGTGGTGTTGCCTCACTGACGGCTTCAATTCCGGCGAATACAATCAAGGAGTTATACCTTCTGGTCGGTGATAATCACCGCGCCGTGAAAGCGTTTGTCGGGAAAGAGTACACGGCCTTTTGAATTGATCACAACATGAGGAAAGCCTGACTGCTCAAGCAGAAAAAGAAGCTTTGCAAGCTCTTTTTTCCCGGTAGGCTTGATAATGATATCAGCCATAACCTCAACTTTTTTAACCTCATGCATCCTGAGTTCCTCGCGAATAAAGAACTCGCCTTTCACGACCGCTTTCAATTCATCAAGCCGAAGCATGGCATCTCCTTTACGTCAATCAGTGACGTGCGTTTAAGGTTCTTTCGGGAGCGGAAGCTTGTTTCACCGTTTTAAGCATCAGGAGAGCATGGCGCGATGTAAGGCCGCCTTGCGTTCCAGCATCCCGCGTAAACCATCGGTCAATTCATGATATATCCTGTTTTTGCTGTCCTTTACCCGGTTCAGGAGTTTCAGGATATCAAGCGTCAGAATAATGCGGGTCGAACTGCAGTTCAATTCGCCAAAAAGATGATGCCCAACCACCTCAAAGCCGAGTACCCTTTTATGGAAGTTCAGTGGCGAATGCACTTCCCCCTCAAAGACATCGGTAATAAAGTGCGTGTAATCGCGTTCGATAACCTCAGCCGTTGCGGCTCGCATCAAACGAAGGGCTACACGCGGGTTCCGGCGATAGGTTTGCAGAATCATAAAGCGGCCAATCTCAACATATTTGCCTGCGCGCTTCAATGTTTCAACATCAATGCCCGGCACAAACTCTACCGCATACTCCGGGGGCAGGTTAAACGAAGGGTCGTACAAGAGACGCAGCACACCGGCTGGCTGACCGTTTACTTTGGCGAGAAACCAGGTGATTCCATGCTCCGGGGAAAGCTCATCATCAGGAATCTGATCCTGAACGGTAGCGATCCAGTTTTTTTCTACACAAAAGACCTGCCTCACCACCTCAAGGGCCGCGGCACGATCACCGGCACCCTCAATCCTGCTGACGGTTACAACTGACATAGGCGCTCCGTTTGATGAATTGTTATTTTATCGATCTCTAAAAAGCCTCTCTTCCTGAAATAAACTTCTCCTGATAACGCTTGCCGGAAAGCCGGGCAAGCGAGAGCATGATGGTTCGGGTCGCCTCGGCGGCGAGACAGTTTTGTGCTTCGCGGGCCGTTGTGCTTCGGGCCTGATCCGCCATTAATGCCCGGTAGAGGCTGGCGTGTTGCGCAAAGCGAAGCGGAGCACCGATCCTCAGTATGATCCTGCCGAATGCCGGAATTTTGCGTTTGGTGATCCGGCTCCTGAAATCAATCCCGACCGGCACCACTTCAACCCCGCTCTGCAGTGCGATATGGCCAATCCCCGGTTTTGCTCTCTCAAGAGTTTCCGGGTTTCTGTTGCGTCGCCCTTCCGGAAAGATGCCGATACTGCGTCCGGCCTGAATTTTCTCGCAACACAGCTCTACGGTATTTCGGGATGCAGGTCGAGGCCGCTGAGCTTCTATCCAGCGGATAGTTGAGCGTTTATTGTAAACGTAAACCGGATCACTCATCTTCAGCAGCGCGCCCAAAACGGGAAGCTTGCCATACATCCAGTCCACAACAAAGGTCATCATGCAACCGCCGAGCTGATAGAAAAGAAACACCGGCACCATCACGGCTTCAGCCGAGTTGTTGTGATTAAAGGCATAAATTCTTGGGTTTTGTGCACCGGCGAGGTTCTCAAGGCCGTGAGCCTTGATAAAAAAATAATTTGGCAGCATGAGTATTCGGAGCAGCAGCGCCCGGCCTGGGGAGAGCAATGGAAGCGGCTTGAAAAAGCGGTTCCCCATGTTTTTCATTGTTATTATGCCCTTTCAATTACCCTGCCTTACCCAAGAAAAAGGCCCCTGACCTGCACAATTGAAAGAAAGCAAAACAGTGTTGGGGAATGGTTACGATTCTGCTACAACTTTGTTACTTCGCTTGCGGCGACGGTAAACAGCCCGGACGGTAACGCCGCCGGTGATGATGAAATTTTGAGCGCAACGCTGAATGTTTATTTTTCACTAACCCTTTTCACCACAACCCGAACCAAAAGCGCATGAGCTGCAAAGCAGTTATTTTTGATCTTGACGGCACCTTGCTCGATACCCTTGAGGATCTTCACGATACCCTCAACAGCGTGCTTCTGCGCCACCACTATCCTGTGCACACGCTTGACGAGTGCCGCTTTCTGGTGGGGCACGGCATGAGGGAGCTGGTGCGAAAAGCGCTGCCCAAAGAGGCGGGCACTGAGGAGATAATTGACCGGCTCCTCAAGGATCTGATGGTGGATTA
>CAIMCD010000042.1 GCA_903839405.1 uncultured Chlorobiaceae bacterium
AAATTGTTTGCGGTACACCAGGTTATCATACTCAACGGGCGAAAGCAATACACCGGCTGGCCGGCCATTCTGGGTAATGATCAAAGGGTGACCTGTTGTTTGAACCTTTTTAAAACAGGAAGAGATGCCTGCCTTAAACTCACCCAGCGGAATAATATCGCTTGCTATCTGGATGCTTTTCATAACACTTCAACGCTAAATTTAAGTCTGAATTCAACCCTCTTTTCAGCACTTAATATAACCATCATTTTACCGCATCCCAATACCTGGCCATTTGCAGCTTCTGCAGATTACGCTCAATCGAATGATTTTCTCCGACACCTTCTCCGACGTTTTTCTGGTGTTCACTTCTCGTCAATAAACACAATCTCATCCGGGATATCGGTCAGCTTGAGGCCGCCGTCATCCGTGATGGCAAAGGTATTTTCAATGCCAATAACCCCTTTTCCTGCAAGAACAAACTTCGGTTCAACCGCAACCACCTGACCGGCCTGCAGGGGCATGGTAAACCCTTTGGCGAGCACCGGCAGCTCGTCAAGCTCAAGGCCCACGCCATGGCCCACAAACTTTGCTTGTTCACCCGCAATTCCCATAAAGCAGGAACCAAGCCCGGCCTCGTCGGCCATGGCAACCGAGGCAAGAAAAAGCTCTTCGCCAATCACCCCCGGCTTCATACCTCGCCGTACCATCTCCTGGATGTTGATGGCAACTTCAAAAGCCCGCTGCAGTTCCGCATCAAGCGTGCCGATTACAAAGATGCGAGTCATATCGGCAATGTAGCCGTTGAAGACCCCGGCGAAATCCATCAAAATCGGCTCATTCGGGCGAATCAGGTCAAGGGAGGCCCCATGCGGCGAGGCGCTTGAAAGCCCCTTTCCGGTCACCGGGCCGTCAAAAAAGCCGTGGCTGACCTCTCCGGAAGAGACAACCATACCGCCGAAGAGCTCCTGGTTAAAAGCCCGCATCCTTATATAACCCTCATGGCCCATCTTGCGGAGCCGGTACTCCATCTCGGCCGCCACATCAAGCTCGCGCATGCCCGCCCGCAGAAAGTTCGGCACCTCGCTAAATGCCGAAGCCAGCGAGGCGGCGCTGAAGCGGAGTTGCTCAATTTCAAAGGGCGACTTGACCGAGCGCAACTCACGCAGCAGCATGGAGATATCCACAAACGTACGCCCCGGCAGCGACTTTACATAATAACTATGCTGCTGAACCGGAATGGTGTCGAAGGTCATGCCGATGGTGGTTACCTCCTCACTGAACACCAAGGCAAAATCCTTGCTTGAGGGAAAGGGGCGGATATCCGCAATCGGGCTCTCCTCCCTGGCACGCGTCAAGCTTTTGCGCACGAGCAGCATCGGCTCACCCTCCGCCGGAATCCAGAGTATGGCGTTCTGGCGCGTACCGGCAAAGTAGTAAACGTCAATCGGCATAATGAAAAGCGCCGCCTGCACACTCTTCCGGCGCAGCATGATCTGCAACCGGAATACCCGCTCCTGTGATTCAGTTGTTGTCAGCATAGCTTGTAGTTTCAATTCATTGGCGAAATAGGGGGAATCTTTTTTTACGTCAGCGAAGCGATAATTCAGTTCCAAATAGTGGGCTTCTGAGCCCTGCCAGTATTCCATCGGGAATGAGCAAATCGGGCAATGATGCCATGAAATAATATATCGTTTCCAGCAGGCAAAAGGAATTCCAACTAGCGTTTGTATATTCCTCGTAATGTGGATTTTGATGGTATTTGCTGTTTTAACTGGTCAAAACATCGCAATGGATTGGTAATTTCCAGAGCCGAAAAGCTGAGAATCATGGAAGCTATTTGGGAAGACCTCTCTCATGAAGAGGAGCAGGTAGGCTCTCCTGAGTAGCACCAGCAAGCCTTGCTGGAAACAGCAGATCGACTTGCCATTGGTGAAGAAATAGTCGTTGATTGGCAAGAGGCCAAAAAGGAACTCAGGAAACGATTTGCATGAAAATCACACAATCACTTGAGGCGAAATAAACCGATCGGTGCCAGCCTGACTCATAGTCACCTCCCACCTCCCTGCCTGATTTGTAAAATAGGGTGAATTTCACTATTGTGCCACTTGGATTCTCATCTTGGGGGTGCTGAATCGTTTTTCTCCCGGTTGAGAGAGAAACGGGGCGGCTGAGATCAAACCCTTGTAACTTGATGCAGGTAATACTGACGCAAGAAAAGATGATGCCGGTGGTTGTTTTGCCCCCGCTCATCCCGTCCCTTCCCGGTTCTCCTGTACTTCCGAACCACTGCCTGACCGCTTAACCATCATCTATGACCAACGCCACAGAGAAGATACACTGTCCTGAGCACCGCACCGAGGAGCTTATGACCGCAAAAACCTACATCAAGGGCACCCTCTTTCCGATTGAAGTGGGGATGACAACGCTTAAGCTTTCAAAAAGCTACACCTGCAAGGGGCAGGAGTTCTCCTCCTTCCCTCTCTACGACACCAGTGGCCCCTACTCTGACCCCTCCGTTACCATTGACCCCGAAGTTGGCCTTCCGCCCATTCGCGACACATGGGCATTCCCCGAAAGAGAGAGCGTGCCCTCAACCTTTTCGGGTGCGGCAACCACCATTCCGTCAAGAGCGCCCCGCAAGGCGCGTGAGGGATCGGGCATCACCCAGCTTTTCTTTGCCCGCAAGGGAATTATCACTCCGGAGATGGAGTATGTAGCAATCCGGGAGAACCAGCAGCTTGAAGGGTGGATCTCCTCCTTCTCCCGTGGCGGCGCAACAGCAACCCCGATAACTCCGGAGTTTGTGCGCAACGAGATTGCCGAAGGGCGGGCAATCATACCGGCAAACATCAACCATCCCGAACTTGAGCCGATGATTATCGGTCGCAAGTTCCGCGTCAAGATCAACTCCAATATCGGCAACTCCGCCCTCGGCTCATCCATTCAGGAAGAGGTTGAAAAGGCGATCTGGTCGTGCCGCTGGGGAGCGGACACGGTGATGGATCTCAGTACCGGCAAGGATATCCATAAAACCCGCGAGTGGATTCTGCGGAACTCCCCGGTGCCGATCGGTACCGTACCGATCTATCAGGCACTTGAAAAGGCCGGTGGGCAGGCTGAAAATCTGACCTGGGAGCTCTACCGCGACACCCTGATTGAGCAGGCCGAACAGGGGGTTGACTACTTCACCATCCATGCCGGAATCCTGCAGGAGCATCTCCCCTTTGCCGAAAAGCGGCTGACCGGCATTGTTTCGCGTGGCGGTTCGATCATGGCAAAGTGGTGCAAATTCCACAAGCAGGAGAACTTTCTCTATACCCGGTTTGAAGATATTTGCCAAATTCTTCAGGCCTACGACATTGCTGTGTCGCTTGGCGATGCCCTGCGCCCCGGCTCAATCCTCGACGCCAACGATGAAGCGCAGTTTGGTGAGCTCAAGGTGCTGGGTGAACTGACCAAGGTGGCATGGAAGCAGGATGTGCAGGTGATGATTGAGGGCCCCGGCCATGTGGCGCTCCACATGATTGAGGAGAACATGCAGAAGCAGCTCGAATATTGCCATGAAGCCCCCTTCTACACCCTCGGGCCGCTGACCACCGACATTGCCGCCGGATACGACCATATCAACTCAGCCATCGGCGGAGCGCTCATTGCAAGCTACGGCTGCTCGATGCTCTGCTACGTCACCCCGAAAGAGCATCTCGGCCTGCCGGACCGTAACGATGTACGCGAAGGGGTTATTGCCCACAAGGTTGCGGCTCATGCGGCCGATCTGGCTAAAGGAAACCCGGTTGCCTGGCTGCGCGACGAGCTGATGAGCCGGGCCCGCTACAGCTTTGCCTGGGAAGACCAGTTCAACCTCTCGCTCGACCCGGAAAAGACCCGAGCCGTGCACTCTGAAAGCATGGCCTTGAGCGGTCACACCGAAAAAAATCCGGACTTCTGCACCATGTGCGGCCCGGATTTCTGTTCGATGAAAAAAATGCGCTCGATTGAAAGTTGAGAGTTAAGAGGGGAAAGAGAAATAACACCATGAAAAAAGGCGCATCAACTGCGCCTTTTTCAATCTATACCTATTTTAAAGGCTTGAAATCCTTATCTGGATGCGGCCTTGACAATTGCTACAAAATCCTCGGCATTGAGACTGGCGCCGCCGATAAGGCCGCCATCTATGTTCGGCATGGCAAAAAGCTCTGCGGCATTGGATGGCTTGACGCTTCCGCCATACTGGATACGAAGCGCTTCGGCTGCTTCCTTGCCATAAAGTTCCGTAATGAGCGTGCGGATCAGAAGGTGCACCTCTTCGGCCTGTGCAGAGGTTGCGGTTTTCCCGGTTCCGATAGCCCAAACCGGTTCGTAGGCAATAACGATGGGTGAAATAGAGCTGATACCGTCCAGCCCTTCGCGGACCTGTGAAGAGATAACCGATTCGGTTACGCCGGCTTCGCGCTCTGCAAGGGTTTCACCGACGCAGAGGATAACCTGCAACCCTTCCGACAAAGCCTTTTTAATCCGGAGGTTCACCGTAGCATTGGTTTCGCCGAAGTACTGCCGGCGCTCGGAGTGGCCGATAATAACGGAGGTACAACCCACCGCGTTGATCATTCGGGCCGAAACCTCACCGGTATAGGCACCGTCATTTTCATAATGGCAGTTCTGGGCAACAAGCTGAACCTCGCTTCCTTCAAGAATCCTTCCGGTTGCCTCAAGGGCAAGATAGGTCGGTGCAATGCCAACCTCACAACCTGAAAAACCTTCACCAAGTGCGGCAAGAACGTCAAGGGCGAGTGTTTCAGACTCAGCAACACTGTTGTTCATTTTCCAGTTGCCGACTACAATTTTTCTGCGCATAATTTTTTTAATAATCTGTTTTTACCTCACAATAGATACGATCAATCTGCTCAACCGGAAAGCGGTGTTTTCCTGAACGGGCATCCTTGAGTTCGACCTCGCTAGGGCCAACCGTAATAATTGTGCCATGCCACACCCGGTCCTCTTTGGTGACCAGATTGATTTCACGGTTCAGCAACTCCTGGTTGCCCCCGATACGCTCGCTGCGATAGATAATCTGACGTTTGCCCATTATAATAACTGGTTTAATGTGCCGTTATTTAACAAAAATCTCCAATATCTCATAATAAAGTTCACCCTTGGGCACGTTGATGTGCACTTTCTCACCAACACTTTTGCCGATCAGCGACCTTCCAACTGGAGAGCGCACCGAGATCTTTCCGAGATCGGAATCCGACTCTTCTGAAGAGACAAGGGTATATTCAATAATCTCCTCCTCAATCTCCAGATTACGCAGCTTTACCGAGGTAAAAATGTAAACCTTGTCGGTCTTGACATGTTTCGGGTCAAGAATCGTTGCGGCAGCCAGCTTGTTTTCAAGATCGGCAATACGCGCTTCAGTATGTGACTGCTCCTCGCGTGCCGCATCATATTCTGCATTTTCGCTTAAATCACCGTGTGAGCGAGCCTCGGCAATTTTTTCCAGAACTTCCTTTCTGGTTTCATGAACCAGCACATACAACTCCTCTTTCAGCCGGTTGTACCCATCTTTTGTAAGGTAAATTCTGTCAGTCATCTCTTGGGCTGTTTTTTTGTTATAAAAAGAAAATACCCCCCATAAACGCGAATAGCGCGAGCAAACAGGACAGGATTGCAAAACAAAAAAAAGTAAAGTCAGCTTCGCGCCGCTGACTTTACTTCCAAGCAATGTACAATTCTTAATCCTTCAGGCAAAAAAAGTTTACACATTAAATGCAAAATAGATCCTGCTGCCGCCGCGATCAACAAGCAGAAAGAGCATATCCCCGCTTTTAACCTTTTTCAGCAGCGCCGTGAACTCCGCAAACGAACTAACCGCGCTCTTGTTCAGCGACAAAATAACATCCCCGTTGCGCAAACCCGCCTGGTAGGCATTGCTTGAGGGATCAATTGCCGTAATCACCACCTTGCCTGCAAAGGATTTCAGGTTGAAGCGGCGGGCCTTATCCGCCGTCAGCTCTTCGGCCCTGAATCCAAGTGCGGTGTTGACGCGCTCTTCTGAAGGACTCCGGGAAGCAACACGCTCTTTTACCGGCAGCGCTTCAAGGTGCACCGTCACCAGCCTCTCGCTCCCCTCCCGCTGCAGCCGCAGCTTCACTATCGATCCAGGCGACTGGGCCGCAATAAGATTACGCAATTCAACGCTGCGGGTAACCTTTCGGCCATTGAACTCAAGGATAACGTCGCCAGTTTTCAAGCCGCTTTTGGCCGCAGGACTTCCCTCTACCACAGTGCCAACCAGCACCCCTTCAGCCGCGCGCAGATGCATGGCTGCAGCAAGATTCTCATCAATATCCTGGATGGTAATGCCCATGTAACCCCGCGCTACCTTGCCGGTGGTAATGAGTGAAGTCAGCACCTTGCGGGCCATGTTTGAGGGTACGGCAAAACCGATCCCCTCAAACCCTCCGGTGCGGCTGGCTATGGCGGTATTGATGCCGACAAGCTCGCCATTGATATTGACCAGCGCTCCTCCGGAATTACCGGGATTGATGGCTGCATCGGTTTGAATAAAATCCTCGTAATCGGCAAGGCCGACATTTGCGCGTCCCTTGGCGCTCACAATGCCCTGGGTAACGGTTCGGGCCAAATTTTCACCAAGCGGACTGCCGATGGCAATAACCCACTCACCAACGCGGAGCTTGTCGCTGTCGCCGATAATAATCGGCTTGAGATTCTGGGCGTTGACCTTGATGACGGCAAGATCGGTCTTGGGATCCTTGCCGATCACCTTTGCATCAATGCGGCGATTATCGGAGGTGCGGATATAGACCGTCTCGGCACCATCCACCACATGATTATTGGTCAGAATATAACCGTCAGCCGTCACAATGACGCCAGATCCAAGACCATGCTGAACCTCTTTGCGACCATTCGGCACCCGTTCTTCAGGTGAACCAAAAAAATCATCAAAGGGAGTCCCGAAAAAGTGAAACGGCGAAAAGACCCGCTGTTTCAGGGTGGTTTCCGTAAAAATCGTTACAACTGAAGGTGTTGCCGATTCGGCAATCTGCACAAAGGCCTCATTGAACCCCTTGAGCGACTGGATCGGGTAGTTCTCAATATTGTTCGTCGCCGAGGCGAAGTTCGGCCTCGTCGAAAGGGTCGGACCGCCGGGAGAAAAATGGAACTCAACATTGGAAAAAACAAGAGCCCCTACAGCAACACCGGCAAAAACAAGCAGGAGATAGCGCATTAACCTTTGTTTCTTGCTCATCGCTTATATCACAGATTTATTGATTGATTGGTTAGGATAAAGCCTCAATATTTTCAACCGCAATCAGGCCAGCCCTCATCTTGTTCATGGTCTCTTCATATTCAGACTCGGGTATTGAATCGGCGACAATGCCTCCGGCGGCCTGAAAATAGATGGTCTCAGCTTCAACCACCATGGTGCGTATGGCAATAGCGGTTGTAAGATTGCCCTTGAAATCAAGAAAGCCGACCGCGCCGCCGTAAAGTCCGCGCTTCTCTTTTTCAAGCTCATAAATAATTTCCATTGCTCGAACCTTTGGGGCTCCGGTCAGAGTACCTGCCGGAAAACAGGACCAGAAGGCATCCATGGTTCCAAGATCGTCACGCAATTCACCACGAACGTTACTGACAATATGCATCACGTGGGAATATTTTTCAACTACCATCATCTCATTTGTCTCAACCGTACCGATTTTAGCGATTCTTCCAATATCGTTCCGGCTCAAATCAATCAGCATCAGGTGCTCGGCCCGCTCCTTTTCGTCTGCAAGCAACTCAAGGGCAATGCGCTCATCCTCCTCAAAGGTGCTGCCGCGATGGCGTGTGCCGGCAATGGGACGGGTATCGACAATGCGGCGCCCGCTCGTGTCACGCTCAACCTTGACAAGCAGCTCGGGTGAAGAGCCCACAATCTGGAACTCCTGCATGTCAAAGTAGTAGAGATAGGGCGAAGGGTTGACGGTTCTCAGCATCCGGTAGACATCAAAAGGACGGGTATTGAGATGGCGGTGCAGCCGCTGGGATATCTGTACCTGAAAAATATCTCCCGCAACAATGTACTCCTTGGCTTTGAGCACTTTCTGCAAATACTCCTCTCTCAGGGTATTGGAGACAACCGGCTCCGGCTGTTCCGGGCGGAAGGCGATCTCGTCACGCCCGAGGGGACGGAACATCGCCTCGGCAATAAGCTCGATCTTCCTCAATGCATCGGCCTTGTCGCTCTCCTGGAGGTAGTTGGAGACAATGAAGACCTTGCGCATGATATTGTCAAAGACCACAAGGGTATCGCAGAACATGAGCACAACGTCGGGCAGTGAGGCCGGATCCTGGAGTTCAGGTTTCGGAATCCGTTCAACCAGATGCATGGCGTCGTAGCCGAAATAACCGAAAACCCCTGACGTGATCATCTGGGGCGAACCATTCTTTTTTCTTGGAATCTCAAGGGTATCAAATGCCGCAAGGGTGCGGTCAATCTTTTGACGCAGGTCGCTCTCCCCTGCCGCAATAGTCTCAAGATCACGGAATTTTTCATCCAGAATCCGCAAAGAAGACTCTCCATCCACCGAACCGGTAAGAATCGCAACCGGATCAATGGCTATATAGGAAAAGCGGGCAAGAAACTCCTCGCCCTCTACCGATTCAAGCAGGCATGAAAAGGGACGCTGCAGTTTAAGGTAAACGGAAACCGGCGTCTCGGTATCAGCATGAACCTCCTTGAAGAGCGGTTTAAGGATGTAGGGTGCATGCTGCTGATGTTCTGACATAAAAACAAATAGCTGAAGAGGTTATTGTTAACTCGCAATAAACGGGATATTTTTTGTATATAAAAGGTCAACAACCGGGTTACCACTGTCCGGAAAGAGCCGCAAAACCGTCGTACCCATGGCAACGCAACCGAGCGAAAAAAAACTGATCATCCAATGGCTCAAAGCGCTCATCCTCTCACCCGGCATACTCTTTTGTACAGGCTATCTCCTGCTCTACCTCCTTACGGCGCACTGGCTCGGTGTGCACTTTAAGGATGAACTGCTCCGATCCTTCACCGAAACAACCGGCAACCGGCGCCAACTCCAGATAGCCTCGCTGAAAACCGATTTTTTCCTTGACACCCTGACCCTCACCCAGATCGAACTCTCTGGGGCACCATCCCCTTCCGGTGCCAGGCAAACCAGCGGGCAACCGATAACCATCAGCACGATGACAATAACCTTGCCCGATCTTGATACCTTTCTCTTCTCGCCAGCCACTCGTCAATCCTCAAGCCGAGCGGTATGTGAAGAGATCCTCAAAGCCGAACAACGCCTTCAGTGAGCGGTTCGGTGAACATAACATTTCAATGAACAATCAATCCTGAGCGCTGCCAGCGGATTGAGCTGAGCTTGCCTAGCGGATCACCGAGCCAGGTCAGATCAGGATTCCAAGACCAGTAAACAATCAGGGCCTGACCGACAAGATCCTTTTCGGATAAAAATCCCCAGAAGCGGCTGTCAAGACTGTTATCGCGGTTGTCACCCATCGCAAAGTAATAATTATCTTTAACCGTGTACTCCGAAGCCGGGGCCCCGTCAATATAAACAAGCCCCCCCATTAAACTCACCTCATGGCCTTCGTCCGTAATCAGCGAGGTGTAGAGCGGATAGGTTCGAGCCGAGAGATGGAGCACATCGCCTTTACGGGGAATGCGGATCGGGCCATAGTTATCCTTGTTGTAATCTGAATTCTGCGGAAAAATCATATCATCGCCCAGCCCCGGAGGCATTCGGACACCGATAAACTGAGCCTGTGGCGGCAGGGGTGAGGCTTTTTTATTGACCAGAAGCTGCTGATCATGAATCTCAAGGGTATCGCCGCTGATAGCAACACAGCGCTTGATATAGTTCAGTGAACGATCTTTGGGAAACTTGAAGACAATAATATCCCCCCGGTCAACCTTGGCAATGCCCGGCAGGCGGACATCGGTAAAGGGAATTTTCGGCCCGTAGACATATTTGTTGACAAAAAGGAAATCGCCGGCAAGCAGCGTACGCTCCATCGAGCCGGTTGGAATATGGTAGGACTCAACAACAAAAATCCGGAGAAACGTGGCAAATATCGCCGCTATGACAAGCGCTTCAAACCACTCCCTGGACTGTTTTTTGCCTTGTGTACCCTGCTGATTGCTCAATTGAGTATGACGTTTGAGTTTAAAAAAATCTGTTACGACCAAAGCCTCACCACACTACCGGACGTTTTTTTTGGGCACTTCCTGCTGTAACCAACATCCAGGAGCAGAAAAGTGCCCGAAGAGGAGCTGCTCTATTCATCAATGTTAAGCAGAGCCAGGAAGGCCTCCTGCGGAACCTCGACGCGGCCGACCTGCTTCATCCTCTTTTTACCCTCTTTCTGCTTTTCAAGCAGCTTGCGCTTGCGGCTGATATCACCGCCATAGCACTTGGCCAGCACGTTTTTGCGCATGGCTGAAATGGTTTCGCGCGAAATCACCTTGCTGCCGATAGCCGCCTGAATGGCAACCTCATACATCTGCTTGGGAATAATCCCCTTCAGCTTCAAGCAGAGCTTCTTGCCCCAGTCATAGGCCTTCGAGCGGTGAACCACAATCGAGAGCGCATCAACCGCCTCGCCGTTCAGCAGCACATCAAGCTTGACCAGATCGGATTCACGGTAGCCGATATAGTCGTAATCCATTGAGGCATAGCCTTTTGAAATGGATTTGAGCTTGTCATGAAAGTCAAACACAATTTCCGCCAGCGGGAACTCGAAGTGCATGATCACCCTCGTCACATCCAGATAATCGGTATTCTTGTAATCGCCACGCCGCTCCATGCCAAGCTTCATGATGTTGCCGATATAGTCGGCCAGCGTAATGATCTGCACGCTCACATAGGGCTCCTCAACCAGGTTGATGCGGGTTGTATCGGGCATCTTGGAGGGGTTATCGACAATAACCACTTCCGAGTTGGTCATCACCACCCGGTACTCCACGTTCGGCACCGTGGTAATGATGTTGACGTTGTACTCCCGCTCCAGACGCTCCTGAATGATCTCCATGTGGAGCAGGCCAAGAAAGCCGCAACGGAAGCCGAAACCAAGCGCCACGGAAGTTTCGGGCGTATAGACCAGCGAGGCATCGTTCAGAGCAAGCTTTTCAAGCGACTCGCGCAGATCCTCAAACTCGTTGGAGTTGATCGGGTAGAGACCGCTGAAGACCATCGGCTTCACATCCTTGTAGCCCGCAAGACGCTCACTGGCCGGATGGTCAGCCAGCGTGACCGTATCACCAACCTTGGCATCCTTGACATCCTTGATGGAGCAGATCAGGTAGCCCACATCGCCCGACTCAAGCTGGTTTTTCGGCTGCCGCTTCATGCTCATGGTGCCGATCTCATCAACGTAAAAGACTTTACTGTTGGCAAAAAAGCGCACCTTGTCACCCTTTTTAAGAGCACCGTCAACAATCCGCAGGTAGATCACCGCGCCCCGGTAGGCATCAAAGACCGAGTCAAAAATCAGCGCCCGCAAGGGAAGATGGTTGTTGTCGGCAGGTGCTGGAATACGGGCAATAATGGCCTCCATCAGCTCCGTCACCCCGAGGCCGGCCTTGGCCGAAACCTGCAAAATGCTCTCACGTTCAACACCGATAAGATCCATGATCTGACGGGCAACCCCCTCAACGTCCGATGAGGGAAGGTCAATTTTATTGATAACCGGAATAATATCAAGCCCGGCCTCAATGGCCAGGTAGAGGTTGGCAATGGTCTGGGCCTCAACGCCCTGCGTGGCATCCACCACCAGCAGAGCCCCTTCGCAGGCCGCAAGCGAACGCGAAACCTCATAACTGAAATCCACATGACCGGGAGTATCGATCAGGTTGAGGGTATATTGCAAGCCATCCGCCGCCTTGTACTTCATCTGGATGGCATGGCTTTTGATGGTAATACCACGCTCACGCTCAAGGTCCATATCATCAAGAACCTGGGCTGAGGACATCTGGGAACGGTCAAGGGTATGGGTTATCTCCAAAAGGCGGTCGGCCAGTGTGGATTTGCCATGATCAATATGTGCGATAATGCAGAAGTTCCTGAGAAGCTTGACTTCTGTACTGGGCAGAGCCATAAAAAGAGCGTTTTATTACTGGTAAAAAAATTCAAGGTGAGAATATAAGCAAATAGAGTCAGCCTGCATATAAATTTACACGTCAGGGATACAAGGATCACAGGAAAACCACAAGAAATATCAGGTAACGAGCAAAACCCCGCCCAATCAAAATAGAGAAGTTGCCACTTAAATAAAAATGGTGCGTTGGTTGGCGTGGTTATTCAGTGCGATTGTGAAGGGGGGTGCGTTGAGCTGAGGAGGTTATGGACGGTTCGGCTTAGGGAGCTGGCTGTTGAGACATGGAGGCATTATGCCAGATCAAGAAAAGTGAGTGTTTTAGCGATCAATCCAATAATCAGGTTTTCGGTGCTGATGTGCAACCGCAATGATAACAATATGCTGCTCCTCAACCGAATAGAGCAAATTATATGGAAATTTATGCAGCATACATTTTCTGATATCCCCACGTTCCACTGGCCATGCAGCAGGATACTGAACTATTCTTGAGACCGCCTTTTTCGCCTCTTCCTTGAAGCTCTGACCAAGAGCGGTAAATTCCATCTCGTAAAAATGCGCTGCATCATCCACTTCCTGCTTCGCATATTTAAAAAAAACAACCATTAACATTTAATCCAAAAACACATCTTCCATAGGAACGCCTTCAATGCGCCCTTCTCTGTAGGCTTTAAGCCTTTTCTCCGCCTCTTCGGCCCAGATTGCATCAATCTTTGGATCGGGCTCGTCAAGGCTTCGCAATAAAGCGTCAATAATCATCAACCGATCTACCGGCTTGAGGTTCATCGCCAGCTCAAGAATCTCCTTATTACTCATAACTCATCTCCTTACTCGTAAAGCAACTAAGTCTTCTGTTTTCTGCTCAAAAAAAAGAGCAACGACAAATATACTGCAAAATTATTTACGAGAGTAAGTACTTTTTTTAATGAACTCAACTGAAGCTTTTCGACTGAAAGAGGTTGATACGCGGAGAAGAGCGGGTTGAACCCGCCCGGAAATGTAATATGAAAAAGCTTTCAGGAACAGGCTACACAAATTTGAGCGATTCGTTTTCGTGGCGGAAACCTCTGAGGAACTCGGTGGCTTCCATGGGTTTACGGCCTTCGAGCTGGAGGGAGAGCAGTTCAATCCAGCCATCGGAACCGCTGGCATAGAGTCGGCCACGATCAACAAGAATGGTACCCGCAGGGGCTGAGTGGTGTTCCGGTGGATGCACAACCGGAGCGGAGCGGAAAATTTTCATGGTTTTACCCTCAAAGGTTGTCCATGCCGCAGGCTTCAGCGCAAGGCCCCGGATAAAGTTATGCAGTGCGGCAACCGGTTGCGCCCAGTTGAGGCGGGTATTGTCACGATCAAGCTTGGGAGCCTTTGACGCAAGCGATTCATCCTGACCCAACACCTCCACACTCCCGGCCGCAATCCGGTGCAGGGTATCAACCACAACTCGGGCACCGATCTCTGAAAGGCGGCCTGCAAGCTCGGTGGCATTTTCATCGGGCCCGACCTCGGTTGTTTCACGAAGAATGATGCTGCCGGTATCAACCCGCTTCTGGAGGAAAAAGGTGGTTACACCGCTCGTTGTATCGCCGTTGACCAGAGCCCAGTTGATAGGCGCCGCGCCACGGTAGGCAGGAAGGAGCGAAGCGTGCAGATTGAAGGCTCCAAGCCGGGCCGCTTCATAGACCGCAGGAGGGAGGATGCGGAAGGCGGCCACCACTATAACATCGGCTCTCTCGGCGGCAACAACAGCAGCAAACTCCGGGCTTTTGACGTCATCCGTTTCGTAGACCGGCAAGCCAAGCAGAAGCGCCGCCTGCTTTACCGGGGAGGGTTCGGGATCGCTGTTTTTTTTCCGGCGGGGCTTGTCGGCTCCGGTTACAACCAGAACCACTTCAAACGCACTCCCTTCGGCAGCAATGGCCTGCAATGAAGGAACAGCAAACTCCGGCGTGCCCATAAAAATAATCCGCATGGTACTCATCTAAAGCATTTTATATCAGAAATATACACTTCAATTCATCACCCCTGGATTGCGGCAATTTGCTCCCGCGCCACAACCGGGTAGTCGGCCTTGACATTGCCCGAAGAGAGTGCGGCCAGCTCCTGCTGGACTTTTCGGCGGTCACGCTTCTCCATCCGGTCAACAAACAGCGTGCCGTCAAGATGATCAATCTCATGCTGCAGCACCCTCGCAAGCATGCCGGAAAACTCGCCGGTCTGCTCCACGAAATTCGCATCACGGTATTTCAGGGTGATCGAGGCCGGACGCAGAACATCGCCCTGAACGCCGGGAATGCTCAAGCACCCCTCCTCCATCTCGTTACTCCCCTTCACGGCCAGAATATGAGGATTGATCACCACCATCGGCAACTCGCTGGCATATTTGGCAATACAGGAGATGTCGAGCACCAGGAGCCTTATGGAATGGCCGATCTGGGGCGCAGCAAGGCCAATGCCCGAAGCGTTGTGCATCGAATCAAACATCGATTTTATCAACTCCTTAATACCGCTGTCAACTCCCTTCAACGGGGTTGCTTTCTGTCGAAGAATATCGTCACTATAGATATTGATCGGTAATATCATACCACTTCTGCTTTATTTTTATTGAGTTACCTAGCCAAGCACAACACCCCGTCGCCATAATAAGTTGCCCAAGCGGGAAGAGTGGCGAAGCCGGCCATAAGGAGAAAATAATAATAATCCATTCCATATTACCAAGAGAGATGGGCGAACAAAAGCCTTCTTGATAGCCTGATGATGAGAATCATGATGCCTTGGAGAGCTGGCATGAAGGGACGGCTTTTTTTCATCTCCCAAAATTTGTACATTTATGGAACAAAAGAGCAGCAATCACGATTCTTGGGCGCGTTCTTCCAATCTTTATTGCCACCCTCTGTTTATGCCCGATACCCAGCAGCAACTGCCGAAAAAGTCCAGCGACCGAACCGCGCAGGCCGAGAGCCTCTTCAAGTCCTACATGAAGGAGCAGCAGTTCCGTTGCACCACGGAGCGCATCGCCGTCTTGCGCGAGGTCTACCGCTCCAATACCCACCTTGATGCCGATGAAATCTTTATCCAGCTCAAAAAAAAGAAGATCGGCATTTCACGCGCCACGGTCTATCACACGCTCGACCTGCTCTTTAAATTCCATCTGGTCACCAAAATTGATCTTGGCCACAAGCATACCCATTATGAAAAATCGCACGGCGTAGCCAACCACCTCCATGTGATTTGTGAGCAGTGCGGCAAGGTTGTTGAAATCCGCAACAACGAACTAGCCAACATGCTCGAAACGCTCTGCAAGGAGAACGGTTTTGAGCTGGGCAGCTTCAGCCTGCAGCTCTTTGGCAGCTGCATTGGCGAAGAGGGAGAAAAAAAGTGCACCGAAAAACCCGCCTGACAACCCCGACGAACTGAAGAGGGCCTGAAGCCGTTACGCCTTGTTTGAAGGCTTGGGCTTTTTGGGTTTGTAAACTTTTTCAAGAATTTTGCCGATACCCTCCAGCTTGATCATGCTTTTCTTCTCCGGTTGAAGCGGAGTATCCTCGCAGGTATCGTCAGGTATGCCGCTCTGAACCGGAAAAACAAGAATAAAGCTGTTGTTCTGGAAGTAGCGATTCAGGTATGAGGGAATCCTTGACATTTTATGGTGATAGGAGATGTGGTTCTTGCGACTCATCACAATAATGAGGTTGTCGTCATTTTTTATCACCCTTGAGAGCGCCAGAAAATCATCCCAATCCTTGAACACCTTGTACTCAATATTGGCGATGGTGGTAAAATAACTCTCCTGCAGATGGGTGAGGGTCTGAACCGCAGCATAGAGCACAAGGCGGGAACCGGTGTTACGCACAATATTGAGCAACTTCGGCATCCAGAGGGTAAAGCCAATCTCGTTTTCCGCACCGGCCGGAATCACCACAATGGTTCGCCGTATGGTCACCAGCGGCTGGGCAGCCTTGTAGATAAAGGTTGTCACATTGCATCGGCCAAGAATGCTCTCCGATGTATTGCTGAGAAGACTCTCCGTGAGGTCGCTCTTGTGATGGAGACCCAAAATCAGGTCGGTGATTTTCTGCTCACGGATAACACCGGCAATGCCGTTCACCAGGCTGGTGTCATAACGAAGCAGGCCGGTCAGTTTGACATCGGTTGAGGATGCCGCGACTTCAGCTCTTTCAAGCAGTTTGCGCGAACTCTTCTCGGCCGATTCATCGCTCATGCTGTTATCGGCAACATGCATGGCGTAAATGCCGTTGCGGCTTGCGCGGGATTTCAGGGTAACACTCAAGCTCACCAGCTCGTCAACCGTCTGAATGTTGTTCATCGAAATCAGGATACGCTCTTCCGTGGCAGGAACTCCGGTTACGGGAAGCTCATCCAGAGCTTCACCGAGTGCAATATTCTGCGCCCCCTTCTGCCCCACAACCGTGGCCAAAGTACAGGTAACCAGAATAAAGAGAATGGTGCCATTCAGCACACTCTCATCCAGCAGCCGGACAGGTAGACCTTCAAGTGTTTTGCCCACAATGGTGTTATAACCAATCAGCACCGTGGCAAGGGCTACGGCGGCGTGGGCACTGATCAGGCCAAAAATGAGCCGACGCTGGTCAATGCAGAAGCCGAATATTTTCTGCGTTATCCAGGCCGAGAGATATTTGGCCGCTGTAGCGGCAAAGGTAATAACCAGCGCAACTTTCAGGGTCTCATAATCCTTGAAAAAAGCCTGAATATCGATCAGCATACCAACACCGATCAGAAAAAAGGGGATGAAAATGGCATTGCCCACAAAGCGGATCCGGTTCATGAGCGGTGAGGTGTGCGGAATCAACTGGTTGAGGGCCAGACCACCGAGAAAGGCTCCGATAATGGCCTCAACGCCGGCAGCTTCGGCAAGAAATCCGCTGAAAAAGACCAGCGCCAACACAAAGAGGTACTGCAGAACGCTGTCATCAAAGCGCTTGAAAAACCAGCGGGCAATCAGCGGAAAGAGCAGCAGCACAACCAAACTGAAAAGCGTGATACCAATCACAAGCCTCAGCCAGAACGCACTCGTCAGCTCTCCGGTCGAGATTCCGGCCACAACCGCCAGCACAAGCAGGGCAAGAGTGTCGGTAATAATGGTGCCGCCAATGGCAATCGTGACCGCCTTGTTCTTTGCAATGCCAAGCTTGCTGACAACCGGGTAGATAATCAGGGTGTGGGAGGCAAAGATACTGCCGATAAGAATGGAGGAGAGCAACGAAAACTTCAGAATAAAAAGCGCGACAACAAGGCCTAACACAATGGAGATAAAAAAGGTATAGAGCCCGAAAAGAATACTGTTGCCGCTGTTTTTGCGAAAATCGGCCACATCGATCTCCAGCCCCGCAAGAAACATGATATAGAGCAGCCCCACGGTTCCGAACAAAATAATACTGCTGTCGCGAAGCATCAGATTCAAGCCGTGTGGCCCGATCACCGCTCCGGCCAGAATAAGGCTGATAAGGCTCGGGATTTTAAAACGACTGAGCAAAAGCGGGGCGAAAAGAATAATAAACAGTATCAGTGAAAACTGTAATACCGGATTTTTCAGAGGTAATGATTCAAAAAGGCTTATCAAAAGCATGGTTGCTACAATCCAAAAGTTAATCACGAATCCCTGCAGCCTCACTTTGTCAGCCGAATCGGAACATATCAGTTGTCATGCGGAAGCTGAAAACTCTTCAGGAAAGGCCCTGAAGCCACACTGAGCGCTTGAAAAAAAGATCGCTCAAAAGAAAACCTGTTAAGCATAAAAAGCCGTATCACTCTTTTTTTCTTTTGATTGAAGCCAAAATCCCATAAGAAATATGCATATCTTTTGCCTTGAACACAAACTGCCTGATGGGGAGAAACCACTCCGGGGAGGTACAGAATACCCGAAATAACAAAAGCATAACCTATAATGCACTGGCTCTATCTGATCGCTGCAATCCTCCTGGAGATCTCGGGCACTACCTGCATGAAAATCTCCGACGGATTCAGCAAACTGCTTCCAACGCTTTTTATTTTTCTTTTTTACGGTCTGAGCTTTACCTTTCTCTCGCTGGCGCTCAGGGTACTACCCATCGCCATGACCTATGCCATCTGGTCGGCCGTCGGCACAGCGGCGATCACCTTCATCGGGGTCATCTGGTTCGGTGAAGGGATCAACACCATCAAGCTCATCTCCCTGCTGCTGATTATTATTGGCGTTGCAGGGTTGCATTTCAGTCAGGAACAGGTTCACTAAGCGTCATGAAGCATCTACATCCGATCTATAAAAAAATTGTCGTAAAAGTCGGCACCAACGTCATTACCGGTAAAAACGGAGAGCTAGATCTTGAAATTCTCTCCCAACTCACCACCCAGATAGCCACGTTGCAGCTTAACGGGATTCAGGTTATTCTGGTCTCATCGGGTGCGGTCGGGGCTGGCCGTTCGGTGGTCAAACCCTGCGGTACCCTCTCGCCTGTGGCCGCACGCCAGGTACTGGCCTCAACCGGGCAGATCAAGCTGATCAGCACCTACAGCGACCTCTTTCTGCAGCACAATCTGATTACCGCCCAGATCCTGGTCACCAAGGGAGATTTTCGTGACCGGCAGCACTATCTCAACATGCAGACCTGCTTCAGCTCCCTGCTGCAGCAGAATATCATCCCCGTCGTCAATGAAAACGATGCCGTGTCGGTGACTGAGCTGATGTTTACCGACAACGATGAGCTCTCGGGCCTTATTGCATCAATGATGGATGTTGACGGCTATGTCATCCTCTCGCATGTTGATGGTCTGTTTGATTTTACCGCCGGAAAGGGGGCCATCATCAGGGAGATCGACCCCTCCACAAAGCACTTCCACCAATATATCAATCCGGGCAAATCCGATTTCGGCCGCGGCGGCATGCTGACCAAGTGCCACATCGCGCAAAAGCTCTCGCAGCTTGGCATTACCGTCCATATCGCCAACGGACGCACCCCCGATATTCTGCTCTCGATTCTTGCGGGAGAGAGCATCGGCACGAAATTCCTGCCGCAAAAACCAACCCACGGCCCCAAGCGGTGGATTGCCAACAGCGAAGGGCTTGAAAAAGGGGCGGTCACCATCAACAAGGGCGCTGAAGAGGCACTGGTGGCTGGCGAACGGGCCAACAGCCTCCTTCCGGTCGGCATTGAATCGATCGAAGGACGCTTCCTCAAGGGAGACATTATCAAGGTCTGCTCAACGGATGGCGCCGTGATCGGCTACGGCATGGCTCAATACAGCTCGGAAAAAACCCTTTCGGTCATGGGCCAGCAAGACCAGAAGCCCCTTATCCACTACGACTATCTCTACATAACTCCCTGATACCGCCATGAGAACCACCATGCAGGACGACATCACCCTTCAACTCAAAGCTGTACAGCAGGCCAGCCGGGAGATCATCACCCTCACGGACGAAGCCATCAACTCCCTGCTGCTCGACCTTGCCCGGAAAATACCCGATCACGAGGAGGCTATTCTTGAGGCCAACCAGAAGGATCTCGACCGGATGGATCCAGCCGATCCCATGTTCGACCGACTGCTCCTCAACCCGGCACGACTTCAAGCCATCGCCGGCGACATCCGCAATGTGGCTTCACTCCCCTCTCCGCTTGAGCGGCTGCTCGAAGAGCGCACCCTTGCGAACGGTCTCGGCCTGAAAAAGGTGACCGTACCGATCGGCGTTATCGGCATTATCTACGAAGCACGGCCCAATGTTACCTTTGACGTCTTTGCGCTCTGCCTGAAATCCGGCAATGCCACGGTGCTGAAGGGTGGAAGTGACGCCATGCATTCAAATATCGCGATTGCCGAACTGATCCACACGGTGCTCAAGGAGCGCGGCATCAACCCCGACACCCTCTACCTGCTCCCTGCGGAACGGGAAGCGGCGGCCGTGATGCTCAATGCGGTCGGATATATCGACATGATCATTCCCCGTGGCAGCCAGAAACTGATCGACTTTGTGCGCAACAACGCCAAGGTTCCGGTTATTGAAACCGGTGCAGGCATTGTGCACACCTATTTCGACAAAAGCGGTGAACTGGAGCTTGGCAAGCCTATCATTTTCAACGCCAAAACCCGCCGTCCAAGCGTCTGCAACGCCCTCGACACCCTGGTGATCCATCACGACCGCCTCAGCGACCTTGCGGCTCTGGTTGAGCCCCTGCAGGAGAAGCAGGTGGTGCTCTTTGCCGATGCAGCAGCCTTTGAGGCACTCAAGGGCTCCTACCCGGAATCGCTGCTCAACCGGGCAGAGCCGGAACATTTCGGCACCGAGTTCCTTTCGCTGAAGATGTCGGTTAAAACCGTTGCATCTCTTGATGAAGCGCTCGAGCATATTGCCCGCTACAGCTCCCGCCACAGTGAAGCTATCATTGCCTCCGATCCTGAAGCAACCGCCACATTCCTGAAACGGGTTGATGCCGCCGTGGTCTATGCCAACACCTCGACCGCGTTCACCGATGGGGCACAGTTCGGCCTTGGTGCCGAGATCGGCATCAGCACCCAGAAACTCCATGCACGAGGCCCGATGGCGCTCAACGAGCTGACCACCTACAAGTGGATTATTGAAGGTAACGGCCAGACCAGACCTGCATAAAATGCTTGAAGCAAACAATATCAGTAAATCCTACACCCTTCCGGGGCGAGAGCCCCTGCCGATTTTGCGGGGAATCAACCTTTCGATTGGTGAGGGCGAGATGGTGACCATTATCGGCGCATCGGGCAGCGGCAAAACCACGCTGCTCAACCTGCTCGGCACCCTCGACACCCCCGACAGCGGTGAACTCCTTTTTGACGGCGAGGTGCTCTTCCGGAATAAAAAGCAGATCCTCTCCCAGAAAGAGATGGCAAAATTCCGGAATCGGAAAATAGGCTTTGTCTTTCAGTTCCACCACCTCCTCTCGGACTTCACCGCCCTTGAAAATGTAGCCATGCCGGAATTTATTGCCACCGGCAAACTCCCGCCCGCAAAAAAACGGGCCGCCGAGCTGCTTGCCGGCCTCGGCCTCAAGGAGCGGCTCGACCACCTTCCTTCTGAACTCTCCGGCGGCGAACAACAGCGGGTCGCCATTGCCCGCGCCCTCTTGAACAACCCCAAGCTTGTGCTCGCCGATGAACCAAGCGGCAACCTCGACAGCCAGAACAGCCGGATGCTCTACGAGCTGATGGCCCGCCTCTCGAAAGAGCGCCGCACCTCATTTATCATCGTCACCCACAACGAAGAGTACGCCACCCTCTCCGACCGCTGCCTCCGCATGGCGGACGGGCAGTTACATGCCTGCGGGGGGTGAAGAGCATGGAGACTCTACAACCATCAGAAAAAAATACAACAGTAACTCCTCTGCCTGCACTGAGCAAAAAGAGGGGTTACTGCATTTTATTACATACATTACATTAATTAGCGCAGCTTCTTCCATACCCTGTACCCCATAACCCGCTTTATCATCAAAGGAGAGTTATGCAAAAAAAATTTCTTCTCTGCCTCTTGTGCCTGTGGCTGTTTTCCGGCTCAGTACAAGCCGTAACTCCTGAAGAAATTAAAAGCTGGCAGATTGCTGCTGACAAGGGAGATGCTACTGCTCAATTCAATCTCGGGGTTAGCTACAATACAGGTCAAGGGGTTATACAAAACTATACCGAAGCAGTCAAATGGTATCGGCTGGCTGCTGAAAAAGGTTTGGCAGAGGCTCAGTTCAATCTCGGGGTCATGTACGAGAAGGGAGAAGGGGTTACTCAAAATTTTGCCGAAGCGCTCAGATGGTATCGCCCCGCCGCTGATCAGGGTTATGCAAAGGCTCAGTTTAATCTCGGGTTCATGTACACGAAGGGACGAGGGGTTGCTCAAAACTTTGCCGAAGCGGTCAGATGGTATCGTCTCGCCGCTGACAAGGGTTTGGCAGAGGCTCAGAGCAATCTCGGGTTCATGTACATGGAAGGTATAGGGGTAAGACAAAACTATACTGAAGCGCTTAAGTGGTTTCGGCTGGCTGCTGATCAGGGTTATGCTTTTGGTCAGAATTATCTTGGAAGGATATACGAAAATGGTCAAGGGATAACACAAAACTTTGCCGAAGCAGTTAAATGGTATCGGCTTGCTGCCGATCAGGATTATGCTCCGGCTCAGTACAATCTCGGATTAATTTACCATTATGCTCAAGGGGTAACACAAAACTTTACCGAAGCAGTTAAATGGTATCGACTTGCTGCCGATCAGGGTTATACTCTGGCTCAGTGCAATCTCGGGTTCATGTACGAGAAGGGAGAAGGGGTTACTCAAAATTTTGCCGAAGCGGTCAGATGGTATCGACTTGCTGCCGATCAGGGCTATACTCTGGCTCAGTGCAATCTCGGAGTCATGTACGCTCAAGGTCAAGGAGTAACACAAAATTATGCTGAAGCTGTCAGATGGTTTCGGCTGGCTGCTGATCAGGGGGATGCTCAGTCTCAGAACAATCTCGGGATCATGTATGAAAATGGCTTCAGCGTCACCAAAAGTAACCGTGAAGCTGTAAAGTGGTACCGCAAGGCGGCCGATCAGGGCTATGCCAAGGCGCAGAGTGCCTTGAAAAGATTAGGGAGTGGCTGAACAAAACGCGAATCTCGGATCAGTGCCGAGTTAGAGGGGATAGAGTACCACACTGAGCTTCACGCTTGCTTTTACCGAAAAAGATAACTATCATTGGTGGTTATCTTTTTCGCGTTTTAACAAGGGAGAGTTTATGGATACGGCTCGCATTTTTCCATCCGGGCGGAGCCAAGCCGTTCGATTGCCTAAGGAGTACCGGTTTCAGGGAAGCGATGTGCTTATCAAACATTTCGGTAATGGTGTTCTGCTTTTGCCGATTGATAACTCGTGGGCCATGCTTGAAGCGGCTCTGGAGGAGTTTGAACCGGGATTTCAATTGAAAAGAGAGCAGCCTCCGGAACAGATGCGCGAGGAGATCGGGTCGTGAGCTACATCCTCGATACCAATATCTGCATCTACATCATCAATGCACGCCCTCCGCATGTGCTGGAGCGGTTCCGCCAGGAGTGCATCGGCAATATCGGCCTTTCAAGTATTACCGCTGCTGAGCTGGTATTTGGTGTTGTGAAAAGCGGTTCCGAAAAAAACCGGCGGGCGCTTGAAATGTTTTTTGCCCCCCTTGAACTCTTCCCTTTTGATGCCTCGGCTATCTGGCATTATGGCGAAATACGAGCCGATCTTGAAAAAAGAGGTGAACCGATCGGATCACTTGACACCATGATTGCAGCGCACACCAGGTCACTGAATGCCGTGCTGGTAACCAATAACACCAAAGAGTTCAATCGGGTAAACGGTTTGAAGGTGGAGAATTGGGCTGCCTTATAGGGCTTCCCGACCTCTGCTATCAGAATATCACCCTCCGGGGCCTTATTGTCACAAGTCAAAAAAAGTCTATAACCTGCTGTAACCATGAGTGTAGAAAAGATACAAAGTGCCGTCAGACCGGTTTCCAATAATGGGCACCATCCCTCCGAGGAGAGCCGCTATATTGATGTGAATGGTTTCAAGGTGCATTACCGGATGGCCGGCAGCGGAAAACCGCTGGTGGTGCTGCTGCATGGCAGTTTTTTAAGCCTCCGCTCCTGGCGCCTCGTGTTCGGCAAGCTGGCAAAAGAGGCAACCGTTGTAGCATTCGACCGCCCGGCGTTTGGTTTGACCTCTCGCCCCCGCCCGTCAAAAAAATCGGGGGTCAGTTACTCGCCTGAAGCCCAGAGCGACCTCGTCATAGCGCTGATCCATAAACTTGGCTTCAGCAAAGCCGTGCTGATTGGCAACTCCACCGGCGGTACCCTGGCCCTTCTGGCGGCGCTTCGCCACCCGAAACATGTTGAGGGGGTGGTGCTTCTGGACCCCATGATTTACAGCGGCTATGCCACGAGCGAAGTGCCCAGCTTCATGAAGCCCACCATGAAAGCCCTGAGCCCCATATTCTCTCGTGTGATGAAACTCCTGATCACCAGACTGTATGACCGCAATATTCGCGGTTTCTGGCACAAAAAGGAGCGGCTTCAGAGTGAGGTTCTGGCTGCGTTTCGCCGCGACCTGATGCATGGCGATTGGTCGAGAGCCTTTTGGGAGCTTTTTCTTGAAACCCATCACCTCCAACTGGAGCACCGGCTGAAAACCATGCTGCTGCCCTCACTCGTCATTACCGGTGAACACGATCTTACGGTCAAAACCGGGGAGACCATCCGCCTTGCCCGTGAACTTCCCAACGCCGAACTGGTGGTTGTTGCGGATTGCGGCCACCTGCCGCACGAAGAAAAGCCCGAAGCCGTTCTCACCGCCGTAAGGAAATTTTTGAAACTGGTTGCGGAGAGATAGCAAGAGCGCGCAAGAGGCACGTTCTTATCACTGCATTCTCATAATCAATCAAAAGAAAACAGAGAACATGCAACCCTTTGGCGGAACCGTGCAAAAAGAAGGTTAAAGTATTTTATTACGTACATTACATTGATTATTTTCACTACCTGTTCCAGAAAGTGAACGAGAAAAAGTTCTCCATACCACACCCCATAACGGACTTCATCGCCAAAGGAGAGTTATGCTGAAAAAATCCCATCTCTGCCTCTTGAGCTTGCTGCTGTTTTAGTAAAAGTCGTAACTTCTCAAGAAATGAGAACTTTGCGTCTTGCCGCTGATCAGGGAAATGCGCTGGCTCAGAAAAATCTAGGAATCATGTATGAAAATGAGGAACGCGTAACTATAAAAGTTAGGGGCGTCTACACGCCTCTGCAAAAAAAGATGACTACATAATTCACAAAGGAGAAGACTATGGATAATGACAAGAAATCAGAAATCCTGCTTGCAGCATATCAGAAGCATGCTACTGAACTACTCGCTATTGAGGAAGCACAACAAAAACTCATAACACTTCTCTTGGCTATTCTGGGTGCCGGTGGCTCATTTCTTGCAGGCATGAAGACACCTCTGTCGGACGGCACGAAGGTAGGTATCACCGTAATCGTCGTTGCGATCATTCTTATTGGTCTTATCTACACGGCCGTTCGCAGCCGTGCTCGTGCCTCCACTCGCGCCCTTCTCGTCCGTTGTGAAATTGCACTCGGTTTTTACCAGTGTGGAGCATTCATCCCCAACGACACACTGTATGGCAAGACACTAAAGGAGTTTCCTGGTCGCGGTGGCTGGCTTAGCTGGAACTATGCACTTGTTCCTGCGACAGGAGTGGGGTTCCTCATTGTTCTCTGGACACTTCCCACTCATCCATAGAAACGACACGCCTGAGAGGAGTCTCAACCCGGACACCCTCTCTCCGGAGCGGTGACACAAAACGATAATTTTATCCTGCTCCGGTTTTTCGGGAGGGGTTATGGTTCAAATTTCGAACTCTCTTCACGAAAACTGCATACCAAATATCCGGTATTTTTAATATCCTCTCTTTGCAACTCCCTCTAAATAGTGTTCTTTAGTAACGATCCCGCACAAGTCGGGCAGCGGGTGACTTGGTAAACTCAATCCAACAGAGAGAACGAGATAGTGATGAATAGTGCCGCTCGCTCAGAGAACGCTTTCCGGAAGCTTTTAACCTTTCGCATCCTGATTGTGCTTGCCTACCAGATCATGGGCATCGTGGTGGGATGGCACATTTACGAATTGACGCATGATACCCTTGCACTTGGCCTGATCGGGCTCGCCGAGGTGATTCCCTATTTTTGCTGCGCACTCTTTGCCGGCTATGCGGTCGACCACTATTCACGGCGCATGTTCGGCGTTGTTGCCAGTTTGCTCCTCTTTCTCAATGCGCTGACGCTGGCGGCGGTGTCGGCCGGGTGGATCAGCGGCAACCCGACCTTCTGGATCTACGGCTCCATCGCCATTAACGGCTTGGCTCGTGCCTTTATCGGCCCCTCGTACAGCGCCATGTTCGCCCTTATTTTGCCGCGTGACCAATATGCCCGCGCCTCGGGCATCGGCAGCTCGGTCTTTCAGCTCGGGCTGATCGCCGGGCCTGCCCTGGGAGGAATCATGGTTGGATGGGCCGGCAAAACAACGGCTTACGGCGTGGCTGCCCTCCTGTGCATTGCAGCAGCAGCAGCACTCTTTTCGCTCCGGGTCAAGGAACCGCCATCTGCCGCAAGCACGCCCATCTTCACCAGCATTGCGGGCGGAATACAATTTGTGTTCAGCAACCAGGTTGTGCTTGGGGCGCAGTCGCTCGACATGTTTGCCGTGCTCTTCGGAGGTGCGGTGGCGATGCTGCCCGCCTTTATTCATGACGTCTATCACTACGGGCCGGAAGGACTTGGCCTGCTTCGGGCCGCTCCCGCCATCGGGGCTATCATAACCGGGCTCTTTTTGACCCGTCACCCCATCAACCGCCACGCCGGGCGCTGGCTGCTCGGTGCCGTTGCCGGTTTCGGCCTCTGCATCATCTCCTTTGCGCTCTCCTCAAACATCTGGATTGCGGGCATCATGCTGATGCTCTCCGGCATTTGCGACGGGGTATCGGTAGTGATGCGCACCACCATCATGCAGCTTGCCACACCGGATGAGATGCGCGGACGGGTTTCGGCCATCAACGGCATCTTTATCGGCTCATCCAACGAACTGGGCGCATTTGAATCGGGCATTGCCTCACGCCTCTTCGGGCTGATCCCCTCGGTTATTTTCGGAGGCGTGATGACGCTCGGAGTGGTGGCCACCACGGCAAAACTGGCTCCGAAACTGCGGCGGCTGGAGCTGCACCAGCTCTACTGATTAAGGGTGGGCTGAAAGAAAAAGAGCCGCACCCTTCGTTTCAGTGTTTAGAGGGAACGGTTGAGGCTTATGCCATAACCCGAGCTGGTGACCGCTGGCCGTATGTTCCACGCTTTATAGGGAGTTGTAAAGAGGTAACTGCTTCCGATGCCGATAACGGCTCCGGCAAGCACGTCGCGCGTATGGTGCTGATTGGACTCAACCCGGCTGTAGCCGACAAATGAAGCTATCACGTATGCCGGTATACCGTAGTTCCACCCGTAGCGCTCACGGATAAACTCGGCCGAGGCAAATGAGACGGAGGTGTGGCCCGAGGGGAAGGAGTGGTCGCCGCCATTGGGCCGCTTGGCAGGAATGGTGTACTTCAGACCGTAGGTTACGGCAAGCGTCAAGGCTCCAGACTCCGCCAACTGCTCTAACCCCTCATGATCGTGGCGAGAGAGCGCGAGCCCGGCCGCACCGGCGGGTAGCACAAGCTGAAGAATTTCGCCCGCTGTTTCAATGCCGTCACTTGCCCTCGCTGTATCGGCAAAAACAAGGGAGAAGAGCACCAGCAGGCAAGAGAGCCATCCCTTCGCCACATTTAAAAAACCACGCTTCATACGCAAAAATAGTTACGGTTAAATAAAAATTCACGGCCAACTCAGGCAAGCAGCACCGCACAGATAGCATCAATCTCCTCATCCTTCAGGTAGGGATGCATCGGGAGAGAGAAAATCCTGTTGCTCAGATCCTCCGAAACCGGGAAATCACCCGCCTTATAACCAAGGAATGCATAGGCTTTCTGGAGATGGAGCGGAATTTTGTAGTAGATCATGGTCGGAACTTTGGCCTGCTGCAAAAGCCCGATGAGCTGATCGCGCTCTTCCGCTGAAGCCGCAAGCACCGAGTATTGGGCCCAGACCGAGCGGTACCCTTCCGGAGTCCGGGGCACCACCACCCTTTTGTGCAGCTTTTCGGTATAGCGATCGGCAACGCGTTGGCGCCGTTCAAGCTCATCGTCAAAAATCGTGAGCTTTTCAAGCAGCACAGCCGCCTGGAAGGAGTCGAGCCGACCGTTGATGCCAATCCGTTCGTTGTTGTACTTGTCGCTACCGCTGCCGTGAACCCTTACGGAACGCAAGAGCCCGTCAAGCTCATCGTCATCCGTGAAAATCGCCCCGCCGTCACCATAGCATCCCAGCGGTTTGGCCGGAAAAAACGAGGTCGCCCCAACCAGGCCGAAGCTCCCCGCCTTACGGCCCTGGAAGCTTCCTCCAAAACTCTGGGCTGCATCCTCAAGAACCCAGAGCTTGTAAGCCGCCGCAATGGCCGAAATGCGATCATACTCCGCTGGCAGACCAAAGAGATCAACCGGAATAATGGCTTTGGGTTTCAGACCCCGCTGAACCGCCTCATCAACCGCATGGCCGATCAGATCCGGATCCATATTGAAGGTATCCGGCAATACATCAACAAAAACCGGAGTCGCTCCAGTGAGGCTGATCACCTCGGCTGAGGCAAAAAAGGTAAAGGGTGTGGTGAGTACCGCATCCCCAGGGCCGATCCCTTTGGCAAGGAGAGGCATCAAAAGCGCGTCGGTGCCAGAGGAGCAGGAGACACAGTGGCGCGAGCCAACATAGCCGGCAAGGCGTGACTCAAGCTCACTCACTTCGGGCCCCATGATAAACTGGCCACGGTCCACAATATCTTCAAGGCGGCGAAGCAGGGAGGTCCGTATCCGCTCTTTCTGCGAAAGCAGGTCGATAAATTGCATAACTGGTAGTGATTGAAATCGTTTAAAAGTGTGAGGGCAAAATACAGATTCATTTTATTCTTTTTCAGCCGCCATCACGATTCTTTCCTCTCCAGATGCGTCGTTTGGACATTTTCCACCCTCTCCGACGAAAAAAATTCCTTATGAACGGCTCGACTGGACAAGGTAGCGCTCTCTGCTGCCACCACGGAGCGGCTCGGCTGTTGCGCTCCAGACGATTTTTGTGTATATAAATAGCAAGGAAAAACAGAACCGGCACCGGCCTCTACACCAATCCGAAAAAGACAATCTGCCAACGATGAGCTCCATCTACTTTCTTGGTATCGGCGGTACCGCAATGGCATCCGTTGCCGTGGCCCTGACCCATGCCGGCCATGCCATTACCGGATCTGATACACAGCTCTACCCTCCCATGAGCACCTTTCTTGACGAGCATAATATCCGTTACTTCACCGGCTTTTCAGAAGAGAACCTGCAGAGCGCCTCGCCCGATATGGTTGTTGTCGGCAATGCCATCAGCCGGGGAAATGTGGAACTCGAATATGCGCTTGACCACCACCTTGAGCTGGTGACCATGCCGGACTTGGTACGGAACCAGTTGATCGGCCAGAACACCTCCATCGTCGTCACCGGCACGCATGGCAAAACCACCACCACCTCGCTCATTGCCTGGCTGCTCGAACATGGCGGCCTTAAACCGGGATTTCTGGTTGGCGGCATCCCGGAAAATTTCTCCATCGGATGCCGGGCATCGGGTCGAATTGAGGGTGGGTTTTTTGTGACAGAAGGGGATGAGTACGATACCGCCTTTTTTGACAAGCGCAGCAAGTTCCTGCTCTACCGCCCCGATATTGCCATCATCAATAACATTGAGTTTGACCACGCCGACATTTTCAGCTCCCTTGAAGAAGTCAAGCGCAGCTTCCGCCTCTTGGTCAACCTTGTGCCCCGAAACGGCACCATCCTCGTCAACGGTGACGATCCGGTCGCTCTGGAAATTGCTTCAAAGGCATTTTGCCGGGTTGAGCGGTTCGGGCTGAACAGCGAGTCGGAGTGGAGCGCCCGGAACATCTCAACCGAAAGCGAAGCCTCCTCTTTTGAACTCTACTACAAAGGGGCTCTCTCGGGAACGATCCATATTCCGCTCTTTGGCAACTACAATATCATGAACACCCTCGGGGCCATAGCCGCCGCGCACCATACCGGCCTCTCGCTTGAAGCCATCCGGCGTGCCACGCCCCTCTTCCGGCGGCCAAAACGGCGGATGGAAATTATCGGCACCTCCCGGCGAAACATCACCCTTGTGGAGGATTTTGCCCACCACCCGACGGCGGTCAAAGTCACGCTTGAGGCACTCCAGCAGCTCTACCGTGGCCGGCGGATTGTAACCTGTTTTGAGCCACGCTCCAACACCACCACCCGCAACATCTTCCAGCAGGAGCTTTCGGAGTGCTTCGGCCCGGCCTCTGTTGTGGTTATGGGCAAGGTTCACCGCCCTGAACGCTATGCTCCCGAAGCCTCACTCAACACCGCCCTTTTAAAAGAGGCACTGCAACAACAGGGAAAAACCGTCTTTCTTGCCGGCCTTACCCCCGGCAACTATCCGGAGGATATTATTGCCTTCCTGCAGGAAGAGCTCAGGGATGGAGATGTTCTGGCCGTGCTGAGCAACGGCAGCTTTGCCAACCTGAAAAACCTCCTGACCGAAAGTTTTATAAAAAAGTAGTACATATTTCCAATTTCAAATTATATCTTGGTAGATATTTTTCGCCCTGAAACAGGCGCTCTTTACTGTTTTTTATACAGTTAACTCCAACGTAACACAATACCGGAAAGATCATTATGGCAAAAGTAAAAGTCGGCATCAACGGATTTGGCCGCATCGGGCGTCTGGTTTTCCGCCAGGCACAGAACAACCCGAATTATGAAATTGTTGCAATCAACGACCTGTGTGACCCCAAAACCCTTGCCCACCTGCTCAAGTACGATTCAACCCACAAGAAATTCAATGGCCAGGTTAGCGTAGAGGGCAATAATCTTCTGGTCAACGGCAAGGTTATCACCATTTCAGCCCAGCGCGACCCGGCAGCACTGCCTTGGGGCGAGCTCGGATGCGATCTGGTTGTTGAGTCAACCGGCATCTTCACCTCCAGAGAGGGTGCTTCCAAGCACCTTGCTGCAGGCGCAAAGAAGGTTATCATTTCCGCTCCGGCAAAAGACAAAATTGACGCCACCATCGTGCTTGGTGTCAATGGCGACTCGATCACCGGCAAAGAGGAGATCATCTCAAACGCAAGCTGCACGACCAACTGCCTTGCCCCAATGATGAAGGTGCTGCAGGATAACTTCGGCATTGAAAAAGGGTTCATGACCACAGTTCATGCCTACACCAACGACCAGAACATTCTCGATCTTCCGCACTCCGATCTTCGCCGTGCCCGTTCAGCCGCACTCTCCATCATCCCGACCAGCACCGGTGCTGCAAAAGCCATCGGCGAGGTTATTCCTGAGCTGATCGGCCGCCTTGACGGCTTCGCCATGCGCGTTCCTGTACCAGACGGTTCCGTCACCGATGTTACCGCTATTCTCCAGAAACCGGCAACCAAAGCAGAGATCAATGCTGCCATGAAAGCCGCTGCTGAAGGGTCAATGAAGGGATTCCTCGAATACTGTGAAGATCCTATCGTTTCACAGGATATCGTCGGCAATGCTCACTCCTGCATTTTCGACTCCCTTCTGACCATGAGCTCAGGCAACCTGGTCAAGGTAGTCGGCTGGTATGACAACGAGCTTGGATACTCCACACGGGTTACTGACCTGCTGGACATCTACTCAAAGTTTGTCTGAAAAACTCTTTTCAGAGTGGTATTGACCAAAAAAGGCGCTCTCGGGCGCCTTTTTTTTGTGCGATCATGCGTAATCGCACACCTCTTTTCGGGTTTTTTGACTTATTTTAGAAGCAGAACTCCCCAATAACTCGCCAACCACCCTTTTTTATGACACCTACAGCACAGAAACCCATCAGGGCCATTATCCTGTTCGACAGCCGGACTTCAGGCGGATCAACCGAAAAGCTTATTGATGCCATCGGCCGGGAACTTGCCGCCACGGGCGCTTATGTTGAAAAAGCAAAGTGCAAGAGCACAGGAGATTACAGCTTTGTTGAAGAGTTTGACCTGGTCATCATGGGTGCCCCGATCTACTATCTGCTGGTCTCATCACAACTGCTTGGCGCCTTGATACAGAGCAACCTGAAAAAGTATCTGGCAGGAAAAAAAGTTGCGCTCTTTCTCACCTGCGGCAGCCCTGAACTGATGGCCAACCTCGTCTACATGCCGCAACTGAAAATGCATCTTGGTGGAAACGAGATTCTGGCCGAAAAGATTTTCGCCCCGGATGAGGTTGCAAATCCAGCCATCATCGCACAATTTGTCGATCAGATCAGCAAGGGGTGCTGAAAACAGGGGTGAGTTACAGAGATCCATCTTCCGACGATCGTAAACAGAAAAAGGCCGGTTTTTCAGCCGGCCTTTTCCATCAGTTGCAATCCTTCACTCACACCAGCTTAACTGAAGATGTCACGGGCTTTTTCGAAAAAGCTCTTGGCATTACGATCATTGTGCGCTGTGGGTGAAATCCCTGCTGACTTCTTGAGATCCTTCAACAGCTCCTTGTCCTGGTGTGAAAGCTCTTTTGGAACATAAACATTGACTTTGACATACTGGTCTCCCCTGCCCGATCCTCTCAGGTGGCCGATACCGTGACCCGCAATACGGAGCATGGTTTCCGGCTGTGTCGCAGGCGGAATGGTCAGCTTGATTGCCCCGTCAAGCGTGGGGACTTCCACCTTTGTGCCGAGCACAAGGTCGGGGAAACTGACCGCAAGGGTGTAAATAACATCGTTGCCATTGCGGGAGAAGAGCTCATGCGGGATCTCCTCAATCACCACAATCAGGTCGCCGGGCGCACCACCTCTCGGCCCGCTGTTGCCCTGGCCGCGCAGGGTAAGGTAGTTGCCGCTCTCAACTCCGGCCGGCACGGTCACCTTGACCGTCACCTCGCCAAGCTTGATCCCTTCACCGTAACAGGCTGGGCAACGATCCTTGATGATGCGCCCTTCACCGCCACACTTCGGGCAGGCAACAATATTGACAAACTGGCCAAACATGGTTTTCGATGCCTGGCGCACCTCTCCTGCGCCGTGGCAGGTCGGGCAGCTCTCGGAGGCACCTGACTTTGAACCGCTGCCGTTACACTCTTTGCAGGTGACCTGTTTTTTTATCTTCAGGGTTTTTTCAACCCCTTTTGCTACCTCTTCAAGGGTAAGCTTAAGCTTTATTTTCAAGTCAGTTCCAGGAATACCAACCGATGCCTGACCTCTTCGGCCACCACCACCAAAGACCTCTTCAAAGCCGAAGGGAGCCCCGCCACCACGCTGCCGGCCGCCACTGAACATATCGTTGAAGGCGCTGAAAATATCACCCAAATCACTCGCACCTCCGCCATACTGCCCACCACCACCGGATGCGGCTGAAGAGCCGACACCGGCATGGCCGAACTGATCGTAACGACGCCGCTTGTCATCGTTGCTCAGCACCTCGTAGGCTTCATTGACCTCCTTGAAATGCTCTTCGGCATCCTTGTTGTCAGGATTTTTATCCGGGTGAAACTGCAGGGCCAGCTTCCGGTAAGCCTTTTTTATCTCATCCTTGGTCGCGGTACGGCTAACGCCAAGAACCTCGTAATATTCTCTCTTCATAATAAAACCAGCAAATTTGCTTCTCGGTCAATGTATTGTAAAAAAATTACCCCTGATCTTACCGGGCAACGATAACCTTCGCATGGCGGATCACCTTCTCACCGAGCAGGTATCCGGTCTGGTACTCTTCGATAATGGTCTCGGATTCGGCTTCAGGATGATCAATCTGCGAGATCGCTTCATGAAAATTCACATCAAGCTTCATGCCTTTTGAATCTATTGCTTTAACCCCTTTATCACCAAGCCACTTTTCAAGATTTTTCTTCACCAGCTCCATCGCCTCAATATAGGGGCGGGCTTCAGCCGAGGGCTCGGCACTCTGGGAGGCAAACTGGAGCACCCGCTTGACATCATCCATAACCGGAAGCAGCTCGCGAATAACATTTTCAAGCGCTCTGGAAGCCGCCATCAGGGATTCGCGCTCTTTCTGTTTACGGAAATTCTCAAACTCGGCCGCTTTGCGCAGCAGCTCGTCCCGGTACCGGCCCGCCTGCTCTTTCTGCTGACTCACTTCCGCTTCAAGTTCAGCAACCCTTTGCGCCAAGGGATCAGATCCCGCTGCAGAGGCCTCCTGCGGCACCTCCCACTCCTGGGCAGGATCGACGGTAATATCCACATTTTTCGAACCCTCATCACTCCCTGCTCCCTCTTCCGAACTCTTTTGATCCTTTATCTCTTTGTTGATCATTATCTTTTTACCTGTATGGTTTAGTTAACATCCGATAACGTTGAAGAAAGGCAATCCGCCATATAGTTAAGCACGCGGACTGCATGTTCATAATCCATTCTTTTCGGGCCAAGTATCCCGATTTTACCGACCATGTTGCCAACATAGTAAGGGGTTGAAACAATGGTCAAATCTTCCGGCTGCCGTTCACTGTTCTCCTTGCCGATGCTGATGGTGATATCCTGACCTGATGGCCCCACAAGCTCAAGGGAGGGGCCGCTGTATTCAACCAGCTTGGCCACACTGAACTTGTCCTCAATCATGGTAATCAGCTCCCGTACCTTTTCTGGCTGCTTGAACTCCGGCTGATCGACAATATATTCAGTGCCGGAAATGTAGAGCCGCTCCAGAATGGGCGACTCATCAAAAAGAGTTCCGGCAGAGCGCACAATCAGATTGGTCAGGGCAAGGTCGCAAACACATCCGCTCAGCCGCCGGTTAATGGATCGACGAATTTCCGCAAGGGTCAGGCCCGAAAGGCGCTGATTGAGCACATCGACCACCTCATCAACCCGCTGACGTGAAAGCTCCATATCGAGTTCCATCACAATAGTCTTCACAAAGAGCGACTGGATGGAGAGAATAACCATCATCCTGGTCGAACTGAGCAGCACCATGTCGAGCTTTTCAAAAATCGCGTTGGAGAGCGCGGGTGACAACACAACGCTCAACTGCTTTGAAACACTCCCGAGAACCTTGGCCGCGGAAAACAGCACATCGGAAGATGTTGCCTTGCGATCACTGCCACTTTGAGAGATATCCTCCGAAATTCTCTTTTTCTCCTTTTCATCAAGACTCTGCACGGTCATGATGAGATCAACATAATAACGGTACCCCTTGTCGGTCGGAATTCTTCCGGCCGAAGTATGTGGCTGGCTGATATAGCCTTCACCCTCAAGGTCGGCCATCACCTTGCGGATCGTGGCGTCGGAGAGGCCAAGGTTATAGTGCTGGGCAATATATTTCGAACCTATCGGCGCCGCAGTAACGACATAGGACTGTATAACAATACCGAGCACCTGCCGCTCACGCAAGCTGAGTTCACGAGCATCCATCAACGTAGAGCATAACAATTACCATTACATATAAATACAAATCAGAAAAAAATGAAGGTAAAAAACCAATCGTTTTTTTACGCACCTTGCATCTTTATGATACGAAAGCTTCAATATACCGCCACAACTTTGTTTTACGAAAAAAACCAAAAAAGAGCAGGCCCCCGGTTCCAGATCTTTTACGAATGCTGGCCCGAAATCACCCGGTCATGCTGGCTGTAATCCTTCAAAACGGTGATTGATGAGAAGCCCTCGGCGGCCATGAGTGCTGAAACCTCCTGAGCGGCATCCGAATGGAGTTCAAGAGAGAGCTTGCCGCCCGGCAGCAGAAGCTTGGGGCCGAGGGCCGCAAGCGCCTGGTAGCACTCCATCCCCGAAGGGGTGGTCAGCGCAACTTCCGGCTCAAACTGCCGCACCTCACGCTGCAACCCTTCCCACTCACTCCTCGGAATATAGGGCGGATTGGAAATAACCAGGTCATAAGCCGCGCCCTGCAGTGCGCCCACAAACGCCTCACTCTGCATATCAGCCAGGATAAAGCTCACCCGCGACTCCACGCCAAGTTTTTCGGCATTCAGGCGCGCAACCTCAAGGGCCCGGGGAGAACAATCAACCGCCGTAACCTGCAGGTTTAAGCAAAGCTTGGCCATGGTGAGGGCAATGCAGCCGCTGCCGGTACCAATATCCAGCACCTTCACCTCTCCGTCGCCGCCCCGGTTTGAAAAGCCGAGCAATTCAAGCGCATGTTCCACCAGAAGTTCGGTTTCAGGACGGGGAATAAGCACCCGCTCATCCACCTGAAACCGGAGCCCGTAAAAATACTGCTCGCCAAGAATATACTGCACCGGCCGCCCTTCGAGCCGCTCACGGCAAAGCACCCTGAAGCGCTCAAGTTCATCCTGATAGACCGGCCGGTTGTAGTGCAAATATAAATCAAGCCGGCTCTTACCAAGCACATGGGCAAGCAGAAGCTCGGCGCTGATGCGCGGCTCATCAACATTTTTCGACGTAAAAAAATCGGTGGTTGTTTTTAAGAGCTCGACAACCTGCCACTCTTTAAGTTGCTCCATCCCTCTTTGGTTAAACCCCACGTTTGTGTGCTCATCCCCTGACGGATGCAGCAAAAGCTGAAAAACAAAGAGAAGGGGATCTTCTCCATAAAAAAGATCATCTCCCGTTCCCTTACAAATTGTACATTAGTTTTCGCCCTCAGGTAACCAGAGCCAGCAAAAACTGAATAGAGTGTACAATATGCAATATCATGCCACGATGAAAAAAATTCTTCCTGCACTTCTCATCCTTTTTTCCCTTGTGACCGCCGGAAACCTCTCTGCCGCTTCAAGATTTACCGGCATGATGAAGATGAAGCTCACCATCCCGAACGGTACAGCCCAGGTTACCTACCTTATCGGAAAGAGTGCACAGCGCATGGATATGGTGATGCAGATGGAAAAAATACCTGAACCGCTGCACACCACGGTCATCACCACCGTATCACAACCCGACCTGGCCACCATCATCAATCATCAGGAGAAAACCTACACCCTGGTCAATCTCAAAACCGCAGCCGAGCAATCCATGCTGCTGGATTTTGACAGTAACTACAAGCTGGAGCGGCTTGGAACACAACCTCTCAAAGGGTACTCATCCGAGCATATCCTCCTCAGCAGTACCACCGAAAAACTTGAACTCTGGATATCGGGCGATCTGGGCAATTTTTCAACCTTCAGAATCCTGCAGTCACAAAATCCCCGACTCTCCAATACCGCGCTCTCAAAAACACTCAGCACTGCCGGCATTGAAGGGTTCCCGGTCAAAATCATCCAACACAATGCTAACGGCAACTCCACCATGGAGCTGATGGAAATCAAGCCAAAAACCCTCTCACCCTCAGAGTTCAAAATACCTGCTGGATACCTGAAAGTTGCAAACAATCAGCAACCCGTCAGCAACAGCCAGAAAGCACACCTGAAAAGCCTTATGGAAAAAATGAAAAAGTTCGAAAAGTAGGTTGTATATTTTTTCACCAAATTCTTCTTTAATAACAATCAATTTAACCAAATAACGTGGCAGACAAGATAACGACCCGAAGCGAGGACTATTCCCAATGGTATATTGACCTTGTACGTTCAGCAAAACTGGCCGATTACGCCGACGTCAGGGGGTGCATGGTCATCCGCCCGAACGGCTATGCAATATGGGAAAAAATGCAGGCGGCCCTTGATGGGATGTTCAAGGAGACCGGCCATGTCAACGCCTACTTCCCGCTCTTTATTCCCGAAAGCTTTATTGCAAAAGAGGCCGAACATATTGAAGGCTTTGCTCCGGAGTGCGCTGTTGTCACCCACGGCGGTGGCGCTGAACTGTCGGAAAAGCTCTATGTACGACCCACTTCGGAAACCATCATCTGGTCCTCCTATAAAAAGTGGATCCAGTCCTACCGCGACCTGCCAATCCTCATCAACCAGTGGGCAAACGTGGTGCGCTGGGAGATGCGAACCCGCCTCTTTTTAAGAACCACCGAGTTTCTCTGGCAGGAGGGCCATACCGCCCATGCCACGCCCGAAGAGTCGCAGGAGGAGGTGCTTCGCATGATCAACGTTTACAAGACCTTTGCCGAAGAGTATATGGCCATGCCGGTCATTATGGGCAAAAAAACCGATAGCGAAAAGTTTGCCGGAGCCGTGGAGACCTACTGCATTGAAGCCATGATGCAGGACACCAAGGCGCTTCAGTCGGGCACCTCGCATAACCTCGGCCAGAATTTCGCCAAGGCATTCGACTGCCAGTTCCAGACCAAAGAGGGGCAACTCGACTATGTATGGGCAACAAGCTGGGGCGTATCGACCAGGCTGATCGGAGCCCTCATCATGGCCCATTCGGACGATCGCGGCCTGGTGCTGCCACCGAAACTGGCTTCACGTCAAGTGGTCATTATCCCGATTCTCAGGGGCGACAAGGCGGCCGTCATTGCACGGGCCGAAGCCTTGGCCGACTCTCTGAAAAAAAGCGGCATCCCCGCCTTTGTCGACAGCAGCGAACAGAACTCTCCGGGATGGAAGTTTGCCGAATATGAACTGCAGGGTATTCCTGTCCGCATTGAACTCGGACCACGCGATATCCAGAATGGCATCTGCATTGCCGCCCGCCGCGACACGCTTGAAAAAACCGAATTTGCACTCGACGACTCGCTGCCGCAGAAAATCCGTGAGCTGCTTGATACCATCCAGGGTGATATGTTCCAGAAAGCGCTGCAGTTCCGTAACGACAACACCTTTGAAGTCACCAGTTATGAGGAGTTCAAGGTTGCTATTGAGAAGGGATTTGTGATTGCTCACTGGGACGGCACGGCGGAAACCGAGGCGAAAATCAAGGAGGAGACCAAGTCCACAATCAGGGTGCTTCCCGAAGAGGCTGACTATATTGAGCGTTACCAGATCGACCAGCCGGGAACCTGCATCTACTCCGGCAAACCGGCCGCACGAAAAGCGGTTTTTGCCAAAGCCTATTGATTCACTCCCCCGCTCTACATCCATTACCCCCGATCTCGATGATGAGAACGGGGGTAGCGGTAAAAAAAGATCAGGCCTCTTTAAAGAACTCCTTCAGCCCTTCATCGGTCGGTTTCATGGTCTTGTCGCCCTTGTTCCAGTTGGCCGGGCAGACTTCACCGTACTGCTCGGTAAACTGCAAGGCATCCACAAGCCGAAGCACCTCATCAACATTGCGGCCAAGCGGCAGGTCGTTGACAACCTGGTGACGCACAATGCCCTCCTTGTCAATCAGGAAAAGCCCTCTGAGTGCAATCCCGGCGCCCTCAAGCAGCACATCATAATCGGCAGAAATGGTCTTGTTGATATCCGAAAGCAGCGTATAGGTAACACCCTCAATTCCACCACGGTTTCTCGGGGTGCTGAGCCATGCGAAATGGGAGAACTTGGAATCGACCGAGCAACCCAGCAGCTCAACATTGCGTTTACGGAACTCCTCAAGCTTGTCCTGAAAAGCGTGCAGCTCGGTTGGGCAAACAAAGGTAAAGTCAAGCGGATAGAAAAAAAGCACCACATACTTGCCCTTGAAATCGGAAAGTTTGCAAGAGTCAACAAACTGCGAGCCGTTAACAACAGCATCAACATTAAAATCCGGAGCCTTACGGCCGACAAGCACACCCATTATTGTTCTCCTTTTTTAATAACACTTTAAGAAAAAGCCACAAATAAGACCTATTGAATCCAGTATAACATATTTCCCGGTTTTTGCCAAAGGAAAGAAGCACAAAGAGCTACAAAGCACACACTCTCTTTGACGGAGTATAACATGGAGAGTGGCTGAATAAATCCGACTCTCTTGAAATCAAATTATCGCACAAGCCAAGAGTTTCAGACTCCTACACCAGCACCTGTTTTGCTTTGGCGTAGAACTTCTTTCGTTCATCCATGCCGTTGTATCCGCCGTTGATGGTGATACTGATAAACTCAACCGGCGAGACATTAATAATATTTCCCCGATACTTTTTCTTCAAAACGTCACTGTCCGCATGGTTGGCAATGTCGTTGAGACCTCGCGACAGCCAGTACTCGCAGGCGCTCCACACCGCGTATTCAGGCTCGGCAAGCAGCTCCGGCTTATTGATAAAGAGATCGCTGTTTCCTTTTTTCACACCAAGCTGTTGGTAGTTGCTCCGCCCTGTAGTCTGAAAGATTCCGCGACCCTTGTATTTGACTCCGTCGCCCGGATGCGTGTTTCCAAGGTCGGCCCGACCTTCGTATGCCTTGCCTGAAGCGTACTCCTGAAAGGTCTTGAAGTGATCGGTCTCATGGCAGGCCTGGGCCAGAAAGTGCGAATACTCCTGGGGCGTGTCAATTTCATAGGAGGGGCAGGTTTTGTTGAGCCACACCACGAGATTCGCCATCAAAGGTGTGGAGAGGCCGGCAATGGCGGTAAGATGCTCGAGCTTGATGGTGTAGGGCATAAGACTCTCCTGTAGGATAAAGGTTTAATCGCCTGAAACGTGGAACCCTCCGGAATGGTGGTTCCCGCTAATCGAGCAGCCACTCAATGGCACGCTGACGATCATGGAAAATTTTGACATTAAAGCCACGATTAAAACAGGTGGTTTCCCAGAATTCTACATGATCGGAGCTAACTGAACTGCCAGCCACGAGCACCGCCTCCTTTAAGGTGTGGGAAGTCGCTTCGGCGAGGATAAAATCCGCAAGAAAAAAGAGATCCGTAAAAGAGTGGCCTCCATCAAGCAACGAGCAATCGGCCAGAAACAACACCCTCTCGTGCTCACGGGCCAACGTGATGGTTTCACTGACAGCCTGATATAATTCACTCTGGGAAAGAAGACCCGAATAGCGTGTCTCAATAACCGGATGATCAGAGTGAAGGGTAATCGACCAGGGCATAATGCTCTCCGCAGATAGGAGGTTGGAGAATCAGGCTGCGTTAATATGTCAATAAAGTTAGCTCAAAAGCACAAAAGTTCATCATAAAAATTCGCTCACCGCCGCGTGGCAGGCCCTGTGGATTCCGCTCTCTTCAGCAGCTTCCGGCCTCTTGATTTCATGGCTGGTGTAGCATCAAGGAGCTGCTCCCTGATTGCGTCAAGAACCAACTCCCGGAGCGGCTCGTACTGCACGCCAAGATCCAGAAGTGCCTGCATGGCAAAGGTTTTAACAATGCTGCTCGGAGCGTGCATATAACTCATCAGAATCTCAACGACGGCCATCTGCTCCCGCTCGCTTAGTGGGATGCGCACCAGCATCGGGGCAACATGCCAGCGAACCTCCGGCTGCTCGATCCCCGCAAGGGTGCCTAGTAGCAGCTCCCGGTATGGCAGCAGGTACTCCGGATGGATGAGGGTAACCTTCTCCAGAACATCGGCAGAGCGCATACGGATCAGCGGATTATCCAGAAGCAAGCCTGAAAACAGCACATCAATCAAGGCCGGATCTTTGAGCACACAGGCCACCACCTCATTGGCTCGCCCGATTGAACGCCGGTCGCCTCCATCAAGCAGTTTCAGTATCTGGTGCATACCCGGACTCATTCTGCTAAAAGCTTCATGGGTTGACGGATAACGGTTTTCCATTTCGCGGGATCGGCTTTGCGGATATCACTCAGATAAATTTCGTGATGCTTTCCGGTTCTTGTTCCTACGGTATCAATAAACCGGTGTACCCGCTCAATTGTCGGTGCCTCTTCGGAGAAGGGGCCAATATGCAGAATCTGTGCACACACTCCTTCCGTGAACGCCTCGAATCGTACTTTTGACAGTGCAGGAGAGTTTTTCTTCTTCTTCACCTCCATCAGCGCATCGGCAATCATCTCTCCGGTAACAAAATCCGGTTGCATGATCATCGCCGTCCACTTCCACGAGGATTTGTCATCGCCCGGAAAAACACGCATATCATCCGCCCACCAGAGCCCTTCGAGCGGCATGACGCCGTAATCAATTGCCATGCTCCCCTTTTTAACCATGAACTTCACGGTATACGAGAGCGCAAAAAGCGCCTGAATGGCTTCAGCGTAGGATTGCGAGGTATTGGGATCGCCTTCACCATCCACCATCAAAAAATTCATGGTGGGCACATCAACCTGCACCACCTCTTTGGCCGAAGGCTGATAGAGATGCTTCAGCTCCTTTTTAAAATCAATTTTTTCCATTTGGACCAGCTCATGAAAAGTGCTGACAAAAATCAGGGTAAAGAGGCCGCATCAACGTTTGAACCTGATCAGTTTCTCCGTTGAGAACAAAATAAAAAATAACCAGTTTCCATAAAAGGCCCTACCGGCATCCGCTGGCGGCAGAACTCTTGTTGAGATTCGCCGCTCTGGCGTGAATGCTTTTCGTGTTTAGCGCTTCGCCGTTTTCACGCTTTATGTGTATCTTGAGGGCATACAGCCTGTTACCACTACACATGCTCGCTTATGCAAACCTACTTCAACTTCAAGGAGCACGGCACCAGCTTCCGGCAGGAAACGATTGCCGGTATTACGACCTTCTTCACCCTCTCCTATATCATTGTGGTCAATCCGGCCATCCTTGCCGCTGCGGGGATTCCCATAGGGGCTTCGATGACGGCCACCATCCTCACGTCAATCTTCGGCACCCTCTTGATGGGGGTTTACGCCAAGCGCCCCTTTGCCGTGGCGCCCTACATGGGCGAGAATGCCTTTATTGCCTACACGGTGGTGAAAACCCTCGGTTACTCATGGCAAACCGCTATGGCAGCAATCTTTATCAGCGGCGTGCTCTTTACCCTCATCACCCTTGGCGGGCTCCGCCAGTGGCTGGCCAAAGCAATTCCGGGCACTCTCAAACACAGCTTTTCAGCGGGGATCGGCCTCTTTCTCGCGTTCCTCGGCCTCAACGATATGGGGCTCATCTCGCTCGGCGTGCCCGGCGCTCCGGTACAACTGGCCAACATTGCCAAGCTCCCGGTGCTGTTGAGCCTTGGCGGGCTGCTCATTACGGCCGTGCTTCTGATCCAGCGGGTCACCGGAGCAATTCTTGCCGGAATGGCCGTCACCACGGCCGCATTTCTCCTCACCGGCCTTGTACCCATTCCACACAGCGCAATGAGTTTGCCGCCCTCGATTGAGCCGATCTTTATGAAAATTGATATGCAGGGAGCGCTCACCTGGGGATTTGCCGGGGTGATTACCAGTGTGCTGGTGATGGATTTTGTTGATACCATGGGCACCCTGTTCGGCCTCTCCTCAAGAGCCAACCTGCTGGACGATGAAGATAATCTGCCGGAAATAGAGAAGCCGATGCTGGTTGACGCCCTCTCAACCATTGCCGCTGCGCTCTTCGGCACCACCACGGCAGGGGTCTATATCGAGTCGGCCGCCGGTATTGAGCAGGGCGGAAAAACCGGATTCACCGCGCTTGTGGTTGCCGGGCTCTTCGCCCTTGCCCTCTTCTTTTCACCCGTGCTGACCATTGTGCCGCCCTACGCCTACGGCCCGGCACTGGTGGTGGTGGGGATGTTCATGCTGCAATCGGTAACCAAATTCAACTTCACCGACTACAGCGAACTGCTCCCGGCATTTCTGACCATTGCGCTGATGATTTTCACCTTCAATATCGGTGTCGGCATCACGGCCGGCTTTATTGCCTATGTTGTGCTGAAACTCTTTACCGGCAGGGCGAGAGAGGTGCGTTCCGGCATGTGGATACTTGCCCTGCTTTCGTTTACCTTTTATCTTTTCTACCCTTACCATTAAACCACCATGCTCAACCCGAAACTCCGCATAGCCCAGATCGACTGCACACTTGCCAACTTTGAGGAGAACCTGCACCACCACTGCAAGCTGGCGGAAGAGGCTATCCGCGACGGAGCCGATGCCATTGCCTTCCCCGAGCTCTCCCTGACGGGCTACAACGTGCAGGACGCCGCGCAGGATATTGCCATGCATATTTCGGACAAACGGCTTGACCCCCTGCGGGAGCTGAGCCGGAAAATCACCATTATCTCGGGAGGCATTGAGCTGAGCGACGATTACGGCGTCTACAACTCAGCCTTCATGTTTGAGGAGGGGACGGCCCAGAGCATCCACCGCAAAATCTACCTGCCAACTTACGGCATGTTCGAGGAGCTGCGCTACTTCTCCGCCGGCCAGCAGATCAAGGCGGTCAACTCAAAAAAGCTTGGCCGGATCGGCGTGGCCATCTGTGAGGATTTCTGGCATGTTTCGGTGCCCTACCTGCTGGCCAACCAGGGCGCAAAGCTGCTCTTTGTGCTCATGTCGAGCCCGCTGCGCGTTTCGCCGGGCCCCGGCACTCCGGCCATTGTGACCCAGTGGCAGACCATTGCCTCCACCTACGCCTTCCTTTTCAGCAGTTACGTGGCCTGCGTCAACCGCGTTGGCAACGAAGACAGCTTCACCTACTGGGGCAGCTCCTCCCTCACCGGCCCGGACGGGACCGTGGTGCAGGCCGCTCCCCTTTTTGAACCGCATGTGATGGACGCCCGGCTCGACTTTATGGAGATCAAACGCACCCGCCTCCACTCCTCCCACTTCCTCGACGAAGATCTCCGCCTCATCAGCGCCGAACTGAACGAGATCATTGCATCTAAACGACGATGAAGAGGAACTCACGATATGAGAAATGCAGCAACTATTAAGAAAGAGAAATGAACATCAAGCCAATAAAAACAGAAGCCGACTACCAGCAGGCACTCCAGCGTCTTGAGGAGACACGTGAAGCAAAGCCTAATACCGTAGAAGGCGACGAGCTGGAAATCCTTGGAATTTTAATCGAGCATTACGAAGAGGAGTACTTCCCTATTGAGATGCCTGACGCAGTGGAAGCAATAAAGTTCCGCATGGATCAGATGGGACTTGATCAACAGGATTTGAGTGGAATAATCGGATCGAAAAGCCGGACAAGTGAAATTTTAAACCGCAACCGTCCTTTATCAATCCGCCAGATTCGTGTACTACAAAAAGAGCTCAACATTCCTGCCCATGTTTTGCTAAAGGAGTAATAAACGTTATAAGCCGAACCCTCAGAGGCTGATGATCGCTGAACAAAACAGAATCATTGAAGGGAAAGCGAAGATGAAAATGAACAACATCAGGTTTCCAGAAAGTCGAAAACTATATTCTATGTACTTTAAATTATCACAAAAAGATGCTTGTTCAACTCTAAAAGCAGCACAGCATCACCTATATTGAATCTAAGTGTAAGACCGTTCTAATAATCCCCATAATTCCTGCGAAATAATACGAACATGAAAAAAACTATTTTTTTTCTCGGATTTTTTTTAACAGCCTCGTCTGCATTTGCAGCTCACTATGTTAATGGGTATACAAAATCAAACGGGACTTATGTTTCTGGTCATATGGCAGCTACCCCTAATGCAAATCGTTGGGACAATCCAAGCTCCCAAAGTCAAGGCGGAGGACATCATGATGAATTCAGTACTCCTTCTGCTACAAATAAAAGCAACGCAACTTGGGGGTCTCATGACAATGATGGTGATGGTGTATCGAACAGCACTGATCGATATCCCGAATCAAAACAAAAAGGATGGTAACTAATCTACTGCTTTAACCTCCCTACTCCCTTTTCAACTTTCCAATAGCTATAACATTGTGTTCTAATCATAAGGGATCGTAAACCGAAATTTACGATCCCTTTTCACATTCTGATTCTCAAAATCATCCCCTACACCCCAATCACCCCCTACTGCTCCATAGAAAAACCCGGAGGTGTCAAGCTTTTGCGGTAGCCTTCCGGCAAGAGCTGTATGGCAGCCAACGCATCATCCTCACGCTCAAAAAGGCCGAAGACGGCTGAGCCGCTGCCGGAGAGTGAGGCGTAAACGCTGCCGGATTCAACGAGGGCGGTTTTAACGCTCTGCACAGCGGGAAAGTGGTCGAAGACGGCGGGCTCAAAATCGTTTTCAAATGCCGGGAAAACTCCCTTGTTGCCCAACAGGCAAAGTTCTCCGGCAAGTTTTTTCAGATCCGGCACCTCGCGCTCAAAGCGCTTGTAAAAGTTGCGGTAGGCCCAACCCGTGGAGATGTGCTCTTCAGGGAAAACGGTTACTATATAATAAGGGAGGGTAAAACCAAGATCCTCAAGCTCGTCCCCGATCCCCCGCGCATAGGCGAGCCCTTTCATCGAAAGAAAGTAGGGCACATCAGCCCCAAGCTTTACGGCGAGAGTGTGCAGTTCCTTTGCCGGAACGTCAAGCTGCCAAAGCTCATTGAGCACCCGCAGCACGGTTGCCGCGTCACTGCTTCCCCCTCCAAGCCCCGCGCCGAAAGGCACCTCCTTGTGGAGCTTCATGGCAATCCCCTTTTGGATACCGGCAAACTGCTGCAGCGACTTTGCCGCCCGGATGCAGAGATTGTCGTCGTCAACCGGCAGGGCGAGGTTGGTGCAGCTCATGGAAATTTCCCCGGCATCAGAGAACTCAATCGAGTCGTACCAGTTGATGGGGGCAAAGATGGTCTCCAGCGTATGATAGCCGTCATGGCGCTTGCCGGTGATGAGCAGACCAAGATTGATTTTTGCAAACGATTTGACCAGAATGGGATGCATGGAATGCAATTGATTTTATATGAAAAAATTTGGCATATTCACTGAATCGAAACATCGAACAAGAGCGGCTGAACAGGCATAACCCACAGAGCAATGCTTTCTGAAAACAAAACCACCCGCCGGCATAACAAGCTCGTCGTGCTGATCATGATGCTTACGGCTACACTCTTCGCCACGCACCAGTTGCAGGCCGAGGAGCAGCACTCCTTTGCCCGGCAAATACGGCAATACGCTGATGAAGATAAGGTTTATTTGTTAGAAAATATCCGCCAAAAAGTCACCATCCCTTCGGAAAAAATTGTGGTTGATGCGCTCCTCTCGGAAGACGGGCCGAAGGCTGTTGCCCTCTATCGCAAGCAGTTAGCCGAGTACCCCGATCCGGTGCTCGACCCGCTCAGCACCTCGCGCATCGCGGCCTACAACAGCGTGCTAAGCAGCCCGGAGCCCACCATAAAGCTCACCCGCCCCGGAGCCATACCGCGCCCACCAAAAACCGAGGAGAGCAAAAAGCCGCCGGTGGTTGCCGCCGCAAAGGATCCAACCCCTGCACCAGTCGTGGAAAAATCGACCCCGGTGAAAAAGAGAGCGGGCGGCTTCACCCTGCAGTTCGGATCGTTTTCCGCCAGGGAGAATGCTGAAATCCTTCTCAAAAAGCTCTCTCCCACGGCACCGGCAGAGATCATTTTGGATAACGGCATGTACAAGGTTCGCCTTAAAGAGAGCTACGGCTCGAAACAGGAGGCCGCAGCGGCCACACGGAGCGTGCCGGTTGAGGGTATTGTGGTGCCTCTCAAAGCAGGGCAACATTGAATCGAAAGCCGAAGAGTGTGATGAACCGAGAGCCCACCATCATAGGTCAATCGCCCCTGATCGCCCAGCTCAAGCAGCTTGCCCAGCAGGTTGCTGAAACGGATATTACCGTGCTCATCATCGGCGAAACCGGTTCCGGCAAGGAGGTGCTCGCCCGCTACATCCATGCCCATAGCCGCCGGGCCGACAAGAGCTTTATTCCGGTCAACTGTGGCGCCATTCCGGCCGGCATTCTTGAGTCCGAGCTTTTCGGTCACGAAAAAGGGGCCTTTACCGGAGCGGTGCAGAGCCGCAAAGGGTACTTTGAAAGCGCCGACCGGGGCACCATTTTTCTGGATGAGATCGGTGAAATGCCCCTTGAAACCCAGGTCAAGTTTCTCCGGGTGATTGAAACCGGGGAGTTTCAGCGGGTTGGCTCATCAGAGCCGATCTACTCCGATGCGCGCATCATTGCCGCCACCAACAAAAACATGTACCAGGCGGTGGCTGAAAAAAACTTCCGCGAAGATCTCTTTTACCGGTTGCGCAGCGTTGAGTTGCAAATTCCGCCGCTCCGCGAAAGAGGACGCGACATTCTGCTGCTCGCCGAAACCTTTGTGCATGAGTTTGAAAACAAGCACAAAATTATTTTTGAGGGGTTCACCCCCGATGCCGCGGAGATGCTGATGCGCTACCCCTGGCCGGGCAATGTCCGCGAACTCCGCAATCTTATTGAATCGCTGCTGGTGCTTGAAAAAGGAAAAAACATCACGGCGGAAATCCTTGAAAAACATCTGGTGCAGCGCAACCGTTACAAAAGTCTGGTTCACGACCCCTCCCGCTCGGAGAGCAATGAACTCAACATCATCTACAGCAGCATTCTCCAGCTCCGCCAGGAGGTAGGCGAAATCCGCCAGCTCTTGCAGCTTCTCGTGCAAACCCGCCCGCACCCGCCGCTGCTCCTCGGGGAGCCATCTTTTTCAGCTCCACCACCCGTCGCGGCGGCTAACGGCAAAGAGCATGAACCGGAGCCCGAAGCCGTGCACTCACTTGAAGAGATAGAAAAAAAGTCCATTGCCAATGCCCTTAGCTCCTGCAATGGCAACAAACGCCAGACGGCTCTTGCACTCGGCATAACCGAGCGCACCCTCTACCGAAAAATCAAAAGCTACGGATTGTAAAGCTTTATGGAAGTTATGGAACTAATATGACCTATAGGTACCATAACTCCTATGAGTCCCATCACCCTTTCCTTCGTTTTAAAAAAGCTACAACAAAGAGCAACAGAGTTATTGCCGAAGCGGCTTTTGGCAATAGGTCGGGATTGCAGGTATAAAAAGTAAGGCTGCTTTCAAGCGGCACATCGGCCGTCAGGCTCTCCTCCTGCCACCAGGGAATTTCAGAGATGATGCGGCCAAACTTGTCGATAAAAACCGTGAGCCCGGTATTGGCACAGCGCGCCATCGCCCGGCGGTTCTCGATACAGCGCAACCGGCCAATAGCCAGATGCTGGTACGGGCCATAAGAGGTGTAATACCAGCCATCGTTGGTTACCAGTGTCAGTAGCCGGGCACCCTTTCGTACAAACTCGGCCACATGCGCGGGAAAAATGGATTCATAACAGATAAAATTGGCAATCACGACTTCCCTCCCCGACAGAGAGAGCTTCATAACCGCAGCGTCACCTCCCCTCTCCCATCCACTGATACCCGAAAGCGAAAAGGTTGCATAACCAAGCCATGGAAAATAATCGATATAGGGTACCCGCTCCGCAAACGGCACAAGGTGCATTTTGCGATAAATCTGAGGCGCCCCGTTGCCCGACTCAAGCAGCATTGAAGCATTATATATGCTGGATGAACGGTTCCCCTTATGCAAAACATCAATAAACCCGCTCAGCAAGGCAGCATCCCACTGCCGCAACGATGTCCGCAACGTTTTCAATTCATCGGCAAATGGTGGCTCAAGAATTGCAAAAAGAATGGCGGTTTCAGGCCACATGACCAGTTCAGGCCGGTTTTCACGAACAGCCCTGCCGGTTATATGGTAATATCTCTCCATGAGTTGCGCACTGCCGCCCGGTTCCGATGGGCCGTGCGGGTCAACATTCGGCTGAACAAGCGTCACCCGCAGTTTATTTCTTGATGATACCGCATCCACATCACGGCGTAATAATATTACCGAAGCGTAGATAAGCGGTGCCATAATCATGAGCATCATGATAACGATATAACGGTGCACCTCTTTTTTATTTCCATCCAAAACCATCAAGACACAGATATTAAACCACAGAAGCCAGAAACTGATCCCCCAGACGCCTGTCACATCGGCGTATTGAATCATGAGATTCAAATTAGCCTGCGAATTGCCGAAAGTCAGCCATCCAAGCGAGAGATCCTGCGCCGAGTAGGCCCACTCCCATGCAACCCACAAAAAAGGAAGCGAGAACAAGGCAAAGCGGTACCCCGCCATTTTTTTTACCGCAAAAAAAGCAAGGAGAGGCACGGTTAAAAAAAATGCTTCTGCAAAAAGAGTGAGAATACCGCCCGGCAGGGTGGCAAGACTCACCCACCAGAGGCTTATCACACAATAGAGCAGCATGGAGAGATAGACTCTCCTGAACAGCTCCCCGGCTTTTTCAACCGTTTTAAGCGAAAGAAGCAGCGGTACCAGAGCTACCCATGCAAGCAGTTCAAGACGGATAAAGGGATAAGAGGGGAAGGATACACCAAGAAGCACGCCACTCAACACAGATGCAGCATAACGGGAATGAATCAGTTGATCTTTTATCCTGGATAATGCGGTCATAAAACAATTAAAAAGCTGTCGACTTTATGAAAAAAAGAACAAAAAAACACGAAGAAACCCTAAAACGCTGAAAGTATACGACAATTCAGATAAACAGATAATCACCAAGGAAAACATTTTACTTTATTTATTGATTTTTATTCTTTAAATTTATAACAAGCTGTTATTTAACAGGAATGGACGCTAAAGTATTTCCTGAAAATATCCAATTTCAACGCCATTAGAAAAAGGAGAAATCATTATGGCTCTTTTCGGCACTAAAGACACCACCACCGCACACTCAGATTATGAGATCGTACTCGAGGGCGGTTCAAGTTCCTGGGGCAAAGTAAAATGTCGGGCGAAAGTTAACGTGCCCCCGGCACTCCCCTTGCTGCCGGCGGATTGCAACGTCAAAATCAATGTAAAACCTCTCGATCCGGCCAAAGGGTTCGTAAGATTTTCAGCGGTTATTGAGTCAATCGTCGACAGCACAAAAAACAAGTTGGTTATTGAGGCGGACATCGCCAATGAAACCAAGGAAAGAAGAATCTGTGTAGGTGAAGGCACAGTTTCCGTCGGTGATTTCTCTCACACGTTCTCCTTTGAAGGCTCCGTTGTCAACCTCTTCTACTACCGTTCCGACGCAGTCCGCAGAAATGTCCCGAATCCGATCTACATGCAGGGACGCCAGTTCCACGACATCATCATGAAAGTGCCTCTCAACAATCCCGATGTTATCGACACTTGGGAAGGAACCCTGAAGGCTCTTCAGACCACTGGCGCATTCAATGACTGGATTCGTGAGTTCTGGTTTATCGGACCGGCATTTACCGCATTGAATGAAGGTGGACAGCGCATTTCAAAAATTGAGGTCAACAGCATCGGCACCCAGAGCAGCGATAAAGGGCCGGTTGGTGTTACCAGATGGCGTTTCTCTCATGGCGGTTCAGGTATTGTTGATTCCATTGCACGCTGGGCAGAGCTCTTCCCGGCAGACAAACTCAACCGTCCTGCATCAGTTGAAGCTGGATTCCGCTCTGACTCACAGGGTATCGAAGTTAAGGTTGACGGCGACTTCCCTGGCGTTTCAGTCGATGCCGGCGGTGGATTGCGCCGGATTCTGAACCACCCACTTATCCCGCTGGTTCACCACGGTATGGTCGGTAAGTTCAATGACTTTACGGTCGACACACAGCTCAAGATTGTGCTTCCAAAAGGCTACAAAGTCCGTTATGCCGCACCTCAGTTCCGTTCGCAGAACCTTGAGGAGTATCGCTGGAGCGGTGGTGCTTATGCCCGTTGGGTTGAGCATGTCTGCAAGGGTGGTACCGGACAGTTCGAAGTGCTTTACGCTCAGTAAGCACTACAAGTATTGACAAAAAAAGACCGGCTAAAACCGGTCTTTTTTTTTTATCCCAGCAACTGCAGAAGATCCTCGATCTCCCCTTTGATCTCCTTGAGAAGCACGGTTCGCCGTTCACCCACAACGGTATGGCGTTTTTTCTCCTGGCCGATCTGCTTCTGCAACTTCAAAATTTCTGTAGTTTTGTGATCGCCTTCGGTGTCCTTCAGCACTCCCTTGACAATTTCACTCGCCTTGCCAAGCCGGTACCCTTTTTCATAGACCAGCTCCTTGATATTGAGCACCATGGCTATATCACGGTTGGTATAGCGCCGGTTCCCCCTTGTATCGCGGGCCGGAGCAAGTTCGGTAAAAAAACCTTCCCAATACCTGAGCAGGTAGGACGGCACACCGGCAATCCGGGTTACCTCGCCGATAGAGTAGTAGCTTTTCGTTGAATCAAATGCCATAAGAGGAAGCGGGTAAGGATGAATTTTGTTTTTACTATTCTTATTATACATTACTACCGTCACTTCAAAAACATATGACGGATGAAAAATTTACTCAGCCTCAAGCCCTATCTGCTCAAGTACAAAAAAAATCTCTGGGCAGGTTTTCTTTTTGTCATCCTCACCAATTTCTTCGCCGTCATCGGGCCGAAATATATCGGCATGGCCATCGACACCATGAACCGGAAGTTTGAACTCTCAACCGTGCTCCAGGACACCGGCCTCTACTTTCTCTTTGCGCTCCTGAGCGGTTACTTTCTCTATCTGGTTCGCCAGAATCTCATTGTGGCTTCACGCCACATTGAGTTCGATTTGAAAAACGACTATTACCGGCATCTGCAAAAACTCCCCCGCCGTTTTTATAATACCACCTCAACCGGTGAGCTGATTTCACGCGGCACCAACGACCTCAATGCCATACGGGAGTTTCTCGGCCCGGGCATCATGTACTCGCTCAACACCTTCTTCCGACTCTTTTTTTCGCTGATTGCCATGATTGCGCTCTCGCCGAAACTGACCCTCTTCGCCCTGCTTCCTGCTCCCCTTTTGAGTTACTCGGTCTATAAGATCGGAAGCTCGATGCAGAAGCGCTCAAAAAGCATCCAGGAGAGCTATGGTGCCATCACCAATCTGGTACAGGAGAACCTCTCCGGCATCCGGGTGGTGAAAAGCTATACGCGTGAAGCCTTTGAAATACAGCGGTTCGAAACCCTCAACCGCGAGTACTATCGCAAGAACCTCTCTCTGGGAAAGCTCCAGGCGCTCTTTTTTGCCTTTTTGACCTCACTCACCGCCTTCTCGCTGCTCCCGGTTGTCTGGGTCGGCGGCATCTCTGTCATTGAGAAAAGCATGAGTGTGGGAGGAATCGCCCAGTTTATTGTCTATGTCTCCATGCTGAGCTGGCCGATCATCTCCATCGGCTGGGTCACCAGTATTGTTCAGAGAGCCGCATCGGCCCAGCTTCGCCTCAATGAGATTTTCAACATCCAGCCGGACATTGTGGACGAAAAAGAGGAGGCTTGCTCAACCGAAGCGTTCCACGGAGCGCTCTCCTTCCGCCAGGTGAGCTTTCACTACCCCGGCCAGAAAGATCACCCTATTTTGAACAACATCTCGCTTGATATTGAGGCCGGATCGAAGGTCGCCATTGTCGGAGCCACGGGGTCAGGCAAAACAACCCTCATCAACCTTATCCCCCGGCTCTACGACCCGGTGGAAGGATCGCTGCTCCTTGACGGGCGTGATACTAGAACCTTGCCATTGAAAAGCCTGCGGGAGATGATCGGCTTTGTGCCGCAGGTCAACTTCCTCTTTTCCGACACCATTGCAGAGAACATCAACTGGGGCAGCAAGGAGAGTGAGGCGGAGGCGGTGATTGAAGCAAGCAAAATAGCCATGCTTTATGATGATGTGGTGGAGTTTCCCGATGGATTCGATACCATGCTTGGAGAGAAAGGGATCAACCTTTCCGGAGGCCAGAAACAGCGCACCTGCATTGCAAGGGCGATTGCCTGGAAACCAAAACTGCTGGTGCTCGACGACGCCCTTTCGGCCGTCGATACCGATACCGAAGCCCGTATCTTTGAGGCTCTTCTGGAAAAACTCCCGGAGACCACCATCATCCTTATCAGCCACAGGATATCGACGGTAAAAAACTGCGACCGCATCATTGTGCTTAAGGGTGGTGCGATTGCCGAAAGCGGCACCCATGATGAGCTGCTGCAGCAAAACCACCTCTACGCCGAACTCTACAACCAGCAGTTGCTCGAAGAGGAGATTCTCTCGCTGTCGTAGGGCGGTTCGGCAATAACATCAAAACCCGGCAACCACGCAGGGGCACGGCATGCCGTGCCCTTACAATTCCCGGTTGACCACCTTCACCTTCTTTGCATTGGCAATGGCCTTTTCTTTCACCAGATTGACCTCGCTACCCAACTCCCCGGAGGCCAGTGTCACCCCCATCCGCCGGTAAGGACGGGTTGTGGGCTTTCCGAATATGCGAATATCAGTGCCCGCCTCCTGCAAGGCCTCTTCCAAGCCGGTATAGTTGGGATTCCTGCCCTCCTTCTCGGCTAAAATAACCGCGCTGGCACCAACCCGCAGCAAGGTGATTTCCGGAATCGGCAGACCAAGGATGGCCCTAACATGCAGCTCAAACTCCGAGAGGTTCTGCGTGCCGGCAAGCGTTACCATGCCCGTATCGTGCGGACGGGGAGAGAGTTCGGAAAAGTAGAGTCCGTCATCGGCGAGGAAAAACTCCACACCCCAGATGCCGGCGCCGGTAAGAGCACGCGTAACCTTATCAGCAATACCCTCGGCCTCCCGCAAGGCGGCTTCGTCAATCAGGCAAGGCTGCCAGCTCTCCTGGTAATCCCCCCGCTCCTGACGGTGGCCGATGGGAGGGCAGAACAAGGTAGTACCGCTCTTTTGTGTTACGGTCAGCAAGGTAATTTCGGTATGGAAGTGCACAAAGGACTCCACAATGACTTCAGCAATATCGCCACGCTTGCCGCTTTGGGAATAGCTCCATGCCCGCTCAATATCTGAAGAAGCTTTAATGGTCGACTGTCCCTTGCCCGAGGAGCTCATCAGCGGTTTCACCACACAGGGAATACCCACCTCCATGACCGCCGCCTCCAACTCTTCCCGGGAAGCCGCATAAGCATATTTCGCCGTGCGAAGGCCAAGCTCTTTCGATGCCAGATCGCGAATGGCCTTGCGGTTCATGGTAAAATTGGCCGCGCGGGCCGAAGGCACAACCTGTATCCCTCGCTTCTCATAGTCATAAAAGCGCTCGGTGCGAATCGCCTCAATTTCAGGCACAATCAGATCAGGTTGATGGCGGGCCACAATGGCGTCCAAAGCCGTGCCATCAAGCATGTCGATCACCTCCCGTTCATCGGCGACCTGCTGAGCCGGCGCATCGTTGTAGCTGTCAACCGCTATTACATGGTGCCCCAAACGTTTGGCGGCAATAACAAACTCTTTACCCAGTTCTCCGCTGCCGAGCAGCATGATTTTTTTCGGCATAATGATATATGAAGATTACTTCAAGCAGATTGTCGTAAATAGTAGGGCGTGGCAACACTACGTTCCTGATAAGCAGAGAGATAACGAACTCAGGCTGAGCAGTTTAGCGGGATGTCGCTGATACCGATCCGCTTTCGCGCACAATCAGCCAGATACCAATACCGGCCATCACCACATCAGCCGCCCACATGGAGATCAAAGGGTCCAGAAGGCCACGTGCAGCAACTTTTTCGCCGGTAATCATGAGCATCCAGTAAAGCACAAAAAAGAGCAGCGACATGGAGGCCCCGATACCAAACCCTCCGCGCCTTGAACGAAGGCCCAGCGGAGCCCCGACCAGCACAAAAACAAAGCAGGCGAACGAGAGGGCATATTTTTTATGATATGCGGCCATGTAACTGTTGTACATAGTGCGGTTTGATTCGATATTTTTCAGCTCCCGGTCAAGCTGGCCAAGCTGTCGATCCAGATAACCGGCAACAAGGGAGGCTCTCTTTTGTTCCTGGGAGAGTGATGAGGAGGAAAGGCTCTTCCGCTCCTCGGTGCCGCTCTCTCGGATACGGCTCGCCATCAACTCAAGCGGCTGGCGGATATGCTGTTCAGAGAGAGCGATCCTTTGCTGGAACTCACGGCCAATAGTCAGCAGCTCACGGGCTGAAAGCTCACTGTCACCGGAACGCATCCGGTTGGCGGAACTGCGCTCAAAACCAAATCCGGATGATTCAAAAACAAAACGGTGCTTCTTGAAACTCATGATCCGGTACTTGAGGTGCTCCGGCTGCTGGATCTGGTGAATTTCACCATTAACAAGCGTCATAACCAGATACTGGTAATCCGGTGAAAAATCAATGGTCCCCTTTTCAGCCGTCACCATGGAGCTGTATTCGCGGCTGTTCTGGTCATAGATAACCACACCGCTGATCACCTTCGACTTCGCATCGGAGTTGCGCACCAGAATGGAGTAACCATCAACAAGACTGGAAAAAGCATTTTCCGTCAACCCAAAAGCTGGCTTGGCACGGGCGATGTCAACCATGAGCGATTTGCCGTAATAGTTCGCGGCAGGAAGCACAACATTATTAAATCGCTCAACAAGCAGTGAGAGGAGCAGGCTGACCACGATCACCGGCATCATCAATCGGTAGAGGGAGATACCCGATGCCCGGATGACGGTCATCTCCGAGCTGGAGGTCAGTGCGCCGAATGCCATCACCACGGCAATAAGCACGGCCATCGGCGCAGCAAGCCCCACCATCCATGCGGACTGCAGCACAATGAGTTCCAGAATCGAGGCAAAATCAATACCCCGGCCAATAAAGCGCTCGGCAAATGTGGCAAAAAACTGGAGTATGAGAACAAAAAGAATGGTAAAAAAAGAAAAAAAGAATGGCCCGAGATGCGATTTCAGGACATATCGATCAAGTTTTTTCATAAACAATTTTCTCTTTCAGAGACTCTCCGGGGTAGATGCACTCCCTTGGATTGAGTTGACAAAAAGCCCGCGTAATAATAGATCAACACGAATATAACCTAAAATACCAATAATAATGGCGCGAGGTGATTCTCCCTTCTTTCCGTGATGTTCGTCAATTATTTGTATACTCATGACATGCCTAACATCAAGCGTACACCGGCACTCAATCGTTCATGAACGCTGACATAAATAAAATCCGCAACAAAATTCTCAATCCTGATGCATCATAATCATGAAGAACAGATCGAAGCCGTAACGAAAATGGCCCTGCAGTTCCTCGCGGAAGCGATCGGCCAATGCCCGGCCGGACTGGAGCGCAGCACGAACCGGGATATTGTTTTTGCTGTACTTGGTTTTCAGTACGGTGCCGTCCAAAGCGCCAGTTACGTTGCCGGTCTCGGCGAGGAGGCCTCTACGGGTATCGCAAAAAATGTCCTCGGCAGAATCAACGGAATGGATAAAGAGAGTACAATGAAATTCCTTGCCCTGATGCCGACGCTTGCCGAAAAAGAGTACCCCCCAATCCATATCGGTGGCAAAGCCATTATCGGTTTTTACCATGCGGCCACGGAGGAGGAGAAGCTGGCAGCGGCCGGTTCGCTACGGGAGATCCTCCGTCAGATCGATGAAGCGTAAATCCTTCGCTCTCTCCGTCAGCCGCATGAACAACGTCAACCCGGCAACCGGCACGCACCATCTCAAGGATTTCTTCCGTAAACTCGCAGCCAAAAACGCTTAATGCTTCACTCAACCGGTTCTTATCAGCATGGCAGAAACCATTTTTTCCATACCTGACCTCCGTCTATGCTCATACGGCACCACCATTGCAGCGGGTGTGCTCCTCTGGATCCTGGAGGGGTTCAACCCCTTTTTCTCAACAGAGAAGCGCCGCGGTGCACACGCAAAACTCAACCTTTCTTTGGCCGCTCTCAACCTGCTTGTCCTGCTCCCTTCGGGCATCCTCATGGCATTCATGCTGGAGTGGTCGAAAAACGCCTGGCCGGGAATCAGGATGCTGGCCCTTCCCCCCGCTCTCGAAGCGATCCTGCTGATCCTCTGTATCGACCTCTGGATGTACCTCTGGCATCGGCTCAACCATGAAACACCGTTTCTCTGGCGATTCCACTCCGTGCATCACAGCGACTCCACGCTTGACGTCACCACCAGTTGGCGGTTCCACTCCATGGAGATCCTGATCTCGGAACTGCTGCGTATCCCCCTCTTCATGCTGATGGGTGCAGGTATCGAACACCTGCTGCTCTACTCGCTCCTCATGACGCCGGTCATTGAGTTCCACCACAGCAACATCGCCATTGCGCCCGCTTTGGATCGACTGGCCCGGCTCATCATCCCCTCCCCCATGATGCACCGCCTGCACCACTCAAGAGAGAGGAGCGAGCGCAACTCCAACTACGGCAGCATGCTCTCCCTGTGGGATCGTCTCTTCGGCAGCTTTATGATGAAAGAAAATCTCGACGACCTCCGTATCGGTCTCGACCGTGAAAGCGACCCCGACAAGCAGCAACTCTTCGCCCTGCTCCAGAGGCCGTTCCAGCCGTAGCAAGGCTACCGGCGCCGTTCGAGCATCGCGGCCCATATGGGATCGTAGCCGTCGATATCGTCCGTCAAACCTCTTGCATCAACGACCGGCCTGCCCTCGTTATACCAGCGAAAGATGCCGCCGCGCAGGTTACGAAAACTTTTGGCCCCTGCATTCCCGCACACACGCTCCACCCGCTCAAGCAGTTCCGAGCTGCGCTGGCCGACCGAACAGTAAAAAACAAGGTGACGCCCCGCCACAAGGGCGGCGTAACGAGCCGCGAACTCTTCCGGGCCGCTCTCAGGATCAAGGCGTACTGCCGTGGCGATATGGCTCTTTTCATACTCCCCGGCGTTGCGAATGTCGAAGAGCAAGGGCGGTTCCGCTCCGGCAAGCATCGCCGCCAGTTCGTCCGTCGCCAGGTTTTCCACCCGGTGCGTCCGCTCGATCACGGTGATTGCAGCATCGAGCAGCCAATCAGCAGCGAACATTGCCGCTATTTTTTTTCATCTCCATCGGCCAGCGAGGTAAGATAGCGGTGGGTATAGAGCTTCTCGACTTTTGAGAGTTCACGGAGCTGGTCAAAGGAGATCATCGGGAGCCGGTATTGCTGACGAATCCGCTCAATCATTGCTATCCACAAATGCGCGGTCATCTCGGCATCAGCCAAAGCGCGGTGAAAGGTGCCACTCTCTGGGATGGCGAGATGTGACACCAGCGTCTGCAGCTTATGGTTCGGCGCATCCTGATTAATCCTTCTTGAGAGGAGCAGCGAGCAGCAACAGGCGCCTTCATACGCCCGGTTCGCCCGCTTCAGCTCCGAATCCAGAAAGCGCTTGTCGAATGAGGCATTGTGCGCAACAATATTTCGACCTGCTATAAACCCTGAAAACTCGGCCATCACCTCTTCACACCGAGGCTGGCTTTTGAGCATCTCATTGGTGATACCGGTATAACCCTCGATAAACCGGCTGATCTTGAAACCGGGATTCATCAGCTTTTGAAAACGCTCAACAATCACCCCCTGCTCCAGAAGCACCGCACCGATCTCGATAGCCCGGTCGCCATACTCGGGAGAGAGGCCCGTCGTCTCAAAATCCAGCACCACCACACTATCCGCCAACTTTGCCTGCATTATAGATTTACCACTTATCATGACACCAGCAATAAATTAACCATCAATTTCCGTCCTCTCCTCCGCCTTTAAAATTCACAACCTTGCCCTGTTTTATTATAGAGGTATTACACCTATTTTAAAGAAGAAAGGGTATCAGCAAGAAAGATATGAATCGGCAAGTTTGTTTAAAACCCCCCAACGTCACCTTGAGATGCAATGAGTAACAACATCAAAACCGATGAAGCTAATCGCCGAATACAAAAGGCTCTGAGAAAAAAATCAACAACGCTGGATTTATCAGGACTTGAATTACAATCCTTGCCGGACTCAATTGGGCAGTTAGCTCAGTTGGAGACGCTTGACCTTTCCAGTAACCAACTCCAGCAGTTGCCGGACTCAATCGGGCAGTTAACTCAGTTGCGGAGGCTTTACCTTTTCAATAACCAGCTCCAGCAGTTGCCGGACTCAATCGGGCAGTTAACTCAGTTGCGGAGGCTTTACCTTTCCAATAACCAACTCCAGCAACTGCCGGAATCCATTGGGCAATTAACTCAACTGCAGGAGCTTTACCTTTCCATCAACCAGCTCCAGCAATTGCCGGAATCCATTGGGCAGTTAGCTCAGTTGCAGAGGCTTTACCTTGCCGATAACCAACTCCAGCAGTTGCCGGACTCTATTGGGCAGTTAGCGAAGTTGCAATCGCTTGACCTTGCCGATAACCAACTCCAGCAGTTGCCGGACTCTATTGGCCATTTAGCTCAGTTGGAGACGCTTGACCTTTCCGATAACCAACTCCAGCAATTGCCAGACTCTTTGGTGAAACTGAAAAAGCTTGAACGACTCTATTTGCATGGGAATCAATCGCTTGATATCCCTCTCGAAATATTAGGCCCAACCTGGCAAGAAGTCAATGCCAATAAAGCTCAACCAGCAAATCCGGCCACTATCCTCGACTACTATTTCCGTATCCATGCTGCTCAGCGACCACTCAATGAAGCGAAGCTGATTCTGGTTGGCCGGGGTGGGGTTGGTAAAAGCTCTTTGGTAGATAAGCTATTATTCGATCAATTTGATGAACACAAAAAAAAGACTGAAGGAATTGCTATTTCCGAGTGGCCGCTTCTGTTGCATGAATCGGAAACAATTCGTGTGAACCTCTGGGATTTCGGCGGTCAGGAGATCATGCATGCCACGCACCAGTTTTTTCTGACACAGCGCAGCCTCTACCTGCTGGTGCTCGAAGGGCGTCAAGGTGGCGAAGACGGCGATGCAGAGTACTGGCTGAAACTGGTGGAGAGTTTTGGAACCGAGGATGATGGCAATATTGCTCCGGTGCTCATTGTTCTGAACAAATCTTCACTCAACCCGTTTGATTTGAACCGGTTGGCACTCACAAGGAAATATCCGTTCATCAAGGGCTTTCTTGTGACCGATTGCAATACCGGTCTTGGTATAAAGGAGTTACGCACATCAATCGAGCAGGAGATTGACCGCCTGCCCTATCTGCGCGCACCATTTCCGGCAAGCTGGTTTTCCATCAAGGACAAACTGGCATCCATGCAGGAGAGTTTTATCTCATTTACAGAGTACAGGGCGCTCTGCAAGGAGGCTGGCGAAAAGGAGAATCAGGGTCAGGATTTTCTTGCATCGCACATGCACAACCTCGGAATTGCGCTGAATTACAAGGATGATCCCCGGTTGCGCGACCACCATGTGCTCAATCCGCGGTGGGTGACGAGCGGTGTTTATGCTCTGCTCAATGACCCGATGCTCCTGAAGCAAAATGGCGAGTTACGGCTTGACAATGTTGGCCGCATTCTTGATGCGGAGCGCTACCCCAGGCACATGCACCGATTTCTGATGGACTTGATGCGGAAATTTGAACTCTGCTTCACCTTTACCGACGACGACACCCACTACCTGATTGCGGAGCTGCTGGGCAAGCAGGAACCAAAAGAGGCCGCAGAGTTTGAGCTTGCGAAATGCCTCAATTTTGAATACCGTTACACCGTGTTGCCGGAAGGCCTGCTGCCCCGTTTCATTGTTCGCACCCACTCGCTCAGTGAAGGCAATCCCCGGTGGCGGTCAGGCGTTATCCTTTCGTTTGAAGGGAACCGCGCCCTGGTACGGGCGGACGCAGAGGAAAAACGGGTCTTCATTGCGGTTGATGGCCCAACAGCAAGCCGTCGGCGACTGCTGGCGGTTATCCGCTCCGATTTCGAGCGCATTCATGCATCCATCAGCAAACTCAAGCCGGAAGAGGTAGTGCCCATACCGGGTAAGCCTGATGTTTCAGTGCCTTATTCGGAGCTGCTTACCTTCGAAAAACAAAACATTACCAATTACCCAAAAGCGCATAAAGGAGATGTTCTTACCATCCATGTCAATGAGCTGCTGAACGGAGTTGATCTGGCGGGCACAAGAAAAGAGTATCACTACAAAGCGGAAAAGCCGGGAGTAAAAATATTTTATTCATACTCGCACAAGGATGAACCGTATCGGAACACACTGGAGACGCACCTTAAAATTCTGGAACGGACAGGAGTAATCGATCAATGGCATGACCGCAATATTGAGGCCGGTGATGACTGGAAAACGGCAATTGACGAGAACCTCGAACGCGCAGAGATCATCCTGCTCCTTGTCAGCGCTGATTTTATATTTTCAGACTACTGCTGGGAAAAAGAGATGAGCCGAGCACTCGAACGCCACAAGGCTGGCGAAGCAACCGTCATCCCGATAATCATCCGTGATGCAAACTGGAAATCGGCTCCTTTTGCCGCATTTCAGGCACTACCCAAGGATGCCAAAGCCGTAACCCTCTGGCCCAATGAAGACAGCGCATGGAAAAGTGTAAGCGAAGGAATTGAACGAGTAGTCAATACACGCACAAAGAAATGAGCTGGGGCTCGGCGTTCTTGAGGGGGGAAGAAGGGTGAGGCAGAAAAAAATAAAGACTTACAAGCCGAAACCTGTAAGTCTTTATGTAATATGGTGCACCCGGGAGGACTCGAACCTCCAACCCATTGATTAAGAGTCAATTGCTCTACCATTGAGCCACGGGTGCAGAAATATGCAGATTACTTTACTGGCGCTGCCGGAGTTAACGGTGCTGAAGGCACTGTTTTAGCCGGAGAGGCCGGAAGCACAGGCAGAGACTGCTGAAGAACACTTTTTGGTGCAACTTTGCCAGCATCTCTTCCGGGAAGAGTAAACTGGGCCAGGAAACAAAGCACCATCACCACTGCTGCAAGCACACCTGTTGTCTTGCTTAAAAAGTCACCGGTTCTTCTGACCCCGAGGGTCTGAACCGTACCAAGGCTGGCCATACCGCCAGTCAAACCGCTACCACTTTTCGGGCTCTGCAACAGAACTACCCCGATCAGCATAATTGAAGCGAGCAAACCGACAATTACAATGAAAACATGCATTTCCAGCCGCTTTAATTAAGTTGTAAATATCGTATCTTCCTCTTGAAGATGGCCTTAATTTAGCAACTTTTAAAAGATATCCAAATCGTGATGGCTGAAGTCGGAAAAATAGTTGCGATTGCGGGTCTCGGCCTCACGCTTTTCGGCCTCTTGCTGATGCTTATGGCAAAAAATGGAAGCTTGGGCTACTTTGGATGGTTCGGCTCACTCCCTTTCGATTTTAAAATAGAGAAAGAGAACTTCCGCTTATATTTCCCTCTCGGCTCATCAGTGCTGCTCTCGCTTCTCCTCAGCCTGATCGGCTACCTTGTCAACAAATTTATCCGCTAACGAATCCATGCAAGAAGAGTTAAAGAGAACGCCACGCAGCGCAACGGTAACCAGAACCACCAAAGAGACCGACATTACCGCAACCGTGACGCTTGACGGCACTGGTAGCAGCTCCATCAACTCGGGAGTGGTTTTTCTGGATCACATGCTGATCAGTTTCAGCCGCCATTCGGGATTTGACCTCACACTCCACTGCGCGGGAGATCTTGATGTGGATGATCATCACAGCGTTGAAGATATTGCGCTGGTGCTCGGCACTGCCATCCGGGAGGCTCTTGGCGATAAAAAGGGCATAGAGCGTTACGGATGGGCAATCATCCCGATGGATGAGGCTCTGGCCCGGTGCGCGGTGGATTTGGGAGGACGAAGCTACTCGGTCTTCAATGCGGAGTTCTCAAGGCCGGTGATTCAGGGATTTTCAACCGAGATGGTGGAGCACTTCTTTCTGTCGCTGGCCGGAACCCTGAAAGCCAACATTCACCTCGCAATTCTTGAGGGGCAGAATACCCATCACAAAATTGAGGCGCTCTTCAAAGCATTTGCCTATGCGATGAAAAAGGCGGTGGCGGTAACGGGCACCGAAATTCCATCAACCAAGGGAAAGCTCTGAAAGCTTTCCCCCGGCAGGGGGAAGGATACCCCAATTATTTAGCGTAGGCTATTGAGCGCTTTTCGCGGACAATGGAGACTTTGATCTGACCGGGATACTGCGCTTCCGATTCGATTTTGTGAGCAATGTCGTGGGCCAGAATATCGGCCTGTGAATCACTGACGTTATCGCCTTCAACAATCACGCGGATCTCGCGCCCTGCCTGCAAGGCATAGGTTTTCAGCACACCGGGAAATCCCTTGGCAATCTCCTCAAGGCTCTCAAGACGCTTCACGTTGCCGTCAGCCGTCACCGCACCCCGCGCTCCCGGCCTCGAAAGGGAGATCACATTGGCCGCATCAACCAGATCAGCCACCGGACTCTCTTTATCAACATCACCATGATGAGCCGCAATGGCATTCAGCACAATGGGCGATTCGTTGAACTTCTTCAGGTAGTTCACGGCTGTAAGCGCATGAGGGTCATCGCTTTCAGGCAAAACAAGGCCGATATCGTGTAACAGACCGGCACGTTTGGCCATACGGGCATCAAGCTTGAGCTCAGCCGCCATCAGGCCGGAAAGCATGGCAACCTCACGGCTGTGCTGCAGCAGGTTCTGGCCGTAGACCGTATAAAACTTCATCTTGCCGATCAGTGCAACAATCTCGGATGGCATGTCAGGAATCTGCAGCGAGGAGAGCGCTTCCTCTCCGGCACTCATGATGACATCATCAATCTCTTTTTTCGCATCCTCGTAGGCTTTGTCAATCGCTACGGGATGAATGATACCATCAACCAGCAGCTTCTGCAGGGTCAGCTTGGCAAGTTCGCGACGCAGGGGATCAAAGCAGGAGAGAATAACCACCTCAGGAGTATCATCAACAATGATGTCAACGCCGGTTGCGTTTTCAAAGGCCTTGATGTTGCGTCCTTCACGACCGATAATCCGGCCCTTCAGCTCGTCACTCTGGATATGGACAACGGAGAGCGCATTTTCAGAGGCCTGTTCAAAGGAGATACGCTGAATGGCGGTCAGGAGGGTTTTTTCAGCAAGTCGGCCCGCTTTCTGCTCGGCCTCCTCGTGAATGCGGTGAATGGTTTCGGTCGACTCTTCGCGTGCCTTGGCTACCATGTTATCAATCAACATCTGCCGGGCCTCTTCAGCCTGAAGGTTACTGATGCTTTCAAGACGCTGGTTCTGCTCAAGAATAATCCGGTCAAGCTCGGCTGAACGAAGGGTAACCGAATCCATGGTCTGATCGATCTCCTTGCGCTGATCCTGCAGCTTGCGCTCCGTATCCTTGACATCCTGAGCCTGCTTTTTCAACTGACCTTCCTTCTGCTGGATCTGCTTCTGCAGTTGATTGTACTTGTTGTTTTTAATAACAACTTCCTGGTCAAACTCCCGGCGTTTCTTTTTCCACTCCTGATTGACCTCGCTCACCTTGAGCTCCTTGTAGTCATTGGCCTCTTTCTGGGCTTCCTGCACAATCTGTACTGCACGCTCTTCGGCTTCAAGCACCTTGGTCGTCCCAATCCGTTCCAAAAAATACCGTCCGACAAAAAAACCTGCCACAAAAAACAGAACTGAAGCAACAATAATTAAAAACAGGTTTATAACAATGTCCATTAAACTTCCTCCTTTTTATGCTCTTGCCAATCCAACAAGAAGCACGTTTTAAACAAAAAAATCCGCACCATAACTAAGATGTGTAAGATTCAAGAACCCGTAAAACACGGTGGGAACAGCCTTCAGATTTTTTGCTTCCAATGGGCAGGAGTGTTGCCACTCTGCCTGAACTTCTCCCTGACGTGTGCCTGGGATGGGTTCAATAAGGCCTGCAATCAACAAGAAGAGTTTGGCTCCCTATTCTTTAGTGTTAGTTCTTTTACTTACAAACACCTCAATCACCTGGTGCGGATATTTCTCTAGTTCAATGTAACGGATTATTGCAAATGTTGCCCTATAAAATCATTAAGGGCTGCAAGTTTCTGCTTCAGCAACGCCATCTCCTCTTCAAGCTCTATCTTCTTTTCAGCAAAGGAAATTGCCGAAAGCACCGCCAGCTTGACCGGTTCAAACGAAGGGGCCTTGGTAGCAAAAAGCCGCATGACGCCGTCAACATCCAAAGCCGCCTTTTCGGTCAGCTCCCGTCGCTCAACCCTTAAAGGATAACTGTCGCCATAAACATTTACATCGATTTTTTCCATCTCATTACTTACAAGGCCTGATCGTTTCTGAGTTCCATTTCTATTTTCTGCAAAATCAGAAGCAGCTTCTGCTTTACCTGCAACTTCTCTGAATAGGCAAACTCTTCACTGCTGCTGCCGCTTTCTGAAGAAGCAATAGAGCCCGGTAGTTTAAATGACCTCAGAATATTCTGCAGCGTTGAGAGTTCCGATCGCAATAACTCATTCTCTTTCCGGTAATCAATCAACCGGGCAACAAGGTGTTCAATATTACCTTCAAGAAGGTTGATGTCAACCTTGATGTTTTGCCCATCAGGATCATGCATAGAACTCAAGAGAGTATCAGACTTGTCGAATTACCGCACCAAGCTTACTTGCAGCATTGCTGCCAACTTTCGAGAGAATTTCACTGATTCGTTCATCCTGCAGCGTTCCCGAATGATCAGCAATTTCAAGAGAGAGTGCAACACTGCGCTCCCCTCCATCTGCGGACGTGCGTTCAAAAAGATCAAACACACACACCTCCCTGATCAAAGCGTCACTTGAACGCACAACATCGACAAGTGACTGTACAGAAACATTCTGCGGTACATTAAGCGATAAATCCCTCTGAACAACAGGAAATCTGGACGGCGGCTCATAGGTCACTGCAGGATTGAAACAACGGGCAAGAAGAGCCACATCCAGTTCTGCAATATAAACCTCCTGGCCGATATCAAATTTCTTTAAAAGAGCCGAATCAACTTGCTGAACCACTCCAAGAGGGCAAGTGCAGCTTTTTTCGTCAACACCGATCTGCACGTCAATACCGGCAGTGGTTCCATTATAAATATTCACCACTGATTTATCAAGTAAATTCAGCTTTTCAAGCAGCATCTCCACCGCACCCATAACATCGTAAAAATCCGTCTTTTCCTGCGACTGGTTCCAGCTTCTGGGAAAGCGGCTGCCGGTCATTGCCAGCAGCAGATACTCCTTTTCACTGTAGGCCTCAAGCGGCGATGCAGACGCTGCATCCTCTGCCAATCGTTTGAAGGCGCTGGCAACCTCAAAAAACTTCAAATCCCGGTTACCGTGGCGGATATTATGGCCGATAACCTTCAAAAATCCGGGCACCAGAGCGGGACGAAGCACCTCAAGCCCCTCACTGATAGGATTGAGCAGCTCAACAAGCTGGTCGCTGAACAAGCTGGCCTCCTCCCTTTTCAGCAGCGGATTGGTCAAAATTTCCCGGAAATTGAGTCCAACCATAATGGAGCGGAGAAAGTCGGGGAAAAAACCGGGATAGTTGCGCGACTGGGGGTAGATGGTCGCCATCTGAGCTGAGGGCTGGATGTTGTCGTAGCCGTAAAGCCGCGCAACCTCTTCAATCAAATCAATTTCAGCAAGCACATCAACCCGGCATGAGGGGACAAAAAAGGTTGTCGACTCCTCATCACTACCTTCAACAACAAAGCCGATCCGCTTGAGCATCTCCTCCATCACGGCTTGCGGTATTGAGCTGCCAAGCATTGAGTTGGCGCGAGCGGTTCTCAGAGTCACCTTGCGCAACTCCTCTGCTACAAAGCCACACTCCTGAGCCGCTTCAATATGACCGCCAGCAAGTTCCAAAATAAGCGCTACGGCACACTCGGCCGAGCGTTTGACATTCTCGGCGTCAATGCCCCGCTCGTAGCGGTATGAGGCATCAGAGGATATCCCGGCCTTTTTTGCCGACTTCCGGATCGACGAAGCATCAAACAAGGCCGACTCAAGCAGAATATCGGTTGTCGTATCACTGACCGCCGAATCAAGACCACCCATCACTCCGGCAAGAGCCGCAGGTTTTTCAGCATCACAAATGAGCAGCATTCCAGGTTCAGCCTTGCAAATCTGCTGATTGATTGCCGTAAACTCGGAACGTAGGTCGCTGCGCACCACAACCCGCTCGCCCGAAAGCTTCGCGAGATCAAAGGCGTGCAGCGGCTGACCAAGCCCGTGAAGAATGTAGTTGGTGATATCGACAATATTATTCTTCGGCCTCAAACCGATAGCTTCGAGCTTCCGCTGAAGCCAGGCCGGAGAGGGAGCAACCGTGATCCCGCGGATAACCACACCGGTATAATAGGGGCAGGCAACAGCGTCCTGAACCTCAACAAGAGAGCCGGTTTTTGAGAACGATACCGCATGTTGCGAGGGGTAGTGGAGCGCTTCGCCTCCGGCAAGCTCCCTTGCAACGCCGAGGTGAGAGAGCGCGTCTGGCCGGTTCGGCGTCACCGCAACTTCAAGCACAACATCACTATGAAGATAGTTAGCCAGAGGCTCCCCTACCCTGCAGGAGGCATCAAGCTGCATCACTCCGGAATGGTCATCGGAGAGACCAAGCTCATCGGCTGCACAAATCATGCCCATAGAGCGTTCACCGCGGATTTTCGATGGCTTGATGGTCAACTTCTTGCCGTCGGGCAGCGGCAGCACCGCTTTATCCGTTGCTACTGGCACCAGCATTTCAGCCTCAACATTCGGTGCGCCGCACACAATCTGTAGCGGCTCGTCACCACCAACATCAACCCGGCAAATGCGCAGCCTTTCAGCATTTGGATGCGGCAAAACTTCCAGGATTCTGCCCACAACAATACGATGATCAGGAGCTACAGCTTCATGAACCTCCTCCACTTCAAGCCCGAGAAACGTCAGTTTTTCAACAAGAGAGGGGGTATCAAGAGAGAAGGAGGGAAGAAAGTCTTTGAGCCAACTGACAGAAATTTTCATAAGTGAGGAAAATCTGCGTTCATGAATAAAAAAAGCTCTGGTCCGGCAACGAACAGAGCTTTAAAACGAAGAGAACTTTCAGCAGACCGATATGGGAATCTGTTTATCTTCCCGGTTACTGAAGCGCAAAAAAGAGTGACCCCAACGGGATTCGAACCCGTCCCGCCACCTTGAAAGGGTGGTGACCTAACCGCTAGTCGATGGGGCCAAAAAACAGGGGTGAATGAGGGGACTCGAACCCCCGGCCTCCAGGGCCACAACCTGGCGCTCTAACCAACTGAGCTACAATCACCATAGAAACATACGGACTTCCACTTGTGCGCCCGACTGGACTCGAACCAGTAACCCTCAGCTTAGAAGGCTGATGCTCTATCCATTGAGCTACGGGCACAGCCTCAATCATCACAGTCTAACTTGTCGGGGCGCCGAGACTCGAACTCGGGACCTCCTGCTCCCAAAGCAGGCACGCTACCAACTGCGCCACGCCCCGATTCCTTTGCGGAAGGCTCCTAATATACCACAAGAACATTAATTACAAAACAATAATATTTCTTTTTCCATTAAAACAGGCAACTCTTTTCATGGTGAGATGTTAACTCCAAAAAGCATACCCGGCCGCCCAGGCTACGGCAACTCATCGCATCATCACAGGAACAGAGGTAAAACGCTCCTAATGGTTTCGCTGAAAATAATCCAGAATAATCCGCCTCAGATCCTTATGCTCAACCAGCTCGACCGCTTCAGCCGGAGTAACAAGCTTGCGCTGTCGGTCATGCATCTCATCCCACTCATCAAGCATTGTGTCGATCAAAAGCGGATAAACCTTCACCAAAAAGAGGTTACCAAACTTGCTGTATTGATATTGACCAGCCACTTCCTTATGCACAACCCCGATCAGGCCAGCTTCCTCAAAAGCCTCTTTTGCGGCAGAATCCGCCGGAGTCAACCCTTTTTCGACATGCCCCTTGGGAATCACCCAGCGCGTCGATTTTTTTGCGGTAATAAGCACCATCCTGTCCTCAAACACAGGAATAACTCCCGACTGCTTATAGAACCCCTTGAAGCGACCTGCCATAATACGTCTTGTTTGTTCTTCCGGCTCCAGCATTGCTGCCGAACCCTTATCACTCATAGATAAAAATTTCCTGGTGTGACGTCACTCACTTCACCGCGTCAGGAATTTAGTATTTATATCAGTTTTTTGTAACATTACCAGAGAAGAGTATGCAAGAGATGCACAACACTAAATAACGCAGCTAACCCATGAAAGCAATTATCCCTGTTGCAGGTGTAGGTTCCCGCTTGCGGCCCCATACCTTTTCTCATCCGAAAGTATTGCTTAACGTGGCCGGAAAACCCATTATCGGCCATATCATGGACAAGCTCATCGCCGCAGGCATTGATGAGGCCATTGTCATTGTAGGCTATCTTGGCGAGATGGTTGAAGAGTGGCTGAGAGGTCATTACAGCATCAAGTTCACCTTTGTCACCCAAACCGAACTGCTTGGTCTTGCCCATGCCATCTGGATGTGCAAACCCTATGTCAATGGAGGTGAGCCGCTCTTCATTATTCTTGGTGACACCATTTTTGATGTTGAACTGGAGCCGGTTCTGCAAAGTCGCTGTTCAACCCTTGGTGTCAAGGAGGTTGAGGATCCACGCCGGTTCGGAGTTGCGGTAACCGAAGGGGGCCGAATCCTGAAACTGGTTGAAAAACCCGATACTCCCGTCAGCAACCTTGCCATTGTCGGCCTTTACTTTCTCAAAAAAGCCGGTTCGCTGTTTGCAAGTATTGATCACCTGATTGATAATGAGATAAAAACAAAGGGAGAGTTCCAGCTCACCGATGCCCTGCAGAATATGATAGAGCTGGGAGAGGAATTCACCACCTTCCCGGTTCACGGGTGGTATGACTGCGGCAAGCCTGAAACCCTGCTCTCGACCAACAAAATCCTGCTGCAGGGCAACAGCTCCTCCCTGCCCTACCCCGGCTCTATTATCAATGAACCGGTCTTTATTGCTGAAAATGCCACCATTGAGAACTCCATTATCGGCCCCAATGCCACCATCGGAGAACATACGGTGATTCGTGACTGCATGATAAAAGAGTCTATTGTAGGCAGTAACACTCAGATCCATCAAATCGCCCTTGAGCACTCAATTGTGGGAGACAGTGCCACCATTATTGGAACCCCTCATACCATCAATATCGGCGACTTCTCTGAAATACGGACGGAATAAGAGATTTTTTGCATGATTGAATACGAATGCTTACATTTTATACTGAAGTTTTAAAGAGCATCCCCATTATCTATGGACACGGTGCCGCAAGCTGTAAAAACAGGCTTCTCCTGTTTTAGCTTGTAGGAAATTATTTTCCGTGTCCAGTCGTTTCCCCCGTGAAATCCTCTTCACCGAAAAATATTTCCGCCCGACTCGGTTTGTTCTGTTGTCACTGTTGTTTGTTTAATCAAAACCTTAATTACCAATATGTCACAGTCAAGGTATTTCTTTACCTCAGAATCCGTATCAGAAGGACACCCGGACAAGGTTGCCGACCAGATTTCCGATGCCGTACTTGATGATTTTCTCCGC
>CAIMCD010000043.1 GCA_903839405.1 uncultured Chlorobiaceae bacterium
GGCGTGTCTTTACGGGTGAGAGAGGAGGTTGAATGCGATTGCGCTTGGCTGAAACTTGAGATCTCTCCTGAAGGTCGAGATGACAATAGGGGAGTCCAATGGTGAGCGAGTGGATAACTCATGTTTCTGCGTTTGCATAATAAAGAAGGTAAATGGCTATATTGCCGGATAAGAGTTGGTAGTTGCAATAAACAGTTAACAGGTATTCATGGCCGATATTTTTATAAGCTATGCTCACGAAGACAAAGAACGGGTAGCGCCGATTGTTGATGAGCTTGAAAAAATTGGCTGGAGTGTCTTTTGGGACAGAACGATTCCGCCGGGTAAGGATTGGCTCAGTTATATAGAAAAAAAGCTCGAAGTGTCGAGCTGTGTTGTTGTTGTGTGGTCGGCGTCATCCGTAAAATCAGCCAAGGACAACTGGGTGCTTGATGAGGCGGTTGAGGCAAAAAAGCGGGACATCCTTGTGCCGCTGCGGATTGATGAAGTTGATCCGCCATTTGGATTCCGGCGGGCTCAATCGGCTGATCTCTCTCACTGGGAAAAAAACAGCGCTGAACCGGATTTCCAGCAACTTGTTGCAGCAATCAGTGATATCATTCCTGTGCCACAGAACTCATCCTTGCCGGAAGCGTTGCCCCCAGCGGTTGTGAAGGTGGCGCCAGCCGAACCCGAGCTGAAAATTGGCGACAAGTTTGGTGGCGGCAAAATTGCCTTTATGGATACGACGGGCAAGCACGGCCTGATTGCGGCTGAGGCTGACCTGCCGGGGGGCGACAAGTACATTTGGGAGGTTGCGAAAAAGGCGTGCGAGGATTTGAGGGAGAACGGTTTTAACGACTGGTACCTGCCAAGCAAGGATGAGCTGAACAAGCTCTACCGCCATAAACGTGCGGTTGGCGGTTTTTCGGTGCACTTCTACTACTGGAGTTCCACGGAGCTTGACGCCCACACGGCCTGGAACCAGTACTTCGGCGACGGCAGCCAGGACACCAACGCCAAGGATGTCAAATGGCGCGTCCGACCAGTCCGGGCTTTTTAACAGTCTCTCCTACCCTGATTTCCAATTTTTGAACAAAAAAAACGCGCAGGCCCTGGTTAGTGGCCTGCGCGTAGTTTCTGAGAGGAGTCCCCCTTATTTTGCGGAATGCACCTCGCTGTAGGTTTTCAATCCGAGGCCGTAGAGGTGGATAAATCCAGCCGCTGCGGTGTGGTTGAAGGTGTCGGCTTCGGTGTAGGTGGCAAGCTCCTCGTTGTAGAGCGAGTATGGGGAGTTGCGGCCAAGCAGCGAAACGCCGCCCTTGTAGAGCTTCAGGCGCACAAGTCCGGTTACCGGGTTCTGGGTTTCATCGACAAACGCATCCAGCGCCTTGCGCATGGGCGAGAACCAGGTGCCGTTGTAGATGATGTTGGCATAGTCCTGGCTGATGTTTTTCTTGTACTGGAAGACCGACTTTTCAAGGGTGAGGCGCTCCAGTTCGCGGTGTGCGAAGTGCAGGATGGTGGCTGCCGGAGCCTCATAGATTTCGCGTGACTTGATGCCCACCACACGGTTCTCGATCATGTCGAGCCGTCCAACACCATTGGCTGCGCCGATTTCGTTCAGGCGGATGATCAGCTCAAGGCCGCTCAATTTTTTGCCGTCAAGGGAAACCGGAATACCTTTCTCAAACTCGATTTCAACAACCGCCGGGGTGTTCGGTGCATTTTCAGGCGAGGTTGTGATTTGGTAGGCATCTTCAGGAGGTGCAACCATCGGATCTTCAAGCACGCCGCACTCAATGCTGATGCCCCAGATGTTCTCGTCAATCGAGTAGGGGCTTTTTTTGGTGGCCGAAACCGGAATGTTGTGCAGAAGCGCGTAGGCAATTTCAGCCTCCCTTGACTTGAACTCCCATTCACGCAGGGGAGCCAGTATTTTGAGGTGCGGGGCGAGGGAGGCGAAGGTCACTTCAAAGCGCACCTGATCGTTGCCCTTTCCGGTGCAGCCATGGGCCAGCATGGTGCAACCTTCAGCAATTGCGGCATCAACAATGGATTTTGCAAGCAGCGGACGGCCAAGAGCGGTGGCAAGCGGGTAGACATCCTCGTAAAGCGCGCCAGCCTTGAGTGCACGCCAGATGTACTCTTCAACAAACTCCTTGCGGAGGTCGAGGAACTGGAACTTGGAGGCGCCGGTTGAGATCGCCTTGGATTCAAGGTTCTCAATCTCCTTGGTTTGGCCGAGGTTACCGGTAACGGCAACAATTTCAGCATCATACTTGTCTTTCAGCCACTTGATCATTACCGAGGTATCAAGTCCGCCGGAATAGGCTATCGCAATTTTTTCCTTACTCATGGGTTGTTCTGAATTTCAGTTTTTGGAGAGGTTTTTATGAATATAGGTTATCAGGGCCGAAATCTGCTGCACTGAAGCGGGAATTATCAGCACCGTATCATCACCGGCAATGGTGCCGAGGATGAGCGGGCTTTTAAGCTGATCAAAATAGGAGCCGACGCCGTGCGCCCTGCCCGGCAAGGTGCGGATAATGATGGAGGTCTCATTGGCGTTGACCGAAAGCACCTCAACACCAACCAGCCCTTTGATGATGCGGCCGGCCTGATCGTCCGGTACAACAAGGCGGTAGCTCCCCTCGGAGCGTGAGCGGACAATGCCGAGTTCGGCGAAGTCGCGCGAAAGGGTAGCCTGCGCAACCGCTATCCCTGCGCTATGGAGATGCTGCAGCAGCTCATGCTGATTGCCAACACGATGATCCTGCAGGATCTCCCTTATTTTCAGTTGACGGGCATGCTTGTTCATGGTTGCTCCATTCTACGCTCAGCTCCTGATTTTTTTTGCGGCATTGAGGAGCCGGTGGGTCAAATGAAATTTCCGGTACTCTTCATGGTTGAGCAGCTTCACCAAGAGGGCTTTCTGGACATGCAGGCGGTTTTCGGCCTCATCAAGAATAATGGAGTGCGGCCCGTCCATCACCTCTGCACTGATCTCCTGGCCACGGTGTGCTGGCATACAGTGCATCACCACGGCGGTAGGTTTGGCCTCCCGAAGCATGGCTTCGTTGATCTGGAAGGGTGAGAAGATTCTCAGCCGCTCCTCCATCTCCTCCTCCTGACCCATGCTGGTCCAGACATCGGTGTAGAGTACATCGGCATCTTTGGCCGCTTCGCGGGGGTCGTGCGTGACCTCGATCCGGCTCAGCCCTTTTGCCCTTGCTGCTTCAAGCAGCCCAGCGTCGGGGGTGTAGCCTTCCGGACAGGCCAGCACAAAGTGAAAGGGGAGCAGACCGGCCAGTTCGATCCACGAGTTGGCCACGTTGTTGCCGTCGCCGACAAAAACAACCTTGGTGCGCTCGTTCCAGAGCGACTTTTCGTAGAGCGTGAAGGCATCGGCCAGCACCTGGCAGGGATGCGACAAATCGGTCAGGGCGTTGATGACCGGGATTGAGGCATGCTCGGCAATTCCTTCAATAATGGAGTGTTCGTGCAGGCGGGCAACAATGGCGTCGTTGTAGCGGGAGAGCAGTTTAGCCACATCCTCCACCGACTCACGCGAGCCGAGGCCGATGGCCTTGCCGTCAAGGTTGATGGCGTAGCCGCCCAGCTCATGGATGCCGAGTTCAAAGGAGACGCGTGTTCTCAGCGAGGGCTTGCTGAAAATCATGGCCACGGTTTTGTTGCGCAGCGGCAGAAAGCCATGATCCGAGCGGATTTCCAGCCTTTTCTTTTTGATAAAGAGCGAGTAATCAAACAGCTCGATAATTTTGGGGCCATCAAGTGGCGAAAAGCCCAGAAAGTCGCGTTTTGCCGGGGCTTTTTTTGCGTGGTTCTCTTCCATTCGGTTACCTGTTTAGTGTTTGGTCACTGTCCTGCTCGGCAATAAACTGGGTACCGACTCCTTCGTGAGTAAATATTTCCAGCAAGAGCGAATGCGTGAATTTGCCGTCTATAAGATGAATTTTTCCAACCCCTCCGTCAAGCGTCTTGAAGGCGGAGAGCACTTTGGGGATCATGCCGCCGGAAATAATGCCCTGCTCAATAAAATCGGCGGCCTCCTGCTTGCAGATGGTTTTCAGGATTCTCTCGCCGACATGAATTCCTTCCACATCGCTGACGTAGATAAGCTTTTCAGCTTTCAGGGCAATGGCGATACTGCTTGCTGCATCGTCCGCATTGATATTATAGATATTGCCCTCGTCGTCAAAACCGATCGGAGCAATCACCGGAATCAGTCCGGCCTGGCAGAGCAGGTCGATATAGATGGTATTGATCTCTTCCACCTCACCTACAAGGCCAAGCTTTTCAGCATTGTGGCACGGAACCGCCCGGATGGTATCGGCATCAAGGCCGGTAACGCCGACCGCCTTGCCGCCATGCTGGCTGATCAACTGCACAATATCCTGGTTGACCTTGCCGGCAAGGGTCATCTGGACAACGGAGATCATCTCCTTGTCGGTTACCCGTTTGCCCTGCACAAAGCGCGATTGGAGCCCGATTTTTTCAGCCGTTCTGGTTATGGCGTCACCGCCGCCATGCACCAGCACAACCTTGATGCCCACTTTGCGGAGCAGCGTCACATTCTGGGCGAAACTGTTCTTGAGAGACTCCTCTTTCATGGCTGAACCGCCATACTTGATCACAAAGGTCTTGCCCTCGAACTTGCGGATATAGGGAAGCGCTTCAATCAGCACCTGCCCGATGGCGGCCTCGGGGGCTTTTCTTGTTGACTTGAGTTCACTGCACTCTGGACTCTCCATTGCGGAAAAATTGCTCATTGGTGGTTAAAAAAGGTCAGCTCCGGTAGCTGCCGTTGATTTCAATATACTCTTTGCTCAAATCGCACGTCCAGATGGTTGCGCGTCCGGCACCCTTTCCAAGGCGGAGCGTGATGGTATAGGAGGGCTGAGCCATGATGTCAGCCGCCGCAGCTTCTGAAAAGTCGGCCACAAGGCCCGGCTTGAGAATCGGGAGCGTGTTGAAATAAAGCTCAAGCTCCTCCTGGCGGAAGCGGGCTCCCGAACGGCCAGCCGCCGCAATAATACGGCCCCAGTTGGCATCTTCGCCGTGGATGGCGGTCTTGACCAGGCTCGACTGGGCGATGGTTCTTGCCGCAAGCTCGGCATCACGGTCATCACTGGCGCCTTCAACCGTGACCTCTATCAGTTTGGTTGCCCCTTCACCGTCAATGACAATCAGTTTGGCAAGAAAGGTCATCAGGGCCTGGAGGGCATCAGAAAAAAGTTTGTAATCGGGACTGTCGGCCACAATTTCCGGCCCCTTGCCGCTGGCAAGCAGCACGGCCATATCGTTGGTGCTGGTGTCGCCGTCAACCGTAATGGCATTGAAACTGTTTTTGTTGGCCGCTTCAAGCGCCTCCTGTAGAAGTGGCGGGGCAATGGCGGCGTCAGTGCCCAAAAAGGCCAGCATGGTGGCCATGTTCGGGCAAATCATGCCGGAGCCTTTTGCGATGCCGCTGAGGCGAACGGTTCCGCTTGAAAGCTGGAGATCAAGGGTGAAAAACTTGGGAAAGGTATCGGTGGTCATGATGGCCTGGGCCGCATCAATGACCGACTCCTCCTGCAGGGTAGCGGGGAGTCTGCTAATGCCCTGCAGCACCTTCTCCATGGGTAAAAGCTGGCCGATCACGCCGGTAGAGGCTACCAGAACCTCTTCCGGCTTGAGCGAAAGCTCTGTGGCAACAGCCTCAGCCATTGCCCGGGCGTCCAGCATTCCCTGTTCACCGGTTGCCGCATTGGCATTGCCGCTGTTGCAGATAATGGCGCTCACAACTGAAGCGCTCTTTTCGAGATGCTCGCGGCAAAGGGTTACCGGTGCGGCACAGCAGAGGTTGGTGGTCGATACCACAGCCGCGCTTCCGGGAGCCGGAAGGGTGATGAGCATCAGATCCTTGCGGTCATAGCGTATTCCGGCCGTGAGTGCGCCGGAAGAGAAACCGGCGGGCCAGAACTCTTTGCTGCCATCCGCATCCGGGGGCATCGGGGTCACGGCTTCCGGCCACCGGGTGGCGGCCGAGAGTTCATGGATTACCTTGAGGCCTTTCTGAAGTTTCTGCACGGTGTGTATAGCTTTTAAACGTTATCGTTAGAGTAATGCGGTGCTCTCATCAAGCCCAAGCATGATGTTCATGTTCTGCACGGCCTGGCCGGCAGCTCCCTTGAGGAGATTGTCCAGTGCCGTCACAATGACCACGGAACCTTGATCTGCTGCATGAGCAATATGGATATCGCAAAAATTTGTATGGGCGACATGCCGCACCTCGGTCATTGAGTCGCGCAGCCGCACAAAGGGGGCATTGCCATAAAAGCTCTTGTAGAGTTGTTTCAGCTCATCAATTTTTACCGGCTCTTCCAGCCGGACATTCAGAATGGTGTAGATCCCCCTGACGAGGGCACCAATCATGGGGGTAAAGGTAAAGTCAAATGAGGGGCTGGTGGCCGAGCTGCCGAGCGCCTGTAAAATTTCAGGCGTGTGCTGATGCTCGCCAACCTTGTAGGCCCGGACGTTTTCGCTCATCTCCGAAAAAGAGAGCTCAATCTTGCTGCTCCGTCCGGCCCCTGAAATACCGGAAACCGAGGTGCAGTTGACGGCCGTTACCACTCTTGCTCCTTCCTGCGCAAGAAAGAGGGGAGCAAGACCAAGCGTGATACTGGTTGCAAAACAGCCGGGATTACTGATTGAGCGGCTGGCGGTAATCTCCTGACGGAAGAGCTCCGGCGCTCCATAGGTCATCACTGCATCGGCCGATTTTGACTGCTTGTAGAAGGCTGCATGTTCGTCCGGATTTTTCAGCCGGAAATCCCCCGAAAGGTCGATAACCATTTTGCCCGCCTTCAAGAGTTCGGGCACCAGGGCGAGAGCCTCACCGTGCGGCAGAGCCAGAAAATAGATATCACTTTCGGTTTCGCCCCCATAGTTCTGGTAGACCATCCCGGTGGAGAGAGCCGGGTAGAGTTCGGAGGCCGGTTTACCCGCCTGCGAAAAGGCGTAGAGGGCCTGAAGTTCAACATTCGGGTGGCGAAGCAGCACCCTTGTCAGCTCTGCTCCCGAGTAGCCTGAGGCTCCGATGATCGAAACTGAATACTTTTTTGAACCCCCTGAAACGGATACCGTCATTTCACAATTATGCTTATAAGTAAAAAACCAGTCACTGAAAAAAGCGTAGCACCAGAGTTTTTTCAGATGAATGAATAAATATCCAGAGAAACGGAAATATTAAGATTTTTTGCCTGATTTTCAAGGGGCCGACTCTTTTTTTTTCAAGATCGTAACCCTATTACTTTATCTCCTTGCAACATCTTTTTTATCATTATTTTAGCTCCGCAGAGCAGCAACGTTTCCTAACGCTAAATTGTCGTACGGATTAGCAATGAATAATCATGCACGAAACCGGGGCGCCCGGAAGAGTCTTTATTCTCTCGTTACGCTCCTTCCCCTGCTGTTTTTATGGAGTTGCACCGATCGCCCGACCGCTGAGACGGCTCGCAGCGGCCAGATGACCTTGGCGCTTGACCGCTCGCTGGAAGAGGTTGCTGCAAGAGAGCGTGACCAGTTTACCGCCTACTATCCTGATGCCCGTATAACGCTCTTGCCGGATGCTTCCCAGAAGACGCTCCGCCATCTTCTTGACCATACGGCGAGGGCGGCATTGATTGGCGCCGCACCGGACGCGAGCGAGGATTCGCTCTTTATGAAACTGAACCCTCCGCTTCGTCGTGAACCGGTTGCCCGGGATGCCATTATCTGTATTGTTAGTCGCCAGAGTCCTCTCAAAGCGCTCTCGGTCAAGCAGCTTGAGGCGCTTCTGACCAGAAAGGGAGCCGGTCTGCCTCCCTTTGTGCGTGAGGATGATTACCGCCTCCGCTCCTTTTTTGCCACCCGGAGACACCAAAAGAGAGGGGAGGTGCGGGCGCTTGGGTGCCGTACTGAGGGCGAAGTGATCCGCCGGGTTGCCGCCCGCAGGGAGGGGATAGGGCTGCTCTTTCTTTCAGCCTTTGATGCGGCAAAAAAGAGCGGAAGCTTGCAGGATAGTGTGAGGATTCTGCCGCTTTCCCCGGAGGGTGCAGGTGGCGAGCCACTTCTTCCGAGCCGCCAAAATATCTTTGATGGCAGCTATCCGCTTGTAAGCATTGTTTACTATGTATATTATTCCGGCGATGCACTTCCGGCCGGATTTGGCTCCTGGTTTGCCGGTTCAGGTCAGAAAGCCATTGAACAAAGCTCGCTGACCCCTTGGAAGATGATTGAAAGGACTATCCTTCTGAAATGAGCGCTATGATTTTTCGACGGAACAGAAAACCAGTTTCTCCCTTAAAGGCTATTGTCGTTATTGGCACGCTCGGGATCCTGATTGTTGTTGCCGGTACGGCACGATTTTTCCAGCTTCAGGATCGTCTGCTTGAAGAGGTGAAAAATAAAGAGGCGGCTTATCTCGATCTGGTTGATTTCAGAGGCAAGCTGATTGAGTTTACCTTGAGTCGCACCGAGCTCTCCCAGCCGGAGAGTGTTGCTGAAAAGCCGTCAAGCCGCCAGAAAGAGGAGGGCGAGATACTCTTCTACGCGTATGAAAACCTGCTTGCCCTGATGCAAAAAGCCTCCTTGAGCTATCTTCCGGTGCTGCATGCCGGACGGGGCCGGGGAGCCGATCTTTTTGCCCCGCAAAACATCCTCTTCTTGCGCCTTGAGCTGGAGCACGCTCTTCAGCAAGCCAGAATTGAGTCCCGTGAGTCGCAGGAAAAACTGGTTGCACTCAATCATTTCTTTTTGTTTTTTATCACTGCAATTCTTTTGACGCTCGGCATGACGGCCGGGGGGATGCTGCATCACAGTTACCGCCAGACCCTTATTCCTCTTGCCCAGCTTTCGCTTCAACTCAAGCGGCTCAACCGCAATATTCCGGAGAGTATTCATGATACGGCCGAGGAGATGAAAAAAGAGCTGACGGAAAGTGAGCACTCTTTGGAGATCACCCATATTACCGAGTCGATCATGAACTTTTGCGGCGATATCGAGGAAAAAAACAAAAAGCTTGATGAACTGCATATCAGGGATGAAAAGACCAATCTCTACAACTACCGTCACTTCAAGGAGCACCTGATTATTGAGGTCGAGCGGGCCAAACGTCTGGGTGACAAGGTATCCCTGGCCATGATTGATATCGATTACTTCAAGCTCTATAATGATTCGAACGGCCATATTGTTGGTGACGATGTGCTTAAGGGCATTGCTGATATCATTTCGATGCAGTGCCGGGCCAGCGATGTTCCCTCCCGTTTCGGTGGTGAGGAGTTTGCCCTGCTCTTTCCAAAAACATCATCCTTTACCGCCCGCGATATTGCCGAACGGTTGCGCAAAATCATCAGTGCCGATCCTTTTCCGAATGAAAAAGATCAGCCGGATGGCCAGTTGACGGTCAGCGTCGGTACGGCGACCTATCCGGATGATGCCACTGACTGGTACACCCTCGTCAACAATGCCGACAAGGCGCTCTATATGGCGAAATCTTCGGGACGAAACCGTGTGGTGACCTTTGCCTCCATGGAGAGTGAAAACCTCAAAAGCGCATGAAACCCGAATTTTACATTGCACGGCGCTTTGCCTTCAAACAGCGCTCGCTCTCCAAGCCGACCTTTATTGTGGTGATTGCCGTTATCGGCATCGCTGTCGGCACGGCCGCGCTGATTCTGACCCTCTCTATTGTCCAGGGATTTGCCGGCAGTGTGGAAAACAAGCTGATCAGCTTTAGTGCCCATCTGCAGTTTCGTCATCCCGAAGAGGAGCTTTTTCAGGAGCGGCGAGTGGATCTGGCAAAAATAGCGGCTCACCCGAATGTTCTCAACGCCGCACCCTTTCTCGAAAAAAGTTTTGTGCTCCGGAGCCGTACCAGCCGGGAGAGCTACCGCAGCAAACCGGTTATTGTCAGGGGCATCAGTGAGGAGCAACGCACGGTGTTTCTGAAAAAATTTCTGCGGGAGGGGAGCCCGGTTCTGGCGACGGGCGGTGAAGGGCTCTCGCTCTATGCCGGTCAGCCGCTTGCTGAAAAGCTCGGCCTGAGGGTCGGTAAAAAAGTGATGCTGGTCGGGCTTGCAAGCGGCTCATCGGGCGCCCGGCTGATTGCAGGCAACCGGAACATGGTTGATTTACTCTCCTCACTTGACCTTGAAGTTGGCACCGTCCGGGGTATCTACGATACCGGCCTGCAGGAGGGGTTTGACGACTATGTTGTGCTCACCGACCTCACCGATCTGCAGAAGCGTTTTAATCCCATGATGATCAGCGGTTATGAGGCCAATGTGCGTGATCTTGCAATCCTCTCCAAAAGCCTCGGGGAGGTCACCGGTTCCCTTGGATTCCCCTTCTATGGCACAACGGTCTTTGAGCGCTATGTGAACCTCTTTGAATGGCTCAAGCTTCAGAAAAATCTTATGCCGCTGCTCATTGTGACCATCACGGTTGTGGCGGTCTTTAATATTATCTCCACGCTGCTGGTGCTGATTATTGAAAAGACCCGCGAAATCGGTATGCTCAGTGCTCTCGGGCTTGAACCCGGAAAAATCAGCCTCCTCTTTATGGCGCAGGCATTCCTGATTGCCCTCTCGGGGATTGCGGCCGGCAATATTCTGGCCCTTTCGCTCTCGCTGTTCGAGCTGCGATTCCATCTGATTACCCTGCCGGAAAAAAGCTATTTCATCAAATATGTGTCGCTTCTTATCGACCCGCTGGATTATGCGGTCGTATCCCTGGCCGTCATGATGCTGACCCTGCTTTTTGCCTTTGTGCCGGCACGGGTTGCCGCATCGCTTCGGCCCGGCACGGCCCTTGGCACCTAACCCAACTGTTATGAGCTTCCCTGTATGAAAAGAGGTTTATGGATAGCGCGCCGCTTCAGCTTTGCCCGCAAACGGTTCCGAATTATCAATATCATTTCGGCCATCTCTCTCGGCGGCATTATTATTGGCGTCAGCACCCTGCTTGTGGTCATGAGCGTTTTGAACGGTTTTCAGAAGCTGGCCCGCGATCTCTTTATCACGGTTGACAGCCCGGTGCAGATTCTCTCTATTGATGGTCGGAGCATAACTCTCAATGATGATCTGCTCCGCTCAATCCGGGCCATCAAGGGTGTTGGCTCAGCCGAGCCGTACGCTGAAGGGGAGGCCATTCTGGCCACAAAGGAAAAGAGTGAACTGGTGGTGCTCAAGGGGATCACTGAAGCCGCACATCAGCGCCTGATGCGCCAGACCCACGCCACGAAGCCATTTTTCAATTCGGAGAGCATTGCCGTGGGTGAGCTGCTGGCCTACCGCACAAAGCTTTATCTGTTCCGGGAGGTGAAACTCTTCAGTCCGGAGTTGATCTCTCTGGGGCTGGAGTCGCTCTCGGAACCCTATCTCCTTCCGGCACTCAATATTACGGAGAGCCGGGTAGGCTCCATTTTCTCCCTGCAGAAAATATTTGATGACAACTATGTTCTTTCTTCCCTGGAGTTTGGGCGTAAAATTCTGCTGCTTGGCCAAGCTCAATCTTCCGGTATCGACATCCGGGCCGGGGAGGGAGTTTCACGTGAGGCTCTGGCCGCAAACGTGCGGCAGTGGCTACAGAGTTCGCCCCTGAAAGGAGGTTGCCGGGTGCGCACCCTTGAGGAGAAGTACAGCAGCATCTTTGCCATGATGGAGCTTGAAAAGTGGGTGAGTTTCAGCATTCTGATGCTCATTATTCTGGTTGCAACCCTCAGCCTCACTGGAGCACTGGCCATGACGGCCATCGACAAACAGCGTGAGCTCTTTTACCTGCGCTGCCTGGGGCTTGAAAAACCGCAGTTCATGGCAATTTTTATTATTCAGGGCGCAATGACCGGCGTGGCGGGCACGGCGGCTGGCAGCCTGATTGCCTGGAGCATCTGCAAACTCCAGGAGCTGTATGGTATTGTACAACTGCCATCCAAAAGCGCCTTTATAATTTCGGCCTATCCGGTCAGTATGCAGGTTGGTGATTTTGTGGTGGTAGGTGTGACGGCTATTCTGCTCTGCCTGCTGGTGAGCCTCTATCCGGCCCGCAAGGCTGCCCAGATTGCCACAAGCCATTCCCTTGATCTCAAAACCAACTGAAGAAAAGAGCTTTAGGGCAGCTCTATTTATTTGTTCCGAATCAGATAACAAGGGCCTCACGAAGCCGGCGCTCAATCTCCTTGCAAGGGAGCGGGGTCCGCTCTATCAGCTCAAGGCGGGAGCACTCCAGCGGTGTGGCGGCGGAGAAGGCTATCTCTCCCTCACCGCCATTGATTTTCAGCCACCCCTCCCGGCACTGCATTACCCCTTTCACCCTTGTAAAAGGGAGTGAAAGGAGGAGAGCCGAAAGCTCTTCCCGGCTGAATTGATAGCGGTTGCCAATCAGCCAGCTTGCGCTGCAGTACCCTTTTCCCGCTCCTTCATGCAGCCGCCATGTCTCCGCGCTTACGGCTTCCCGCTCGTCGTGCGTCTCACCTTCAGGTCGTGGACGGGGTAGCGTTTCAGGAGCGGCGGCCATACGCTCCAGCGTGCGGGGCAGCTCAAGCAGGGCCATGTCAAGACGGCCGAACGAGATAAACGCATGGGCCAATTTCGGGGGGTGGGATGTTGCCACAAGCTCCAGAAAAGCCTCGCGGTCAGCCGGGGTGTAGCACTCGGCCTTGTTCGCCACAAGCACATCGGCAATCGAGAGCTGATCCTGAAAGGAGGGGTGCTCGCGGTAGCGGGCATCAGCAAGTTTGCGGGCATCGAGCAGGGTGATGGTCGCCTTGAGGTCAAGCACACCCCGGTAGTATGGGCCCAAAAGGGTGCGGATAATCTTCATGGGATGGCCAATACCGGTCGGTTCAATGAGGATGCGGTCGGGGTCAGTTTCGCGGATCAGGCGGTTAAGGCCAACCTCAAACGCTTGGCCGGCCGTGCAGCAGAGGCAGCCGCCTGCAATTTCACGGATTGAGACTCCGGAGTGCGGAGCGAGCAGGGCCCCGTCAACCCCGATTTTTCCAAACTCGTTGACCAGTACGGCCCACCGTTCCATGGGAGGTTTGATGGAGAGCAGGTGGTTGATGGCCGTGGTTTTCCCGGCACCGAGAAAGCCGGTCACCACCGTGGTCGGGATCTGGTGAAATGAACCTGATGGTTGAGGTGCCGGATTCATAACAGAATATTAAACTCCCTTTTTTCGGCATGGCAGACTGGGCATCGCCACTCGCCGGAGAGTTCATCAAAAGGGGTTGCGGGCTTGATGCCGCTATCCGCGTCACCCTCTGCCGGGTCGTAGAGATAACCGCATTCGCGGCACATCCATGCCTGCATGGACGGCTTCCCGGCGGTTGATTCCTCAAGTGCCTCAAACGCCTCAAGCTGTTTTCTGAAGACCACCATTCCCGATTGCTCAAACCCTTTGGAGCGGTAGAAGCGCTGGGCCGCTTCATTATCCTGATCGGTCAACAGGGTAATACGCCCGAACCCTGCGCTACGGGCAAACTCCATGGCATGATGGATCAGCTCTGAGCCAATACCCTGGTGGCGCCACCGGGGATCGACCACCATATCCTCCAAGAGGGCAACTTTTTTACCAAGAAAGGTGCTGACCGTAAAGAGCAGCATCACCATACCCTGCAGGGTTCCCTCACCCTCAGCAATAAAAATACGTCCTATCTGCGGGTTATTGATAATCATGCCGAGCCCCCTCGACTGGGCTGCGCGGTCAGGGGTAAACTCCTTCTCTTGGCTAAAGAGCACCTCAAGCAGGGCGGCGCATGGCGCTATATCGCGGCTCTGGGCCGTTCGTATGAGAGATTGCACGCTCGTGTAACTTGTTGGTTAAAAAGCAGGTTGCCTCTTGTTCGCTTACGCATGTAATCCTCTAAGGTCGATATTTCCCCATACTTTCCAAACCTTTCGTGCCTGAAATCATTTTTTGCGGTTGCGCTACGTCTTGATGGACAAAAAGAAAAATTGCGCCGCGAAAGAGGTCGATTGCTTAATGCTTGATAAAAAAACGCTATATTGATGTAATTACAGGATAGTTTATCTTGCTGCTTATGAAAAAAAAGCTGCTTCGCACGCTTCCCCTTGTGGCCTTCACGCTCGCATTTGCCATTATTTTTGGTGCCGATCTCTATATGAGCTTTCATTTACGCACGCTCATTGAGAGGAGCCGGTTGGTCACTCGTACCCTCCAGGTGAGGGGCAAGCTTGACGAAACGCTGCAGCTTTTGACCGATCTTGAAACCGCTCCACGTGGCTATGTTATCACGGGCCAGGAGGAGTTTTTGGAACCCTATTTCGCCGCTCTTGCACCGGAGGATGGTATCAAGAAGCATATCAATGAACTGCGTCAGTTGAGTGCAACCAATCCGGCTCAGCAAGCCTATCTTGATATGCTTGAGCCTCTTATCGCGCGAAAAATCGCCTTCGTGCAGCAGGTTGTTCGGTTGCGCAGGGAGCGAGGGCTTGAGGCTGCGCAAACCTTTATTGCAAGCGATGTTGGTCGCCAAACGATGGACAAAATCCGTCGCCTCATTGCCGACATGAAACTCCGGGAGGATAGTGCCCTTTTGCACCGCTACGACGAAGCTTCCATCAGTATGCGCAACACCATCAATACCATGACAACGAGCGCAGCCCTGAGCCTCTCTTTGCTCTTGCTCTCGTTTGTCATCCTGAACCGTGAAATCAAGATACGCCGCCGGACCGAAGAGGCATTGCAACAGCTCAACAGCTCACTCGAAGAGCGGGTTCAGGAGCGCACCAGGGAGTTGCTTGAGAGTGCAGAACATCTTCAGGCGGAGCTGGAACGGCGCATAGCAAGCGAGTTGAAGGTCCGTAATATTTCGAGGATGTATGCAACCCTCAGCCAGGTCAATCAAACCATTGTTCGCACGAAGGATAAGGAGGAGTTGTACCGCACCATCTGCCGAGTGGCCGTGGAGTATGGCCGATTTGGCCTCGCCTGGATCGGAGCGCTTGAGGCGGAAACCGGTCTGGTTACGCCGAAGGTTGTCTATGGAGCAGGGGAGCACGATCTTCCGTTTAAAACCATCAACATTCATGAGGCTCCCTTCCAGGACGGCATTATCGGCACGGCAATCACCAGCGGAAAGGTCACGCACACGAGAAATATCCAGACCGATCCCAAAATGCAGCAGTGGCGCGAGATGGCTATTGCCGGCGGTTATCACTCCGCCGCCTCTCTTCCGATTCGCCAAAACGGCACGGTTGTGGTGGTGATGAATCTCTATGCAAGCGAAGTGGATTTTTTTATTGAAGAGGAGCTAAGACTGCTTGAAGAGATGGCCATGGATCTCTCCTTTGCACTGGATAATTTTGATCGGGAAGCCCAAAGGGAGCGCTCCAAAGAGGCTCTCAAGCGAAGCGAAGCGCGCTTCCGCATGATGTTTGAAAACCACTCGGCGATCATGATGATTCTTGACCCCGAGAGCGGAGCAATTATTGACGCCAACCGGGCGGCTGCGGAGTTTTACGGGTGGCCGATTGAGGTGCTTCGTCGTATGAAGATCGACGAGATCAATACCCTCACCACAAAAGAGGTGCATGAGGCGATGTCACAAAACATCAGGGAGGATAAAAGCCACTTTTTTTTCCGCCATCGCCGGGCCAATGGCAGCGTCCGTGACGTTGAAGTCTACAGCCGGTCAATCGAGATGATGGAAAAGCTCTCTATCTATACCATTGTGCATGATGTTACGGACCGGGTTCACTATGAAAAATCCACAGCATTTCATCTGCTGCTGCTTGAAATATCCGAGAGTCGTTCAGTTGAGGAGCTGCTGCAGATGACGCTTGATGAAGCCGAACGCCAGACCGAAAGCTCCATCGGCTTCTTCCACTTTGTGACGGAAGACCAGACAACCCTCTCCCTGCAGGCCTGGTCAACCAACACCATCAAGCATATGTGCCAGGCAACCGGAGAGGGGCGGCACTATGATCTCGACCAGGCCGGAGTATGGGCCGATGCGGTACGAGAGCGGAAAGCTGTTATCCACAATGATTACAGCGCCCTCACCGGTCGCAAGGGGATGCCGGAGGGCCATGCAGAGGTGCGGCGTGAAGTGGTTGTGCCGGTCTTGCGCGCCGAAAAAGTAGTTGCCATTCTTGGCGTTGGCAATAAGCTTGGCGCCTATGATGAGAGTGACAGCAAATGGGTATCCATGCTCGCCGACATTGCCTGGGATATTGTGGCCAAAAAGATTGCCGAAGAGGAAAAAAGAACCCTCAAGGCGCAGCAGTATGTTATTGAAAAACTCGCCATGCACGACTCCCTGACCGGCCTTCCAAATCGTCGCCTGCTCTCCGATCGGATACGCCAGGCGCTTGCCCTGAGCCAGCGGAGCCACGCAATGGGCGCCTTGATGATTTTTGATCTCGATAAGTTCAAGATTGTCAACGATACCTTTGGTCATGCGCTCGGCGACCTGCTGCTCCAGGAGGTGGCGAAGCGCACCCTTGGAAGCTTGCAGCGGAGCAGCGACTCCCTTGCCCGGCTTGGCGGCGACGAGTTTGTTGTGCTGCTGCCGACCATCACCGCCGTAGCGAACAGTTTGGCAACGGCCGAAAAAATCCGGCTCGCCATCGAGGCACCCTTTTTTATTGAAGGCCATCAACTCAGCATATCGAGCAGCATCGGTATTGCGGTTTTTCCCGATCATGGGGAGGATGAACTGACGCTCATGAAACATGCCGATCAAGCCATGTACCTGTCAAAAAACAAGGGGCGCAACTGCGTGACGCTCTTCGGCGGAGAAGCCGGATGAGCGAGTGTTGGTGCGGCTTTTGTAAAAAAAAAGTCTGCGAACGGTAACAGATTTGTTTGTTTTTGGTAACCCTGCCGAAGCTGGAGATGAAAGCGGAGTTCTTTGGTAGTTTTTTTGGAGATTTAACAATATTGTAACAAGTTGTTGTTTTTTTCAGGGCAACAAGTTGTACCACAAGATGTTTTCATTTCCTGCATTTCCCTCTCGCTTTCATCCGACCTTTTCTGAAACTACGTCTGAAATTTGGCAAGAGTATGGTAGCGATCGCCAAGATACTCCCGCACTGAAGAGTTATGAGGCAGGGAGGGAGCGAAGGAAGCTGAACCGTGCCCTTCAGGCCATCAACAGTTGTAACCGTGCCCTGCTTCATGCCCAGAATGAAGCGGAGCTGCTTTGCGATATTTGCCGCATTGTGGTTGAAACCGGTGGCTACCGGATGGCCTGGGTTGGTTATGCGGAGGATGATGGTGCAAAAAGTATTCGTCCGGTTGCAGAGGCCGGTTTCGAGGATGGCTATCTTGAGCCGATTAAGATGGGCCGGATTGGCTCTACGGAAGATGATGGTGCCAAACGTATTCGTCCGGTTGCACAGGCCGGTTTCGAGGAGGGCTACCTTGAGAGGCTTAAGATATCCTGGGCTGATAATCAGTGGGGACAAGGGCCTGTAGGCAGAGCAATCCGCACCGGAGAGCCATGTGTGATCGATGATGTACAGAAAGATCCGAGGTTTGTGCATTGGCGAATGATGGCTATAGCCCGTGGTTATGCTTCCGTGTTGAGTTTACCACTCAAAATCGGGGAGAGGGTCTTTGGTGCATTGGCGATCTATGCCTCCACTCCGAATGCCTTTGATGCAGAGGAGAAGAGCCTGCTCATTTCACTGGCCGACAATCTTTCCTATGGCATTTCGACCTTGCGAAATCTTGAGGTAAGGAGGAGGGCCGAAGAGGAGCTGCGCCAAAGTGAGGCCCGTTATCGCAGCCTCTTTGAAAACCACCATACCGTTATGCTGATTATTGATCCGGATGATGGCCGTATTATGGATGCCAATCCTGCAGCGGCACGCTATTACGGGTGGCGGCATGAGGAGCTTTGCCGGATGAATATCAGCCAAATCAACCAGTTGACCGAAGCGGAAATACTTGCGGAAATGGCTCTGGCTCGAAAGGAGGAGCGCAACTATTTCCTTTTTCGCCATGCTCTTGCCGATGGTTCCCTCTGCGATGTCGAGGTTTTCAGTGGCCCGATTTTGATCCAGAACAAATCCCTGCTCTACTCCATTATTCACGACGTCACGGAACGTAAACTTCTTGACCAGGCTTTGCTCCATAGCGAACGGAAGTTTCGTACCATTACGGAGCAAATGGCCGAAATGGTTTTTGTTACCGATGCCGATGGATGGTTGAGCTATGTTTCACCCATGGTGCAGGCTCTTTTTGGCTACAAGCCTGAGGAGGTAACCGGCCATCAATTTTTGGAATACCTTGCTGATGAGGAAGTGTCGCGCGCTCTTCTCGTTTTTCGTGAAGCCTTGCAGAATCAGGTGACCGATCAGGTGCTTGAGTTCAGGTACCGAAAAAAAGATGGCTCATTTTTTGACGGTGAGGTCACGGCCCACCACTTTAAGGATCAGCACTCTTCCGGCATGATCGGCCTGCTCCGTGATGTTACGGAGCGTAACCGCCATGAAACATTGCGCAGGGAGGCTGAACATGCTTTGGGAAAAAGCGAAAAACAGTTCCGCACACTCTTTGAACAGAGCTCGGCCATCAAAATGATTCTTGATCCTGATACGGGAAAAATCATCAATGCCAATCAGGCCGCAGCAAACTTCTACGGCTGGTCAATTGAGGAGCTTTCCGGGATGTATATTCAAGAGATCAATCCCATTCCGGATGCGGCCATTATGCAAAATCTTGAAAAGAGCCGTTCATCGGAGCAGAAACACTTTGTGTTCAGTCACAAAAAAGCTGATGGTTCATACCGCGATGTGGAGGTCTTCAGCAATAAGATCGAGATTGCCGGAAAAGATTTTATTTACGCCATTGTTTTTGATATCACCGAGCGCATCCTTGCCGAGGAGAAACAAAAAACACTGGAGGCACAGCTTCGCAAGTCGCAGCGTCTTGAAACCATCGGAACCCTTGCCGGTGGTATAGCGCATGATTTCAACAACATTCTTACCCCAATTCTCGGCTACGCCGAACTCGGCCTGCTCGATCTCTCTGAAGCCGAGCCTCAGTACGACTATTTCAGCGAAATCAAGATGGCGTCTGAACGGGCACAGACTCTTGTTTCTCAAATTCTGCTCTTCAGCAAGGCCGAGAGTCACAGGCCTTCGGTGGTCAGCATTCAGGCCGTGATCGGTGAAGCCCTCAAACTGCTTCGCCCCTCCATACCCGCCACCATTGCCATTTCCCAGCAGATCGATGTTGCCTGCCGCAACATTATGGCCGATGCCTCCCAGCTCCATCAGGTTATTATGAATCTCTCGACCAATGCCTTCCATGCAATGGAAGAGCGTGGAGGAGTGCTCCAGATTCAGCTCCGGGAGGTCACGGTTGACTCCGCCATGCGGGAAGTGCATCCTGAACTGGTGGCCCGAGAGTATGCCGAGCTGACCATTTCCGATACCGGCACCGGGATAAGCGAAAGCGCGATGGAGCACATCTTTGAACCCTTCTTTACAACCAAACCGGTCAACAAGGGCACGGGCCTTGGCCTTGCTGTTGTGCATGGTATTGTGAGCAGTTTCAAGGGAGAAATCACAGTTGAGAGTGAGCCGGACAAAGGAACCACTTTCCGGATCTATCTGCCGCTCATTCATGCCGATACCGAAATGGTGGCTCTTGAGGAACTGCCGGTTCTCTGTGGCGATGCCACGATACTCTTTGTGGACGATGAACCCACTACCCTGAAAATGATGAGCGTGATGATGCAGAAAGTCGGCTTCAAAATTGAGGCCGTGAACTCTCCAACAGAGGCGCTTGATCTCTTCCAGCAGAACCCCGGTCGCTTCGACCTTATTATCACCGATTTGACCATGCCGGAGATGACCGGTATTGAGTTTGCCTGTCAGGTGCACCAGACTACGCCCTTGATGCCGGTAATTTTGATGACCGGCTATGAAAAGAACCTTGAGGAGTCAACCGCTCTTGAAGAGAGTTGTATCTGCAAAATCCTGAAAAAACCGGTCAAGCTTACCGAAATGGCTCTTACCATCAATGCATGTCTGGCCGGGGGAACCTTACAGCCGCGTAACTGATTCTCTTTATTGGTGCGTAATATAAACGCATAACTCTTCTGGGTTCTCTTGCCGGGAGTCAGCCATGAGAGTCAGGTTTAACTGCATGAACACCCGTTAACCCAGAGCGGCATGGAAAGAGAAATTGAGCGTCGGAAGTTGAATCGCGCCCTTTTGGCGATCAACCGTTGTAACCAGACCCTGCTTCATGCCCGGAACGAAGCGGAACTGCTCGATAATATCTGCCGGATTATCGTTGAGATTGGCGGCTACGTGATGGCGTGGGTTGGTTATGCGGAAGACGATCCGCTAAAAAGTGTCCGTCCGGTCGCTCATGCCGGTTGCGAGGATGGCTACCTTGAGAGATTTTTAATCTCCTGGGCAGATAATGAGCAGGGGAGCGGCCCGACCGGGACGGCAATCCGCACCGCAGAACCCTGTTCCGTATCCAATATTCTCAATGATCCAAAGTTTATGCTTTGGCAGAGTGAGGCTACAGCTCGTGGTTATGCTTCAAATTTGAGTATGCCGCTCAAAAACGGTGAGAAGGTATTTGGTGCCTTGACAATCTATGCCTCCACTCCGGATGCCTTTGATGCCGAGGAAAAAACGCTGCTTATTTCACTGGCTGAAAACCTTGCTTACGGCATCACGACCTTGCGAAATCACGAGGCACGTGAGCGGGCGGAAGAGGAACTTCGCCAGAGTGAGGCTCGCTACCGGAGCCTTTTTCAGAACCAGCACACGGTGATGCTGCTTATTGATCCGCTGGACGGCAATATTGTGGACGCCAATCCGGCGGCCGCCAGCTTTTATGGCTGGACGCATGAAGAGCTTTGCCGGATGAACATCAGCCAAATCAACCAGTTGAGTGGGACGGAGATACATGCCGAAATGGAGCTGGCCCGGAAGGAGGAGCGCAACTATTTTATTTTCCGCCACCGTCTTGCCGACGGCTCACTGCGCGATGTTGAGGTTTTCAGCGGCCCGATTTTGATCCAGCACAAATCCCTGCTCTATTCAATCGTTACGGACTTCACCCTGCGCAAGCGAGCTGAAGAGGCCTTGCGGGAGGGGGAAAGGAAGTTTCGTACCATTACGGAGCAAATTGCCGAAATGGTTTTTATGGCCGATGGCGAGGGTCACTTGAGCTACGTTTCACCCATGGTGGAGCCTCTTTTTGGCTACAAGGCCCAGGAGGTAATAGGCCATCAATTTTTTGAATATTTTGCGGATGAGGAGCTTCCCCGCGCCATTGGTATTCTGAATGAGTCTCTGCAGAATCAGGTGACCGATCAGGTGCTTGAGTTAAGGTACCGGAAAAAAGATGGCTCCTTTTTTTACGGGGAGGTTCATATCCGCTATTATCAGGACAATGATTTTTCCGGCATGATCGGCCTTATCCGCGATGTTACCGAGCGTAACCGCCATGACACCTTGCGCCGTGAGGCCGAAATAGCTCTTGAAAAAAGCGAAAAACAGTTCCGCACACTTTTTGAAGAGAGCGCAGCCGTCAGTCTTATTCTTGATCCCCAAACAGGCAACATCGTCAATGCCAATCAGGCTGCAGCAAATTTTTATGGATGGTCGATTGAGGAGCTTTGCTGCATGCATATTCGCCAGATTAATCCCATTCCGGATGCGGCCATTATGCAAAATCTTGAAAAGGGCCGTTCAAGGGAGCAAAAGCAGTTTGTGTTCCGTCACAAAAAGGCTGATGGTTCATACCGCGATGTGGAGGCTTTCAGCACCAAAATCGAGATTGCTGGCAAGGAGCTGCTCTATGCCGTTATTTTTGACATCACTGAGCGCTTGCTGGCCGAAGAGCAACTGCAGGAGCTTAACCGGACGCTGGAAGCGCGGATTGCGGAAAAAACCAAAGAGCTTGAACTCTCCCACCAGCAACTGATTCTGCAGGAAAAACTTGCTTCAATCGGCCGGCTTGCGGCCGGCATTGCCCATGAGCTGAACAACCCGCTCCATTTTATCCGGATTAATTTTGCGACGCAGAAAAATAATTTTGATGACCTCATGCTTTTGGTTCATGAGTACCGGAAGATGACCAAATTAGTTGCGGAGCAGGCGGCCTTGCCCTTTACCGAGCTTGAAAAGATTCGCAAAATAGAGAGCGAGTTGCAGCTTGATATGCTGCTTGATGAAATCCCCGAGATTTTTGAGGAGTCACAAAGCGGTTTTGAGCGGATAGCAACCATTATCAACAGTATGCGGAACTTCTCATACCGCCACGCGCCCGACGAGAAGGTGTTGTTCGATATCAACGGTGGAATCCGCGACACCATCGTTTTGGTGGAGCATGAATACCTCGACTCGGCCAAAATTGAGACCATCCTTGAAGAGTTGCCTCCGGTAAACTGCAATCCCGAGCAGATCAACCAGGTTTTTTTGAACCTGATTGTCAACAGCGCAGAGGCAATTCTGGAGCAGCATCGGGAGGCCAAGGGTAACATCACCATCCGTACCTGGTTCAATCAGGATGAGGTCGGCTGTTCCATCGCCGATGACGGGTCGGGGATTGCCGAGGAGCTTCGAAGCAAGATTTTCGATCCCTTCTTTACCACCAAATCTCCCGGAAAAGGGACCGGCCTTGGCCTCAGCATCTCCTACGACACCATTGTTCGCAAGCATGGAGGAACCCTCTCGGTAGCGTGCCCGGCGGAAGGCGGCACCATCTTTACGATGACCTTGCCCCGATAATCGTATGCTTCAGGCATTATTGTATGTATTTTCAGCGAATACCACTATAAGCCCAGCCAGCTTTTCTGTATTTTTCCCAAGTATATAATTGCAAGAGGCTGCCGTCCGGCTGAAAAGGAAATTCGCAAGAAAGCGTAAAAAAGATCGTCTCATCCTATAGTGGCCAAGGCTCAAAACCGGAGCCCTGAAGTTTCAAATTGAGCTGTTGCCATTAAACCCGCTAATACAATTATCTGAGTGAAGATGCTTAAAAAAACTCTGCTGCTCATTGTTTTGTGCCTGGGGAGTGCCACTCTCTTGCTGGCCAAACCGGCCCGGCCCGGCGTGGCGCTTTCCGCCCAAAGCCTCAAACCAACGGCGGCGGAAGAGCTGGCCGCAAAGTCCATTATCCAGAATCTTCTCCAGAACCACTACCGGAAGGTTGCGCTGAGCGACTCCCTTTCAATGGAGATCTTTAACCGCTTTATTGATAATTTGGATGGCGGTAAAAACTATTTTACGGCCAGTGAGGTAGAGTCGCTCCGCAAGAGTTATGCCGGCAAGCTTGGCGGAGAGTTGGTGCTCGGCAAGGCCGATGCAGGCTTTGCGCTCTATAACTTTTTTCTGCAGCGTGCGCGCGAAAAAATGCGCTATATGAAAGCGGCGGCCGATACCCTGCATCCCGACTTTTCCGTGCATGAAACGCTGGCTCTTGATCGCAAGCATGACCTGTGGCCGTCCGACAAAAAGGAGCTTCTCGGTCAGTGGAAAAAAGAGCTGAAATACCAGTGGCTTAACCTCCAATATTCCACCGAGAAGCAGAAGAGCATCCGTGGCGATCTTGCCAAGCGCTTTACCAGCCGTCTCAACCTCCTGAACCGTCAGAAGCCCGACGATGCCTTTCACCTCTATACCTATGCGGTAACGACCTCCTTTGATCCGCATACCAGTTATTTTTCGCCTGACGAGTACGAAAATTTCCAGATCACCTTGAGCCGCTCGCTTGAGGGAATCGGTGCCAGATTGCAGAGTGAAGGGGAGAATACGGTGGTGAACGAGGTGATTGCGGGTGGGCCGGTATTTAAAAGTCATGCCCTGAAAAAGGGTGATATCATTATCGGTGTCGGTCAGGGAAAACGTGGTGATATGGTGGATGTTACCGGCTGGAGAATCAATGATGTCGTTAAACTGATCCGGGGCAAGAAAGGCACGCTTGTGCGCTTGAAACTCCTGCCGGCAAGCCAGGGCGGACGGGGGCCGGCAAAAATTGTTGAGGTGTTGCGCGACCAGATCAATCTTGAAGAGCAGGCCGCAAAAAAAAGCATTATCGAGCTTAATGGTAAGAAAATAGGGGTTATTACCATTCCCTCTTTTTATCTGGATTTTGAAGCCCAGCGGCAGCATACCAGCAATTACAACAGCACGACCCGCGATGTGGCCCGTATTCTGGATGAACTCCGTGCCGAAGCGGTTCAGGGTATTGTGCTGGATTTGCGCAACAACGGCGGCGGTTCACTTGAAGAGGCGGTTACGGTTACCGGCCTCTTTATTCCCTACGGGCCGGTAGTGCAGGTCAGTAGTGCCGACGGAGCAAAAACGGTGCTGAAAGATGAGGACAGCCGTGAGCAGTACAGCGGGCCGCTTGCCGTGCTGGTGAACCGTTACAGTGCCTCGGCTTCCGAGATTGTTGCGGCCGCGCTCCAGGATTATGGCCGTGGGGTTGTTATCGGCGAGAGAACCTTCGGCAAGGGCACGGTTCAGCAGCTCGTCAGGCTTTCCCGGCCTTTTTCCCTTACCCCAAAAAGCTCCGGACTTGGAGAGATGACGCTCACCATTGCAAAGTTTTACCGGATTACCGGTGGTAGCACCCAGCACAAGGGTGTGCTGCCGGATATTCTTTTGCCATCCTTGATCGACGCATCCACGATTGGTGAGGATACCTATCCGAGCAGTTTGCCATGGAGCACCATTTCAAAAGCCTTTTATCAGCCGGGAAGCGACCTTTCACTGCAGGATATCGACCATCTCCGCCAGAAAGAGCTTGAGCGTTCGTCACAGAGCGCTCTCTACAAGAGCTATCAGGATGACCAGCAAGCGCTTGAGCTGATCCGCAAAAAAAAGGCCGTATCGCTGCAGGAGTCGGAGTTCAAATCGGAAACCGAACTGATCCGCCAGATTCAGAAACGGTGGTCAGTGGAGGCAGATACAACGAAAAACCTTGCCACGGATGTGCAGCTCAATGAGTCGCTGGGAGTTGTTTCGGATCTTGTTACCCTCAAACGCCAGGAGAGAGTGGCTGGAAGCAAACCCTTGCCTCTTTTGCAACATCAGGAACAATAAGTGAATCGTGGTTGATTGTAGTGATGAACCGTAACCGGGAAATCTGTATAAAAGGTTGTTACGCATGAACAAGCTCAAGGAGAGATCGGAATCAATTCTGGAAGAGATCGAAAAAAGAAAGGCGGTACCGATTCCCCGCTGGTACTTCCTTGTGCGCCAGGCCGGGTTCTGGCTGCTTGCGGCACTTTCGGTGCTGACCGGCAGCATTTCGATGGCAATAGCCATTTATGTCTTTATTGACAACGATTTCGTTACGGACAAGGCTTACATCAACCGCTATCTTACCCAGGAGCCGGGCATTGCAGAGCTTGTTGCAAGTATCCCCTATATATGGATTATGGTGCTTGTGCTCTTTACCCTTGTGGCCACCTTCGGATTCCGGCACACAAAAAAAGGGTATCGTTATTCGCCGCTAAAAGTTATTGCAACTTCCGTAACGGCAAGTATCATGATCAGTGTTGGGCTCAATACGGTGGATGTTGGTGGTTATATCCACCGTTATCTTGTGGAGAATGTCCATGTGTACAACAATCTTATCTACGCCAATGAACAGCGCTGGACGCACTCCGAAAAAGGGTTGCTTGGCGGAAAGGTTATTGAAAACAAGAAAAGTACAGGAGAGCTTGTGCTGCGGGATTTCAGCAAAAAGCTCTGGCTGGTGGATATTCGCAAGGCTGAGGTACGACCGGGAACTCAGATGGCAAAGGGCAAATATCTGAAAATAACCGGTATAAAAACCGGAAACCGGGCATTTCAGGCGCTCTCCATACAGGGTTGGGAAAAAAAGTATCGCAAACGCCTTCCTGTGCTCCCATTAACTCCTCCAGCTCTTCCAGCCAAAGCCGCTCACGACTCACTTGGCCGGTGAAGCGGTATTCTCTCCCGGCGGGATGGTATCAACATCGTTGCCGCCATCCCTGGCATGGTGAGCATCAGCTCTTTTTTGATGCTGTTTTTGAGATCGGAAAAGCCTCTTTCAGAGCCTTGATCACCAGTTGCTTGGCTGGTTTGTTCCACTCTTCCGGGTGTTTCTCCAGCCACAAACCAACGACATCGCAGGCTTGGCCTATAGTCGCTCCCTCGGGTATCGTGAAGAGGAGATGGGTATGGGCATCGCAAATACCGGCAACATAACCGGTGTAGAATCCGTCATCATTTTCATTGTATGACTTGCCGGCAATGGAACGTGCATATTCCCGCCAGGTAGCCACAAGTCCGTTTCCGGTTTTGAAATCCGCATGAGCCGACTGGAAGCTAAAAAGAGCGGCCGCAAGGAGTATCAGAATCTTTTTCATCATCGGAGCTTTTGTTTTGAATCGTTATGAAACTTCAAAAAGATGAGGCGATACAGTTGTTTCATTTGTTTTGACGACACTTGTTGTGAAAACTTGTGAGGTGTATTTTTTTTCTCCCGGAAAAAACAGGTTCCCTGCGCCGGAAACAATAAAAAAAGAGCGTCATACAGAGTGTGGGTGAATTGAAGGGTGCAGTATCATGAAGGTCAGTTGCAGGGAATTGTTACCGGTATGGAATCATTATAGTTAGATGGGAGAAAAAAATGATGCATAACAAAATCTGGAAGCTGGGCGCAGTGCTGGGGCTGCTTATCGTTACGGTTTCAGGCGAAGCAAAGGCTGGTGTGGGCTTTTATTACGGGGGAGGATGGGGCCGACCACACCGGGGATGGGGTGGAGGTCTTAATTTTGTGATCGATACGCGGCCGAACTTTGTGCCTTTGCCGCGTTACGGTTTTTCAGCCGCTGTGGGCACACCCTATGACCTGTTCTACTATGATAATGTCTACTACATCTACAATAATAACGGCTGGTACCGCTCCTCGTATTACGGTGGCCCCTGGGTTGTTATCCAGGAAGAGAGTCTTCCCGATAAAATAAGAAGCCAGCGTCTGGAGGATATACGGCGCTCCCGTGAGATGGAGTCGCCTGGCGGTGAGCCCCGGCAAGGCAGGGGACATCATGAAGACAAAAACAGCAACTGAGCGCCTCATCCGGTCAGGCGATATAACAGCATAAAACAGCGGGCGAAATTATACGTGTCAGGCATTCTTAAAATAGCATTGAAACTGCTGGTTAATGACAAGAGCAAGTTTGCGGCCCTGCTTATCGGCATTACCTTTGCGGTCTTTCTTATGGTGATGATGACCTCCATGTTCTCCGGTATTCTTGCCCGCTCCTCCTCATCGGTTTATAACATCGGGGCGAAAATCTGGGTCATGGATCCGGCGGTCAACAATGCCTCAAGCAGTATTCCCATGCCGGATTATGTCCTCTCAACCGCAAGAAGTATCAAAGGGGTTAAATATGCCGAGCCGATCTATTTTGGCGGAGCGCAGGTTAAACTGAAAAGCGGTGTCTATCAGGCCGTAACCGTGGTTGGTCTCGACAATGCAACGCTTTACGGCCGTCCCAATTTGATTGAGGGGAACATTGCGGATATTTATGGTGAGAATGCTTTTTTTGTGGCCAAGGATGCTGAGTATAGCAAGCTCGAAAACCCCAAAGTAGGTACTGAATTTGAAATCAACGATTTCCGAGGAGTCGTTGTCGGTTTGGCCCAAGTTGCCTCTTCAGGACTTTTCGGCGTTCCTACCCTCTACACCACCTACAGCCGGGCCATTACCTACATCCCCTCAACGCGGTTTACCACCTCATTTATTCTCATTGAGCCAAAAAGCGAGGCTGACACTCCCTATATTCAGGAGCAAATCCACAAGCTCGGCTACGAGGCCCTTACGCGCGATCAATTTGTGAAGAAGATTACCGATTTTTATACCTACAAAACCGGTATAGGGATGAACATCCTGATGATGACGGCGATCAGCTTTATTGTTGGGCTCTCCATCTCCGGCCAGACCTTTTATACCTTTATTCTGGAAAATCTTGAAAAGTTTGGTGCACTGAAAGCCATCGGGGCCAAAGGGAGCGAGTTGATTTCGATGATTTTGTTTCAGGCCTCCTTTACGGCGCTCATTGGCTATGGACTTGGCGTCGGGTTAGCCTCAAGCATGATCATTCTGGCAAGAATCCGTATTCCTGACTATGCCGCGCAGGTAACCTACACGACTCTTGGATTTGCGTTTGTGATGGTGTTGATTATTGCCGGCTTCTCCAGTTATATCGGAGTGCGCAAAGTGTTGCAGATTCAACCCTTCGATATTTTCAGAGGCTGATATGGAACGTGTAGCCATCAGGGCAAAGGGGTTGGTCAAATGGTTTGGCGACGAAGCCACAAGAACCATTGCGGTGCGGGATGCCAGTTTTGAGGCCCACTATGGAGAGATGCTCTATATTGTCGGGCCATCAGGAAGTGGTAAAACAACCCTCTTGAGTATGGTTTCAGGTATTTTGAAGCCGAACGAGGGGAGTGTTTCGGTAGAGGGCCGCGATCTCTGGCAGATGACGGACGATGAGATTGCCGATCTTCGCCTGAACAAGATCGGCTTTGTTTTTCAGGACTATCACCTTTTTCCGCGATTGACCACGGCGGAAAACGTGGCCATTCCGCTCATCCTGAAAAAAATGGAGTGGAATAAAGCCCTTGAGGTCGCCTTGGAATATCTTGACATTGTAGGGTTGAAAGATCGGGCTCAGTTACCACCCGTCAAGTTGAGCGGTGGCGAACAGCAGCGGGTGGCCATTGCACGCGCCATTGCCGGCCGACCGGATATCCTGATATTTGATGAGCCTACCGCTTCACTTGATGGTGATACGGGCCGCAAGATCGTGGAATTTATTAAAACAAAAATTCTGAACCGAGAGCGTTGCATTATCATTGTCACGCATGACAGCCGGATTGACGAGTATGCAGATACGATCATGAAGATGGAGGATGGTAAAATTATTGGCGTCGAAAAGAAAACGGAGTTTGCCCCAGGAGTTGAGCAATGAGAAATAAAATTTTGATCGGACTTGCAATCTTTGGCATCATCCTTGGTCTTGGGAGCGCCTATTTTTTGCGGATACACCCCAACCCGCAGCCTCCTGCATTCAAACCGGCTTCGAATCCCTATGCAACGGGTATTTATGCCAACGGGATTATTGAAACGGTACAGAGCAGCGGGGCCAATGTTAATATTTATCCGGAAGTGCCGGGTACGGTTGTGAAAATTCCGGTTACAGAGGGTCAGCAGGTAAAAGCCGGAACGCCGCTCTTGATCCTCGACGACTCGGTGCAGCGCTCAACGGCCGCATCAGCCAAAGCGCAGATTGGGGTAGCAAAGGCCAATCTTGCAAACCTTAAGGCTCAGTTCACCAAACTGAAAACCTCATGGCAGCTTGATTCGAGATCGGTCAGTAGAGATGCCCTTGATACGGCCGAAAATGGAGTTAAAGCTGCTGAGGCAAATCTGGAGCTTGCCCAGAAGCAGTATGAGGCCTCCGGCGCCCTGTTGACGAAATATGTTGTTAAAGCGGTATCGGACGGCACGGTGCTCTCCATCAATACCTCTGTCGGCAGTTATATCTCCAGCCAGGGGGCCTATGCCTCCTATAGCGGCGGCTTTTTGCCAGTTATGGTTATGGGAAATCTCCACGGTGATCTTGCGGTGCGCTGTTATGTTGACGAGCTTCTCATTCAACGCCTTCCCGATCCATCTCGAATGCAGGCTCGCATGTTTATTCGTGGAACCGAAACCAGCATTCCCCTGAAATTTGTACGAGTGCAGCCGAACGTCTCCCCGAAGATTGAGCTCTCAAGCCAGAGAACCGAACGGGTTGACGTGCGGGTTTTGCCGGTTATCTTCAGCTTTGAAAAGCCAAAAGCTCTCTCTTTATATACAGGTCAACTTGTTGATGTCTATATCGGTAAACAAACAGATGCAGCTAAAAAGTAGCGCGCGGGCTCTCTTCTCACTCCCAAACCCCAAAGCCTTGCTGGCCGGTGGGGTAGCTCTCCTGCTGTTGTCGGCCTGCTCGGTCGGCCCGGACTTTGTTCGCCCTGAAGCACCGAAGGTTCAGCACTACAACCACGGGGGTGATCCCGCAAAGATGGTTGCGGTTGAAGGTGTTTCGCAACAATTTACAGAGGGGGTCGGCCCGGCAGCGAATTGGTGGCACTTGTTCCATTCCGCGCAACTGGATCGTGCTGTTACCGAAGCTCTTGCTGAAAATCCGGGTCTGCAGGCGGCCGAGGCGGCATTGCGGCAAAGTCAGGATAATTTGCGTGCCGGTTCCGGGATTTTTTATCCCCAGCTCAGTGCGACCTTCAGCCAGAACCGCGAAAAAAATTCACCGGCAACCATCGGCAGTTCTGCACCTTCAACCATCTTTAATGTCACAACCCTCTCCTCATCGGTAAGCTATGCGCTTGATCTTTTTGGCGGAGAGCGTCGCACGGTTGAAGGTTTGGGTGCCCAGGTTGACCAAGAGCGTGCTCTGACCCTCGGCACCTATATGGTGCTGACCGGAAATATTGTCAATACCTGTATTGCCATAGCCGCATATCATGATGAAATTGAAGCGGTTGAGCAGTTGATCGCTCTGCAGAGGGATCAACTCTCGATTGCTGAAAAGCAGTATCAGGCTGGTTTGACGCGCTATGGGGCCCTGCTCACTTTACGCAGCCAACTGGAATCGCTTGCATCATCCCTTCCTCCATTACAGCAACAGTTAAGCCAGGCGGAGCATCTGCTTGCCACGCTTGAGGGCAAAAACACAGCCGAATTCCAGCCGCCGCACCTCACGCTGAAGGAGATAGCCCTTCCAGCGGAGCTTCCCTTATCCCTTCCCTCCGAACTGGTGCGCCAGCGTCCTGATATTTTGGCGGCCGAAGCCCGGTTACATGCCGCAAGTGCAGGCATTGGAGTGGCCACAGCCGCACTATTCCCGAGCTTTACCCTGAATGCAACCTACGGCCAAAGCAGCCAACTGATGGGCTCTCTCTTTGACAGCAAGAGTAGTGTCTGGGGCTTGGGTGCCAATGTTGCGGCACCGATATTCAATGGTGGAACGCTTTCTGCTCGCCGAAAGGCGGCAATGGCGGCTTATGATCAAAGCTTTGCCCTCTACCGCCAGACGGTACTTGCGGCCTTTGCGCAGGTGGCTGATCTGGTGCGGGCCCTTGAGCATGATGCCGAGGTCACCGCAATAGATGCCCGGGCGCTGAAGGATGCCGAGCTTTCCCTGGATCTTATCAAGGTTAATTACCGTGCCGGTATGGTTAATTATCTGCAGGTAATCATTGCCGATATGCAGTACCGTCAGTCAAGGGTAAGCTACCTGCAGGCCCAGGCCCGGCAACTGCAGGATACGACGGCGCTTTTTGTTGCCCTGGGCGGAGGTTGGCCACAAGACCGGGAGGCGCAAAAAAAAGCCGATCTCCAGCATCATTGAAACATCACTGAGAATCGGCCGCGTGCGCAAGTGTTCCGAGATCCTGGCTGCTCTGGAGTGAGGTTCACTCGTTTGTCAACGCGTTTTTTCTCTTGCACATCCCCCTTGATTGCCCTATACTGGTTGTTTCTTTTTTTACTTCTAACCTCATCGATTAATGGACGCATTCTGGCTTTCGCTGGTCATGATTTTTCTGGCCGAGCTTGGTGATAAAACCCAGCTCGTTGCCCTGACCCTGGCAACCTGTTACAATACCAGCGTGGTCTTGTGGGGGATATTTTGGGCAACCCTTGCCATTCATGTTTTTTCGGCCGGCATCGGCTGGTTTATCGGCGACAAGCTGCCGACCGAGTGGATTAAATTTGTGGCTGGCATTGCCTTTATAGCCTTTGGTTTCTGGACGCTTCGCGGTGACCATCTTGATGAAGACGAGGAGAGCTGCAAAACCGGCATTCACCCATTCTGGCTCGTATTCTCAACCTTCTTTATGGCGGAACTTGGCGACAAGACCATGCTCTCCACCATCACGCTTGCTTCAACCCATCCCTTTCTGCCGGTTTGGCTTGGCTCTACCATCGGTATGGTGATTTCGGATGGACTCGCCATTGTTGCCGGAAAGATGCTTGGAGCGCGCCTCCCTGAAAACCTCATCAAAATCGGTGCCGCCGTTATCTTTTTCCTCTTCGGCATCTTCAGCATGTACGAGGGCGGCGCTCACTTTGCCCTCCCGATCTGGGGCGTTGCCGCCGCCGCGATTGCCCTCACCGGTTACATCTTTCTGCGTAAACCGGCCACGGCTTCGTAGCTCTGGTAACAAGAGAGAGTTCTCTCGCTGATTTTTTGATCGACTTGAACACTAACGCTTTGCATGAAAATGGAGAATACAGAATGAAGAGTACCAGGGCCTTGTTTTTGGTGATCGGAGTGTGCCTCTGCATGTTGTTCAGCCCTTTAAGGGTTTTGGGTAAAGCGAAGGTTACCTTTGTCGAACTTGGTTCAACCTGGTGTACTCCGTGCAAGTTAATGCAACCGGTCATGCGCTCTCTTGAAAAGAGGTATGGAGAGCAACTCAGGGTTATCTTTTACAATGTCTCCACTCCCGAAGAGCAACGCTATGCAAAGCAGTATGGCATACGCATCATCCCGACCCAGGTGTTTCTGGACGAGAGTGGCAAGGAGTTTTTCCGGCATGAAGGTTTTTTTCCTGAAACGGAGATCGATAAACTCTTGAAGCCGCACGCAATGACACCCACAAACTGAGTGGTTAAGAGCGAAAACATATGCTTGAGACTCTTTTTTCCAGCCTGACTTTGGCGTTAAGCCAGCGTTATTTTGTTGCTCTTGCGGCCTCATTTGCCTGGGGAGTCTTCAGCGTCTTGCTCAGCCCCTGCCATCTTTCAGGCATTGCACTGGTGATCGGTTATATCAGCCGCCATGGTCGAATAAAAGGGGAGCGAACGGTTTTGCTCTCCCTGCTTTTTGCGGCGGGCACTCTCTTTACCATAGCTCTTCTCGGGGTGATTACCGCCTCAATGGGCCGGATGCTGGGAGATACAGGGGAGTGGGGCCGCTACGTTATCGGCGGAGTGTTTATTCTGATGGGACTCTATCTTCTGGATATTATCACGTTGAACTGGACCAGGATTGAGTTGCCTGACGAGCAGCGTGGCGGGCTCTGGGGGGCATTTCTTTTGGGGCTGGTTTTTGGTATAGGGCTTGGCCCCTGCACCTTCGCTTTTCTTGCGCCCGTTCTCGGTGTGGTTTTCAGCATAGCCTCTGAGAACTGGCTGAAAGCCCTGCTCCTGATCGGGGCATTTGGCATTGGCCACGCCCTCGTTATTGCGGTTGCGGGCGGTATGACCAATTTGCTGCAACACTACCTCGACTGGGCCGGCAAATCCATTGCCATGCTCTACGTCAAGCGCAGTTTAGGTTTTCTCCTCTGTATCATCGGGCTCTTTTTTCTGGGATCTCAATGGATTGTGCAAACACCTTGAAATTTGACCTGTCGATAACGCACATCAATTCTCTCTTTTACCGCACTCTTTCCTGCTTGGCTCCTTGATAATGGAGTAGAAGGGCGTTATCTTTTCTGTGCTGATTTTTTGTTTCGAACACCCCCTTGCCCAGTTACTATGTTCGACTTCAATACCTTCATCGCTACAGCAGCAACCGCGACCGGTGCTCGTCCGGCAAACCCTTGATCACAGGCAGACATGCCACAAGGAACATCGGCCTCTACGACACAGTCTTAAGCTCCACTGATTACCTCGCCACATTTGAAACCATTGCAGAGGAGGGCTAAAATGGCAAATATGGAGGATTTATTGCACGGCATCAAAGAGTTCCAAAAGAATCTCGATAAGAATCTCGATCATCAAGATATCGATGATTTTAGAATATTACTGAATGACTCAGTTGATCGGGAGTATCAACGATTAAAAGAACTCAGCAAATCAGTATCAAAAGATAATGCCCAATATTTGGATTATTTAGAAGGTAAAAGGGAATCAGCAGTATTTATTAGCTTTCTTGGAGATGAGTTAAGTATTCTTGCTCTTTACAAGAAAGTGGAAATTCAAACACTGCGCATAATCAAAAGTCACATCCCGTTATTGTTCAAAGACGGGAAGAACAAGAGAACTCCATACTACGATTTTCTCAAAAACAGGGTTAAAACCAAACTCCCATCATTCGCTATAGAGAATATATCGTGTTATGACGCCTTCAATGAGCTGCGTTTGCTGAATAATTCCATAAAGCATGACGGGTTAGTTTCTGAGGATCTTTCACAATCATACCCGGAATGGGGTAAAGCAGGAGCGGAGCTCAAAGGGTTTGGTGATGCCTATATCCGCTTACTGCCCGAAATCAAAATCTTTGTTTCCGATCTTGTCGAAACGGTTTACGCACCAAGCGTACCGCCAAACAACAAGGAAAAAACGAATTAGCGTTTGGCGTGAAGTCGGGTTGCCCGACTATTCTGAAGTGACCCCGGATCGACAGCATATAAATAAAAAATGAGGTGCAGGTTATTGTTTGCACAACTCACCCGCACCCCAAATCAAATAGAGTTGATTACTCCGTCACTTTGAGAACCATGAGTCGTCGGCAGATTTCTCCCATTTGTCAACCATTTTTTCAGCCTCTTCCTGGGCAATGCCGTACCGCTCCTGAATCTTGCCGCGAAATTGTTCCCGCTTGCCTGCGATAACATCAAAATCATCATCAGTGAGCTTACCCCACTGCACCTGCACTCTACCCTTGAGTTGCTTCCAGTTACCTTCAATCTGATCCCAGTTAATCATTTGTATCTCCGGTTTAGGTTCATAAAACTCCTCTTTTGCCTTTGGTCGCTTGTGCGTCAACTTATTTTCGATCTATA
>CAIMCD010000044.1 GCA_903839405.1 uncultured Chlorobiaceae bacterium
AGGTGCAGAGCGTGCTCAAGCGAGTGATAGTATGCTTCCGCAAGCTTTCCGATGGGCAGGTTAATAATTTCTTTGCCGTTGATAGCAAGAACAGCATCACGGTCGACAACTTTTCCGATCACCCTGACAGGGACGTTATGCTTGTTGGCCGCATCAATCACCTCTTTTTCGTTCTCGGGTGCTATGCTCAGAACGACTCGTCCCTGAGCTTCTGAAAAAAGCTGCTGCTGTATATGGTATGGGCCGCTGTCGGAATTTTCCAGATCAACACTGAAACCGAGTGGAGCAACTGCGTTCATAATGGATTTTTCGGCAAGAGCAACAAAGAGTCCTCCGTCGGAAATGTCGTGCGCGGAGTGCACAAGTTTTTTTCCGGCCAGGGCAACAAGCAGCTCCTGAAGATTTTTTTCATGGTCGAGGTCAATTGCCGGAGCATCCTGACCAGGGGTGTCGTAGTGCATCACAAGGAATTCCGAACCATCAAGCGTAAGCTCAGGATAACCCAGAAGAAGAATTGTGTCACCGGAGTTGGTGAAGGTCGATCCTATAAGGTTGTCGATATCATCCAGCAACCCTATCATGCCTATGGTCGGGGTAGGGTAGATGGCTGAGCGGACACCGCCGATATTTGTTTCGTTATAGAAGCTGACATTGCCGCCGGTTACCGGTGTATTGAAGGCTCGGCATGCTTCGCCCATGCCTCGAACTGATTCCTTGAACTGAAAATAGACTTCAGGCTTATAGGGATTGCCGAAATTGAGGCAGTTGGTTATGGCCAGCGGCTTTGCACCCGAACAGGCAATATTTCTGGCGCACTCGGCTACCGCGATTTTACCGCCTGCCAATGGATTGAGATAGACGTAACGGGCGTTGCAGTCAGTTTTCATGGCAAGCCCTTTTTTTGAGCCTTTAATGCGGATAACTGCAGCATCGGTATGGCCGACCGGTGTTACTGTATTCGTCAGCACCATGGAGTCATACTGGCGATAGACCCATTGCTTGCTTGCAATGTTCGGGCGGGACAGCAGTTCAAGGCTGAGCGAGCTGAAATCAAGGTTCTTATCCTCAACCAGCTCCGCCACCGGTGTGTCCGGCTTTTTTTCAACAGCTTCGCGGATATAGACGGGAGCTCCTCCTCCAAGAACCAGTGATTCAGCCGGAATTTCGGCAACCACCTGGCCGTGCTGAAAAATCCTCACCTGGTTGTCACTTGTTACCCGTCCGATTACGACCGCCTGAACATCCCACTTACGATAAACTTCAATTATTTTCTCTTCAAATCCTTTTTCAGCCACAATAAGCATACGTTCCTGCGATTCGGAGAGCATGATTTCGTAAGCACTCATGCCAACCTCACGAATCGGGACGAGATCAAGATCAATCTCTATACCCCCTGATCCGGTTTTTTCGATTCCTCTTGCGCTCATTTCAGAGGTGGAACTGGTAATGCCGGCTGCACCCATATCCTGCAGGCCTACAACATAGCCGGTTGCAATGGCTTCAAGGGTGGCTTCCAGCAGAAGCTTCTCGGCA
>CAIMCD010000045.1 GCA_903839405.1 uncultured Chlorobiaceae bacterium
GCCGTAAAGGTCTCCACGTAGTTGAGTTTCACATTCTCGCCTTTCGGATTGCGGCGGCGGGCCGAGAGCTGCAGCGCGCCCGATGAGGAGAAGTAACGGTCAATATCGGTAATGCCGAACTCGGCCGAGTCAACCTGCTGCACAACCCGGTCAACCGTGCCGAGCAAGTCTTTAAGGATATCGGTCTGCTGGTCGCCGTAGCGGTTTCCGCCGTAGGCAAAACCGGTTCGTTTGACAAACATGTTGTCCAGATCCTCTTCCGACTCCCATGCTGAATCCTCCACCAGCTCCTCAACCTGTGAGCCGTAGGCACCGGGGGCCTGGGTAAAGAGGCGTGAGGTGGCACTCTCGAAATCCTTGCCATCCTTCAAAGCTGCATCGACATGCTTTTTGATATGGTTCATCTCGACCGGCTCGATCGCTCTGGCGGCATCCTTGACCAGTTTGTCGAGATGGTCAACCAGCACACCAAAAGTGTCGCGGAAGATCGAGCTGATCTGGATCAGCACGTCAACTCTCGGGCGACCAAGTTTTTCAAGCGGAACCAGACGGTAGTGGCTGATTTTGCCCTGTGCGTCGTAGGCCGGTTCAGCTCCAATGAGGTGGATGATCACCGCAACGGCTTCGCCCTTGCTCTTAATGGTATCGAGTCCCCAGAGCACCTGGGCAATGGTTTCAGGATACTCGCCGTTGTTCTCCTCGGTGTGGCGTTTGAGAATGGTCTCCGCAATCTGCTTGCCGCGTTTGAAGGCAAGTTCTGAAGGGATGCGCCACGGGTCAATAGCGTGGATGTTGCGGCCGGTCGGCAGAATGCCTGCACCGTCGCGCACCAAATCGCCGCCGGAACCCGATGGAATGTACTTGCCCGAGAGGGCGCTGAGGAAGCCCTGCATCTCATGGCGGTTATCTTCAAGCGCACGCTTCAGGGCAAGACCGTCCTGCAGTGCGGCGTTAATATCGGCGACCATCTCCTGCGGCATTTTCGCACCGCCGGTCAGTTTGCTGAATATCGACGCCGGGTTGTTCTGGTCGAAAATGGTGTGCTGGATCAACTCGCGGGTATGCTCGTCCACGGTTTCACGAGCCTTCATGGCCGCCGGCTCACCTTTGCGGGCGCGGGTGGCAAGTGAAGCGTAGTCGCCGAAGGTTCTATCCTCACCGATGGCCTGCATGATGACCGATGGGAGCGACTTTTCATTGCCGCGCACCTTCAGGTACTCGATAATGGTGGTGACCTGGGTGTCCAGCTTCGGGGTTTCGCCGAAGACATGGAGCGAGTTTGAAATCAGGCGGCCCTCAAGCTCCATCAAATAGGTGTAGAGTCGGCTGATATAGATCTGGAAGGGTTCATCCTCAATGCGCGGGCAGTCGTCGGTGAGGTTGAGCTGCTGTGCTTTCTGGATAATGACCTCTTCGGTCTCAACATCCACAATTTTTTCAAGGCCGCGTTCGCGGTAGTCGGTCAGCATCTCCTTGAAAGCCGGAAGCTCCTTGTAGAGGCCGGCCCGTGCCAGCGGCGGAATGTTGTGCGAAATCATGGTGGCGTAACCACGGCGTTTGGCAATGTTGGCCTCGCTCGGGTTGTTGACCGGGTAGATATAGAAGTGTGGCACTTCGCCGAGCAGCGCGTCTGACCAGCAGTCGCCGGTAACGCCAAGCTGCAGGCCGGGCATCCACTCTGCCGTGCCGTGCATGCCGATGTGTACCAAAGCGTTGGCCTTGAACTCGCGGCTGATCCAGCGGTAGAAGGCGATATACTGATGGTGCGGGGTGTTCTCCTTGTCGAAGAGCAGGCGCATCGGATCGCCCTGAATGCCAAGGCGCGGCTGCACGCCGATAAAGATATTGCCGAAGGTGATACCGCCAATAAAGAGGTTGTCGGGCTTGATCGGTACAATGTCGCCAGGGAAGCCGCTCCAGCGGCCTTCAATGCGTTCGCGTTCCCGCACGCTGGTCATGCTGTTGAACTGTTCGCGGCTGATGGAGAAGGCGTCCGGCTCGTGGGCCTGAACTTCATAATCGGTTGAGCGGTCGAGCATTGCCAGCATCGCTTCGGGCGACTCCGGCAGTTCACCAACATTGTACCCCTCTTTGCGGAGGGTCAGAAGAATGTTGTAGATGCTTTTTGGTACATCAAGCAGCGCCGCGCTCGCTTTCTTGCCCATGCCCGGCGGATAGTCGTAAACCACCAAGGCAACTTTTTTATCCTTGTTCGGCACCTGGCGCAGATCCGAGAACCTTTTGGCCAGACCGGCAAGCCTTTCAAGGCGGTCAGGAACGGTCTGGAGGCGGCCATCCTTGATGGCACCAAGCACAACCGGGCAGACAGCGCCATCCATTTCAGGCAGCGAATAGGTCATGGCCGACTGCAGCGGCACAACGCCCTGCGACTTCCATGAAGCAAAATCCTGTATAAAGAGCGGCTGGGAAACAACGTAGGGTGCATTGATCTTGCCCAGGATCTCGTCGCGTGCGGCCGATGATGCGCCCGGCGTGGTTGCACCTGCAGGGCCACCCACAAAGCCGAAGCCCATCATGTTGATGAGCATGTCGATATTGTTATGCGTAAACCACTCTCTGGCGGCAACATGGCCTTCAACACCCATCACAAAGACCGGCAGGGGGTTGAGCCCCTTGGCTGCAATGGCGCGGATGGCATTGTCGATATACTCTTTTTCCTGAAGCAGGTGCTTGCGGAAAAACAACATGCCGACGTTGCGCTGTTTCGCGGAATTTTTATTGTGTTTGTGCAGCCATTTTTCATAATGGTGCAAATCTTTCAGGTATTCAGGTGCATCAGGATGGTAGAAGCCCATGGTCGGAACCTCCTGCACCTTTTCAGCCTTGACACCCACCTCGAAATACTCGGCCATGATGTAGTTGAACATCGAAGCGAGGTTATCGGTGGTCGGGTTCATCCAGTAGGTGTAAACCTGCATCCAGTTCTTGAAATCTTTTGCCTTTTTCGGGATCAGTGGCAACATGGTGCGCATGATTTTCAGCAGCTTCATGTAGCCGTAGAGCGCATCCTCGTCGCGTCCCTTCACCAGCATTTTTGCAACTTTCTTGACGATATCGGGCATGCCGCTTCCGTCGCCTGCTACCACATAGTTGCCGATTTTCGTCAGTTGCATTACTTCAGGCATCGACTCGTAGGCAAAGATGGTCTTTACCTTGGATTGCTGAATCTGTTCATGCAGCCAGTCCGCCTGCCCCTTGAACTGAATAAGGGTGGTGAAAATACAGTCGGCATTGCGGATTGCTTCAGCGGTTTCAGGGTTCTGATGTTCAAGATCCTGATCGGTCCATTGGGTCAATTCTGCATGTGCGGAGATTTTTGCGGTCACCTCGCGCCATACCCGCTGGTTGCATTGCTCCATCCCGACAATAGCGGCAATTCTGATTTTATCGTGCATAGAATTACAAAAGATGTGCGTTTGTGTGTGGTTCTACAGGTTTGCAAAATGTAATAAAATCCTGTGATGAATACTAACGATTAAAAAAGCCAACCCCTCAGGGGAGAGGGGCTGGCGCGATCAACTCGCGGGATGAGGGAAAAATGGTGACTCAGTAGACCAGGTCGATGCCCGCAACGTAGGAGCGGCCAGGGGCGCGGAACCACTCAGCCTCTTCATACTGCCTGTTGGTGAGATTGCGGCAGGAGAGAGTGGCCGTGACGTTCTTGGTGAACTGGTACTTGGCACCTGCGTTGAACAAAACGAAATCTCCAGGGTAGTAGCTACCCAGCGAATTGGTGTAGAGGTTGACCGCTTTGTACTTGCCCACATACCGGGTGTTCAGGTTAACCGAAAGCTTGCTTGTCGTGTTCCAGGTCGCGCTTCCGGAAGCCGTATGTTCAGGTCTCATCGGCAGCCAGTCCGGAGTAGGGTTCTTGTCAAGCGTCGGATTCTCGCCAAGCTTGTAAGAGAGGTTCTTGGCGTTCATGTAGGTGTAGGCAGCGCCGAAGTTCCATGTCGACGACGGCCGGTAGTTGAGGCTGGTTTCAATACCCCAGATTCTTGCCTTCGTGATGTTCCTGTACGTGTAGGTACTGTTGGTCTGGTCGATGATCGATTCGATCAGGTTGTCGTAGTTGTTGATGAAGCCGGCAACGTCGACCGAGAGCTGGTCTCCGAACTGCTTGAAGGCACCCAGTTCATAGGCGGTCATGCTTTCCTTGTCGAGGTTCGGATTCGGAATGCCAATGAAGAGGCCACCATCACGAATGAATCGCTCCGTCAGGGTTGGAGCCCTGAAGCTTTTGCCCCACGATGCGCGGAATGCGGTGTCATCGGTGGCCTTGTAATTCAGCGCAATTCGTGGGCTGACAGCGTCGACCGAATTCTTGATCGGGATGTAACTGCCGCCGGTGTAGCTGTAGAAGCCAGCTCCGGCAGGCGTGACAACCGTCTGCTGTACCGTGTTGGTATTGACGCCGCTCCAGTCATATCGTGCCGAAAGCAGGGCAGTCAGCCTCTCGGTCAGCTTCCACTCGTCCTGGACAAAGCCCGCAAAATTCTTTTCCTGGATGTTGTTGAACTGGTTTTTTACGGGAAACGCAGCAGCAACCTGGGTCGAGTTGACGTCTACGAGGTTCGCGTCGATGCCGAACAAGAGACGGTGGTTGTCGGCTACACGCCAGTCAAGTTTTGTTCCTGCACCGAAACGGTTCGCGTCCGTTTCATTGAACTCCCCGGGAGTCCTTACTTTGCCGGTTGCATAGGTCTGGTTGGCAGCCGTGTGGTTGTACTCAATACGCGTGGAGTTGTAGGTATAGTAAAGGCGCGTGTCGAGCGTGAGCTTGTCGCTCAAGAGGTTCACATAGTTCAGACCAACAAGCGAGTTCTTGCGGCCGATGGTGTCGTCGCCATAGACGTCGTATTTGGTGAACGCAGACATGGCGGGTGCGGCTCCGCTCGCAGCTCCGGTCGCGGCTCCGGTTGCGGCTGCATTCGCGATGGTGGCTGCGAAGGGGTTGAACGCGCCGCCTGCAGCAGCATATGCGGTAGCGTATACTGAGGCATAGACGCTGTTGTAGAGGTAGTTGTAGGCGTTGGTGTAATCGAAATACCTGGCGTTTACAAAAACGTCATTCGCCAGTTCGGGGTGAGGCGTGAAGGTCTGTGTGGAGATGGTCGCGTCATAGGGCATCGAATAAGCATATCCGCCCGAAGTCTGGTTGTAGTAAGAGGTGAGCTGGAGGTACTGTTTGGCATCAATGTCATATTTCGCCTTGAACTTCACGTCGTTCAGCAACGTCTGGGCGTTCTGGCGGTAGCCATCATCCTTGCTGTGCGTGTAGAGCAGGTTGTAGTTCCATTTGTCCGCCTTGTTGCCAAATCCGACATAGCTGTTCCAGAGCCAGGGGGTGTAACCGTTGCGGTAGACACTCTGGTCAGTTGAGGGTGGGGCATCGTAAAATCCGCCGCTGACGCCCGCCTTTACCTCCATTTTGTCCGGCATAGCGCCGAAGACGTTGATCACGCCGCCCATGGCACCCGAGCCGTAGAGGGTGGCTGCAGCACCTTTCAGAATTTCTACCTTGTCTGCCGCATTCATGTTGACCGCAGGCAGTACCAGTTCGCCGCTTTCAGGCGAATTGAACGGGAAGCCGTCATAGAGACCCTGTACCCTTGTACCAATGCCTCCACCCTGATAGGTATTTGATCCGCGGATCTGCACGGTTGAGGTTGTTTGTCCTCCGGCGCGGGTCATGACGACGCCCGGCACATCTTCGATCACCTTGTCGAGCGATGGGTTCGGAGCTTGCTTGATTTTTTCCTTGGAGACGACGTTTGTCGTAACCGGAATTTCAAGACGGTCCTGCTTGTAGAGCGCGGCACCGACCACAACTTCAGAAGCCATGACCGTGGTCTGGCCGAGCTGCAGGTTTACGGTGGCTGTCTGGCCGGTGGTAACGGTTACCGGCTGGCTTGCCGGCGTGTAGCCAACGATGGAGACGGAGAGTTTTTGCTGTTTTGCGGGAACATTCTGGAGGGTGAAATTGCCGTTCAGGTCGGTGGCCGTGCCGATAGTCGTACCGGCAATCGTGACCGAAGCACCAAAAATACCTTCACCGTCTGCCTTGTCGATAATTTTGCCCTTTACTGTGCCGTAATCCGCTCCGTAGGAGGGGAGTGGTACCAGCAGTGTCATCAGGCAAAACGCCGAAAGAACAAAACGGACAAAGCGGTACGCCTGTGCATGTTTTGTTTTCATGGTTATGTGTTGTGTGGTTGCAATGATACGAACAAAAAAAGAACAGGAATTACGTATTTCTTTTTTCTTGCATAAACATCAACACCAGAGGATCGGCAATCAGGACGAACAATACCATTCCTTTCATCAACAGTCTACTCATATTTCCTGTAATGTATTAAATAAAAACAAAAAAGAGTAATTTGAGTGCCGTGAAAAAATAGTGAAACAGCTCTTTCAGGTCTGTTTGAGAGGGGAAAATAGAGTTTTTTGTTTTTTGGAGAAGGGGGTGCGGGTAGAGTGCAACTCCCGGCGGTTACCGGGGATTGCAACAAAACGAGCCGGGTGCCCGTTTTGTAAAGATTTTGTGCCTGAGTGAAGGGCGTCAGATGACGCCCAGCTCACGGCCGATGGTGCAGAATTCGGTGATAACCTTGTCGAGGTGATGGCGCTCGTGGGTGGCCATAAAGCTGGTGCGGAGCGCTTCGTGACCCGGCATGACGCCCGGACGGATAAAGGCGTTGACATAGACACCTGCATCGAACAGCTTTTTCCAGAACACGAGGGTTTTCATCTGATCCTTGATCAGCACGGTAACAATCGCCGTGCGCGATGGCATGAGGGTGAATCCGGCCTTCAGCAATCCCTGGCGAACGTAATCGGTATTGGTGATCAGGCGCTCCATGCGCTCAGGCTCGTTGCGGATGATCTCAAGCGTTGTCAGCACGGCTGCAACGCTGGCCGGGGTCGGCGAAGCACTGAAAATCAGGGAAGCGGCGTTGTGCTTGATGTAGTTGATAACGCTGCGGTCGGCTACAACATAGCCGCCAAGAGAGCCGAAGGTTTTTGAAAATGTGCCCATGATGAGGTCAACCTCATCGACCAGGCCGAACTCCGACGGGGTGCCCCGGCCGCCCTTGCCGATGACGCCAACCGCATGAGCGTCGTCAATCAGGATGCGGGCATTGTATTTTTTGGCCAGTTTGACCAGGTTCGGCAGGTCAACGATTTCGCCCGATACGGAGAAGACGCCGTCCGAAACAATCAGGCGGCCGGCCGAGTCCGGGATGGTCTGAAGCACGCGCTCCAGATCTTCCATGTTGTTGTGGTTGTAGCGCACCTGGTTTGCTCCTCCGCCAAGGGCCATGATGGATGCGGCGACAAGGCTGGCGTGGTTGTCGCGGTCGGCCACAATGTATTCGCCGCGCTGCACAAGCGTCGGGATGATGCCCTGGCCGGTTTGGTAGCCGGTGCTGAAGAGCAGGCAGCGCTCCTTTTCAAAAAAATCGGCAAGCTGCTCCTCAAGCTCAATGTGCAGGTTGACCGTGCCGGTCATGTAACGCGATCCGCTGCAACTTGTACCATATTTGTTAATTGCCTCGATTGAAGAGGCCTTCACTCTGGGGTCGGCCGTAAGACCGAGATAGTTGTTTGAGCCGGCCATGACCAACTGGCGTCCACCAAACGAGACTACCGGTCCTTCATTTTCGTCTATCGGATGAAAAAATGGATATATGCCCTGTGCTTTCACTTCATCGGCAAGGGTAAAATCAATGCATTTTTTAAATAAATCTTTCGTTTTGTCCACAGGAATGCAAATTTACTTAAGCTTATCAGAGCAAAGCTGGAATTTCTCGTTTTTACGGTCGGCTTTTTTGTTATGCTTTCAGAGGCCGGGATTCTGTAACGGGGAGCTACCCATAAACCGAAATGTATTAAAATTTTTATTTTTTTTGTTAAAACACGGTCTGGTTTTTTTGCAGCCGGCATAGTCCGCTGCTGTTAGCCTTGGCGTGAGGGGTTAAAATAACTGCAAGTGAAGCGAGATGGGTGAAACAATATTGGTGACGGGATCAACCGGTTTTATTGGTTCGAGGTTGCTGGATTATCTTGCCACAGAGGGCGTTCGGATAAGGGTTTTTTTGCGTGCCGAGAGTAGTGCTGCGCCATTACCGGAAGGGGTGGAAGTTGTCCGGGGAAGTTTCAGTGATCCACACTCTCTTGGTCGGGCGGTACGGGGTGTTGAGCGCATAGTGCACCTTGCCGGAGTGACGAAAGCGGTTGACGAGGCGAGCTATGATGCCGGCAATGTGATGCCGGTGCAGCATTTGCTTGCGGCTGTGAGGGAGCATAATCCGGCACTCAAGCGCTTTTTATTGGTCTCATCGCTTGCGGCCGGAGGCCCTGCCGGGGATGGTATGCACGGGCTCCGGGAGTCCGATCCGCCCTCTCCGGTGAGTGCCTACGGGCGGAGCAAGTTACGGGCAGAAGCCGTTGCGCTGGAGTTTGGGGCAGAGATTCCGCTCACCATTGTCCGCCCGCCCGCCGTTTACGGGCCGGGTGACCGGGATGTGCTGCAGGTTTTTCAGATGCTTTCGAAAGGGGTGCTGGTTTCAGCCGGAAGTTTTGAAAAGCAGCGTTTCAGCATGATTTATGTCGATGATCTTGTCCGTGGCATGGTGATGGCTCTCCGTTCAGAGCGGGCTGCGGGATCGCTTTACTACCTTACCTCTTCGCGGGCATGGTCATGGGATGAGGTGATCTCGGCGGCTCGTCCGGTGCTTGGTTTTCAGAAGTTGTTGAGGGTTGCGCTACCGACACCCCTGGTCTATGTTGCCGGCTCCCTTTTTGGTGCTCTCACCTCTCTGACCGGCAAGCCGATGCTTCTCAACCGCGACAAGGTCAATGAACTTATCGAGGATTATTGGGTCTGCTCGCCCGAGAAGGCAACTCTTGAACTTGGCTTTACCGCCGCGGTAAACCTTGAGGAGGGGATTGCCAGCACGATTGCCTGGAATCGAAGTCGGGGGTTGCTGTAGGAGATTATCCGAGCAGCTTTTGCATCAGTCGCAACAGGAGATATTTTTCGTCAGGGTACGCAACCAGCCCTTTGAGCGCGGCATCACTCTCCCTGAGGGCCAGAATAGCCTGCTGGGTATCCTGCAGTGAAAACGAGTTGGTGTAGGCAAGGTAGTTTTTGACGAAGTACTCCTGTTTGCCATACATGCCGAGAATTTTGGCGATTTCCGCCTGCGGGAGCTGGCGAACTCCGGGCTGCGAGAGTTTCCAGAGCCGGATATAAAAGGTGGTGAGGTAGCGGACAATGTTGCCGAGCCCCTCTTTCTGCCCCTCCTGATCCATGATCATGAGCGATATGCCGCTGCAGAGCCTCAGGTTTCTTCCGGCAAGGGCTTTTTCAAGCTCGAAGATGTTGTAGGTACGCGATATGCCAACCGAGTCATAGACATCAACGGCCCGGATCAGTTTTTCCTGGTTTTGGGACGCGGCGTAGAGGATGAGCTTGTCGATCTCCTGGCATATTTCACGGGCCGAGGGCTCAATATAGGCCGTAAAAGCTTTGAGCGCATCCGCTTCAAATTCCCATCCGGAGGCCTTGGCCCGGTTGGCGGCAAAGAGGTCCGGACTCTTGATTGCAGGGAAGTCGTGACGGTATGGTTTCAGGGCTGTGAAAGGTGTTTTTTCAAGCTCCTTTTTATCGACCGGGTCAGCATCCAGAACCAGAATGGTAAATTCTGCCGGACTTTGCATGTAGCGGTTGAGTTTCTCTTCGTGCTGTTTCTGCAGCTCTTTGGTTGGCGGTTTTTTCAGCTTGTCAAACTGCCGGACAATGATGAGCTGTTTCGGGGTGAACATCGGGTATTCGGAGGCTTTTGATACCAGTTCGCCCGGTGTCAGGTCGCCTCCGTAAAGCACCGTTGTATTTTCGGCCGCCTCGCTCTCGGTTGCAAAGAGCGTTTTTTTGATCAAGGCCGCAGCCTCTTCCTTGAGGTAGCTTTCGGGGCCATACAGGAAACAGACCGGCGGGAGCGTGCCGGCAAGACTATGTTTTTTCAGTACATCCATTTCGGAAACGAGAGGCTATCATGAGGCGCACCGAAGGGTACGCCCCGTAGAGTTAAAGAGCCGGGCAAGCTCAGAAAGGCAGGTCATCCTTTTCGCTGTCAAGCATCGGCCCTGAAGGTCGGGAAGGGTATGTGGGAGCTTCGGAAGCGCTCTGCTGATAGCCTCGCTGCGGCGTGCTTTGCGGGCGTTCATAACCTTGGGGACTCCCTTCACCGTATCCCTGTCCGCCACCCTGTTCGCGCTGTGAACCGAGCATCTGCATGTCGGTACAGACAATTTCGGTGGCATATTTTTTCTCTCCGCTTTTGGTGTCGTCCCAGCTTCTGGTTTGCAGGCGCCCTTCCACGTAGACCTGCCGTCCCTTTTTCAGGTACTGATTGCATATTTCGGCAAGTTTTCCCCATGCAATGACCTTGTGCCATTCGGTTCGCTCTTGCATGTTGCCATTATTGTCCTTGAAGCTTTCATTGGTGGCAACCGTAAAATTAGCCACCGACTGGCCAGATGTTGTGGTTCTCAGTTCAGGATCATTGCCGAGATGGCCGATGAGCATGACCTTATTCAATCCTTTTGCCATTGTGAGTGTGTGAATTGTTGAAAAAAGCTTCCGGGAGTGGTTGGCCCGTATAAATAAGTAAACGTCAAGATAGAACTCTTCCGGTTAGAGTGCAATTCGTTCAGCCTGGATGACGGGGCCTTCCTTGCAGAGCAGGATCGGTTGGATGGTGCCGTCAGGATTACGGAGTTCGACGCTGCAGCCGTAGCAGATTCCGATGCCGCACCCCATGACCGATTCGAGCGAGAGGTCACATGCCAGGCGGTGTTCACGGCAGAAGCCGGCCAAAGCCTTGAGCATGGGATTTGGCCCGCAGGCAAAAACTTTGAGGCTCTCCGCTTCGCCGAAACCCGCCAGCTCTGAATGGAGCAGCTCCACCACGGTGCCCTTGAATCCGGCTGAACCGTCATCGGTCGCGAAGCGGCAGTTGCTCAGGTTCAGGGCGAGCAGCTCCTTCTGGCTTCGGCCGCCAATCAGGTTGATCACTTTTTTGCCTTCAGCGAGCAGGGCTTTTTCCAGAAAGCGCATGGGAGCCGTACCAATCCCCCCGGAAACAAGGAGGGCGGTTTCAAAGTTGCCGGAGGCGGAGAAGCTGTTTCCCAGGGGGCCGAGCACCATAACCCGTGCACCTACCGGGCTATTGCAGAAAAGGGATGAACCTTTGCCGACGGATTTCACCATGAGTTCAATGCAGTCACCCTCGACGTTATGGATGGAGAAGGGTCTTCTGAGCAGTGGCTGGGTCGTGTCGCTGACCTTGATATTGACAAAGTTTCCGGGTTTTGCCGCAGCGGCAATGGCGGGGCATTCAATGGTGAGGATGTTGACATCGCTCGTAAGAGGGCGGTTCTGGACAACGGTGGCCAAAAGATCAGCAATGGTGGCGGTTGCGAGCATAACGGGGCTCTTTAAAAGATCGGTGACAGAGTATACGAGTTTTTGCCTGAGTGATTAATTAAGCCAGCAGAACGTTCATTTGCAAGCTCTTCTCTTTTTTATTACCTCTTTTCAGCGGCTTTTCAGGGCAGTTGATGCGGCTTTCCTGTTCCTGAAATTCTCTTGCCGGAGCAGCAAGATGTGGCTTTAAAAAATTATAAAAAAGGTAGATGAACTATTGTGATGGTTGCCGGCAGCAAGCTTCTGTTACCGGTTGTTTCGTGTGGTGGGCCTTGATGGTGCAATGAGGGGCAACGCTCAGGGGGCATCTGCGACTCATCGTCCTGAAATAGTGCGATGAAAATAAATAGCCGGGGATAAAAATTTTAAACATCGTCTGAAGAGTGTATGTTAGTTCTTTTGTAGAGTCAGTCGAGAGTGATATCTTTTATTTTTTATTTCTAAATCCAATGTCCGGTTCATGCGTATTTTAACTTTCACAGGTAAAGGCGGGGTAGGCAAAACCAGTGTCTCTGCAGCAACGGCAGTCCGCTTGTCGCAGCTTGGCTATCGTACCCTTATCCTCTCAACCGATCC
>CAIMCD010000046.1 GCA_903839405.1 uncultured Chlorobiaceae bacterium
GTCTTCAGTAGAGTGCCCTGTATGAGGAAACCCTCTTCGATGGTTTTTGTCGTGATGTTGGAAAAATGAAGCAAATTTCTTACCTTAAATGTTCAAATTTTCAGATGGTGTTCACCGGATTTAAACCGTGAAGCCGTGGGGCTGGTCTGCGCAATGCCGGACCCTCGCCATATTGCAAGCAACTGAGTGGTTAATTATTATCAGCAATTTGCGCTATGGAAACAAACAAACTTTATGAATGTACAGTCATCATTGACGGCGGGCTTCAAGACGAAGCCATAGCTGCGGCAATGGAGATGGTGCAGCGGGTGATTACCGAAAAAGGCGGTACGATCAAGAGTGTGCTTGATATCGGCCGACGCAAGACCGCCTATCCGATCAAGAAGAAAACCATCGGGTACTATGCCCACATCGAATTTACGGCCGCAACAACGGTTATCGCAGAAATTGAAAAGGTGATCCGTTATGAGGAAGATCTGCTGCGTTACCTGATTATTCATCTCACCAGCGCTTTTCTTGAAATGCGCAAAAGGGTTGAAAAATACAGTGTTGTTATCGGTAGTCCGGAAGATAACGCCAGTGCAGAGGCCGCAGCCTCAGACACGGCTGCAAAATGATTGTCAGGGTTGGTTTGCATGCAAGCGAAAGATGTGATTCCTTTTGAGCAATAAAATGGAGATGATGTTATGGCTGAATTAAAAATGCCTGAGATAAACAGTGTAATCATTGCTGGAAATCTGACCAAAGACCCTGTTTTCAGGCAAACTAATTCAGGCGGAACACCTGTCGTTAATTTTTCCATTGCATGTAACCGAAGATTCCGTGACAGCAATCATCAGTGGCAGGAAGATGTCTGCTATGTCGGGGTTGTTGCCTGGAACAAGCTTGCTGAAAGCTGCCGTGACAATCTGAAGAAAAGTTCGGCTGTTCTGGTGGATGGTGAATTGCAAAGCCGTACCTGGAAAGCGCAGGACGGATCATCAAGAACGGTTGTTGAAATCAAGGCCAGACGAATCCAGTTCCTCAACAAAAGAAAGAAGAACGGTGAGGAGGATGAAGAGGGTTTTATTGAGGATGATTGTCATGATATCCATCACGATGGTCATCATGATGAGGATCCCGGACACATTTACGAATACAAATACCTTTCCTCCGATTGAGAGGATAGGGTAAGCTAAATTTTGTAATCAACTTATGAAGAAATTTACCCATTCACAGGGCCACAAGTCACAAGGCAACAAATCGCTGAGTAACGCGTTGGCCTCCAAGAAAAAAGTATCGAAGAACCAGGTTGTGTTTTTCGATTATCGCGATGAGCGCAAGCTGAAAAGATTTATCAACGACCAGGGAAAAATCATTCCCCGCCGCATTACCGGACTTTCGGCCAAAGAGCAGAACCTGCTGACCCATTCGGTCAAATGGGCTCGGTTCCTCGCCGTTATTCCCTATGTTGTCGACGAATACAAATAACAATTTTGCAATCTATTGAACGAGGAAGCTAAGCAGTGAAAGTCATTTTAAGAAAGAATGTGGCTACCCTTGGCGACACAGGTGAAGTTGTTGCCGTTAAAAACGGCTACGCAAACAACTTCCTGATTCCGCAGGGTATAGCTATACGAGCTACCGAGGGAACGCTCAAGGCTCTTGAGACCGAGAAAAAACAGCAGGCCAAAAAGGTTGAACTGCTGCGCAAAGCCGCCCGTGAACTTGCCCAGAAAATTGAGCAAATGTCACTGACGGTCTATGCCAAGGCTGGTGAATCGGGTAAACTGTTTGGCACAGTTACTTCGGCTGATATTTCTGAAGCCCTGAAAACTCAGGGGATTGATATTGATCGCCGCAAGATCACGCTTGAGGGGCCGATCAAGGCGCTCGGCAAGTATGAGGCTGATGCTAAAATCTTTTTGGATATCTCGGTCAAGGTCAATTTCGTGGTTGAAGCTGAAGGCCAAGAGGCCTGAGGATAGTTTTCGGCAACGATATGAAAACATGTTGCGAGTCTTGCTCGTAGCGTTTTGCTCCGTGATAGCAGAGTGTCACGGAGCTTTTTTTTGAGTCCAGAATTCACCCTTCTTCACAGTTCCTTATTTGAATAATACGCCTTTCAGGCAGGATAACGGCGGTTAATTGGCCGAGGAGAGGGTCGTTGTTATAGACACAGCCGGTATCGATTGCAATAAGCCGATCAAGCATGACCGGAAGGGCGGTTGGCGTGTGGGCACAGACAACGGTTTTTTCCCACTTGAAGTTATTGCATTCCAGAAAGGCTGGGCGCATGTGCACTTGTTGCCAGCAAAAATCCTCAGGCTTGTAATAGCGCAGATTATCTTTTATGGAGAGTTCCGGGTCAAGACCTCCATGAGTAAAAAAGTAGTGCTCTGTTTCAAGAAAGCAGTGGCATTGCCGGAAAAACAAGAGGTGCTCCTCTGGCAACTGAAAGCCGTTTTGACTTTTATAGGATTTGAGAGTGGCGTTTCCGCCATTAGCGAGCCATAGCTTCTGGTTACGGTTTTCAAGGTAATCAAGGAACATCAGCTCATGGTTGCCCATAAGAAAGTGGCAGGAGTATGATGATCGGAGTGAGATAAGATAGTCAATCACCTCTTTTGAATGAGCTCCCCGGTCAATCAAGTCACCCAAAAACAACAGTTGATCATCAGGCTCAGGCTCAATTTGCTCGATCAGTTGTTTCAGCGAAAATGCGCACCCATGAATATCCCCGATAGCAATAATACGTCGCTCTTCCGATAAATCAGCTCTCATAGTCAATAGTAGTCGGTAAAAAATGAAACAGGTTTAAAAAGGTTAAGTTACAGTGATATTAAAAAGGATGCAAACTAAACGCTCATAACGGTCAGTTTTTCAGTTTAAATGACTTGTCGGCTTGGCAATAACACCTTGAATTGATTTTTGTGCCAGGTAATTTCAGCGAAAAAGCGGTTTGTGTTTATTTGAAACTTGGGAATTACGCAAAATACGCCAACAGATAGCTCTTGATATGGTTAATAAAAGCATGATATCATCAAATCATCTAAAGTGCGTTTTATTACGCCATTTTTATTCCGATACCGTTGTCAGGAGCTTGCATATTATAGTGTGTAGTGTTATAATTAAGTACATAATCTGGATTGGATAAAAGTCATTTATTGTTTCTTTAATACCGGCTGTTGGGGTTCATGTTTACTATATATGTGAGTCGAGCCATCGACTACGTTGTAACTACCATTGATTACCATAGACGAGCTACAAGATTCAAAAAAGGTTATGCGAAGGAAGCTCTTGCAGATCTCATGGGTCGAACGGGAGATTGTTCTTTATTTTGTCGGAACAGTGTGGTTTGTGCGTGTTTTCTGATAAGTTAAAGTCGGTGAATGTTATCTTTTTTATTAGGTCGTTTTTGAGTCGGTAGGCTGGGGCGTTTTTTTTATTGTGATTCTATCATTTTTTACTTCAATTGTGACTGAAGGTTGCGCAGCTTTTTTTTTGATAGCGATATCGTTATCGCACTCTTTGTCGTTGTGATTGTGTTTTTTGTGTTGTGAAGATGAAGTATTTTTGGTGTGTTTCGTTTGATGAAGACGCGTTTCTTTTTTAATTTATAGATGATTCCGCTCTTATTTTGTATAGTATGGCCAACAGTGATCGGGGCCTCGTTATTAATATGTCGGGAATAAGCACAGTTTAAATATATATGCCATGAGAATACTAAGGCTTCTTGTTGTTTTTATGCTCTCCCTGCAGACTCTTCTCTTGCCTTGTATTAATGCTGAAGTACTGGCTGCAGCAACAACGACAGCAACTGATGCGGTGCCAGTTGCGGGATATAATCCGTTAAACGGGCCGAATTATCCCATGAGCCAAGACTCCTATTTCACGGATGATGTCGGCAATATTCTTATGATCATTAATGTCGTGGGTGATGTGGGTAGTCCTGGTCAAATTGTGGTGAGAGAAAGTGCTGATTTTGCGACGGTACTTACCCGCGTAGGGGGGCCCAGGTCGACAGCGAACCTGAAAAAAGTAGTGCTTGCCAGGAACAAGCCGGATAAAGATGGTACGCAGACCTATAAAATAAACCTTAAGCCGTTCTATGAAGAGGGCGATCGTTCTGCCTTTATCGCTTTGAAGCCCAATGATACCATTATTGTTCCCGAGAAAAAGGGCTTCAACCTGGAGTCCATTACCGCTATAGCCGCACTGATTATTTCAGGATATACGGTGTATAGGATATTCAAGCCCTGACACCGTTTTGCGTTGAGCAACCCTGGTATTGTTAGTTGGTATAAGGCCGGTCAAATATTCAATTAATTGTGAAAAATATTACAAGAGTGAGTGAGGAGGTAACATCCCAAAATCTACAGAATACGGATAATCGATCTCGTGAGTTGGAGATCAGCTTTGGATCAATCGTCAAGATTATTTTCCGCAGGAAATACGGCATCATTCTGATTGTGTTTTTTAGTCTTTTCAATGCATGGATCAATTATAAGCAGGAAACACCGGCATACTACGCACCCTCCCTTTTGATGATCAATCCACGAGGTGGAGGTGATATGCAGTCGGCATTCTTAGGCCAGGGGGCGTTTGGTTTGGATGCCACAAAAAAAGATATAGCCCTGCTTCACTCCCCCTCTATGGCTGAACAGGCCGTCAGGGGTCTTTTCAACAGTGGGCGCAAGGACTCGCTGGAGTTCTTTGGCAAGAGGAGCTATATCTCGCCAATGGCCCAGTTGATTAAAAAACTCAAGCGTCAAGAATCGCTCAAACCGCCGGGTCTGGCAACGTTAACCGATGATGATCTCTATTACTATACTCTTAATATGCAGGGTAGGATCAGGGTTGAGCCTATAGAAGAGACTAACCTGATAAGGGTGTCGGTTGCAAGTCCCTTTCCTGATGAAGCCGTATACTTAACCAATATGCTTTGCCGGGTCTATAAAGAGTCGGATGTACGCTGGAATTCCGAAAAATTTGCCCAGAGCAACAAATTCATCGCCGACCTTCTGCAGGAGCAGCAGAAAAAAGTTGATGCCGCAGATAATGCGCTTTCCGATTATATGCAGCATAATGAAATCTTTGATGTTTCCGGCAATACCGGAACGCTGTTTGCCAGAGTTACTGATGCCGATGCCCGCTATAACGATGTCATGGTTGAGTACAATATTGCTCACAATGGCCTGAGTTTTATTGAAAAAAAGCTTACAGCCACCGATAAGGCGCTCAGTTTGCGTATTGCGCAAAATATCAATGCCCAGCTTGGCGCGATACAGGATGAAATGAGGGCCTCTGAAAGCGATTATATTCGGCTTCTTCAGCAAAAAGGAGGTGACGATGTTGAGGTCAAAGCAAAGCTGCAGCGTCTTGATATCGTAAAGGCCAGATATGAACAGCTCAGTCGCAGTAAAATTGCCGGCGAAATCACCTCTGCCGGTCGCTCACAGAAATTCAGCTTTGATTTGGTCGCTGAAAAGCTTCAGACGGAGAGAAAGCTGAATAATCTTGAGTTTACGGCCAAAGAGTTGATGCGCTTAAAGAAATACTATGAGAGCATGCTTGGCGAAATGCCGAAAAAACAGTTGAATTATGCCAAGCTGCAGAGTAACAGGGAGGTTGTGGGCAAAACCTATATCTTCCTTAAAGAGAAGCAGGAGGAGACCCGGATGTTGCTGGGTTCCGAGGTTGGCAGTGTTTCGATTGTCGGCACGGCATTTCGTCCTTTGGGACCGGAATCACCCAACCTGAGCAAAATGCTGCTCAAGGGACTGCTTATGGGTGGCGCTTTTGCATTCATGTTTACTCTTATTGCCGAGTTACTCGATGACACCATCAAGGATGATTCCTTTTTCAAGGATCTGAATTTTACCATTCTTTCGGTTATTCCCCTGGTTGTCGGCACCGCTAAAAATTCTTTTACCGATACCGTCAAGTCAAGAATAACTCGCATGTTTTATTGGATGAGTAAAGTTTTTCCTGGACAAATATTCGCGAAAGCGCAGGCTGAATCGATAAAAACCGACCAGAAAAAAACAGCTAAAGCTCCTATGCCAAAGATTACCGACAGCCTCTCTTCGGAGTTTGCTGAAAGTTTTCGGACGCTTCGAACCTCCCTTGAGTATTCGCGTATTGAAAACCCGTTAACCTCAATTCTCGTTTCGGGTACTGCCATGTCGGAAGGCAAATCGACCGCCTGCGCCAATCTGGCCATGGCGTTTGCGCTTATTGGCAAAAAAACCCTCATCATTGATTGTGATTTACGGCGCGCATCAGTGCACAAAAAATTTAACGTCAAACGACAGCCGGGCCTTACCGAGTACCTGTTCAGCCAGTCGCATTCGATTGATGATGAATATTTCCAGCCAACTCATATCGATAATCTTTTTGTCTTGAGTGCGGGTAAAATGGTGCCGAATCCCAATGAGCTGCTCGGGTCAGCTAAAATGGTGGAGCTTCTCAAGGTGCTTGAAGGAAAGTTTGATAAAGTACTGCTGGATAGTCCGCCGCTCTTTTTAAGCGATGCGGCGCAGTTGGCGAAATTTGTTGATGGCATTATTCTCGCGGCCCGAGTCGGTTATACGAATCGAAAACCGCTTGAGGAGTTTGCCTCAGATAAATTTTTGCGCCCACTTATGCTTGGTGTTGTGATCATTGCGCCTCGCCATCAGGGTCATTACGGCTATGGAAAATATGGCTATGGGAATTATGGCTATGGGAAATATGGTTATAGATATCGGTATGAGAGTAATGAAGAAGAACAATAACTGGAACTGCTATGAATTTTGCGCTGGCTTATGCTTCGCGCGGTTATCATTGCGTCTCACCACCAGGATCGTTATTGATATAGGAGATATGGCTACAAGAATTATGTGACGACGGGAATTATATATATGGGATATAAGGTTATAGATGTCGTCATTAGAATAATGAATATGAATAACAACTAAAATTACAATGAAAATACTTAAAACGTGTCTCTTGCCAGCTCTTGTCGGCCTGGCTGCCCTGCATGGGTCAGATGCCATAGCTGAACAGGTAACCTTCCAGCCCAACAATCACGGCAAGTCGCTAACGACACCGATTGCTTGGGGTGCCTCAAATAATGTGATCTTTTTTGGAGTCAGCGGAACCTCTCCATCACCTTATGCCGCAAAGAGTGACGGGGCTGCAGTGGTGGGTTATGGTTTTGGTGATCCAAAAGAGTACTTTGGATGTCATGTAACCTTGATTTCACTCGATATTTCCCAGTGGAAGGAGTATGCTGCAGGCGTGCATCTCTTCAGGGAACTTGGTAATTCCAGTGCTCTTGGTGTCGGTGTTGAGAACGTCATGCTCACCAATGGCGGGGATTCCGGAAAAAGCTATTATGCTGTCTACAGTCAGGGCGTACAGTCGGATATTTTTGTTGATAAAGCCCATGGAACATCAAAGCTTTCGTTCAGTACCGGTGTTGGCTCAGGCCATTATGGCAATAAAAGCCCGCTGGATATTGCTTCCGGCAAGGGGGATCACGGCACCTACGTTTTCGGCAATATCGCCTATGATGTGGCCAATGAGTTCAATCTTATTACCGACTGGAATGGTCTTAACCTGAATGCCGGTGTGTCAAAAACATTCCGTTTTGCATCGTTTCCCTTGGTAGCCACGGTTGGAGCGGCTGATTTGACCCATAACTCCGGTGATGGAGTTCGTTTTATCTTTGCCGTTGGTACAGGCTTTAAACTTTAAGAATTGTTAATCAGGAGAAACGTGATGAAAAAAAGCATTGTACGTATAAGTATGTTGGCGGGTATGGTTATGGGGTATGCCACCTCTCCGGTTATTGCTGCCGGCACGGGCAACAATAGTGATATCGCTGCAACGGCGCCGGTTTATACCCTTCAGCCAATTATCAGCCAGAATGTTACCCCACCGCCACAGCCTCCAGCACCATCCCAGTCCGGCAGTGCGGGCAATCAGCAGGGTCAGGGTGATCAAAATCAGGGCCAGGGTGATCAAGGTCAGGGCAATCAGCAGGGTGATCGCCGGGAGGAGAATCAACCTCCCCAGTAGTTGTTATCAACTGCTCCGGGTCGCCCTTTTTTAAGAGATCGGGATGCCGATTACCCGCATCTACCAGCCGTTTGATACCGCCTGCGCGACTGCGCAGGTTGGTTGGTTATATTGTTACATTTTAGTTACATTTAAGCCAGGGCAACCGTTTCATAGCGAACAGAGCTCTTTATTATTTATACTCCAATCATCGTTGATGGTATTTGGACGTTATCAATTGGTATAATACCGATTTACCGAGGAAAGAACATGCCGGGTTATATTTTTGACATCATCCAGCGAGAAATTATTGCCTCCGGAATCACTACTTCCGGAATTTGCTTGTTGCTTGTGATGACCAAGCGATGGCATGGCAAGCACTCAATGGATACAACGGATGGAGTGCAAAAATTTCATACGCTTCCAACTCCAAGAGTGGGCGGAGTCGCTATATTTTTTGGGCTGGTTGTCGCATGGCTGTTGATGCCAGGGTCAGCCGTCCGACTGCTCGGGCCAATGTTGATTGCCGGTTTGCCAGCCTTTACTGCCGGCTTAACGGAAGATATTACGAAAAAAGTGGGGGTAAAAGAGCGGCTCATAGCCACCATGCTCAGTGGTCTGTTGGCATGGAGGATTACTGGTTACAGCATTAATCATGTTGATATTGCGGCCATAGACCCGCTTCTGGCCATTCTTCCCGTTTCGGTCTTGTTTACGGTCTTTGCCGTGTCCGGGTTAGCAAATGCTATAAACATTCTTGACGGTTTTAACGGCCTTGCTTCAGGTACGGCCATGCTCTGCTTTTCTGCGATAGGATTGATTGCCTGGCAGGTGGGGGATCTCCAGTTGGCCGAATTATGTTTGGTGCTGATTGTTGTGGTCGGAGGATTTCTTTTGATGAATTATCCTTTGGGTAAAATTTTTATGGGTGATGGCGGAGCCTATCTGGTAGGCTTTCTGCTTGCATGGGTAGCTGTTATGCTGCCGATGCGCAATCCCGGAGTATCGGCTTGGGCATCTCTGCTCATCTGCGGCTATCCGATCAATGAGACACTTTTCAGCATGAGCCGACGCTTTCTGAACAAAAATAATCCTGGTGCTCCTGACATCCATCATCTTCACAGTTTGATCAAGCTCAAGATTATTCGTCCTCATTTCGGGCAGCTCTCTCCGCATATGCGCAATAGCCTGGTCTCGCCCTTTTGCTGGATTTATGCTTTGCTTCTCGCAGGATGTGGTGTACTGCTTCAAGGGAGCAGTGCTTTGCTTATGGCCGCGTGGGTTGCAAGTTTTATGCTCTATATATTGATTTACTGGTATCTTACCTGTATGAGTGTGCAGCCAACAGATGAGAGTTGCTCGGACTCACCGGAGTTAGCACAGAAGTTTGTGCGTTCTGAGTCATGAACCATGCTTTTTTCTCCTCAAAGGTACTCCGAGAGCCCTCCCGGTAACGCCTCAGATTCTTTGACGTTGATCGGCAACCGTTTTATTTATTTGTTGACAACCAAATTTCGGTTTTTTGAAAATACTTGTAACCGGCACAGCCGGCTTTATTGGCTTTCATCTGGCCGAGCGGCTTCTTGCTCGCGGTGATGAGGTGGTTGGCCTTGATAGTATCAACGATTATTACGATCAACGAGTCAAATATGGACGGTTACAGCTTGCCGGTATCAGCCGGGATGTGATCAACTATAATATGCTCGTCCCCTCATCCATCCATAAGGCTTACCGTTTCATCAAGCTCAATCTGGAGGATAAGGAGAACCTGGATAAACTCTTTCGTGAAGAGCGGTTTGATGCTGTCTGTAACCTTGCCGCACAGGCGGGGGTACGTTACTCGATTACCAATCCTGACTCCTATATCAGCTCAAACATTATTGGATTTATCAATATCCTTGAGGCTTGCCGCCATAATGGAGTCCATAACCTCTCGTATGCATCGAGTTCATCGGTCTATGGTCTGAACGAAGAGCTTCCTTTTTCGGTGCATCATAATGTCGATCACCCGATCAGCCTCTATGCCGCGAGCAAGAAATCAAATGAATTGATGGCGCATACCTACAGTCATCTCTATGGAATCGCCACAACAGGGTTGCGCTTTTTTACGGTCTATGGTCCCTGGGGACGCCCGGATATGGCCCTCTTTCTGTTTACGAAAGCCGCCCTTGAGGGGAGAGCGATTGATGTTTTCAATGATGGTAAAATGCAGCGGGATTTTACCTATATCGATGATATTGTAGAGGGGGTTGTACGGGTTATTGATCGTCCGGCAAAAGCAAATGCTTCATGGTCAGGAACGCGCCCTGATCCCTCATCCTCATCCGCGCCCTACAAGGTGTATAATATCGGCAATAACAATCCGGTGGAGCTCTTGGAGTTTATCGGAGCCATTGAGCGGGCTTTAGGCAAAACCATTGTCAAAAACTTTCTACCCTTGCAGCCGGGCGATGTTCCTGCAACCTATGCCGATGTTCAGGCCCTTGTTGAAGATCTTGATTATAAACCAGCAACCTCGGTGCAGGACGGCATTAACCGGTTTATTGCCTGGTATCTTGCATTTTTTTCTGCCGGTGAGCCGAAATAAATAACGTGAAGCACGTGTTGGGCAGCACAAGAGGTTTCACTTTTTTGTTATCCCGCAAAACAACACGTTGCCGATAAAACCTCTTTTCTTTTTCCATGCATGAATGATATCAAAGTTGCCGTTATTGGCCTTGGATATGTTGGTTTGCCTCTGGCCGCTGAATTTGCCAAAAAGTACCCGGTTGTGGGTTTCGATGTCAAACCGGGGCGTATAGAGGAGCTGCAGAGAGCCCATGACGCCACGCTTGAGGTCGGCCACCATGAACTCGAGAGCGTGCTTTCCGAGAGCAATCCCTTTCTGACCGGCTCTGCACCGGCGCTTTTTGTCACCCTTGACACTCTCGATCTTGCAGGAGCCAACTACTATATTGTCACGGTGCCGACTCCGACCGACAAGAACAACCGTCCGGTGTTGACTCCGCTGCTTAAGGCAAGTGAGACGATTGGCCGCGTGCTCAAAAAGGGTGATATTGTGATCTATGAATCGACCGTGTACCCTGGAGCAACCGAAGATGATTGTGTGCCGGTGCTTGAGCGGGTATCGGGCCTGAAATTCAATCGTGATTTTTTTGCCGGCTACTCTCCCGAACGCATTAATCCCGGTGACAAGGAGCATACGGTCAAGCTCATCAAAAAGATCACCTCCGGCTCAACCCCCGAGGCGGCCAAACTGGTTGACGATCTTTACCGCTCGATTATTACCGCAGGTACGCACCAGGCCTCATCCATCAAAGTTGCTGAAGCGGCCAAGGTCATCGAAAACTCGCAGCGTGACATCAACATTGCCTTTGTCAATGAACTGGCCATGATTTTCAATCGCATGGGCATTGATACCCATCAGGTACTTGACGCGGCTGCCACAAAATGGAACTTTCTGCCCTTCAAGCCAGGGCTTGTCGGGGGGCACTGCATCGGTGTTGACCCCTACTATCTTGCCCAGAAAGCTCAGGAGTATGGTTACCATCCGGAAATCATTCTTGCAGGTCGAAGGCTGAACGACAACATGGGACGGTATGTGGCATCTGAAGTCATCAAGCTCATGATTGCCAAAGATCACAAAATCAAGGGTTCAAAGGTTTTGATGCTTGGCATCACCTTCAAGGAAAACTGTCCTGATATCCGCAACACCAAGGTGGTCAATATTGTCCATGAACTCCAACAGTATGGAGCTGAAGTAGAGATCTTTGATCCTTGGGCTGATCCTGAAGAGGTCAGGCGTGAATACGGGCTCAACTCGCTTTCAAAACTTAACGGAAGCCATTACGAAGCCGTTATTCTTGCGGTTGCACACTCCCAGTTTCAATCGCTCAAAATCCGTGCCCTTTGCTCTGGCCGAAACGGGGTCATCTACGATGTCAAGGGAGTGCTGAAGCGCGAGGATGTTGACGGGCGGCTCTGAAAAATAGTTGACCTATTAGTCTAACTGCCTTTAATTAAGGCTAATAACCTAAAATACACGTTATTGTATGCAGATAAAAATACAAGAGTACACCAATAAGCTCTTACATTCGCTGAAACCTGAAACGATGAGCCGTATTTCGTTGCTCGGGATTGCACTGCTTGATGCCTGGCGTGAAGGTCACAGCATTTATCTCTGCGGTAATGGTGGCAGTGCAGGTAATGCCATCCATCTTGCCAATGATTTTATTTATGGTGTTGGAGTCAGAAACGGTGGCGGCTTGCGGGTTGAGGCTTTGAGTGCTAATCCTGCCGTTATTACTTGTCTGGCAAATGATACCGGCTATGATAATATTTTTTCCGAACAACTGAAGGTCAAGGCAAAGCCGGGAGATGTGCTTATTGTGTTGTCGGGCAGCGGTAATTCGCCTAATGTGGTCAAGGCACTTGAGACCGGTAACCGTCTTGGTATAAAGACGTTTGCCATTCTTGGCTTTTCAGGAGGACAGTGTAAAACGCTTGCTCAGTACCCGATTCATTTTGAAATTGATGACATGCAGATTGCGGAAGACCTTCAGCTTATTGTTGGTCATATCTGTATGCAGTGGCTTTGTGAGCAGGAAGTTTCCTTTTATCAAAATAATGCAGTGTTAAGGACCGATAATGGCAGATAAATACAGGATTGACAGCCATAAATTGATTTATCACCCCCGGCGTGTTGCTGAATTTCTGGATGGATCAGATAATTGGGAGACAGCCCGGGAGATCTATCCTATCTATGTTGAGCTTTCTCCAATGGGTACGTGCAATCATCGTTGTATTTTTTGCGCCTATGATTATATCGGTTATGAGCCATCCGCGATGGAGGGCCCGGCTCTGATTGCGCTGCTTCGTGAAATGGGGGAGCTTGGAGTTAAAAGTGTTCATCTTGCGGGTGAGGGTGAACCCCTGCTGCACAAACAGATTGTTGAGGCAATTAATGCGGGCCATGAAGCGGGCCTTGAATTCGGTATTACCACCAACGGGACGGTAATCAATGACCGTTTCATACAGGAAGCCCTCGCTCAGGTGACCTGGATGAAAGTATCCATGAACGCTGGAACGGCTGCAACCTATTCACAGATACATCGTTGCAAGGAAGGCGATTTTAACAAGGCTGTCACCAACCTGACTCGCGCGGTTGCGTTTAAACGGCAGCACGCTCTCGCAACAACGATTGGCGCGCAGGCATTGCTGCTGCCTGAAAATGCCGAAGAGCTTGAGACTCTGGCAAAGCTTTGCCGTGATGAAATAGGCCTTGACTACCTGGTTATCAAGCCCTATTCTCAGCACTATTCAAGCAATACGCATCTTTACGAAACGCTGGATTACAATGATTATCTCTATCTGGAAGAGTTGCTTACGGCTTATTCCACCAGCGATTTCCAGGTTATTTTCCGCGCAAAGAGCATGAAAAAGTATGCTCAGCCTATTACGGAACGCTATGCTACCTGCTATTCGACCCCCTTTTTTCAAGCTCACATCATGACCTCCGGCGAGTTGTACTCCTGTCCTTCGTTTTTAAAGGATGAGCGTTTTCTTCTGGGCAATGTTTTTGAGAGCAGTTTCAAGGAGGTCTGGCAGAGTGAAAAGCGGAAGGCAAATATTGAATACGTCCGGCACGGTCTCGATATTTCCGAGTGTCGACACAACTGCCATATGGACCAGATCAATGTATACCTGTCAGACTTGATGGAGAGCAGGGTACCCCATGTCAATTTTATATAAATAAAGTCACACCATGAAGACACTTGTAACCGGAGGAGCTGGTTTTATAGGAAGTCATCTCGTTGAGCGCCTGCTTAAGGATGGCCACGAGGTGGTTGTTCTGGATAATTACTCTACAGGCCGTATTGAAAATCTCAGCCACCTTATTGAGAATCCGAAGCTCACGGTGCACGAAATTGACATTAATGACCACGCAGGGATTCTTCCTCTTTTTAAGGATGTTGCTTGGGTTTTCCATATTGCGGCACTTGCCGACATTGTGCCCTCTATCCAGCATCCGGTGCCCTATCACCGGGCAAATGTAGACGGTACGGTTTCCGTGCTTGAAGCCGCGCGTGCTGCAGGGGTCAAGCGTCTGGTCTATGCTGCCTCCTCATCCTGTTACGGTATTCCTGACGAATACCCTACCGCCGAAACCGCCGAAATGCGTCCTCAATATCCTTACGCATTAACCAAACGGATTGGAGAAGAGTGTGTTATGCACTGGAATCAGGTGTATGGTTTGCCGACGGTATCTCTTCGCATGTTCAATGTTTATGGGCCCCGTTCACGTACATCGGGTACCTATGGCGCCGTGTTTGGAGTCTTTCTTGCCCAGAAACTGGCCGGTGCGCCCTTCACGGTGGTTGGCGATGGCACCCAGACTCGTGATTTTACCTATGTTACCGATGTGGCAGATGCCTATGTTTGCGCAGCACAATCGGAGCTGAGCGGCGTCACTCTCAATGTTGGTTCAGGCAATACCTATAGTGTCAACCGGCTGGTTGAACTGCTTGAAGGTCCGGTTACCTATATCCCGAAGCGTCCGGGCGAGCCGGACTGTACCTTTGCCGATGTTAGCCGTATTCAAACGTTGCTTGGCTGGAAAGCGCAGGTCAGCTTTGAAGATGGAGTAGCAAAGATGCTGGAGCATATCGACTACTGGCGTGAGGCTCCGGTATGGTCGGTCGAGAAGATTTCAGAAGCAACAAAGGACTGGTTCACCTATCTGGGAAAGAGCGGCGAGTGAGTTTTGCTATCGCAGGAATGATTGAAGGGAAAAAAAGTTTTGAAAGTTTGAATAAACACTGATGTCAAAATATTATAGCGCTCTCAAGTTTCTTCGCTTTTCCGATTCTCTTGACGCCCTCGCTGACGGGCGTGTTGTTGCTCCTGTCCACATACGGGTCAAGCCGACCAATCATTGCAATCACCGCTGCTGGTATTGCTGCTATCGAACGAGCGACCTGGCACTCGGCGAAGAGATGCGCGAACAGGACAGCATTCCTGCGGAAAAGATGATGGAACTGGCTCATGAGTTTGTGGAGATGGGGGTCAAGGCCGTGACCTTCAGTGGTGGTGGTGAGCCGCTTCTCTATAAAGCGCTCCCTGAAGTGATTGATATTCTTGCCGCAGGTGGTATTCGCATTGCGGCTTTGACCAACGGCTCCAATCTTAAAGGAAGAGTTGCCGATTGTTTCGCAGAGCACGGGACATGGATACGGGTTTCAATGGATGCCTGGGATGATGCAAGCTACGAAAAAAGCCGGGGCGCGAAGCCTCACGACTTTTCTCAGTTGATTGAAAACATCCGTGCCTTTACGGCCCGCGATACCCGGTGTGTGCTTGGGGTGAGCTTTATTGTCGGGCACGATAACCATCAGCATATTGCAGAACTCTGCACCCTGCTCAAGGAGTGCGGCGTCAATCATGTTAAAATATCCGGAGCCGTTGTCAGCAATAATGCCGCGGGCAATAATGCCTACCATAGTTCGATCAAGGATGAAGTTGCCCGGCAGATAACGCTTGCCAAGGAGATCTCAAGCGAAACATTCTCTATTCTCAATCACTACCATGAGCTTGAGGATCTTTTTGAAAAGCACTATCATACCTGCCCGTTTCTCGGCTTTCTTACCGTAATTGGAGCTGATCAGCATGTCTATACCTGTCAGGACAAGGCCTATACGGAATCCGGCAGGATGGGTTCCCTTGTCGGGAGAACCTTCCGGGATTACTGGTTTTCCGATGAAAACAGGCGGTTTATGCACTCCTTCGATCCCTCCCGGGAGTGTACTCACCACTGTGTTGCCCATGCCAAAAATCTTGCAATCCTTGAATATCTGACTCTTGATAAAGAACACTCCTATTTTGTTTAGCAGGAGCTTGTTGTTATGAAAATCGGCATTGATTTTGACAATACGATTGCCCGCTATGACTCCTCATTTCGTCGTACTGCGATAGCAACCCAACTGATCACCGAAGAGTGGGGAGGACGGAGTAAAACCGAGTTACGGAATTATTTGCGCACCCTTCCTGACGGGGAGCAGTTATGGATGAAGCTCCAGGGGCAGGTCTACGGCAAATTCATGCACCAGGCTGAGATCATGCCGGGATTTCTTGAATTTCTGCTCAAATGCCGGTTGCGGGGTCACCAGGTATTTATCGTTAGTCACAAAACGGAATTTGGTCACTTTGATACCGAGCAAACCTCCTTGCGCGTGGAGGCCATGAAGTGGATGGAGTCAAAGCGGTTCTTTGACTCCAATTTTTTTGGTATGCAAAGAGAGCATCTCTTCTTTGCCGATACCCGCGAAGAGAAGGTTGCCCGAATCGCGGAATTGGCATGTGACTGCTTTATTGATGATTTGCCGGAAGTCTTTGCTGAAAAAACATTTCCGGAGAGCGTTAAAAAAGTGCTCTATGGCAATTACCGGCCGGATGAGGTCATGGAGTCAGTTACCGCGTTTAGCAGTTGGGAGGAGATCTCGCAGCATCTGCTGGGTTCCTCTTCAGGTGAAGAAGAGAGAGTTCTGGTGGAACTCATGACCGGTATTCGGCTGGAGGCTCTGGAAAAAGTAAGTGGCCGGGGCAACAGCCGGATCTATAAACTAACCTCGAAAGAGGGTCAATCCTTGGCATTGAAGATCTATCCGGGAGGTGATGCTGCCGGTCGATCCCGTCTCGGCACCGAGTACCATGCGATTGAATTTTTACGCGCCCAAGGTTTTGATGCTACGCCGGAGGTGGTCTCAATGGATGAAAATGGTCATTTCGGACTCTATTCCTGGGTTGATGGCTCTCAGGTCGATGCTGCAGATCCGAACGCTCTCGGTCAGGCCGTTGGTTTTATCTCCCGGCTGCATGAAATATCAAGGGCGGAGGTGCATAAGCCGAGCGGATTGGCCTCGGAAGCGTGTCTTTCTGCCGCCGAATTGATACGGCAGGTTGACCTGCGCCTGCAGCGGCTTCAGGGTGTTTCCGCTCACTATCCGGAACTCCAGGAGTTCCTTGAAAGAGCGTTTCTTCCGCTCTGGCAGGACTTAATCGTATACGCAAAAGAGGAGTGGCCGGAATCTTCTCGAACAAGCGATCTTAGAGAGCGTTATCGGATTCTCAGTCCATCGGACTTCGGATTTCACAACGCTCTTCGGGCCAACGGCAAGCTGATATTTATTGATTTCGAATATTTCGGCTGGGATGATCCGGTCAAACTCACGGCTGATTTTCTCTGGCATCCGGCGATGCAACTGGAGCCTGGAGTTGCTTCCGGGTGGGAGGAGGCCATGCTCCGGCTTTTTGCGGATGATCCTGATTTTGCCGCTCGGTTGCGGGTTGCCATGCCGCTCTATGGGATGCGGTGGATTATGATACTCTTGAACGAATTTCTTCCGGGTATTGCCCGACGCCGCCATTTGGCCAGTGGGGTTGAACGATACGACGGCGCGGAAGCGCAACGTCTGCAATTACAAAAGGCTCTCTGCTACCGAGACCGGGTTACAAAAATTTATGCGAATGCAGCTCTTTTCGCTGATCAAAACAAGCACATATGATATCTCTTCAAACGCAAACGGGGTACTTATCCCTTATTGAAAAAGCCAAAAAGCTCCGTCAGGATACCTTCACGGCGTTCATTGAACATGGTGAAGCCCATCTCGGGGGCAGTTTTTCCATTATTGAGCTGCTGCTTGCCCTTTATGAGGAGGTACTGCAGGAGGATGACAAATTTATTCTGAGCAAGGCCCATGCATCCTTTCCCTTGTGCATCCTGCTCCGGGAGAAAGGATTCAACCCTGCCTTGACCACACATCTGGAACGCGATCCCCTTAACGGTATTCACTGTACAACGGGCAGTCTCGGCCACGGTCTTCCGATGGCCACCGGCATGGCTTTTGCAAAAAAGCTTCAGCAACAAGCGGGAAATATCTTTGTTTTGATCAGCGATGGCGAGTGTCAGGAGGGGACCACCTGGGAGTCGTTGCTGATAGCCGCGAGCCACAAGCTTGATAATCTGCGCCTTATCATCGATTATAACAAGATTCAGGCATTGGCTCCGATCAGTGAAGTGCTTCCGCTTGATGACCTTGCAGCCAAGTTCCGGGCTTTCAATTGGGATACGGTTGAGGTTATGGATGGGCATTCATTTGAAGCGCTCATTGCGGCTCTCAGCCATAAGTCGGAGGCAGGTAAACCATTGGCAATTATAGCTCATACGGTTAAAGGGAAGGGAATCAAACCCTTTGAGAACAATCCGGAGTGGCATGCCAGAAAAATTAAAGGAGAAGAGATGGAAATCGGTAAACAAGAGCTGGGGATGTTATGAGAAGACGCTTCGGAAAAATTATTGCTGATCTTGCGGCTCAGGATGAAACAATCTATGTTGTTGCCGGTGATATCGGATACCGGGTATTTGACGAATTTCGTGAACGCTATCCATCCCGTTTTATCAATATGGGCATCTGTGAGCAGAGCATGATTGGCGTGGCCGCAGGCATGGCGATTGAGGGTTTGAAGCCGTGGGTTTACACGATTACCCCCTTTTTGATTGAGCGCCCGTTTGAGCAGGTGAAGCTTGATATTGATCAGCAGAATGTCAATGTAAAGCTTGTCGGCTTTGCTGACTATCCACACCTGGGCCCTACCCATACGGAGCTGAACGGAGCGGATCTTATGCGGTTGTTCCACAACGTAGCCCCATATTTTCCCGCTGATGGTGATGAAGCCGAGAGCATGCTTATGGCCGCCTATGCACTGAATGGGCCTGCCTTTATCAGTTTGAAAAGCGATCCTCTTCTCAGCCGTTCAATTACCGGAGCAAAGTAATGGGGCAATTGGTTAACTTCGTAACTCCACTTCACCAGGCAACAAAGCGGGATTATTTGGCTCGCATGGTTGACGACAAGGTGCACTGCATGAAGGTCGCCAAAGAGTATGGCTCGGACTACTGGGATGGTGATCGCCGTTACGGCTATGGCGGGTATCGCTATATGCCCGGAAGATGGAAGCCGGTTGCCGAGGCATTGATTCGAACCTATGGTCTTGTTGCCGGCTCACGGGTGCTTGATGTCGGGTGCGGAAAGGGATTTCTGCTGCATGAAATGCTGCTCCTTGAGCCGGAGCTGCAGGTAACCGGCTTTGATATTTCGGAGCATGGCCTTAACTCGGCAACGGAGCCGGTCAGGCCGCATCTATTCAAACACAAGGCACAGTCGCCTTATCCTTTTGCAGACAAGGAGTTTGACCTTGTTATCTCACTCGGTACCCTGCATAATCTGCGTCTCTTTGAACTGCAGGCAGCTCTGACGGAGATTGAACGGGTGGGCAAACAGGGTTATGTGATGCTTGAAAGCTACCGGAATGAACAGGAGCTGTTCAATCTGCAGTGCTGGGCCCTGACCTGCGAATCATTTTTTGATGAGGCGGAGTGGGTCTGGCTTTATCGCCACTTCGGCTATAGCGGTGATTATGAGTTTATCTATTTTGAGTAAACAGACTATTTTCTTTACGCCGATTACCGTTAGTGCTTCCTGAAAAAAAAATAAAAAATAATGCAGTTAAAGTATCGGGCTGATATTGACGGTTTGCGTGCTATTGCTGTTTTGGCTGTAATATTTTTTCATGCCGGTATTCCTGGATTTTCGGGTGGTTTTGTTGGTGTTGATGTTTTTTTTGTGATCTCGGGATTTCTTATTACCTCGATTATTTTAAAAGAGATCCAAAACGGAACATTTTCTATTGCCCGCTTCTATGAGCGCCGGATCAGAAGGATTTTTCCGGCACTTTTCCCTGTTATTGCCTTTACCCTTATTGTTGGGGCTGTCATTTTTAATTTCAATGCATTCAAAGACCTTGGGCAAAGCATAACCGCCACCACGCTTTTTTCATCGAATATTCTTTTCTGGTATAGGGGTGGTTATTTTGATGCACCATCCCTCCAGAAGCCCTTACTGCACACTTGGTCACTCGCAGTTGAGGAGCAGTTCTATATTTTTTTTCCATTACTGCTTTTTGCGATTCACCGTTTTTTCAGGAACCGCTATTTTCTCTGGCTTCTTGGTATAGCTTTTGTCTCGCTGGTTGCGAGTATTTGGGCAGTACATTTTTATCAGGAAGCTACCTTTTATTGGGTTCCAACCAGGGCATGGGAGCTGCTGGCAGGTTCACTGCTTGCCCTCGAAGCCGTTCCATTACCATCATCTTCCGTTCAAAGGAATGTGCTTTCGGTATCTGGTCTTGGGCTTATTAGCTACAGTATAGGCTTCTACACAGAAGCCACTCTTTTTCCTGGGGCAAATGCTATCGCTCCGGTGTTGGGGGCAAGCCTCATTATTTATTCTGGTATAGCCGGCACTTCCGTTGTGAGCAAGGCGCTCAGCGTCAAACCACTGGTGTTTATCGGGCTTATTTCATACTCACTCTATCTTTGGCACTGGCCTCTTATTGCATTTTCAAAGTATTTTATGTTTCGTGAGTTGAATGCTTTGGAAATTACACTCATTATCGCGGCAACATTTTTTATTTCAGTACTTTCTTTAAAGTTTATTGAGCAGCCTTTTCGTGGAAATCAGCCAATAATTCCTGACCGAAAGAGACTTTTTGCGCTCTCGGCAATCGTGATGTTCCTTGCTATTTTTTCCGGAAGCATCATTAATATGCAAAATGGTATGCCGTATCGCTATCCAGAAGCGAATGCTGCAATTATGAGAGTTGAAGAGAGAGATTCCGAATGGGGTAGATCAGGAGAATTAATTAATGAAAAAATAAACAACAGCAAAAGACGATCGACAATAGGTGCTGTGGGCAAGGTTCCAAGTTTTATTCTTTGGGGCGATTCGCATGCACAGGCATTACTTCCGGCTATATCCAGCAAAGCCAAGCAGTTTGGTTTATCTGGTTTTGTTTTTTCCGGTGGTCCTCCTACGCTTGGAATAGATGTAAACGGATCTATTTATAGTATGGCTTCTCATAACGATGAGGTCATGTCATTTATCAAGCAACATCCTGAGGTGAAAACAGTAATCATTGCGGCAAGATGGCCGTTGTATGCTAATGGGCAGGGTTCGAAAAATGAACTTCCCCTTATGCATAATAGACTTAAAGATGTTAATGGTTTTTATAGCAGTCAATCTAATGCGATGATACTGAGAATGGGACTTTTTAAAGCCGTTCAAACTCTAATTGGTTTTGGAAAAAAAGTTGTAATTGTTTCGGATGTTCCCGAGATTGGTTTTGATGTATTGAAGCTTTCTTTTTTAAGTCACATAAAAAGAGAAAGTTACTATGGTTTATTGCCATCCAGGCAAGAGTATTATGAAAGAAATAAAGCAGTTCAGGAGATGTTGTCGGTTTTGTCAAAACGTTCGAATGTTATGATTGTACATCCTGAATTAATGTTTTTTGATAAGAATGGCTACGCTATTATTGCAGCGAATAGTAAACTGCTTTACAGGGATGATGATCATTTGTCCGGATATGGTGCTGATTTTGTCGCTCCAGTGTTTGATAATGTTTTTCAGAATATATCAGATCAGGCCGTTCGTTAGCGTAATAATTGTAAGCCCAAGGCAATGGTAATCTTTATTAAATATTAAATTAAAGGTAATTCGTATTTTGTGTTATAATGCCAGAAAAATATCATTTATCAAATGAAGGCTTGTAATATATGAATATTTTAGGGGGAAGATATTATAGTGAAGAAGAGCTTGCTGCGGCCGGATTCAAGTCGGTTGGGAAAAATGTAAAAATACATAATCGTTCAAGCATTTATTGTCCTGAAAATATTTCAATTGGTGATAATGTCCGCATTGATGATTATGTCGTAATTATTGGGTCAGGATCGCTACGGATTGAAAATAATGTTCAACTCTGTAATTATTGTTTTCTTGGGTGTACAGCCGGCATCGTCATACAAAGTTTCTCTACATTGGCTCCGGGAGTCAAGATATTCAGTTCGAGTGATGACTATAGTGGTGAATACTTGACAAATCCAACGCTTCCAAAAGAGTTGACAGGTGGAAAAAAAGCTCCGGTTTTACTCGAAAAGCATGTTATTGTCGGCGCAGGTACAGTTATTCTTCCTGGTGTTGTTTTGCATGAAGGTGTCAGTGTCGGCGCACTCTCATTGGTGAAAAAAGATCTTGACGCCTGGGGTATGTATGCGGGTCAACCTGCGAAATTTCTTAAAAAAAGATCAAATGCTCTTTTGGAAAAGGAAAGAATCTACAACGAATCCATACAATGAATTTTCAATGAATAATGAACCACTACCAGCAGAGTTGACGCTACGAAATGTGTGTCATTACTTTGTAATTGGTTTTGGCAACAAGGAGGTTAAATGAAGGTACCGTTTTTAGATTTACGAGTAACTGATCCCAACGAGAAGCAGCAACTGCTTGCTGCGGTCGAGAGTGTGCTCGATCATGGCCGCATGGTGATGGGATCGGAAATTGAAGCGTATGAAGAGGCTGTCGCATCTTTTTGTCAACGCAACTATGCCGTCAGTGTAGGGTCGGGAACCGATGCACTGTATCTGGGCTTGCGTGCATTGAATATTGGCCGTGGAGATGAGGTCATAACGACATCACTTTCATGGATAGCGACGGCTAATGCAATTGCTTTGACCGGCGCAACCCCGGTTTTTGCTGACATCCGCGAGGATCTGAATATTGATCCCGAGAGTGTTGCCGGCTTGGTAACAGCAAAGACAAAAGCTATACTTGCGGTTAATTATACCGGAAAAGTGAGTGATTATGATGCGCTGGAAAAAATAGCGACCGAGCATAATCTCTTATTGATTGAGGATGGTTCGCAATCGTTCGGGGCAAAATACAAGGGGCGTATTTGTGGTTCATTTGGAACCCTGTCGGCTATCAGTCATAACCCAATGAAAGTTTTTGCGGCTATTGGCGAGGCCGGGACGATACTGGTGAATGACCGGGATTTGTATGACAGGCTTGTGTCATTGCGATATAACGGGACGGTTAACCGGGAAACCTGTATGGAGCCAAGTCTTAACGGCAGAATGGATACGGTTCAGGCGGCCATATTATTAACAAGGCTACAATCCTTGCCGGACGTTATACAGAAGCGCCGGAGTAATGCATCTTTTTATGATAAAAACTTGCAGGGCGTTGTCACGCTTCCAACGGAGCGTGATTATGAAGAGGATGTTTATTACACCTATACCATCCGTTCTGCACGCCGCGATGAGCTGAAAGCCTATCTTGAAGCGTGTGGTATTGAAACCAAAATCCAGCATCAGTTATTAATGCCTGAGCAACCGGCATATTGCAACAGTGCGGCTGGTGATTTCAATAATGCAAAAAAAATAGTCAAAGAGGTTCTGTGTATTCCGATTCATGAGAAGTTGACTGAAGCACAGCTTGAATATGTTGTCGCCTCAATAAAGAGTTTTAACTCATGAGTGCTCTTTAACGAAAAAGCACAAAAAGAGCAATTATGAGCACCTTTAATACACGTGAAATGAGTCAAGGTAATCATTCGGTTATTCAACCGATATATGATGCAAACGGATTACTTGCGGTCGATTACAGCATACTTGAACAACTCAGGAATGCTGCCCGGTTAAGTGAGTTAAAGCGCTCACGCTTATGTGCGCATCGTCATCTTGATGACAGGATTCATGAAATGCTGATTGGATTCTGTGCCGATTCATATGTCAGGCCTCATCGGCATAGTTCTAAAATAGAGTCATTTCATGTTATTGAAGGCATTATTGAAGTAGTCGTGTATGATGATGCCGGAACAATCAAGCATCGGCAGCTTCTTGGGGCACTGTCAAGCGGATATCCTTTTTATTTCAGAGCCGATAATCATGATTGGCATAGCGTTCTTGTGCATTCCGAATTTGCGCTTGTTCATGAGACAACCAATGGGCCATTCAATGCATCTGAAAGTGAATTTGCTTCATGGTCTCCTGAGCCTGCAGATCATGAAGGGGTAAAACGGTTTATGTCGGCCTTAAGAGAGCAGGTTTAACCTCACGATTGTGCTTGTTCATGATACCCAGCAGAGAGAAAAAGCAAGAATAGAGAGGTCGTCGTTATTGCGTGCAAGTAATCTATAAATTATAGAAGAGCGTCGTTTTGAAATCAAATGTGGTTTTTGTATCGGGACATTTTAATGTCATTCATCCAGGGCATCTTCGCTTACTGCGTTTTGCAAAAGAGTGTGGTGGCCGTTTGATTGTTGCTGTAGAGAGTGATCGCATAGCAGGAAACGCCGCACATGTTCATGAACAATTACGGCTCGAAGGTGTGCAAAGTAATTCATGGGTTGATGACGCATTCATTATTGATGAACCTGTTCAAGCCGTTATTGCTCGCCTGCGTCCCGATATTGTCGTTAAAGGCAAAGAGCATGAACTTCGTTTGAACAGTGAGCTGGAAGTGCTTGATCAGTATGGAGGAAAACTCCTTTTCAGTTCAGGTGAAACGATATTTTCCTCGCTTGATTTGATTCGCAAGGAGTTTCGGGATCTTGATTCCCGTTCCATCAGTATTCCGCAGGAGTATCTCAAGCGACACCATATCGAGCCGAAAAGGCTTATTGAATTGGTGAAATGTTTTTCAAAGCTGAAGGTGTGCGTTGTCGGTGACCTGATTATTGATGAGTATATTACCTGTCAGCCATTGGGGATGTCCCAGGAAGATCCAACCGTTGTTGTTACACCGATTGATTCTACCCGCTTTATTGGTGGAGCGGGGATTGTTGCCGCACATGCCGCTGGCTTGGGCGCATCGGTTCACTATGTCGCTGTTTCCGGGGACGATGCCACACGTGATTTTGCGCTTGCTGAGTTGGCTTCTGCCGGCGTCACGGTCCGCCTGCTGGTTGACGATAGCCGTCCCACAACGTTGAAGCAGCGTTATCGTTGCAAAGGCAAAAGTATGTTGCGCGTCAGTCATCTGCACCAGGGAGCAATCTCGGTTGCCCTTCAGAAACAGATGCTCGAAGAGTTGGAGCAGGCAATGGATGGAGCTGATCTGCTGGTGTTTTCTGATTTTAATTATGGTTGCCTGCCTCAACCCCTCGTTGACGAGATGATTGCGCTTGCCAAAAGCCGGGGCGTGATGCTTGCGGCCGACAGCCAGTCCTCTTCACAGGTGGGTGATATCAGCCGTTTCAAGGGGATGGATCTCCTCACTCCAACTGAACGTGAAGCCCGTATCAGTACCCGGAACCGTGAGGATGGTCTGGTGATTCTGGCTGAAGAGCTTCGGCAGCAGGCAAAAGCATACAATATTCTGCTCAAGCTGGGTGAAGAGGGGCTGCTGATTCATGCCAGCAACGGTAATGTCGATAGCTGGTTGACGGACCGGGTAGATGCCTTGAATGACTCACCGAAAGATGTTGCCGGTGCAGGGGATTCACTGTTGATAACCAGTGCCATGACCCTCGCCAGCGGTGGCAATATCTGGGAGGCGGCTTGCCTTGGATCGCTTGCCGCAGCACTTCAGGTTGGCCGGGTAGGTAATACACCTCTTCGGACAGAAGAGTTTATGAGGGAGCTGGCCTGATGCGCGCGCTCCTTCTTGCCGCTGGGTGCGGTACCCGGTTACGCCCCTTGACCAATTCCATCCCAAAGTGCCTTGTTCCAATTAAAGGAGAGCCCTTATTGGAGATATGGCTGGATCGGCTGACCAAGGCAGGCGTCGGGCCTTTTTTGGTCAATACCCACTATCTGGCCGATCAGGTTGAAGAGTTTATCTCTACATCCCCATACCGGGATATGGTCACACAGGACTATGAGGCTGAACTGCGAGGTACAGCCGGCACCCTGATTGCAAATCTTGACTTTTTTCAGGGTGAAGATGGGATGCTGATCCATGCCGACAACTACTCGCTTGCGGATTTTTCAGCATTTGTTCAGGCCCATCGGCAGCGGCCCGAAGAGTGCCTGATCACCATGATGGCCTTTCGTACCGATACCCCCTCTTCCTGCGGCATTCTGGAGCTTGATGAGAGAGGGGTCGTCAGAGGATTTCATGAAAAAGTGGCAGAGCCACCAGGGAATCTGGCAAATGGTGCGGTCTATATTCTTTCAGCCGAAATGTTGCGGCTCATCGCCAAAGAGTTTTCTGCCGTGCAGGATTTCAGCACCGAAGTGCTTCCTCATTTTATCGGGAAGATTTTTACCTATGAAACTTCCGCACTTTTTCTTGACATCGGGACACCGGAGAGTTACCGTAAAGCGAATAAGGAAGGAGGGTTGTGAAATTCATATCTTTTCTTGAACGGCAGTTGAAACAGATCGGGCAGGGCGGATGGGCTGAGCTTTTTCGAAAGAGTCAATTGGGTTTTAACTTTCTTCTTCGACTGCCGTTGTATCTTTTTGCTATCCCGGCAGTTTTGGTGATTCGTCTGATCAAACCCCTGCTGCTCATCCGAGTGGGTGGATTGCGTGCAGAGCGTATCGGCCATTTGGCCGCAAATACGGAACTCTCTCTTTGCGAGCTGGATGCCGGTATCCATAAGCCCGCGCAGCGCCATTTGGATCTCTATTTTTTTCAGGGTCAATCGATCAGCAATCAGCAACTTGCACGGATGTGGAAACGGGTGTTGCACATCTGGCCAGGCTGGATAGTGGGCACACTCTCTCAAATCAATCGCCTTATACCCGGCGGAGCACTCCATGCTCATAGTTGTTTTAGTCATGACGGGCGTGATATCCATAATCTTCTGGACCGCCTTCCGCCGCATTTGTCTTTTATACCCGAAGAGGTGAGCCGAGGGGAGGCAGGTCTGCGGGCGATGGGTATTCCTGCCGGAGCTTTATATGTTTGCCTGAATGTAAGGGATAGTGCCTATCTTGCCGAACATATGAAGGGTGTGGACTGGAGCTATCACAATTATCGGGACAGTGATATTCAGAACTATGTTCTGGCGGCCGAAGCTCTGGCCGAACGAGGATACTTTGTGATCCGGACGGGGGCAAAAGTTCATGCAGCCATAAAAAGCACGCATCCAAAGGTCATTGATTATGCGACCAATGGCATGCGCAGTGATTTTATGGATATTTATCTTGGAGCAACCTGTGCCTTTTGTATTACAACGGGCACAGGACTTGATAATATTCCCTATGTTTTTCGCCGACCGATGGTTTATGTGAACTTTTTACCGTTGGGTACCCTGGCTGGTTTCAGCAAGCTGATCATTACCATTACCCGGCACCATGTGTCGGAAAAGAGTAATCAGGAGCTGACTCTCGGTGAGATATTCACTCATGGGGTTGGATTCAGCCTGTGTGCATCGGAGTATCGGGAGAAAGGCGTTCGACTTCTTGAAAACACACCAGAAGAGATCCGTGATGTGGCCATTGAGATGGCTGAGCGGCTCGATGGTTCATGGCAACCTGATGAACATGATGATTTTCTTCAACAGCGTTTTTGGGAGCTTTTTCCCGTCGATGCAAAAAAGCCGGACGGACGAGCGTGGCAAGGTAAAATCACTGGCCGTTTTGGAGCGTCGTTTCTTCGCAACAACCAGGAGTGGCTGCAATGAGTAAAAACTCCAGCATTGTTGCTATTTTTAAAGAGTTTCTGACCCGTTACCCGACGCATTTTACGCTCTTGTTTTTGCTTCTTGTTGTTGAGGGCAGTGTGGCCGCTCTGTCGGTCATCTCCATTGCTCCACTGGCCGATTTTATGCTTGACCCTTCGCTGGCAAGAACCGGCCGTATAACCAAGGCGGTGGTGAGCGGATTGACTGTTATCGGGTTGTCTCCAAGTTTCTGGATGTTCGGTGCATTTTTTTTTCTCGCCAACATGCTGAAGGGCGTGCTTGGTGTGGCGATCCGATTTTCCATCCTGCGTATCAAGTATACGGTTGTGCGTGGACTTTTTGGCGATGCTCTACATACGTTTTTCAGGGCACGATGGGGATTTTTCAGTGGTGCAGACCAGGGACGCCTGCTCAATACCCTGAACAAGGAGCTCAATACCATTGGTGATACACTTGGCCAGTTGGCGACCTTGCTTGCCAACACCATCCAGCTTTGCATCTATCTTGCGGTTCCGATCTGGCTTAATGCACAGATGACCCTCACGGCGCTTGGGCTTGCCGTGCTCTTCGCCTCTCCGTTCCTGATGTTGCATCGCATCAGTTACCGGCTTGGAAAACGCAATACCGAGACCGCAAATGTCGTGATGGGTGTGGTGAGTGAAGTGCTTGGAGCGGCACGTTTGATTCTTGGCTTTGGTCGGCAAAGCCAGGCGAAGGAGCGGTATTTTAAAGCGTTCGACCAGCATGTCCATGTTACCTTGCGCTCGCAGACACTTTCAACCGCCGTAGCCCAGTTGTTTCAGCCGGTCGCGGTGCTTGCCGTTATTATTGCCATTGGTATTGCTTTGCAGCATCAGGTACGTATCTCTGAAATGGCTGCAATTATGTGGAGTCTCCTTGCGGCGATGCCGATCCTCTCCTCTCTGCTTCAGGGCAATATCAGCATCCGCAATTTTCTTCCCAGTTATGAGCAGCTTGTTTCGCTTCGTCAGAGTGCGGCCACGTTTGCAGAAGTAGAGGGTGATCGTCTTTTTACTCGTCTTGAGCAGGGTGTCGAATTAAGGGGTGTCACCTTCACCTATCCAGGACGCCAGCAGACACTGCGAGATGTTAGTTTGCACTTTAATAAGGGGGAGATGACCGCTCTCGTCGGTGAATCCGGATCGGGTAAATCAACCGTGACCGATCTTGTGCTTGGGCTGCAGATTCCCGAGACGGGCCAGGTCGTGATTGATGGTGTAGCGCTCGGTGAGTGGAAGCAGAACAGCTTTCGGCAGCGAATCGGCTATGTGCCGCAGGATCCCCAGTTGTTCCACACCACCATTCGTGATAACCTGCTCTGGTCATCTGAAAAGGCGACAGAGGATGAGCTTTGGGAGGCATTGCGCCTTGCCAATGCGGCTGCATTCATCAAAGAGTTACCTGAAGGGATCAATACGATTGTTGGCGACAGGGGGGTACGGCTTTCCGGTGGACAACGCCAGCGGATTGCGCTTGCAAGGGCGTTACTGCGAAAACCGGAACTGCTCATTCTTGACGAGGCCACCAGTGCACTTGACTCAGAGTCCGAAAGACTCATCCAGCAATCCATAGAACAGGTTGTTCACGAAACCACCATTATTATTGTGGCCCATCGACTCTCAACTATTGCAAAAGCTGACCAGGTCTATGTTCTGCGTCAGGGAGAGGTTGTTGAGCAAGGCTCTTTTGCGGAGTTGAGTGAAAAGCCGGATGGATTTTTAAATACCATGCTTGCGGCTCAGTTGCCTCTTGAGCAGCAGGATGCGGAGGTTGTTTGCTCAACATAAGGAAATGAAATACATGAACATTTCTTGGCACCGGAGCAGACGGCCTTACTGGGCAACAAAGATTGCTGGATATTAATTATATAAATTCAAACCTAAGAACTTGTTGATGAATCGTATAGATTTACAGCGCCTGCTGTCCACTGAAAAATTTGTTCCTTTTTATTCGGAGAGAAAAAATCAGCCAGCATTAACGTTACCTCCCATAGCTGTTGAGTTGCATTGGACATCGGAGTGTAATAACAACTGCATTCATTGTTCTTATGGGAATCGGCGTCAGGCCAACGGACGTTTATCCCCAGCTTGTATCCATTCGGTAATTGAGGATTTGATTGTAATGAAGGCAAAAGCTGTTTATCTTTCCGGTGGAGGAGAACCAACAGTGATGAAGGGTTGGGATAAGTATGCTCAAGAATTAGTTGAATCAGGTCTTGAAGTAGCTTTAATTACTAATGGAGTTTCTTTACAAAGTAGTCATGTCGATTTATTAAGTAAGTTTAACTATGTTGCTCTTTCGATCTATTCAACCGACGAAAAGGAATATGAGATCATTACTGGTAACCATTGTTTTGATCGGCAATGGGTAACTCCAGGTTTGATTAAGTCCGGAGAGGGTAACGTTATTGTTGGGGCGCGTTGTGTTATCAATAAGATTAATTATAAAAATCTTCATAACATATACCTTAAGGCAATAGATTCAGGTTATGACTATATCATTTTTATTCCGGCGGTTGATTACGAAGATAGTAGTAATGGTCTTGGGGTCGACGAGCAATGTTATGTTAATGCATTGATTTTAGAAAACAAGGAGATATATAATAATAAGTTTACAAACGTACTTAACTTATTGAATCGTAATATCAGCCACTATGCGTTAAAAGATTATAGAGTAGATTGTGGCCCTTGCCTTTCAGGGTGTTCAGCTATAACGATACGATCCAATGTATTTATAAATTATTGTGGTGGTGTTTGGTTGTGCCAACCTCATATTGGTAATCCAACGTATCAAATTGGAGATTTACATAAAAACCGACTTTCTGAAATTTGGAATTCACCCCGACACGTTGACGTTGTTCGTCTTTTAAATGATACCTTTTTAAAAGGTGAGTGTCGGAACTGCAGGTCAATTGGATTCAATATCGCAGGTGATAAATTTGATCGTGGTTTAGTAGATTTGAGTAATATTGCTCGTGATCCATTTGTTTGATTCTCAGTTATGGTGAATAGACCTGTCACATTTTCCGAACAAGTAGTTGCAGCCATACGCTCGGTTATCGGCTCCGGCTCGGCAGTACTGCACGAACCAAGCTTTAACGGCAACGAGTGGCTCTATCTCAAAGAGTGCCTTGACTCAACCTTTGTCTCCTCGGTTGGCAAGTTTGTTGATCGTTTTGAAGCCGATATTGCTGCGTTTACTGGAGCAAAACATGCCGTTGCTGTGGTGAACGGTACGGCAGCCTTGCATATTGCGCTGAAGCTTGCGGGAGTACAAGCCGGAGATGAAGTGTTGATTCCGGCATTTACCTTTGTTGCTACGGCCAATGCGGTTACCTATTGCGGTGCTACACCGCATTTTGTTGATAGTGAAGAGCAAACATTGGGTGTTGATGCTCCCAAGCTTCGCGACTATCTTGCAAGTCATACCGAGCAACGTGCAGGCAACTGCATCAACCGCGCGACAGGCAAGATCATCCGGGCTCTGGTACCCATGCATACCTTTGGTCATCCGGTTGATCTTGACGGCCTCATGGCTGTAGCTCATGATTTCACTCTTGCGCTTGTCGAAGATGCGGCCGAGTCCCTGGGCAGTTACTATCATGGTCGCCACACCGGTACCTTTGGCGTGCTGGGGACCTTGAGTTTCAATGGTAACAAGACCATCACCACGGGAGGTGGCGGAGCGATTCTGACGGATGACGAAGCTCTTGCTCGTCATGCAAAGCATTTGACGACGACCGCCAAGCTGCCCCACGCATGGGAGTACCGTCATGACGAAATTGCTTATAACTATCGAATGCCAAACCTCAACGCCGCCTTGGGTTGTGCTCAACTGGAACAATTGCCGGCCATGCTCAGAGCAAAAAGGGAGCTGTTTCAGCGTTACCAGACAGCACTCAGCCCGATACCGGGAGTCAGGTTGATGGCCGAGCCGGAGGGGTGTCAAAGTAACTACTGGCTGCAAACCCTGTTGCTTGACCCTGATCATGCCGCAGAACGGGACGCCCTCCTGCAGGCGACCAATGCAGCCGGTATTATGACCCGCCCGGCATGGATACTGATGCACGAGTTAGCCGCATTCAGGGAGTCTCCTCGTATGGATTTGGCCACGGCCCAATCGTTGGTGCAACGTTTAATGAATATTCCAAGCAGTTCAGGTTTGGCGCAAAACGTATGATGAATAAACAAGAGATCATCCTGATCGGTGCTGGCGGCCACGCACGCTCCTGTATTGATGTTATTGAGCAACAAGGTCAATACTCAATAGCAGGACTTGTTGGTATGGCTGAAGAAATGCACTCCCGGCACCTTGGCTATCCGGTTATAGCTACCGATAAGGAGTTGGCGGAACTCGCCAGGCAATATCACTATGCCTTGATTACGGTAGGCCAGATTCACTCTCCCGATAAACGCATACAGCTCTATCAGCAGGCCATAGAGCTTGGCTATGTATTGCCCGTTATTATTGCTCCGTCAGCGTATGTATCCCGTCACGCTACGTTAGGTTGCGGCACCATTGTGATGCATAAAGCAACCCTCAATGCCGGAGTGCGTGTCGGCAATAACTGCATCATCAACTCGCACGCGCTCATTGAGCACGATGCGATAGTGGACGATTATTGCCATATCTCTACCGGGGTGATGCTTAATGGAGGAGTAAAGATTGGAGCCGGCTCTTTTATTGGCAGTGGCAGTGTCATGAAAGAGGGCGTTACGGTTGGTGCTCGGTGCATCGTAGGCATGAGCTCTGCTGTAAGGCATAATATGCCGGATCACGCACGATTTGTTGCAAAAACAACCGTATGACAACACGAACAATTATTATTGCTGAAGCTGGCGTGAACCATAATGGTGATATCGTTATGGCCAGAAAGCTTATTGATATGGCGGCTGATGCCGGAGTTGATCTTGTCAAGTTTCAGACCTTCAGTGCTGATCGACTGGTTACGCATGAAGCCAGAAAAGCTGACTATCAAACCCGGACGACTGATCGGAATGAATCACAGCACGAGATGCTTCGCCGGCTGGAACTGAGTGCAGAGATGCACAAGGAGTTGATTGCGCATTGTGCCTTACGCCATATCGGTTTCTTCTCTACCGGGTTTGATATTGAGAGTCTTGATCTTCTGGCAACTCTCGGTCAGGATCATTTCAAAATTCCTTCCGGTGAAATAACGAATCTCCCTTATCTTCGCCATATTGGCCGTTTCGGCAAGCCCCTCATCCTCTCTACCGGAATGGCAACGTTGGGCGATATTGAGGCAGCTCTTGATCTCCTTGAAGAAGCTGGCACACCACGGGCTCTCATGACGCTGCTTCATTGTACCACCGAGTACCCTACACCCATGGCTGAAGTCAACCTGCGGGCGATGCAGACGCTTCATCGTGCGTTTGGTGTGGCGGTTGGTTATTCCGATCACACCACCGGTATCGAAGTCACCATTGCGGCGGTTGCTCTTGGCGCAACCGTTATTGAAAAGCACTTTACCCTGGATCGTAACCTGCCCGGCCCCGACCACAAAGCCAGTCTTGAGCCTTCGGAACTCAAGGCTATGGTGACAGCAATCCGCAATATTGAAGTTGCTTTGGGTGATGGCATCAAGCGCCTGACTCCGAGTGAAGCAAAGAACAAACCCATTGCCCGGAAGTCTCTTGTTGCGACGACTCCAATCCGCAAGGGAGAGCTTTTCACTGCAGGCAATCTCACGGCAAAGCGTCCCGGCACCGGTATTTCACCCATGCGCTGGGATGAAGTTCTTGGGCAAAAGGCCGTCCGGGATTTTATGATCGATGAGTTGATTGAATTATGATGCGTAAAATATGTGTCATTACCGGTACGCGCGCTGAATACGGTTTGCTGCGCTGGGTTATGCAGGGTATCAAGGATGATCCGGAGTTAATCTTGCAGGTTATTGCCACCGGTATGCACCTCTCGCCTGAGTTTGGATTGACTTACCGGGAGATCGAGCAAGATGGTTTTCAGATAGATCGAAAAGTTGAAATGCTGATCAGTTCCGATACCCCGGCAGGTATAGCCAAGTCTATGGGGTTGGCTTTGATCGGCTTTGCCGATGCTTTGCAGGAATTGCAGCCTGACCTCATCGTTGTGCTTGGTGACCGGTTTGAGATTTTTGCGGCTGTATCGGCAGCATTGGTGGCGCGGATTCCTGTGGCCCACCTGCATGGCGGAGAGCGGACTGAAGGAGCTTTTGATGATGCAATCCGCCACTCCATTACCAAAATGTCGCATCTTCATTTTGTGGCGGCAGAGGAGTACCGTCAGCGCGTGATACAGCTTGGAGAGCAACCAGACCGGGTCTTTTTGGTAGGGGGATTGGGCATCGATAACATCAAACGATTGCCACTGCTTGATCGAGCAGCACTGGAAGCATCCCTTGGCTTCACGCTTGGCCGAAAGAGTCTGCTGATTACCTTTCATCCGGTTACACTTGAGGCCGCTACTGCGGCAGAACAGATGGAAGAACTGCTCGCATCACTCGAAGCCCTGGAGGATACGCAGCTTATTTTTACCATGCCGAATGCCGATACCGATGGCCGGATATTGATCAGCATGGTTAAGGAGTTTGTTGCGCACCACTCCAACGCACGAGCTTATACCTCGCTTGGTCAATTACGCTATTTGTCATGTGTTGCCCACGTTGATGGAGTTGTAGGCAACTCCTCCAGCGGACTGGCAGAGGTGCCCAGTTTTAAAAAAGGCACCATTAATATTGGTGATCGCCAGCGAGGTCGCCTGCAGGCAGCAAGTGTCATTACTTGCGAGCCGAACCAGAAAGCCATTACTGCCGCCCTTGAAAAACTCTATTCTGCGGATTTTCAGGCTGCATTAGGCAAGGTTGTGAACCCTTATGGTGATGGTGGAGCTGGCGATAAAGTGCTTGAAACAATAAAGAACTATCCCCTTTGTGGTCTTGCAAAAAAGGTTTTTTATGATTTGTCCCTTAAGGAAGGTGCGTAGTGCAACGAACTGAAGATAGATGGCAAAAAGCCCTTCTTCCCGTTAATTCAACCCTTCAGCACGTTATTCAAAACCTTAATGAGGTTGCGATAAAAATAGTGTTGGTGGTTAATGAACAGGGAGAGCTGCAGGGGACGATATCGGATGGCGATATCCGGCGAGGGTTGTTAAAGGGCTTGGATCTCAAGAGTTCCATTGAGAGTATTGTTCATCGAAATCCGCTGGTGGTGCCACCTGAAATGGGACGCGAGATGGTCAGAACGTTGATGATCGCCAATAAAATCCAGCAGATTCCCGTGGTCGATGAGCACCATCATGTGATTGGTTTGCATTTTTGGGATGAAATCACAACGTCGCCAGCACGTTCCAACATGATGCTCATTATGGCGGGCGGAATAGGAAAGCGGCTACGACCGTATACTGAAAACTGCCCGAAACCGATGCTGCCTGTATCAGGAAAGCCTATGCTGCAGCATATTATTGAGCGAGCCAAGCAGGAGGGTTTTACTCGATTTGTTCTGGCTGTGCATTACTTGGGCCATATGATTGAAGAGTATTTCGGTAATGGTGAGCGCTTTAATGTGCAGATTGAGTATTTGCGCGAGCAATCGCCATTAGGAACGGCCGGAGCATTGGGGCTGCTTCATCCGCAACCAGATCTTCCATTCGTTGTAACCAATGGCGATGTGCTTACTGAAATTCACTACGGTGAACTGCTTGATTTTCATGTACGGCATCATGCCGCCGCCACTATGGCTGTGCGTGTGCATGAGTGGCAGCACCCTTTTGGGGTTGTGCAGACCAATGGTGTTGATATTGTCGGCTTTGATGAAAAGCCTGTGCATCGCAGTCATGTCAATGCAGGAGTCTATGCTCTGGATCCGGAAGTTTTACGTTTTCTGGAGGCAGATGTACATTGCGATATGCCTACATTGTTTGAGCGTCTGCAAGTAAGCGCGAAACGCACCGTGGCCTACCCGATGCATGAGCCCTGGATGGATGTAGGCCGACCGGATGACCTGGCTGCAGCCGGGATTACTACAGCAAAAGAGTTATCATGAAAATTCTTGCATTGATTCTTGCACGTGGTGGTTCCAAGCGATTGCCCGGAAAAAATATTCGCATACTTGGCGGAAAGCCGCTGATTGTGTGGTCTCTAGATGTGGCTCAAGATATTGCTGAGATTTGCACAACTCTTGTTTCGACCGATGACCTTGAGATTGCAAAAGTTTGTAAAGAAGCAGGGGCTTTAGTTCCATGGTTACGTCCTGCGGAGTTGTCAACGGATACTGCGGGTTCAGTTGATGCGGCGTTGCATGCTCTTGATTGGTATGAAAAAGAGTATGGTATGGTTGATGGTATTCTTTTGCTACAGCCGACATCACCATTCAGAACAAAAGAGACGGTTCGAAAAGGTATAGAATTATTTAAAGAAAATGGTAAACAGTCGGTTCTGGGTGTTTCACCAACCCATACCCATCCCATGTGGACATTTAAGATGGATGATGATTATTTAGTCCCTCTTATGCAGGATCATGGATTTTTGATGCGATCACAAGATCTTCCTGCAGCCTATGTTGTGAATGGTTGCTTTTATTTGATAACACCGGAAGAACTTCGAGACAAGCGCTCTTTTATTGTGGATAAAATAATCCCCTTATTAATAGAATCACCGCAAGAGGCTTTAGATATCGATACAGAATGGGATTTCTTTATAGCTGAATGCTTTTTCAGTCGAAAAAATATCATTGTGTGAACATCGTTAACAAATCTATAACCCTTATATCTCATTGCGGGTTGGGTGGTATGCTGCTATTTTACTTTATAGAGTGTTGATGTTACTTGAAAAACTGCAACGCCTTCCAGCTCAGTATCATTGGGTTTTTGCTGACGGTGCATTACTGAATGCAATTATTCATAATACACCCGTTGGTCGAGGCAAGAGAGGTCGCCAGCTCACTGGTATGGTTAAACTCGCTTGTCGTTTTGCTCTTGCTTGGCCATTCATATGGCTTGTGAGTGTCGTTGAGTTTCTCATTTTGTTTTTTCGGCAACGACGTTCAATACGGAACGGCAAAAATAAGATTGTCGACTATCCAGCATATTTTTTTGTCGGATTCGGAGCTGGTAATGAAGAAAAAATTTTTCAACTCTATTCTGAGCAACATAAGGGGAGAGGGGTTGGAAGGCTTGATGAAACTGATATAGCTACCTTTGCTGACTGGCATACGGTAGGCTTAAAGGATGGGTTGGTTTCATTGTTCTCTGCTCTGACTGTTGCAAAGCAGGCAATTGACGTGTTACCCCCTGAACTGATTGAGTGGCGAATCGATTTTTTGACTCATATAGCCAAACAGGGTGGATATTTTGCCTACATGCATGCATGGTTTTCCATTCTTGAAGTTAAGCAGAAGGGGAGAGTGAATGAAGTTGCTTTTCTTTCGGCATTTACGCCTGCATTTGCTGCGGCGGTAACAGGCATTTCAACCTGTTATCTTCAGCATGGTATGATCCGGCACAGTACTCTTCTGCCAAATTTCACAACAGTTATAGCGTTAACCGAAGATGAGTCAGCCTTCATGCAAAAGAGGTTGCCTCAGGCACAACTTACGGTGAGAAAGCAGGTAAGGCCGGCTATTCTTCCTGCGCTAATGGCAAGATCCGTGCTCATTGCATCTATTTATGGCGAAGTTGCATACTTGTCTCAAATCTTGCCATTTCTTGAATGGCTCCATGCATTGCCTGTTCCCGTAAAGGTTCGCCCCCATCCATGTGAGAATGGTTTATTCTGGGCAGAGCATGAGCTGTCAGGAGCTGTCTCTATCGAAAAAAACGATCCGGGGTTTTATTCGGCACTTGAGCGGTTGAAGCCGAGACTTGTTGTTTCATGGTTTTCTACAGCATTGGATGATGCCCTGATGTCAGGCGTGATACCGGTAAGTGTTTGCAGCGATGATGACCGTAGTGTATCAGATATGGTTTATCCCCTGTTCCAGCGATGTTTGCGCTGGCCGACTGATAGAGAAACCATCCGCCATTTGCTTGGCGAGGACAATGCATACTATGAAAAGGTATTATTGCGATTACGAAAAGGATTAAACGATCTATAGATTGTGCCGCTCTCTTGTTACTCGTTTATTTGGCAAAATCCGTTTTTTGCGACCTATATCAACATTCATGGTGCATTCTGAAAGCATTTTTTAGCTTTCATTCCACGATCAAGAGCCGTTGTTCTTGATCCACCCGGCAAGAGTGATGTTTACCCGTTAAAAAAGCAAATGGTAGGAGTAAAAGTGGCAGTGCAAGGTATAGAACTTGCTTCATGGTCAATGGTTGGGCGGGTTGCTGTCGGTGTGGGACAATGTTTAAAAAGAAGTTAATTGAATATTCTTGTTCTTACACCCTGGTTTCCTGATCATCTTCACGATCAGCGAGGTAACTTCATTCTGGATTCCATCGACTCCCTTTGTGCCTTGGGCCATACAGTCGATGTTCTGGTAACGCGACCGTTTGTACCACAATTCAGGAGGAGAGCGGAAGGCTCGGGCTGTTCTGCAATTCAAGCTGAAATGTATAAGCGAGGTTTTTCAGTTTCCTGTGTGCACTATCTCAGTATTCCTCGTTACTATCTCCGTTTTATTTCCAATCATCTCTATCTCCGAGGGTGCATCGGGGCGGTGCGCCGTGTCATTGCGGCAAAGAAGATTGATGTTATCCTTGCCCATACCGAGACTCCGGGCTATCTCGGCTGTGCTGTAGCGGATGAACTATCCATACCGGTTGTTACGGTTGTGCATGGTATTGAAACATCAAGGCGATATCAGCATGGTCCTGGTCAACCGGCGTTTTTACGTCGGGCATTTTCAAGGCCCGATCGTCTGGTATTGGTTGGTGAACCCTTATTTGATTTTGTGAGGAGTTATACAGAGTCGCTCGATCATGTCAGGGTTGTCTATAACGGGTTCAGGGAGAAAGATGCTCTACCCTTCAGAAATCGCAGGGTATTTGATCGTCCGGGCTCTGTGCAGATAGTCAGTGTTTCAAACCTTGTTGACGGCAAGGGAATTGATGTGAACCTTGCAGCTCTTGGGCGTCCCGAAGTAAAGGCCTTGCCTCAATGGCATTATCATATCATTGGCGGAGGCCCCTTGCGCGCTTCGCTTGAAGCCCAGGTTCATGAGTTGCATATTGCTGAACGGGTTACCTTTCATGGCCAGTGTGATCACGATAAGGTGTTTCAACTCCTCTCCAAATGTGATCTTTTTTGTTTACCCTCTTCACCTGAGGCTTTTGGGGTGGCATATCTGGAAGCAATGGCTTGCGGCTTACTCTCTATTGGAGTAGAGGGCCAGGGCCCATCATGTTTCATTAACAATGGAAGTACGGGTATTTTAATCCGTGAACGCGATATTGAGGGATTGGCCTCACAATTTGTGGCTATTTTGACTAATCCTGAACGCTATCAGCATATGGCCGAGGCTGGTCGTGATTATGTATGGAATAATTTTACATGGCAAAATCATGCGGAATCATTAAGTGATGTTTTTTATGAGATTGTAAAATAAGTCTATCTTTGTTAAGATTAAAAAGATAATACTGAGTCCTCATGTAGAAATTATTTTTTTGCACTTTTCTCTATACTAGAAGTTACTAATCTTTAATGTTATGATGTGTGGGCAGAAAAATAGTATAGTATAAAATTTTTTTTGGGTGTACTGAATTGTTTAGAGTAGACTTTGATTTAGGCTGAATTATGGGTAAAGAAATATGGTTCTGGCAGGGTATTATCAGCCCTCATATGGCGAGTTTTGTTTCAGCATTAGTTAAGTTAGGATTTGATGTAACGTATGTTGCCGAGCAGGAAATGACTTCTGATCGTGTTTCATTAGGATGGGTTGCTCCTGAAATGCCAGGAGTTCGATTGTGTTTTATGAAAAACAAACAATCGGTTATTTCGTTAATTCGTAATGCTTCGCCTCATTCGGTTCATATTTGTGATGGTATCCGAGGCAATGGTCTTATAGCGGTTGCTCAACAAGCTCTTGCTCGGCGTGGTCTTATGCAATGGGTTTTAATGGAGACGGTTAATGATCAGGGATATATTGGCAAAATCAAGCGGTTGGAATACAGAAGGCTGTTTTTTTTGAAGGGTCGTTCTCTTGCAGGAGTACTTGCGACTGGGCATAAAACAAGGGATTGGGTTATTGCTCGTGGTTTTCATGCCTCGAAAGTTTTTTCATTTGCATATTTTTTGCCTGATATCACTATCACTGAAGTTGTCCGGCAACGCAACTCCGGTACTTTTCGATTCATATTTGTAGGACGCTTGATCCCGCTTAAACGTATTGATTTGCTGATTCGTGCGTTGCAGGGCTTAGTTGATCGCGAGTTCGAGCTTCTCATCGTTGGTAGCGGACCGCAGGAGCAAAAATTACAAAAGCTGGCAGAACAATGTTTGCCTGGTAGGGTAACGTGGATGGGAGGCAAACCTTTGAGTGAGGTTTTAGCAATTGTGGCGCAGGCGGACTGCCTTGTGCTTCCCAGTTATAACGATGGATGGGGGGCCGTTATTTCAGAAGCGTTAATGGTTGGTACTCCAGTAGTTTGCAGTGATACTTGTGGCGCTGCGTGCGCGGTTAAAGCAAGTGGTAGCGGTGGGATTTTTCCGGTTGATAATGTTGCCGGGCTTCGCGGTATGCTTGCAGAACAGCTTGATGCCGCTCCTATCAGCATGGACAGGCGTCTTCAGCTTGCGAAGTGGGCAACAGCTCTCGGTGCAGAAGCCGGAGCCAAGTATCTTGATAAAATACTTCAACATGCAATGGGTGAAGGGGATTATCCTGAACCCCCATGGAATACAAAAATGTTATTGCATAATTGTTAGGAGAACGGTGATATTTGCTTTGTTATCAGTTTTTATTCTTCATTTTCATGGTGTTTTATTGAGTTTGCCTGTTCAGGGATTGAAAAATAAAGTTTGATGCGGATTTTTTTGATGGTTGAATAATAAGACGTTGATGTGGTAACTAAATGAAGGTTGTTAGCTGCTTCTGTCGTTATAGTATATATGCTTAAATAATAGATTTATTTTAAATGTTGTTTAAAATACAAAGACAAGCAGGACCAATACAGGTTCTTGCCTTCTTGATTACTTTGGTGGCGATTTCTCGCTTGTTATTTTTTAATATGGGGGTAACATTGCCATTGTATTATGGGGTGATGTTTATTGGAATGGTTCTTTGTTTTTCGGGAAGAAACATCAGGTATAATTTATATCTATTGGTATTTGTTTATTTTGCGTATATGAGCATTTTGCTCAATGATATACCATCATATTTTTTGCCATATGACCGGTTAATCTCATTTTTGATCATAGTCGGGTTAGTCTCGCCGTTGATTGCTGCCGAAAAACTCGATAATATCAGATTACTGATTTTTAAAAATATCAATAGAGTATTTTTAGTCATCGTTGTCCTTTCGTTTTTAGGTCATTTTTCACGAATTTATCCTGGAAGTGACTGGTCAGGTTTTCGTGGAGTTACCAATCACTCAATGACTCTGGGGCCAGTCGCGGCCCTTGCGATTTTCCTTTCTATAGACCATGTATTTAAAATTGATATAAGTCGGCAGGAGAGGTATCGTTATCTGCTCCTTGCGATAATGTCATTTATTACGATGCTGCTTGCCGCATCCCGTGGTGCGGTTTTAGGGGCGGTATTAGGATTATTTGTTTATTTCTTTAAAAAATATTATTTGCGTCTAGGTAAGTTTTTGCAGATTACTCTTGCTGTTATATTTATTGTCGTTGCATCTTCTGGTTTTTGGTCTGGATTTACTACCAATCTCCAGCGTAAGAACGCTGTGGCGCAAGCTAAAGGCGATGCTGCTGCATCTCGAAGTGATAACTGGAAGTTCAGGGTTATAGAATTTAAAGAGAGTCCGTTGTATGGTATAGGATTTTCTCATTTGAAATATGGACTCATTGATAAAAAATCAGGAATAGTTGAGCCGGCTTCATCGTGGCTAGCTGTTTTCTCTATGACTGGATTTTTGGGTGGAATTGCATTTACCATCTTTATATTTAGTATATTGATAAAACTTATTTTGGCAAAATCTTCACAAAATGCAGTGCCGATATTACTTGCCTTATTGGTTTTTTTTATTGTACACTGGTTTTTTGAAGGTTATATTTTAGCCTCTGGTGCATTTGAATTTTTCTATTCCTGGCTCTTGCTTGGCGTTATAGATATTTATCATAAAACTGGAAAAGTTGATGTGTTATGATTTGTTTTTTTTATTAAAATAAAATCAGCGTGTTTTATGTTTTTTGAGAAATTATGTTGAAATTATTTAAGTCGATATTATTACAGATTGGCGCAATCCTAACGCGCTCAACATCAAGTAAAGTTGTTTTCTATCATGACGTGCATTGTTTCGCTAAGAAATATACTGATATGTCTACATCGATTGAGATGTTTGCTTCTCATATTGCTGTGATACGTCATGCACACTATCAGATTGTTAAAACGGTTTCAGAAGAGAAGAATCAGGTGCAGATTTGTTTTGATGATGGCTTTAAAGGTATTTATGATAATCGAAAATATTTTATAGAGCAGAACATCTACCCAACTGTTTTTTTGGCCGTTTCCCTGATAGGAACAGATGGATATCTTGGTCGTGATGAAATTTTAGAGTTACAGCAATTGGGCTTTCGTTTTCAATCTCATGCATGGTCGCATCGGAATCTTGCCTTATTTGATGATCAGGCGTTGGCCTATGAAGTTATCGCGTCAAAAGAGTATCTGGAAAAACTGCTTGGTCGCCCGGTAACAGAGATTTGTTTTCCCCTTGGTTATTTTTCTGAACGCGTGTGCCGGGTCTGCGAGCAAGCGGGATACCTTTTGATGTACAGCAGTATTCCTGGTAACTATTTTACACGGGAGCGTGAAGGCTTAATACCTCGTCAGCTTTTGCAAAGTTACACTCCTCGCGAAGTGAAGGCGGTATTACATGGCGGGTTGTTCCTCTACAAGCAACGATACAAAAACGCACATTTTGTGCTTCATGATGTGAATCGGTAGACAGAGTTGACTGCATGGAACTTTTTTCAACGCTCCTCCGGATCAGTCTAACTCCATATGGAATATCCCATCGGTTTGCTACATAATGTCGTTTACGGCTATTAATCAAAGTACTCTTTCAATGCAGGTTGTGCAGGTTGTGCCACAGGTTGCCCATGAGTCAAGTGGTGTGAGCTATGTGGTTATGTCGCTCTGTGACTCCTTGATTGCTCAAGGTCTTGATATCCAGCTCGCTTCGCTGGATGCTCATGCGATGGTTTCGATGTCAGACGTTCATCATACTTTTCCTCTCGTTGCCGTTCCACGAAGGCTTGGCTGGTCGCCTGCAATGCATCGGTGGCTTCAAAAAAAGGCGGCTTCACGGCAAATTGACCTGATACACAATCATGGTCTTTGGATGATGCCAAATGTCTATACCGGTCAGGTTGCGAAGCGGTGTGGAACCTTATTGATGGTCTCTCCGCACGGGACGCTTTCAGAGTGGGCGATGCAGAGTGGATCGTTAATCAAGCGGTTTTTTTGGCCGCTTTTGCAGCGCCCCGCGCTTGACGGGGTCAACTGTTTTCACGCTACATCCGAATCGGAATATAAGGATATCCGTCGCATGGGGTTCCGTCAGCCGGTGGCAATCATTCCAAATGGAATAGCAATTCACCCGTTAGCGCCAAAGATGCGCTCTCGATTTCGAACGATGCTCTTTCTTGGTCGTATCAATCCGGTCAAGGGGCTTGACCAGTTATTGCCGGCGTGGCAGAGGGTTCAGGACCACTTTCCTGATTGGCGCCTACAGATTGTTGGCCCCGATAGCAGAGGCTATCTTGCCCAACTGCAGCGGTTGGCCAGCGAGTTGCAGCTTGAGCGTGTTGAGTTTAGCGGTGAATTGCTTGGCGCAGAGAAGCGCCGGGTATATCGTGAGGCCGATCTGTTTGTGCTGCCCTCCTATTCAGAGAACTTTGGTATGTCGGTGGCTGAAGCTCTGGCCGAGGGAACTCCTGCGATTGTCACCAAAGGTGCTCCCTGGAAGGGATTGACAACACATGGGGCAGGCTGGTGGATTGATATTGGTGTTGATTCGCTTGAGGTTTGCCTGAGAGAGGCACTACAGTGCTCTCCAAATAATCTTCAAGAGATGGGTCTCCGGGGTCGAAACTGGATGGAGGCCGAGTATTCATGGGCTCATGTGGGGCGACTGATGGCGCAAACGTACCGATGGCTGGCAGAGGGTCAGGATTCAGCCACAAAGCCGGATTGTGTTATGCTTGATTAACATCTGAGTCGCCGGATTCGCCATTGATGATGATTATGCAATTTTCAATTCCTGCAGATTGTATACTTTTTTGTTGGTAATACAGCGATTGGTTTATGGTCGTGTTTAAGGACAGATCGGCAATGATATGGCGATGAATGCATCAGCAGGAAACGTTTTATAGTCAAAAGCGGTACTTTTTCTATGGTTTCGGTGTCGATTTTGATAAATATTGTTTTGTAGTGTGTAGTGGTATGTTCTATATTTTAAGAGATGTTTTTATTCTGGGCTGTGTGTTTTTTTTCGCTTATATTTCGCTTATTATAAGGTTTGTAGTGAAAGGTATGCTATTGTGCTTTCCTGACGCGTTGATCTCACTTGTGATTTTTGACTTCCGGTTTTATTGATTCAGTCATGCTCTCTATAGGCTGAAAGTTCGAGTTGTCTTACGGTCAAAATATCTTATGACGTTATGAATACACTCCGCTTGCTTTGTTCGATTGATACCAGGCCTTATCTGGCATTATTGCCTAAATATTTGATGTTACACCAGATGGGTATGCCTCCAGGTGCAGAATTTCATGAGCACCTTGCAACTAATTGGAGGGAAAACTATTCCCGATTGCATTTTAAGAATCGCCTGGATGTTATCAATTCAATCCTCGATCATGTTGTACAGGAGGGCCAAAATTGGCTTGATCTTGGTTGTGGTTCAGGGGTTATAACCGCAGAGCTTTTGAAGAGGGGCGCTCGCGTTGTCGCTCTTGATGGCTCTCCGGCCATGCTGAATGAGGCGCGTCGTACGCTTAAAAAAAATGGCGGGTTGGTGTCATTTCGCGAGGGTGATGTTCAGGACCTCACCTGGTCAGATTCCTCCGCTTTTGATGGGATTTTATGTTCCAGTGTTATAGAGTATGTTGAAAATCCGGATGAACTTATTCGTGAAAGCAGCCGTGTTTTGAAAACTAATGGTGTGCTGGTTCTTTCATTGCCTCCAAAATACTCATTTATTCGCTCATCACAGAAGGCTTTGCGTTTTTTATTCAAACTGATTGGCAAAGAGCAGTACGCTTATCTGGATGTATCCAATTTTGAGATCTCTCCTGCCGCAGTTGCGGGGTGGTTAAAGAGTGCGAATATCCGTCTTGACCAATGTTTCAGTTATGATCCTGTATTACCCAAAAAACTGGTTTCGATTTTTCGTCCGTCACTCTTGATTTGTGAAGCGCGAAAAGTTGATTAAGGCTTCCCTCCCGATTTTCAGACAAGGAGTTCATCCTCTCCCTTTTCTCAAAATTTTTTGGCTCCCGGTGACCGATATCTCTCCGCACAGAAATAGTTGCAGGCAATTGATCGGATATCTCGTCCACCGGCCTATTTTACTGGTAGTCGAAAAATAACAACCAGATATGGTGCCGGTAGGCAGCATTGATGGCAATGCATATCCCCGTGTATGCAGCACCCCCAACAGAGTGCGTCACTCGCCAAGGCGCAAGATATCGTCCACCTGCTTTTTTATCAGGCAGTGACGTTTACCCAATAGCACGGTATTTTGCACGGCTGGTTTTTTTTACTTAGTTATAAGTGCAGCCCTATTATATTGCTGTAAAAAATTGAGTTACAAGGAGGAACAGGTTAAATGCATCAAGATTCTGCTGGTATCAACGCTCACTGGAAGCCGGGAGTTGCTCCTGTTGCCGTGATTATGATATCACTGAACGAAGGTCACAATATGGATGCGGTGTTGCAAAATCTTTCTGGCTGGGCTCAGGAAGTGTTTCTTGTCGATAGTTGCAGCAAGGACGATACGGTTGATATTGCGTTACGCTATGGTGTTCATGTGGTTCAAAAGCGTTTTCAAGGGTTTGGTGATCAGTGGAATTTTGCTCTCAGGGAGCTGCCGATTCGTTCACCCTGGACCATGAAGCTTGATCCGGATGAGCGCTTGTCGGACGAGTTAAAGGCAAATCTGCTTGCAGCTATAAAGCGCAACGATGCTGATGGCTTTTCACTGATTCGAAGGCTCTGGTTTATGGGCAAGCCACTGCAGGTATGCAACTCTATTCTTCGCCTTTGGCGCACCGGCTCCTGCCACTTTACCGATATCTTGGTCAATGAGCATCCGATTGTCAAAGGACGGATTGTTGCTGTACCGGGTGAAATGGCACATTATGACAGCCCCGATCTTGATCATTGGCTTGAAAAGCAGAATCATTACACTACAGCCGAGGCGATTACGGCATATAAAAACTCTCCATTGGCCGATGAGCCCCGGTTGTTTGGAACGGCTTTTCAGCGTCGCATGTGGCTGAAAAAGAATTTCCAACATTTTCCGCTTCGCTTTTTTCTGATATTTCTCCATGCCTGGCTCTGGAGTGGTGCATGGAAAGCTGGATGGACAGGTTATGCCTGGGCTCATTTGCGCTCCTATTTGATGCGTCTGCGTGAATATAAAGTTCGTGAAATGGAGATTACCGGTCATGTGCCCCAGAAGCGATATTATGGATCCGGAGAGCCGGATGCTCGGGTTAAACTCTACGATTGACGGCCTCTACCATGAGGCTCTCTTTCTCTCTTGAACCCGGTATTTCAGCGTTTTCCTGTTTCAGGGATGTCATGGCTTCAGGTGTGTTATCTCTTACTTTTGGATGCGGTTAACCCTTTTTAGACTGAACTTTACTTTTGCTGTCGGTGATGGTAAACACCTTGATTGTTCGTATGACTCTTTTAAGCACCTCTCTCTCTTGTGCCTCTTGTTTTTCTCTCCCGATACGTTCAAAAACTGTTGTTGCATCATGCTCCGGGTTCGCTGTTTTCTGTTGAGGCTCGCGGCGGGTTACGCCCGATATCCCAAAAAAAGCCCTACCATAGAAAACGCTGCTGGGTTGTTCGTGAAGTTTTTATTATTGAATGGAATCCAATGGAAGCTATATACGGAGTAAGAAGTGAAATGTATTGACCTTATTGCTGGCGCACGGCCCAATTTCATGAAGATTGCGCCGATTATTGACGCCTTGAAAGCGGCACAACAGAGTGGAAGTAGCCTCTCCTACCGGCTGATTCATACCGGTCAGCATTATGACCGCGCGATGTCGGGTGGCTTTTTTGAGCAGTTGGGCATCCCTGACCCGGATATCAATCTGGAGGTTGGTTCGGGTACCCAGGCCGAGCAGACGGCTGCAATCATGGTTCGCTATGAGCAGGTGTTGCTGGAGCGGCCGAGCGACTTGTGCCTTGTGGTGGGAGATGTTACCTCCACAATGGCCTGCGCGGTTGTGGCCCGCAAAATGGGGGTGCCGGTGGCTCACGTTGAAGGGGGAATCCGGTCGGGTGACTGGACGATGCCGGAGGAGATCAACCGGGTTGTGACCGACTCCCTGACGAACTGGTTTTTTACCACCAGCGAAACGGCCAATGCTAATTTGCGCAGTTCCGGGGTTTCAAGTGATCGTATTTTTTTTGTTGGCAATACCATGATTGATACGCTCATGAAGCAGATGCCGAAGTTGCAGCCGCCGCTCTTCTGGAACGAAGTGGGCTTGCAAGCAGGCCACTATTTTGTGGTGACCCTGCATCGGCCGGCCAATGTGGATGGCGAAGAGCAGTTGCTTCGCCTGCTTCAAGCCATTGCTGCCGGGAGTGAAGGGTTGCCGGTGATTTTTCCGGTGCATCCGCGTACAGCCAAGAATCTCCGCCAACTCAATGGCCAGATTCCGGGTATGCACTATGTTGACCCGCAGAGTTACCTGGAATTCAACTATCTCGTCAAACATGCCCGCGCGGTGATTACCGATTCCGGCGGCATTACTGAAGAGACAACCGTGATGGGTGTGCCTTGCTTGACCTTGCGCGATAATACCGAACGGCCGGAGACGGTGACGATCGGCACCAATGAGCTGATCGGCACCGATCCGGCAAAGCTCGCTCCGGCACTGGCACGCCTGATGGCCGGGCAGTGGAAGCAGGGCTCCATCCCGGAAAAGTGGGATGGCCGGACGGCCGAGCGGATTGTAGCGATAGTGGAGCAGTTGCTCCTGAAATGATTTTTATAACCGATAAGTGGCAGTGATGAAGCAGGTTGTGCAAAGTTTGAAAAGTGGTGTAACGGAACTGGCCGAAGTGCCTTGCCCCCGTGCAGCGGAAGGTCAGCTCTTGATCCGTACGACCCGCTCCCTGATTTCAGCCGGCACCGAAAGGATGCTGGTGGATTTTGGCAAGGCCAATCCTCTTGATAAGGCTCGCCAGCAACCCGACAAGGTGCGTATGGTGCTTGATAAAATCAAGACCGACGGCCTTATGCCAACGCTTGATACGGTGCTCAATAAACTCGGCCAGCCCCTGCCGCTCGGCTATTGCAATGTGGGCGAGGTGCTTGAGGTTGGCCGGGGTGTTGAAGGATTTGCGGTGGGCGACCGGGTGGTCTCCAACGGCAAACATGCCGAGGTGGTGAGTGTGCCGCTGAATTTATGCGCACACATTCCCTCCACGGTCGGTGACGACGCTGCTGCCTTTACGGTGATTGGTGCCATTGCCTTGCAGGGTATCCGGCTGCTGCAGCCTACCCTTGGCGAGACGGTGGTGGTGAGCGGGCTCGGTCTGATTGGGCAGTTTGCCGTGCAGTTGCTGCGAGCCCACGGTTGCCGGGTGCTGGGTATTGATTTCGATGCCGCGAAGGTTGCAATGGCTCGCTCGTTTGGGGCCGAGGCCGTAAACCTGGGCGCCGGTGAGGATCCGGTGCAGGCGGCGGAGCGTTTTTCACGCGGGCGCGGGGTTGACGGGGTGCTGGTTACGGCGGCAACCAAAAGCAGCGAACTGATGCATCAGGCCGCACTGATGTGCCGCAAACGCGGCCGGATTATTCTGGTTGGGGTGACCGGTCTGGAGTTGTCGCGGGATGACTTCTATAAAAAAGAGCTGACCTTCCAGGTCTCCTGCTCCTACGGGCCGGGTCGTTACGATCCGAATTACGAGGAGAAGGGACAGGACTACCCGGTAGGATTTGTGCGCTGGACCGAGCAGCGCAACTTTGAGGCGGTGCTTGATATGATGGCTGACGGGCGGGTGGAGGCCGAGCCGCTTGTTTCGCATCGGTTTACGCTTGATAACACGGAAGCGGCCTATGCGGTTGTGGGAGGCAGTGAGCCGTCGATGGGTATTTTGCTGGAATACCCCACCCGTGCCGAAAAGAGTGATCTGGTTGTTCGGCAGTCGACCGTGCAGCTCACTCCAGCTCAAACCACCGGTTCCGGCAAGGCACCAGGTGTAGCCTTTATTGGTTCGGGCAACTATGCCACGGCGGTCTTGATTCCTGCTTTCCAGCAAGCCGGGGCCCGCTTGCGGAGTGTGGCTTCAAGCGCTGGTTTGAGCGGTGTTTATGCTGGAAAGAAGTATGGTTTTGAGGAAACCACAACGGAAACGGAGAAGCTGTTTTCCGATCCCCAGGTTGACGCTCTTGTTATTACCACCCGCCACGACACCCATGCCCGTTTTGTCGAGAAGGCCCTGAAAGCCGGCAAGCCCCTTTTTGTGGAAAAGCCGCTTTGCCTCACCCTCGAAGAGCTGGAATCGATCGAAGCCACCTATGCGGGCCTGATACAGCAAGGGAAAGCTCCCTTGATCATGGTTGGATTCAATCGCCGTTTTTCGCCCCAGGTGCAGAAAATCAAGAGCTTGCTTGCCGGTGCCAGAGGGCCGAAATCCTTTGTAATGACGGTCAATGCTGGAGCGATTCCAGCCGATCACTGGACTCAGTCGCCCGAGATTGGTGGCGGTCGTATTATCGGTGAGGCCTGTCACTTTATCGACCTCCTGCGCTTTCTTGCCGACTCAACGATTCAATCGCATACGGCCATTGCGATGGAGTCAGCGGAGGGCGACACGGTGACCATCACCCTCTCGTTTGCCGATGGCTCAATCGGGACGGTTCACTATTTCGCCAACGGTTGCAAGGCATTTGCGAAAGAGCGGTTGGAGGTTTTTGCCGCAGGAAGGGTGCTGCAGCTCGATAATTTCCGCCGGTTACAGGGCTTTGCGTGGCCAGGGTTTAAAAAGATGAATCTCTGGAAGCAGGACAAGGGGCAGCGGGGTTGTGCCGAGGCCTTTGTCCGGGCCGTAGAGGAGGGTGGCCGTTCACCAATCCCGATTGATGAAGTTTTCGAAGTCAGCCGGGTGAGCATTGAGGTGGCCAACTCATTACGAGGGTAATGCAGAGAGTCCTTCGATACTGGCATACGCTTCGCTATTTGAGGCCGGTTCAGTTTTACGGGAGGCTCTGGTTCCGGCTCTACAAGCCGAAGCCGGATCGGCGCAAGGCACCGCTGAAACGGCCGGCAACCGGCGGGTGGGTTTTGGCGGCCGAACGCCCCGCAAGCCTGCTTGGTGCCGTAACCTTCTCGTTTCTGAACGTAACCTATCAGCTCAATGAGGTTGGCTGGAACAGCACGGTTCCGGAAAAACTCTGGGTCTACAATCTCCACTATTTTGATGACTTGAATGCTGCCGGTGCCGCTTCGCGCTACGAGTGGCATCGCACCCTGCTTGCTCAATGGGTTGCTGAAAATCCTGCGGGCGATGGCGTCGGCTGGGAGCCCTATCCGACTTCGCTCCGGATCGTGAACTGGATCAAGTGGGCGCTTGCCGGCAATGAGCTACCCGAGGTGTGCGTGGAGAGCCTTGCCGTGCAGGCGCGCTGGCTGATGGGGCGCCTTGAGTTCCATCTGTTGGGCAACCACCTCTTTGCCAATGCCAAAGCCCTGCTCTTTGCCGCGCTCTTTTTTAGCGGAGCGGAGGCTGATCTCTGGCTGAAACGGGCGCTGGGCATTCTGAAAAAAGAGGTGGGAGAGCAGCTTCTGGCCGATGGTGGCCATTTTGAGCGCAGCACCATGTACCAGAGTATTTTTCTGGAGGATATGCTCGATCTGATCAATCTTGCCGGGGCCTGGCCGGGACGCATTGATACGATGGAGGTAAGCCGTTGGCGTGATGCGGCCTCCGGTATGCTTGGCTGGATGGAGGGTATGCGGCATCCCGACGGCGAGATTGCTTTTTTCAACGATGCAGCACCGGGCATTGCTCCAAAACCTGCTGCGCTTAGGGCATATGCTGGTAAGCTGGGGCTTCATCCTGCTTATCCGAAAGCTGGTGGCGCCGGTGTCACCATGCACCGTTTTACCGAGAGCGGCTATATCCGTCTGGCATCGCCCACGGCGGTTGCCTTGCTTGATGTGGCACCGGTCGGGCCGGATTATCTGCCGGGTCATGCACATGCCGATACCTTGTCGTTTGAGATGTCACTCTTTGGTCAGCGGGTTGTCGTGAATGGAGGTACCTCCTGTTATGGCCTCGGGCCGGAGCGTTTGCGTGAACGCCAAACCCGTTCCCACAGTACCGTGGAGGTCGACGCTCAAAGCTCTTCAGAGGTGTGGGGCGGATTTCGGGTTGCACGCCGTGCCTATCCGTTTGGTCTGCAGCTCACCCTGAACAATGGTTGCTGGATTGTGGGCTGCTCGCATGACGGCTACAAGCGGCTCGTGGGTCAGCCGGTGCATCATCGGGAGTGGCAAATGGAAGAAAACAGCCTGTTGGTTTCGGATAGTGTGGTTGGGGGAGCCTATCCGGCCGTGGCCCGTTTTCTGTTTCATCCATCGCTGAGGGTTTCTGAAAAAGGCGCCGGGAGCTGGCTGGTGGTTTTTCCTGCAGGGCATGGCATGGAGGTGAAGGTGCTTTTCGGAAAGGGATCGCTTGTTTCCGACCACTATGCTCCGGAGTTTGGAAAAGTATTGCCGGCGCAAGCTCTGGCGGTTGTCTTGGTCGGGGGGAAATCCCGGACTCAATTTATATGGAATTAAAATTGCATATTCTTTTTTTATCGGACAATTTTCCGCCGGAAGTCAATGCTCCGGCAAGCAGAACGTTTGAGCATTGCCGCGAGTGGGTGCGCTCTGGCCATCGCGTTACGGTTGTTACCTGTGCGCCAAATTTTCCAAAAGGTCGCGTATTTGATGGCTACCGTAATCGGCTTTGGCAATCGGAAGAGATGGATGGCATCCGTGTGATTCGTGTCTGGTCCTATATAACTGCGAATGAAGGATTTATAAAAAGGGTGCTTGATTATCTGAGTTTTATGATCTCCTCCACCATGGCTTCCGTGTTTGAAGGGAAGGTTGATGTTGTTGTGGGAACCTCACCGCAGTTTTTTGCGGCTTGTGCGGCCTGGATGACGGGAAGTTTAAAAAGGGTCCCCTGGATTTTTGAGCTGCGTGACATTTGGCCGGAATCGATCAAGGCCGTCGGGGCGATGCAGGATTCGCTGGCGATTCGCCTTCTGGAGCGTCTGGAGCTTTTCCTCTACCGCCAAGCTAACCGTATCGTAACCGTAACTCACTCGTTTAAAAAAACCTTGATTCAGAGGGGTATTGATGGCCGTAAAATCATGGTTGTGACCAACGGCGTGGACTTGTCGCACTTTGCCCTCTTACCGAAAGACCCCATTTTAGAGAAAGAGCTCAAGCTTGAAGGCAAGTTTGTTGCCGGCTATATCGGTACCCACGGTATGGCTCACGCGCTTGAAACCCTGCTTGACGCGGCGGCTCTTCTGCAACAGAACCCTGAAGCCCGGGATATACGCCTCTTGTTTCTTGGTGACGGCGCACGCAAGGCCGATTTGGTGGCTGAGGCCCAGAAACGCGGGCTTGATAATGTGCTTTTTTTGGATTCTGTTCCCAAGGCTGAAGTTGCACGCTATTGGTCACTGCTCGATGTTTCGGTTATTCATTTACGCAAAACAGAGTTGTTTACGACCGTGATTCCATCCAAATTGTTTGAATGCATGGGTATGGGGATTCCTGTCTTACACGGTGTGGCCGGTGAATCTGCCGAGATTGTGCTGCGTGAAAAGGTTGGTCTGGTTTTTCAGCCAGAGAGTGCGCAGCAATTGGTGGATGGCCTGTTGTATCTGCGCAATAATCCGGCAAACTATCAGGAGTTTCGCCAGAATGGATTGCTTGCGGCAAAGCGTTATGACCGCAAAACGCTTGCCATGCAGATGTTGCGGCTCATGGAGGATGTTGCACGAAAAAACTGAAACATCCCCCTCTCCGGTTTACCATGAAAAAATTTAATAGCTAAACGGTTTTATGCATAATAAACTTTTTGATCTTCGTCTGCCGCTTGACGGCGAGCTTGATTTGACCTATCGCTGCAATAACAAGTGTCGTCACTGCTGGGTGTGTCTTCATCCCGGAGACCCGGAGGGGAAGAGGGAACTCTCTTTTGACGAAATACGAAGGATTGTTGATGAGGCGCGCGCTCTCGGTACCCGTAACTGGTCGATTAGTGGTGGTGAGCCTATGCTGCGACCGGACTTTTCCGAGATTTTCGATTACATAACCTCCAAGTCCATCACCTACGCGCTCAACACCAATGGCACACTCATCACTCCGGAGATTGCCCGGCAGCTCCGGCGCAAGGGCACTAAAATGGTTGCTCTCTATGGTGCGACCAAAGAGACCTACGACCATATTACCCGTAATCCCGGAGGTTTTGAGCAGCTCATGCAGGGAGTTGCTTATATGAAGGAAGCGGGTGCCAATTTTATGGTACAGCTTATTCCGATGCGGGATAACTGGCATGAATGGGAGAAGATGCAGGAATTGGCCACCTCTCTCAGCAAGCAGATTCGCTTTGGTGCCGCATGGCTTTACCTCTCTTCAAGCCAGGATCCCAGGATCAATGCAGAAATAATCCGTCAGCGCCTTGATCCGAGCGATGTGCTCAAGCTCGATCAGCCGGATTTTTCCTTTGAAGCGCCAGACCTCCATCAATGTGGTCAGCACAAGGGGGATGGACGACTTTTTGCTGATTGTATTTCAGGCCGACGAGACTTTCATATTGATCCTTACGGCGGCATGACCTTCTGCAGTTTACTCAAAGAGCCCTCCATGCGTTTTGACCTGCGAAAGGGGAGTGTTCGTGAGGGATGGGAGGAGTTTATTCCTGCTCTCGGAGAGCGTAAATTTGAAGGTGAGGAGCTGAGGGAGCATATGGAACAATGCGGTTCGTGTGATTTGAGACAGGAGTGTCGCTGGTGTGCCGTGTACGGTTGGTTGGAGCATGGTCGTTTTTCAGCTCCTGTCGAGTACCTCTGCAAGGTTGCCCGTGAAAGCCAGCGTATAAAGGAGGAGTGGAAGGCAAACAATCTCCGCTATTACCGGATTGCAGGCATCACCATCCGGCTTGAAAGTGAGCTGCCGATAACGGATAGTACGTTTGATAAAAAGTTTGCTTTTTTTCGTGTTGACGGACCTGGTGATGATACCATAACGATCCATCACTACTTCGACATGCCTGACCTCACCGGGCAAGATCTTGGCAAGGAGGTTTATCATGAGTCACCCTGGGCGATCTACCAGCAGAACAGTTCCTGGATTTATCTTACTATTACGCCGGACGATAGGATTGCCGACCGTGTTGTGACCTTTAACGCAGCTCACACCCTGTGCCGTATTTATAACAGTTCATCCCAGGAGCAGTTCTGGTATCAGGGTAACTTTGGCTCCCTGAGCTTGTTTGCAACTGACCAGATTATCATTGCCCGGCTGCTGGCCGACCGGCAGGGCTGTTACCTCCATTCGGCCGGGGCGATCATTAACGGTGCGGGAGTGCTTTTTGTCGGTCACTCCGATGCGGGGAAATCCACAACGACCAATTTTTTGATTGAAGCTGGAGCAAAGGGGGAGATGGAGGTTGAGATTCTCTGTGATGACCGCAACATCGTGCGTCGGATGGAGGACGGATGGAATGTCTATGGCAGTTGGAGTCACGGTGATGTTCCTGTGGTCTCATCTTCAGGAGCACCTTTTCGGGCGATCTGCTTCATTGAACAGTCTCTGGAGAACACCATCACACCGTTTGCTGATCGCAGGGAGATCATCCATCGTCTGCTTACCCGTGTTATCCGACCCTTCGTTACGGTCGACTGGTGGGAAAAAACCCTCGACCTTTTGGAGCTGATGTCGGGTGAGGTGCCCTGCTACATTATGCGCTTTGACAAAAGCGGAAAGATTACTGAGGAAATCCGAAAGCTGGTAGAGGAGCACTGCCAAACCGAAACCAGCAAGAGTCTTTAGGCACACATCTCTAGCGGTTGGAGCAGGGCTCAGTTTGAGCAGGAGGCATTTGTTAATGGGAGCAATGAAGCGAGGTGATATTCGATTGAAAACCATGCATGAAAGTATATTCATCAAGGAGTGGTTGGCGGCGAACCGTCCAAAGAACCAGTTAAGCATCAGTGCAGTATGCAACTGCCACTGTCTTTTTTGTTCCAACCACCTCAACCCGTTTCCCATTCATCAGAACCGGTTTCGGGATATTGAAGATATCAAGCATCAGTTGACCTTGATGGAGCAAGGTGATCAGCATCTTCTCCTGAGTGACTCTCTTCCCGGGCGAATTTCCGAAGATGAAGCCTTTCTTCATCCCCGTTTTTTTGAAATCCTTGAACTGGTTCGCCGACGGTTTCTGAAGAACACACTCTGCTTTACAACGAACGCCTCCCTTCTTGATGAAGCGTTTTTGAAACAGTTGGCGCGGTTTCGTCCGATTGAAATCACCGTATCCATGCACTCCACGCAACCGGAGTTGTGGTCACGCATTTTTGCCCGAAGTGTTGATGCCGCGCATACGGCCATCTCCTCTCTTGCTCGTATCCGTCACTATGGCATGGAATTGATCGGTACGATTGTGCCTCTGCCGGAGATTTGTGGCTGGGAAGATATTGAGCGGACATTTGATTATTTTGTCGCTCATGGGGCCAAACGCATGATTCTTTTCTATCCAGGCTACAGTGTTCGCACTCCGCCTGAGGTTGCTCGAAATATCCACTGCTCATTGGATGAGTACATGGATTTTGCCTCCCGCATGAAAGCTCGCCACAAGCTACCCCTCATCGTTGGTAACGACATGCACGAGCCGCTTGATGTGGTGGTACGAAAAATCATGGAGGCTACCTCTAAAGGCAATATCAAGACCTTGGGCGGGCCCTATCGCAGGGTGCTCTGGCTTGCCTCGGAAGCGGCACATACCCGGCTGGAAAAGCTTGTAGCGGAGCACTCTGCAGAAGCGCCTAACCAGCACCATGTCTGGCTGGTACCAAACCGCACCTATGGTGGCAATATCAGCGTTGCCGGACTCTTGATGGTTGAGGATTTTCTTCATGCTGCCAAAGAGGCATTGGAGAGCTATCCGGATATCGAGTTGTTTCTTGTCCCGAGCGTTTCTTTTGATTCGCTTTTACGGGATTTAAGCGGCATTCCGGCGCACACTCTTGGCGATAACTTAAACAAGCCCGTATGGGTGATGAGCAATACCGGGGGTTATCAACCGTTGCTTTCATCACTCTTTACCTTGCCATCCAAGGGTGAGGCGAACACCCCAAAACAGAGAATCGAGCGCTTTAACCAGTTCCGGTACGCTCTGCCGGAGGCGGATTCAGAGCCGTTACTGAGTATGATTGCCGGCTGGCCGCTTGAGACAAGCAACGGAATGTTAAGCCAGAAAGAGTTTTTGGAGATGACTGGCGATGAGAAGAGGCGCCAGGGGAAGAGTGCCCGCCCCATGCAGCAGGGACTTGATTTGTTGGACGAAACGCATATACTCTGCAATGAAGAGTGGCAGATGTGCGATCCTGATGTGATGGTCTACAAACGGATATTTCTTGTCAAGCGCGAAAATACCTGGTACATTGAGCGGCTTCTGTGGAGTCAGGCAGGTGATGGCGAGGTACCGGGTTAATCACCTGGCTTCCTATCCGGAGTGACGATTGCTCATCACGTTTGCATTTCGCTCAAGGGACTCCACAGAGAGTGGTTGACAAGAGCGGAGATGATTATGGAGAAAATCGAGGATTTGATTGAAAAACTTGGAATTAAGCGCAAAAATACTTTGTTGTGTTAACTGGATAAAAATAATCTTGTTTTTGGCGCAAGATTTTTATTAACATAAGTAAAGTTGCAGGGATGTTTGAAAAGGAAGGAATGATGATAGATGAAGCTCCTATGACGTACGTAAAAAAAATCAACTCCCATGAGTTTTTACTTGGGCATGGCAAGCCGACGCTGTTGAGCCAGGTTGATATTGAGCTGACGGAACGATGCAACAATAACTGTATTCATTGTTGTATTAATTTGCCGGAAGATGATGCCGATGCCGAGAGCCGGGAGATGAGTACTGATTTTGTTAAAGGGATATTAACCGAGATCGCCAGCCAGGGTTGCCTCACGGTTCGTTTTACCGGTGGCGAGCCTCTTTTGCGCTCAGACTTTTCAGAGATCTATCTCTTTACCCGAAGGCTTGGGATGCGGGTTATTTTGTTTACCAATGCCCGTCTCATTACCCCGGAACTGGCCGAGCTTTTTGCCCGGATTCCGCTGGGGAACCTGATTGAGGTCTCTGTTTATGGTATGACTTCCGAGAGTTATGACCGGGTTGCGGGCTGTGTGGGTGCCTACGGGGAGTTCCGTCGTGGAGTAGAGCTGCTCCAGCACTATCAGGTGCCTTTTTTTGTAAAGGGGCCAAAGCTTCGTTTTCTGCAAGATGAGCAGGAGGAGTTCGAGGCCTGGGCAAAAACCATTCCTTCCATGGAGCACCAGCCACCAGGGTATTCCATGAATTTTGAGCTTCGCTCCCGCCGGGATGACCCGCTCAAGAACAGAACGATTACAAAACTTCGGGCGACACCAGAGGAGAGTGTTGCCATGCTTTCGCGTGATCCTTTAGCTCTGGAAGAGATGGTGGTTTTTTGCAGTAACTTTATTGGCCCTCCCGGAGATACACTTTTCGACTGTGGTGCGGGCCATGGGTGTTGTATTGATTCCTACGGTCATGCCCAGCTTTGTCTGCCTTTGCGCGATCCAGAGAGCGTCGTTAATTTGCATGATGTGAGTTTGAAATCGGTTCTGGAGGAGGCTTTTCCTGTCATGCGCCAGATCAAGGCAACAAATCCCGACTATCTCCGACGTTGCGCCCGCTGTTTTTTGAAGGGGCTCTGCGAGCAGTGCCCGGCTAAATCGTGGATGGAGTATGGTACACTGGATACGCCGGTTGAATATTTTTGTGAAGTGGCTCATGCCAAGGCCCGCTTTCTGGGACTTCTTGGTGCAGATGAAATGGGGTGGGAGGTTGAGAATTGGAGGGAGAGGGTGGAGCGTCCGGCGAGGAGTGTGGAGGGTTGACCGGGCCGAACATAATCAGTATATTTGCCCATGCCGTTAACCTGTTCGTTTTTTTAAAATAACATAATGATAAAAATGGAACTTACTCTTGATATGATTTGTATCCCGTCAGAGGATATTGTTGCACGAGTGATTGAGGATGAGTTGGTTATTGTGCCTCTTACTGCGGGAATTGGTGATGCGGACGATGAGCTCTATACGATGAATGAGACGGGGAAAGCCATTTGGTTGCACCTGGATGGAGGCACATCGCTACGCACGATTGTGGAGGAGTTGACTGCAGAATTCAATGCGACCTCAGAGGTGATTGCAGAGGATGTGCTGGGCTTGGTCGCTGAGCTTGTGCAGAAAAAGATCGTTGTTGTTCAGTAGCGTTTCCGGTACGATGAGCAAATTTCCTGACAGCCATCCATGAGTTCTGATTATGTGCAGGTTAATCATGAGCTGCGCTTGATGACGGGCGGAGAGGTTGCTGGATTGATGGCGGCTGTGCTTGAAAAAAAAGTACCCTTCCGGTTTACGGCCTCAGGCTTCAGTATGGCTCCATTTATCCGTAACGGGGATGTGATTACGCTTAAGCCTCTGCCTGCACGACTTTGCCGGGGAGATGTGGTTGCGTTTATAGAGCCCTGCTGTGGAAAACTGATGGTGCATCGCATCATTCATGTTTCGGTGGCAGGTTATCTGATGAAAGGTGATAACAATAGTGAACCTGATGGACGAATACCACCTTCAAGCCTGATTGGTCTTGTTGTTCGAGTGGAACATCTCGGTCGGCTGGTACGACTGGGCGGTGGAAGAGAGCGAGCAGCCATAGCATGGCTCTCGAGACGCGGGTGGTTGATTCCGTTTGTCGTGTCGGTGTGGCGCTTTTTGAAACCTGTTGCCGGAAAATGGATTGCATAAACATAAAAATATTGTAGTGAATCATAAAAATTCCGTGGAAATACAGGAGTTCCCGCTCTGGGCTAAAATGGAAGAGCGCAAAAGCCTGTTTTCGTTTACACTGGAGATTACAGCCCGTTGCAATAACGATTGCCGCCATTGTTATATTAATCTGCCGCCTGGCGATCAGCATGCACGCTCACGTGAGCTGACCCTTGAGGAGATTAATGAGCTGGCCGATCAGGCTGTGGAACTTGGTGCGCTCTGGGTGCTCATTTCGGGCGGAGAACCCCTTTTGCGGGAGGATTTCCCCGAGATCTACCTGCTCCTGAAACGCAAAGGGTTGTTTGTTTCCGTATTTACCAATGCAACCCTGGTCAATGAAGAGCATATCGCATTGTTCCGAAAATATCCGCCTCGTGATATAGAGGTTACCGTTTACGGAGCAACAGCCGAGAGCTATGAACGTGTTACCCAGAAGCCAGGTTCGTTTGCCGCCTTTACAAAAGGCTTGGACCTGCTTTTTGAGAACGGAGTCAATGTCCGGCTCAAGGCAGTGGTCATGCGCTCTAATTTCAAGGAGTTACCGGTTATCGCCGAGTTTTGCCGTGCCCGTACGAAAGACTATTTTCGTTTTGACCCGCAGCTCCATATGCGTTTCGACCGGAATGAAGAGCGTAATATGCTCATCAGGAGTGAACGTTTGACACCGGAAGAGATTGTTGCCCTGGACAGGGCTGATGGGGAGCGCTTCTCTTCATTGCAGAAAGAGTGCCAGACGCTGATTGATTCAGCGGTTGGTCATGTCGGGTGCGACCATCTTTTTCATTGTGCCTTGGGCCAAGGGGAGTGTACAATCAGTTATGATGGCACCTTCCGTCTCTGCTCCTCGTTATGGGCTCCTGGGACGGTCTATGATTTGCGTGAGGGTAGCCTTCGCCATGCCTGGGAAGAGTTTGTACCGAAGGTGCTGGATATGCGTTCCCGGCGCCCCGAGTACCAAGAGAACTGCCACAACTGCACGCTGATTGATTTTTGTTTGTGGTGTCCGGCTCATGCTCATCTTGAAACCGGTGAGCTTGATGTGCCGATAGAGTATTTTTGCCGGGTAGCCCATGCCAGGGCTGAAGCGATTCAATCGTGATTCAATCGTTATTTGTCATCAATGTGGATGCCGCTCGTCTTGTTGCCTTGTTGAGTGGTCATGGTGAAGCACTTGCCCTCCTTCGGGAGGCCGAGTGGGAGCCGTTGATCAAGTTGGCGAGGAAGTTAGGTGTTGCCCAGATGCTTTATACCGCCGTGGAGTCGCTGGCGATATCGCCGCCGCCCCGGGTGGCTGAAGAGATCCGCACCATGCATTTGGCCAGTGTTGTTCATAGTGTAAAGCTCTATCATGAACTGGAAAAAATCCTGCAGGCCTTTAATCAAGATGCGATTACGGTTGTTCCTGTAAAAGGAGTATGGCTTGGTGAAGCAATCTACGGAAGTGTTGCGTTACGGAGGATGGATGACATGGATCTGTGGGTGCAGCGGAGCCAGATTGATGAAGCTTCCAGGGTGATGGCTAGGCTCGGATATGCGCAGGACGCTGAATATGAGGGGAGGCCCTCCGCTCTGCAGGATGAGCTACTCGGCGAAAAAAAGTTTGTCAGACGCGGTACCCCGATGGTGGAGCTGCATTGGGCTCTTTTTACGGGCGAGTGGTTGCGCCATACCGCCCGGGTGGATGAAGAGGCTCTTTTGCAGAGAACATTACCCTACAAGAGCGAGACTGTGCGCCAGCTCTCTGTGGAAGATTCGGTGCTTTATATTGCCATTCATCTGGCGATTAATCACCAGATGTCACTCTGGGGTTTTCGTGCGCTGCTTGACTTGGAGAGTGTTCGTCAGAAACGGGATGTTGACTGGGGTGTTGTTGCCGGGCGTGCCCGCTTATGGCGTATAGCAACACCGATCTGGCTTGTACTCTGGATGATGGAGCAACTCTTTGGTGATGCTGAAAAACAGTTGCCGCTCAGGGAGCTTGAGCCGTCACCCTTTCGCCGATGGCTTTTGAGACGCCTGGTTACACCCCAGGCTATTCTTGATGTCCGTGAGGTTACGGGGCTCAAAAAATATTTTTTGCTCTTGGCAATGGTCGATAAACCCTCTGATGCCTTTTTTCTTGTCTGGCGTACGCTGGTGCCGGATCGTATCTGGTTAACTCTGCGTTATAAGTTGCAGGATGCGCCATTCTGGAGGGTCTGGTTACAGTGGTTGTGGCATCCGCTACGCCTCCTCTTGAAACGAGAGATATAGTCAAAGAGTGCGCCTGTTGTGACGGCGGCTAGAAACGGGTTGTATATGCGCCTTGTGTACCGTAGATCATGCGGGGTAAAAAAAAAACAAAAAAAGATACAGGAGAAAAAAAAAATAGAGGTATTTACTTTATATTAAACTGTTAAACTTAAAAAATAAATAACCTAATTATTACTTCAATGAACAAAGATCGTAAAATATGGGAGCGCCCTCAGCTTGTTGTTCTTGTGAGAAACAAGCCGGAAGAAGCTGTGCTGGCAGCATGCAAGTATCTCGTTACAGTTGCAAAAAGCTCTGGTGCAGGTAAAACCTCTTGCACGGGTGCTAAGTTTGCATGTGTTGTATGCAATCAGGTTGCCATCAGCTAATATGCGTGTTCCATGGCGTCTCAGTCGAGGTGTTCCATGTTCATGCGTGATATCTGCCTTCTCTTTTCTTTCAGTCGCCAATCGCTCTGCGGTTTTGTCGTTATGGGAGTGTTGATAAGGGGTACGTTGGTTTTAGAGTGCTTTTTGCGCGGCTCTCTTACTCGGGTTGACGGGTAGTTGTGACTTGTGCGTCAAAAGGCTTGATACGGCAACCAATATTTTATCTATACAGGTTGTTTTTCGCTACCATCTGGTTTCCTGTATGGGATTTGCGTTAGCTTTATGTTTTTGTCGTTTGATGCTGCTTATGTTGTGAGTGGCTTGCAGGTCTTGGCTATCATGTTCAACTCATTGTTTGGAACACTCTCTCCTCTTGTAATTGGTAAGGGGGAGAGTCGTTCCTGTTCGTTATTGATCGCTCCGTTGTAACTTCCAAAACAACCGGAGGCTTCTCTTGCGGCTGTTTGCGCGATTGGGTTATCTCTACAGGTAGTTTTAACCCTGCAACAGAGCTTTTTCATTATGCTGATTTTTAATAAAATTCTGCCGGTTTTGTTGTTGCCCTTGGGGTTCACACTCTCTCTTTTACTGCTTGGCTTGCTTTGGCGTAAACGGGGGTTGCTCTCGGTTGGGGTAATCTCTCTCTTTTTTTTCAGCACTCCTCTGGTCAGCGATTTTTTGATGAGTGCCGTTGAGGGCCCTCTGGGCAGGGTGCCGGCGGCTGAACTGCATTCTGGTGATGCCGTTGTGGTTTTGGGTGGTATGCTTCATCCGCTTGACGGTGCTCCGCTTGGTGAGTGGAATGATGCGGTTGATCGGTTTGATGGTGCTCTTGAACTCTTCAAATCCAGAAAAGCTCCGGTGATTGTCTTTACCCGAGGGCAGATACCTTGGCGATCAGAGGATATTTCGGAGGGTGAGTTACTTGCAAAAAGGGCGAGGTTGCTTGGTGTGCCACAGAAATCCATTCTTTTAACCGGGGTGGTGGGTAATACGGCAGATGAAGCGGTTGCTGCCGCGAAATTGCTTGGTGTTTCAAAGCAGACTCCGAAACGCATTATTCTGGTGACCAGTGCCTTTCATATGCGGCGCGCGGTTATGCTGTTTGAGCATGAGGGCTTTTTGGTTGAGCCTTTCCGGGTGGATTATCGGGGAAGTGGCCAAAGCGGCCTGTTAACTCTTGTTCCAGATGCAGCGGCACTTGAACAGTCGCAGACGGCGTTACGCGAGGTGATCGGGTGGGCCTTTTATTGGGGAAAAGCGATGGTGCTTTACGGAAAGTCCTGAGAGTGGAGAGCCGCTCTCATTTTTTGCCGATTGCAGCAGTTCGGAGTAAGTTTAGGGGCCAGCGGATTGAGCGCTGCAAAATATCCGGTTTGTGAGTTGAAAATATTGACGATATTTATGGAAACGCAGGATTGATTATTTTTCATTTTTAAAACAACCGCAAGATTATGGCACAGGAGAGCAAAAGAAATTTTTTTTCCGGGTTCAAAAAAAGTGAAACACCCGTTAGTGCACCAGCTCAGAAAACTGCTCCCGCCCCGGCTCCTCAGCGTGAAGCTTCTGTGGTGAGTCCCGCGCCGGCGAAACCTGCCGTTACGGCCAAGCCAGCCGTCACAACACCTGCCGAGCCGGTTATTGATACGTTCGCCGCGATCAACCTTTACTGTACGAGTCTTGTCGATATCGTCAATTCACAATTGAAAGTTGTTGAGCAGGTCTTAACGATGCTTACCGCGTCACTTGAAAAAATCGCAAAAGGAAAAGAGTGAGGTTCTGAGCTTCGGCTGGAACGTGGGAGTGTCGGTAGCACACACGCTTCACTACCCGGAACTTGCATGGTCTGTTTGTTCAACACGCTCAATCAGTAACCGGAAAGGGTGGATTAAAAACATTCTTAATGCTTCTAAACGATAGGATTCTATGCCTGATAATCTATTGAACAGAGTACCGGAAGGGCTTATTAAGCCGGCTGCGACAATTGCCAGCAGCGCATTTCTCCTCTCACCACTAGGGATTCCTTTTTTTGTCCGGGGGGTTCCGCGACTTCTGCTTGCAGGTGTTGGCGGTTTTCTTGCCGGACAGGCAGCCGACAAGCTTGCTGAAAACCTGGGTCATATGATCTCTCCACGCTATGACGGTGAAGAAGAGTAGGAAATTTTTTTCGGTTACTTCGTCGCGTCCAGCATTTGTTATTAAGGGCACAGTGAAGCATAAAAACGGCACCCTGTTCCGTTTTTATGCTTTTTTGAGCACACTCTATCCTTTTTTCTCCATAGTTACGCTGTATTCTTTTCAGAATGCATCATCCAGCAGGGTGGGAACTCTCTGTTTCGGGCGTGCGTTCTAAAAAAATAGCTACTCACTCACTCCCTCAATTATTTTTTGTATTTCACTATGGAAGTTGTAGGAAAAAGCAAGGCTCACATTGTTCTTGACTCATGCCTGCATGAATCAACCCAATATTTCGCCAATCACGAGAAGCTTCTCAAGTGTAATCCTTATTGCCGTAATGTCAATTACCTGAAGGATCTCGATATTTTTCAGTGGGTTTTTCAGGTCTCTGATCCCCGCAATAATCCGATTACTGCGGTCTTTTTTGTCCGTCAGCATGAAGAGAGTTTTGCTCTTCATGACCATAATGGTCACCGGTTTGCTGAGCGCTTGAAACAGGGAACGCCGTTCAAGGATACAGGAAAGCGAATCCGCTGGGAGCCGGTACATGAAGCTCCTGACGTTGATGTCATCCACCCTCATACCTTTGTCGGAAAGGCGAGTTCCGAGATATACCTGCTTCACCAGACCGATAACCGAACATCTGTCTATTTCGACACCGATATCGCTCTTGATTTTACGCTCTCCTTTCCCTTGAACCTGATGCCTGAAGGGGTTTTGAAGTTTATGACCGAAGCGGTTATGTCGCAGATCATGCAGCAGGCTACCGAAAGCATGCTTTGCCAGGTGCAGTCGGATATCTGTTGCTCTCTGCCTGAGCTTGATGTTGCGGGGGAAGCGAAATAAGGTGATGTGCTTTACGCCCTGATGCCTCCGCTAGGCATTAGGGCTTGTTGATTAAATTTTTTTTTGTATTTTTTATACCTGTACGGGGTATGGGTATAAAAAATTGATATCCATTAAACCAGGGAGGTAATATGAATGATGTGATTCTCAGACTCAAAAAAGTAGCCGGTCAGGTAGAGGGATTGATCAGGATGATTGAACGGGAGGATGAGTGCGAACAGATTATTACGCAGTTTCAGGCGGCCAAGGCCGCGCTTGATAACACCTTTTCGCTGGTTCTTCATCGTAACCTCAAGGAGTGCATGAGTCATAGTGACTCGAAAAGTGTTGAAAAGATTTTAAAACTTATATCCAAACAGTAAAACACCATGAAGGTATACAAGGCGTTGATTGGTTTTTGTGTGGCGGGTGCTCTCGGCTCTCCTCCACAGGCAAAAGCCGAAACCGTTCGGCTCTCGTTATCTGATGCCATTTTGATGGCTCGCCAAAACAACTCTCTGGTCAAGGCGTCCCGTAGCAGGATTGAGCAGGCCGAGGCAAGAGTTGTGCAGAGCCGCCAGTCGTACCTGCCGAAAGTCACACTCTCCGAAACGCTTATGGTCACCAACGATCCCGGTGCAGCGCTGGTCTTCAAGCTGCAGCAGAAGAGTCTGGTAGACAGTGATTTTCAGGCGGCAAAGATGACCAACCCCGACGCTATCAACGATTTCAATACCTCCATCCAGGTGATGCAGCCGCTCTACAATGCAGATGCGGCAATTGGCCGACGCATGGCTTCCACGGCCAAGCGGGCCGAAGAGCAGATGGCAATCCGGAGCGAGGAGAGCATCCGCCTTCAGGTCAGCAAAGTCTATTACGGCCTTTTGTTAGCAAAAAAAAATATTGCAGCGCTTGAGCAATCCATTCAGAAGATGCAGCACCACAGCAGCGAAGCCTCGGAAGGTTTTCGTGCGGGGTTGCTGACCAAATCCGACAAACTCTCAACGGGTGTACGGTTGGCGGAGCTTCAGGAACAGAAGCTGATTTTTCAGGATGAGGTAAAAAATGCGCTTGACGCGCTTCATGTTTTGCTGCATCTGGACGCAGGGGTGACTATTCTTCCTACCAGCGATCTGGTTGTGGATAAGGAGCTTCCGAGTGAGGATGAGAGCCGGGTTGCGGAAACCCGCTCGGATCTCAAGGCACTTGAAACCTACCGTCAGGTTGCCGTCGAACAGGGCGAGATGGCCCGCATGGCCGGGCGCCCCCGTTTGAATGCTTTCCTGCAGAGCAATCTCCACAGCGCTACGGTTTTTAATGGTGGCTCAAGCTGGGCGCTTGGCTTGAATATGCAGTGGAACATTTACGATGGCAATGCAACCGCTGGCCACATTCAAGAGGCTAAAGCAAGGGAGCATGAGGCGATGTACAATTATGAGGCAGCCAAGAGCAACGCCGGGGTTGAAGTCAGAAAATCTCTCCGCTCGATGCATACGGCCAAAGCCCGGATTGCCGTTGCCCGCAAATCGCTGGAAGAGGCAACCGTCAGCCTTGATTATATCTCTTCCCAGTTCAAAACCGGCATGGCGATGACCTTTGAACTCCTGATGCGCGAGCAGGCCTACACCTATGCAAAAATGAGGCTGAACCAGGCAACCTACGATTACTGTGTAGCAAAAAGCGAGCTTGAGTACTCCCGGTAAGGGCATTTGAAAACTTTACTCATTGCAGTGGAATAAACACGAGAAGAATGACTATTCGAAACAAATTTTTTCTTTTTCCGGCGGCCCTTACCCTGCTCCTGGCCGGGTGTAGCCATCATGAGCCGGAGCATAGCGGAAGTGTGATGCAGCCGCCGACCATTACCGTGGAGAGTATTGTGCCGGTTCGTGACGGCGGAGAGGTGGTGCTGGTGCCAAAATCGGCTCTCTTCATGCGAGGGGAGATGGTGGGCCTCTACGTTGTGGGCCGCGATAACCGGCTTTCATTGCGCTGGATCCGAATCGGCCGCACGGTGCATGATGAGGTTGTGGTGCTTGGAGGCTTGGATAAAGGAGAGTCGGTGGTGGGAAGCTATACACCGGAACTTATGGATGGAGTAACTGTAAAAAAGAGTCAGCATACGACTGAGGAGGTTCAAAGCCGATGAATGAAGGTATTGCCGGTAAACTTGCTAAACAGTTTATCAACTCAAAGATAACGCCCCTTCTTATGGTGGCATCCCTCCTTGTGGGTATTATGGCGACCTTTATGACGCCGAGGGAGGAGGAGCCGCAGATTGTTGTGCCGATGGTTGACCTCTATATTCCCTACCCAGGAGCTACTCCGGCCGAAGTTGAGGCGCGGGTTGCCAAACCGGTTGAGCGTACCCTGACGGAAATTCCGGGTGTGGATTATGTCTACTCCACCTCCATGCATGACGTGGCCGTGGTGACGGTTCGCTATAAGGTTGGCGAGAATGCCGAAAAGAGCATGGTCAAGCTCTGGTCGACCCTGATGAAAAATATGGACAAGATGCCTGCCGGCGTCCAGTTCCCCCTGATGAAAAAGGTCTCGATTGATGATGTTCCGGTGCTTAACCTCACCTTCTGGAGCAGCACCAAGGATCCCTACCAGCTCCGCAAAACAGCCGTAGAGGTTGCCGATGAACTGAAAAAAATCAAGGATATCGGCGATGTTGATATCAAGGGTGGACTACGGCGTCAGGTCAAGATTGTGCTTCAGAAGGAGAAGCTCCTCCAGTTCAATGTGACTCCGCTGCAGATTGCCCGTCAGGTGCAGATGTCGAACAGCCAGATGACCGACGGTGATCTGAAGCAGATGAACCAGCAGATCATTGTCCGTTCAGGTCGCTTTCTTGAAAACGCGGAAGATGTTGGTAATATTGTTGTGGGCATCTATGGTGCCAGGCCGGTCTATCTGCGCGATGTTGCCAGTGTGGTGGACGGCCCTGAAGAGGTTAATAACTATAACTTTTTTGGTTTTGCTGCGGCAGCCCCGAAAGGCTCGCTTCAGGGAGAGTATCCGGCTGTAACCCTCACCGTCGCCAAGCGGCAGGGGAGTGATGCTTCCAAACTTGCCGACAAGGTGATTGCACGGGTGAACGATCTCAAGAAGAGTTCGATTCCCGCCGGTGTAACCGTGACCGAGACCCGTAACTATGGGGCCACGGCAACCGACAAGGTCTCGACCTTGCTGGAGCATCTCTTGATGGCGGTTGTTGCCGTAACGATTGTTGTGGGCTTTTTCCTCGGCTGGCGCGGGGCGCTTGTGGTGCTGGCCTCGGTGCCGATCACCTTTGCCTTGACCCTGTTGATCTACTTCCTGCTTGATTACTCGCTCAACCGCGTCACCCTTTTTGCGCTTATCTTTGTGACCGGTATTGTGGTTGATGACTCGATCATTATTGCTGAGAACATCCACCGTCACTTTGCCATGAAGCGCCAGCCGAAACTGCAGGCGGCCATTACGGCCATCAATGAGGTGGGTAACCCGACCATTCTGGCAACCTTCACCGTGATTGCGGCCGTGCTGCCGATGGTCTTTGTTTCCGGCCTGATGGGCCCCTACATGAGCCCGATGCCGATCGGCGCGTCGCTGGCCATGATTTTCTCGTTGCTTGTTGCGCTTATTGCAACGCCCTGGCTCTCGTACCGTCTCCTGAAAACCGAGGCGGGTCACCACGAAGAGTATGATATTACCAAAACCGGCTATTACAAGCTCTTCAACTCCATTCTCTCTCCCTTTATCGAGAGCAGTTTCAAGCGGTGGATGGCGTTTGGTGTGGTTGGTCTGATGCTGGTTGGTGCAATTGCTTTGGTGCCGCTGAAGGCGGTTCAGATGAAGATGCTGCCGTTTGATAACAAGAATGAGTTTCAGGTGATTTTGGACATGCCTGAAGGTACGGCGCTTGAGCAGACGGCAAGGGTGACCAAGGAGATTTCCGCCTACCTGAAGACCGTACCTGAGGTAAAGAGCTATCAGTACTATGTCGGTATCAATGCGCCGATCAACTTTAACGGCTTGGTGCGCCACTACTATCTGCGTCGTGCGGATAATATGGGCGACATTCAGGTCAATCTGGTGCCGAAGGATGAGCGCAAGGCACAGAGCCATGATATTGCCAAAAAGGTGAGAGCCGGAGTACAGGAGATCGCCCGACGTTATAACGGCAATGCCAAAATTGTGGAAATTCCTCCGGGCCCTCCCGTGCTTTCGACCCTTGTGGCTGAAATTTACGGCCCTTCACAGGAGCAGCAGATTGCGCTTGCAAAAGAGGTGAAAAAGGTCTTTGAGGCTACGCCCGGCGTGGTTGATGTTGACTGGATGGTCGAAGATGACCAGAAGGTCTTCAATCTGGTGGTCAACAAAGAGCGTGCGGCCTTCCGCGGGGTCACGGCCGAGCAGATCGCCCAGACCTTGCGCATGTCGATTGCCGGTATGGATGTGGGTGTGATGCATACCTCAAATGAGCTGGAGCCGGTCACCATCCAGGTGCGTCTACCGCAGGAGTCGAGAAGCTCCATGCAGGATCTTTCGGGCATCTTTGTGCAGTCACAGGGTATGGGAAGCTTGACCACCAGGCTGCGTGCCGGTGAGATGATTCCGGTTTCGGAGCTGGTGAAGGTTGAGGAGAAAGTTCAGGAGAAGAGCATCTACCGCAAGGATTTGCGCCGCGTTGTCTATGTGACGGCCGATGTTGCCGGAGCAACGGAGAGTCCGGTCTATGCCATGCTCGATATGGATAAAAAAATCCAGCAACTCAAGGTGCCCGGCGGCTATGCGATCAATCCGCTCTACACCGCAAGCCCGAATTCGGACGAGAAGCTGGCCATGAAGTGGGACGGAGAGTGGCAGATTACCTTTGAAGTTTTCAGGGATCTCGGTACGGCCTTTGCTGTGGTGCTGGTTATTATCTATCTTCTGATCATCGGGTGGTTCCAGTCCTTCAAGACTCCCCTGATTATGATGATTGCCATTCCTTTGAGCCTTGTGGGTATTATTCCCGGTCACATGCTGCATGGAGCCTTCTTTACGGCCACGAGCATGATCGGCATGATTGCCCTGGCCGGTATTATGGTACGCAACTCGGTACTGCTGATTGATTTCATCCAGATCCGCCGGGCCGAAGGGGCTGAATTGAAGCAAGCAGTTATTGAGTCGGCTGCGGTTCGAACACGGCCGATTATTCTGACTTCAGGTGCGGTTGTGATTGGTTCGATTGTGATGCTCTTTGACCCGATTTTCCAGGGCCTTGCCATCTCCCTGATTTGGGGCGGTGTGCTTTCGACGATCCTTACCCTTGTGGTTGTGCCGCTTGTTTACTATATGGCTGAAAAGAAGTCCAGATAACCAGTAGAGGAAGCTGAAGCATTATGAAATTTCTTGCTATTATGGGTCATGACGAGGGCCGCCCGAAAGTGCGGGCCCTCTTTGAAAAGTATCAGGTCTACATGTTCAGCAATGTTGCCATCAAGGGGTGCAACTGCGAGAAAAAGCGGTTGCAGTCGGCTGCCTGGTGGCCGACCGATGAGATGGCCGCAACCTATTCATCGCTCTGTTTTGCTATTCTTGATGATGACAAGGCTGAGGCGATCATGCTTGAACTTGAAAAAAATCCGATTGTTATTGATCAGGAGTTTCCGGCAAAAGCCTTTCTGATGAATGTAGAAAAGATGGCCTGACGGGAGGGGCCGATGGCATGATTGTTGAACAGTTTCGTACGGGCGGCGACAGGAACTTTGGTTACCTTGTGGCTGATGAACCTTCTGGTGATGCACTTGTTATCGACCCATCCTACAATCCTGGCATGATTGTGCGTTTTGCTGCCCAGCGCGGCTTTGTTATCCGCTCTGTTTTTTGCACTCATGGCCATCATGATCATACCAATGGCAATGAGCTGATCCACCGTCTTACCGGCATTACGCCCTTGCTCTACCTTGACCGTTGTCCCCGAACCGGTATCAGGGTAGAGGATGGAGCCATTTTCCCGCTCGGCTCGCTTGAAGCGTGTATTTTGCATACGCCGGGTCATACCCCTGACTCTATTGCTCTTTCTATTGGTGACGCCCTCTTTACCGGCGATACCCTTTTTTCCGGAAAGGTTGGTGGCACCAGCAGTGAGGCCGAGGCTCGTGACGAATACAACTCGCTCCACCAGAAGCTCATGGTGCTCGGTGACGAGACCAGGGTTTTTCCCGGTCACGATTACGGGGTTGTACCGGTTTCAACCATCCTCCGCGAAAAAACCTCCAATCCCTTCCTGCTTCAGGCTGATTTCACTGCTTTTTTTGCGTTGAAGCAGAACTGGGCGGCCTATAAAAAAGCTCACGGTATTGCATAATTTTTTGTTTTAAGCCCTCTCTTTTTGCAATTGTTGTGGTTTTTTTTATAAATTATTTTTCCGTCAATCCTTAGGACGAAAGCAACGGCTATCCCGCTTTAGTAGAAGATTTCAGATAACACACAGCTCCTCTTTTAATTTATTTTTTGATAATTAATAAGGGGGTATTCTCTGCTTTTTTTTCAATCCAATAGTAATCCCGATGATTATGGACCAGCTTATCACACTGCGCACGCTGCCGGTATCTGCCCTGATGCAAAAAGATTTTCGTATGATCAAAGGAAGCTGTACAGTGGCCGAGGCGCTTCAGATCATGAAACAGACGAAAGAGAGCGGCCTGATTGTTGAGCCCCGTAACGAAGATGACTGTTACGGCATTGTTACCGAAAAGGATATTCTTGAAAAAGTGATCGATCCGGGTGAGGATGTGCATCGCGATCCCTGGAATACCCCGGTCTTTCAGATCATGAGCAAGCCGGTTATCAGTGTCAATCCCGCCCTCCGCATCAAGTATGCCTTGCGCTTGATGAAGAGAAGCAATATCCGGCGCCTGACCGTGATGGAAAACAATACGGTTGTCGGCGTGCTCAATATGACCGATGTGCTTCATGCGGTTGAGGAGCTTCCGGTTCATGATAACCATGTTGCCCTGTAGCCCGAGCGGACGCTAAGCGGCAATTGTCGAGATTGGTTTGCCTGCAGAGCCCTATTCTGTTGGCAGCCCCCAAGTGAACACTCCCGATGTTGTCGGGATTTCAGAGGTTCCCTGTCGTCAGCTTCTTCTGTGACAGCTCCTCAGTACTACCGAGAAAAGACCATTTCAACGAGCAGGGCGCTGCCAACTGCAGTGCCCTTCCTTTTAATCAATGAGGCCCTCCTTGAGCGCTTCATAAGGAGATTTGAGCGTATGAAACCATTTGATATCGTTATTGTCGGAGGCGGGGGGGCCGGGCTCTATGCGGCCATGGAGGCCATGAAAACCAATCCCGCACTCAATATTGCCGTGCTCTCCAAGGTCTATCCGAACCGTTCACACACCTCTGCCGCCCAGGGCGGAGCCAATGCCGCGCTTGGCAACAAGGCCAAGGATGATACGGTTGAGATGCATATTTTCGATACCATCAAGGGCAGCGATTATCTGGCTGATCAGGATGCGGTTGATGTGCTCTGCTCCGAGGCTCCCAAGATTATCCGTGAACTGGAAAATATTGGCACACCCTGGTCAAGGATGGAGGACAACACCATTGCCCAGAGGCCGTTTGGTGGAGCAGGCCGTCCGAGATGTTGTTACTGTGCCGATAAAACCGGTCACACCATCCTGCAGACCCTCTACGAACAGTGTTTGAAAAAAGGGGTGCTCTTCTTTAATGAATATTTCGCCCTCAACCTTTCGCTCAATGGCAGCCGCTCACGGGGGCTGATTGCCATGAACATGAAAACCGGCAAGGTTGAGGCCTTTACGGCCAAAACCGTGATTTTTGCGACCGGTGGCTATGCAAAAATGTACTGGAACCGATCCAGCAATGCCGCCGGCAATACCGGTGACGGTCAGGCGATTGCCTACCGGGCAGGTATCCCGATGAAAGATATGGAGTTTGTCCAGTTCCATCCCACCGGATTGAGAAAGAGCGGTTTGCTCGTTACCGAAGGCGCCAGGGGTGAGGGCGGCTACCTGGTCAATAAAGATGGCGAGCGCTTTATGTCGCGCTATGCGCCTGAAAAGATGGAGCTTGGGCCGAGGGATCTGGTCTCACGTTCAATTGAAACGGAAATTCTTCAGGGGCGCGGCTTTGACAGCCCAGCCGGAAAATATGTCCATCTCGATCTGCGGCATCTCGGAGCCGATCTTATTCTCTCACGCTTGCCTCAGATACGCGAGATGTCGCTGAACTTTGAGGGGGTTGATCCGATCAATGAGCCGATTCCGGTCCGCCCGACGGCCCACTACTCGATGGGGGGGATTGATACCGATAACTTCGGGCGTACCGTTATGGACGGGGTCTATGCGGCTGGTGAGTGTGCCTGTGTTTCGGTGCACGGGGCAAACCGCCTTGGCGGAAATTCCCTGCTGGATATTCTTGTCTTTGGCCGTATTGCCGGTCATACGGCGGCTGAAGAGGCCGGGAAATTCCAGCCGGGCATGATTCCGGAATCCGAGGTCAAGGAGTGTATGGACGAACTCCGTAGCAAAATGCAGCGCTCCGGCCACTATGAGCGCTATGGTGCATTGCGTGAGGAGCTTGGTCAGACGCTTGCGATCAATGTTGGTATTTACCGGGAGTCCTCCCTGCTGAAAAAGGGGATAGAGGACATTTCAGAACTTCAGGAGCGCTTCACAAAAGTCCGCGTTACGGATACCAGTGATGTTTTCAACACCAACTTGATGCAGGTGCTTGAGCTGAAAAACATGCTTGACTTGGCTGAAACCGTTGCTGTTGGTGCTCTGGCCCGTGAGGAGAGCCGTGGTTCCCATACCCGGATTGATTTTCCGCAGAGGGATGACGAAGCGTGGCACAAGCATACCCTTGCAACCCTTGTTGACCGCAAACTCATCGCGGGTGAAAAGCCGGTAACGATGGGACGCTATGAACTCCAGGAAAGAACTTATTAATCACACTGCATATGACGGTATCCATAGATCAGCAGCAAGAACCAAAAAGGGATGTTACCTTCCGGGTTTTCCGCTTCAATCCACAGGTCGACAGCAAGTCGTATTTTGATGATTATACCATTTCGGTAGAGAGAGGTATTACGGTCCTTCGCTCCCTGAACTATATCAAGGAACATGTTGATGCCTCGTTGAGCTTCAGGGCATTCTGTCAGGCGGGGATTTGCGGTTCCTGCGCCATGCGGGTTAACGGACTCTCCAAGCTTGCCTGTACGGCCCAGGTCTGGGATGAGCTTGCCAAGTGCCGCGAGCCGGGCATCATCAAGGTTGAGCCGCTGCGCAGTTTGCCGATGATCAAGGATCTCATTGTTGATATGGACCCGCTGGTCAGCAAGATGACCCACTACTCCAACTGGATCGACTCCACCATGCCGGAGGCCGAGATGGGCCGCAAGGAGTTCCTGATCTCCGAAGAGGAGTTCGAGCGCTACGACAAGGCGACCGACTGTATTTTGTGCGCCTCCTGTGTTTCGGAGTGCAGCATTCTGCGGGCCAACAAGGAGTATGTCTCACCGGCCGTGCTTTTGAAATCCTACCGGATGAATGTCGACAGCCGGGACTCCATTCATGATCTCCGCCTCAGCGAACTGGTCAAGGATCATGGCGTCTGGGATTGTACGCACTGTTACCGCTGCCAGGAGAGCTGCGTGAAAAGCATCCCGATCATGGAGGCCATTCATGGCATTCGCGAAGATGCCATCGCCAGCCGGGGCGCGAAAGACACCAGCGGTGCCAAACATGCCGAAGCCTTTATGGAGGATATTGAAAAGAAAGGCAAACTGGTTGAGGCCACCCTGCCGATACGCACCAACGGCATTGTCTGGACCCTCAAGAATCTTTTGCCGATGGCCGTGAAAATGATCATGAAACGCCGTACACCGCCACCACCACCACTGGTCAAGTCATCCAAGGGGATAAAGATCTTCAGGACGATGTTCCGGGAGATGAGCGAGCATGTTAAAGAGGATCAGAAGTCCCATAAAAAATAATCAGGGAGAACATCCGGATGAAGCGATATGCATATTACCTGAGCTGTATCAATGAGTCGATGACCAAAGAGGTTGATCGCTCGATCGACCTCTGGCAGAAGGATCTGGGTCTTGAACTTGTCAAGCTGCATGAAACAACCTGTTGCGGCGGGAGTAACCTCGACTATGTCAGCCCCAAACATTTTGCGCTGGTCAACGGGCGCAACATCGCGCTGGCCGAAAAAATGGGGCTCGACCTGGTGGTATCCTGCAATACCTGCTTGATGACCATCCGGACGGCCAAGAAAAAGCTTGATGAATCACCCGAACTGAAAAAAGAGGTCAATGAGCTTTTGAAAAAGGAGGGGCTGGAGTACCGTGGCACCTCTGAAGTCCGCCATCTGCTCTGGGTGCTGGTTGATGATGTCGGCCTCGATACCATCCGCAAAAAGGTAACGGTGCCGCTTACAAAATACCGGATTGCTCCCTTTTATGGTTGCCACATCCTTCGCCCCTCAAAGGTGCTTGGTCATGACAATCCGCTTGAACCAAGCTCGCTCGACCAACTGATTGAGGCGCTGGGCGGAAAGACCATTCCGTTTGAACATAAAAACCGTTGCTGCGGATTTCATACCCTCCTGGTGGCCGAAGAGGAGTCGCTCAATGTGGCCGGCGAGGCACTGGCAGAAGCGATTGAGGCCAAGGCCGATTTTATTGTAACCCCCTGCCCGCTCTGCCATACGGTGCTTGACGGTTACCAGTCGAAGGCGCTCAAGCAGGCGCAGATCGAGAGCTCGATTCCGGTCTTTCATCTCTCTGAAATGGTTGGTCTTGCCCTTGGCTACACGGCGAAGCAGCTCGGCATCAAGCGGCATATGGTAAGCTGAAAAAAGCCTTTATCGCTTTCCTGAGAGAATAGCTCATACTCATATTCCGGAAAGTTTTCAAAAAAGGCTAAAAAAACGTAAGTTTGCACTTTTACTTTGCTCTCAGCCGGGAATTAGCGGATCCCCATGACGGGCATCTTGTTTTGTCAACCCATCAAATTATTGCATTGCATGCTCAAAAATGATCTTTTTCTCCGGGCATTAAAGCGTCAGCCATGTTCCAGGACGCCAATCTGGGTTATGCGTCAGGCTGGTCGTTATTTGCCGGAGTATCGCGCCGTGAGAGAAAAAACCGATTTTTTAACCCTTTGCAAAACCCCGGAACTCGCCACCGAGGTCAC